>NZ_CP121634.1:0-600000 GCF_029714945.1 Bradyrhizobium sp. CIAT3101
ATGACGACATCGGAACAGGATCGCTGGTCACGCGTGAAGAGCCGGCTGCGCTCGAACGTCGGCGAAGACGTCTACACCAGCTGGTTTGCGCGCATGGATCTCGAAGGCGTGCAGGAAGAGAGCGTACGTCTCTCGGTGCCGACCCGCTTCCTGAAGAGCTGGATCCAGGCCCATTATGCCGAGCGCGTGCTGTCGTGCTGGCAGGCCGAGATGCCGGAGGTGCATCGCATCGATCTCACCGTTCGCTCCGCGGTGCGCCCCGTGGTGCAGCCGAAGGAAGCGCCCGCGCCGGTCGAAGCACGCCGCGCACCGGCACCCGAGCTGCGCTCGACCGCGACTGCGCCGGTCTCGGCCAATCATGATGCGCTCGGCGGCTCGCCGCTCGATCCGCGCCTGACCTTTGCGAGCTTCGTCGTCGGCCGCTCCAACACGCTGGCGCATGCCGCCGCGCGTCAGGTCGCCGAAGGTCGCCGCGGCGATCCGGTGATGTTCAACCCGCTCTACATCCATGCCGGCGTTGGGCTGGGCAAGACGCATCTCCTGCAGGCCGTGACCTGGGCCGGCAATTCCGGCAACGAGCGCAAGGTGCTGTATCTCACCGCGGAAAAATTCATGTACGGCTTCGTCGCCGCGCTGAAGACGCAGACGGCGCTCGCCTTCAAGGAAGCGCTGCGCGGCATCGACGTGCTGGTGATCGACGACCTGCAGTTCCTGCAGGGCAAGTCGACGCAGGCCGAATTCTGTCACACGCTGAATGCGCTGATCGATGCCGGCCGTCAGGTCGTGATCGCGGCCGACCGTCCGCCGTCCGATCTGGAAAGCCTGGATGACCGCGTCCGCTCGCGCCTGGCCGGCGGTCTCGTGGTCGAGATGGCCTCGCTCGGCGAAGAGCTGCGCCACGGCATTCTCAAGTCGCGCGTCGCAGCCGCCCGCGCCCATCATGCGACCTTCGACGTGCCGGAAGAGGTGCTGCACTATCTGGCGCGCACCATCACCCACAACGGCCGCGACCTCGAAGGCGCGATCAACCGCCTGCTGGCGCACTCGAAGCTCAACAACCAGCCGGTGACGCTGGAGATGGCCGAGCGCGAGGTGCGCGACCTGATCCGGCCGCAGGAGCCGAAGCGGATCAAGATCGAGGACATCCAGCGCGTGGTGGCACGGCAGTATAATGTCAGCCGCTCCGACCTCCTGTCGTCGCGCCGGACCGCCAATGTGGTGCGTCCGCGCCAGGTGGCGATGTACCTCGCCAAGACGCTGACCCTGCGCTCGCTGCCCGAGATCGGCCGGCGCTTCGGGGGCCGCGACCACACCACGGTGCTGCATGCCGTGCGCAAGATCGAGGCACTGGTTTCCAAGGACAATGCGCTGTCCGAGGAGGTCGAGTCGCTCAAGCGCCAGCTTCAGGAATAAACGCCTAGGCGATCTCCTGCCATTCTCCCGCCGCCCCGGCCCCGCCCGGGCGGCGGTCGCGTTTCTGCGGGTAAATCGTGGGGAACTGGCTCCCGATCCCTTGAATCCCCCGTCCATCCGCGCCACCTTGCGCGACCCTGACGGCTTTGGTCATATCGGCTGGATGATCCGGCTTTCCGGGGTCTTCGGTGCCGCGGCGCACTTTCCTCCGCCCGGCTTTTTCCATCTTTTGGGGATCGGGCGAGTAGTGCAATGAAGGTTACGGTCGAACGCGCGCAACTCCTGAAGTCGCTGGGCCATGTCCACCGCGTGGTCGAGCGCCGCAACACGATTCCGATCCTGGGCAACGTGCTGGTGCGCGCCGAGAACGCGAAATTGTCGCTCAAGGCGACCGACCTCGACCTCGAGGTGACCGAGACGCTGCCGGCGGAAACCGCCACGGCCGGCTCCACCACCGTGCCGGCGCACATGTTCTACGACATCGTGCGCAAGCTGCCGGACGGATCGCAGATCGTGCTGGAAGCCGACGGCGACCGCGCCGTGCTGGCGATCCGCGCCGGCCGTTCGCGCTTCACGCTGCAGACCCTGCCCGAGAACGATTTCCCGGATCTCGCCGCCGGCGATTTGTCGCATTCGTTCTCGCTCGCCGCCAAGGACGTCAAGCGGCTGATCGACCGCACCCAGTTCGCGATCTCGACCGAAGAGACCCGCTACTACCTCAACGGCATCTATCTGCATGCGGCCGGGACGGCGAAGGCCGCGACGCTGCGCGGCGTCGCCACCGACGGCCACCGCCTCGCCCAGCTCGACCTGGTCCAGCCCAAGGGCGCCGAGGGCATGCCCGGCGTGATCGTGCCGCGCAAGACCGTCGGCGAGGTGCAGCGCCTGATCGAGGACAACGAGGCCGAGGTCACGATCGAGCTGTCGCAGGCCAAGATCCGCTTCACCCTCGGCAATGTGGTGCTCACCTCGAAACTGATCGACGGCACCTTCCCCGATTACGGCCGCGTCATTCCGCAAGGCAACGACAAGGAGCTCGTCGTCGACAAGAAGGATTTTGAGAACGCGGTCGACCGCGTCTCGACGATTTCGAGCGAACGCGGCCGCGCGGTAAAACTGTCGCTGTCGCCGGGCAAGCTGGTGCTGTCGGTGACCAATCCGGATTCCGGCAGCGCCACCGAAGAGATCGAGGTCGAGTACGCCTCCGACGCGCTCGATATCGGCTTCAACTCCCGCTACCTGCTCGACATCGCCGCCCAGATCGAAGGCGACGTCGCGACGTTGAAGCTCGCCGACCCCGGCTCGCCGACCCTGGTGCAGGACAAGGACGACAAGAGCGCGCTCTACGTGCTGATGCCGATGCGGGTGTGAGGGGCTACCGGCGTCCCTCCGCATCGACTACATCCGTCCTTGCCGGGCGCAGAGGCCCGGCGATGACAAAGACAGCATGACCCCCTCCCGCATTCACCGCCTGACGCTGACGCATTTTCGGAACTATCGGGCGGCGGGGCTCGAGACGGCGGCTGACATGGTGGCGCTGGTCGGGCCGAACGGGGCGGGCAAGACCAATTGCATCGAGGCGATCTCGTTCCTGTCGCCCGGACGCGGCTTGCGGCGCGCCACGCTGGAGGACGTCGCCGACAACCAGGGCGACGGCTCCTGGGCCGTGTCCGCGCAGGTCGAGGGCGCTTTGGGCTTGGCCACGCTCGGCACCGGCATCGAGCCGCCGCGCGCGGACGCCACCGTCAACCGCCGCTGCCGCATCGACCGCGAGCCGGTGACTTCCGCGGCCGCCTTCGGCGATCACATCCGCATGGTGTGGCTGACGCCGGCGATGGACGGGCTGTTCATGGGCGCGGCTTCCGAGCGGCGGCGCTTCTTCGATCGCCTGGTGCTCGCGATCGACAGCGAGCATTCCAGCCGCATCAACGCGCTCGAACGTTCGCTGCGCTCGCGCAACCGCCTGCTCGAGACGCGCAATTACGACGACCATTGGTGCGACGCGATCGAGCGCGAGACCGCCGAGCTCGCGGTCGCCGTCGCCGCCACGCGCGGCCAGACCGCGGCGCGCCTCACCGGCATGCTCAACACACGCGCGCAGCAGTCCGCATTTCCCTCGGCGCAGATCGCGCTCGACGGCTGGATGGAGAACGCGCTGCTGACCGAGACCGCGACCTCGGTCGAGGATCGCTACCGCCAGATCCTGCGTGACAACCGCCCGCGCGATGCCATTGCCGGCCGCACCACTGACGGGCCTCATCTCACCGATCTGCAGGTGGTCTATGCGCCGAAGAGCATGCCCGCGCGCGATGCCTCGACCGGCGAGCAGAAGGCGCTCCTGATCGGTCTCGTGCTGGCGCATGCGACGCTGGTCGCCGAGATGACCGGCATCGTGCCGCTGCTGCTGCTCGACGAGGTGGTCGCGCATCTCGATCCGAACAGGCGCGCTGCGCTGTTCGACGAGCTGCGCAAGCTCGGCGCGCAGGTGTGGCTGACCGGCGCGGACCCGGCCGCGTTTGCCGAGATCGGCGCGGGCGGCGAAGTCTTTGACGTCGAGAGCGGACGCGTTTCCGCCCGGCGATAGAGCCGTCGTTGAACCCGGTCATTTCCCGTCGCGACTAGCTCCCTGAGGCCGCGCCGACGGTGTCGCAGCCGTTGCAATCGCGGCGATCTCACAGCGCGCGATGTCCTGAGGAGTGACCATGCGGACGGTAAGGCTCGGAGCGAAAGCTCCGGCACGATGGCGAGCGTTTGGGTGCGGCCTCGCCCTCCTCGCAGGCTGCATGCTCGCGGCCACTGCCGGCGTCTGGATGCCGCATCTCGCGACGCTGGTCTCGCCTGCGCTGACACCGGATCCGGAGGCGACCCTGCCCGCGCCAACCCGGTACAGCTTCAGAGGGATCCACACCACCATCATCCGTGGCGTTGAAGCGCCGCTCCGCACCACGCTGGAGGCCACCATTCCCGCGGAGCTCAGCGACGTCCTCGCCTTCTATCGCACCGAGCTCGGAAAGCGCGGCTGGCAGGAGACGCCGGATGGTCGCGTGGTCGCCGCCGACCATGCCCGTGTCGCCTTCGTCTCCCCGCTGGGGCCGGGAATGCTCGAGCTCGGCCGCAGGAACAGCAGCACCATCGTCAATCTCGTCCAGCGCAACCGCGATGTCGCGATCCAGGGCAACGTCCTGCCCGAGCCCGGCCAGGCGATGCTGGTGTTCTCCAATATCAGCGAGACCGACGCCGCGCTCACGATCAACGATCGGACCATCAAGCGCGCCGCCGGCACCCGCGCCGTGTCGCTGGATCTGCCGCCCGGCAAATATTCCTACGAGCTGAGCGTGCCGGGCCATCCGGCCACCACCCATGTCCTTGAGTTCGCCGCCGGCGATACCTGGGAGCTCACGGTCGGGCGCGATGGCGAGGCCTGGTCGCCGCTCCTGCTGTATTGAGCCGATTTGAACCTCACGGGTTCCCGCCGCGACTAGTCGTCTGAGGCCGCGTCGACGGTGTCGCAGCCTGCAATTGCGCGATGGATCAAGGCCCGCGCAAAACCCAGGAGTTTTCACGATGTCGACGATCAAGCGCGGGGCGCAGGTCCCGGCACGCTGGCGGCTGCTTGCCTGCGGCCTTCTGCTGATGGCGAGCGCTTCGCTGCCCGCGCGCGCCGATGATGGTTACGTCGACGTTCACACCCTGCCGCAACTCGAGGGCGCGGTCGAAGATCCATCGCTCAAAAATCGCGACCGCGTCGAATATCGCATGCCGACCCCGGAAACCGTGACCGCGCCGGCCGTGAAGAAACTCCTCAGCGCGGACGGCTGGGTGCCCTATGTGCGACCGCTGGAGGAGAAGAGCGACACGCTGAATTTCAAGAAGGGCCGGCAAGGCCTGTCCGTCCATTTCACGCAGGCTCTCGGCCGGCCCGACCAGTCCGTGGTGTACTACACGCCCGACCGGATCTATGGAAACGTGCCGTTCCCCGACGGCGCGCTCGGCATCGTGTTCGATGGCACCAGGCCCTATCTCGGCTGCATCGCGCCGACCGTGCTCGAGGCGACGCTGGATTTCTACACCAGAGAGATGGCCGCAATCGGCTGGCGCAAACTCACGCCGGAAACGGCCGCGCGCTGGACCAATGCCGGCCTCGACGATGCCGTTCCGAACGGCGTGCGCGTCTACTACGAGCATCCCGATAGCGAAGTGACCGGCTTCTACAAGCAGAAGCCCGTGATGCTGACGATGACACGCCGCGACGACGGCAAGACCAATGTCGAGATCCGGACGGCCGTCTTCGCCCTGCCCGCCGAGCTCAAGCTCGACGGCGATTCCGCAGGCTTTCCGCGACCGGACTCGACCAAGACGTCCATGGGCAAGGGCAACGCCACCACCGCCAAGCGCGAAATGTCGGCCGCCGTGATGGCTAATCTGCCTGCCGTGCTCGCCTTCTACCATCGCGAGCTCGCCGCACGCGGCTGGCGCGAGGATGGCAACGCGCCGCTCGCCCCCGGCGACGAGGTTGCGATCAAGGTTTCCACGGCGGAGGAGACCGGCGTGCTGCGGCTCGGCCGCAAATATGATTTCACCATGGTCAGCCTGGCCACGCAGCTGACGGACACGGCGATCGCGGCACGGATCAAGGCCAAGAAGGATGCCGACGACAAGTTCATGAAGGACGCCGAGGCGATGGCAAAGCAGGTCATCGCCGCCGACGAAGCCCGTCGCAAGGTGCAGGCCGCCGCGCTCTCCGATGCGCCGCTGCAGGCGCTCGCCGACAGCAAGACGCCGGTGCCGCTGCCCGAGAACGCGCAGGAGGTGACGTTCAACGGCGACGACGGCCGGCTCGAATTCAATGCCGCCTCCAGCGTCAAGGCGCTGACGGCTTTCTACCGGGCCTCGCTGAAGCCCGCAGGCTGGAAGGAGCAGCCCTCGGTGATCAATCAGCCGAACATGGCGGTGATGGAGTTTTCGAAGGGCGGCAAGTCGATCTCGATGACCGTGATGCAGATGGGTCCGAAGGTGAATGTCAGTGCCGACGGCTCGGGCCTCAAGATGGCTGCGGCCAATCCGGCGTCCAAAGCCAGGCCGGCGGGCAACGATCCTGCCGTCGCCCAGGCCAAAGCGTCCGCCCCGCTGGAAGCTGATCCGGACTCTGCGCTGCCCGTGCCGAAGCAGCGCACATCGACCTCACTTGGCACGGCGAAACTGCCTGGAGTTGAGGCGCCGTTCCGCCGGGAGCTCGAGGCCAGCGTACCTGCCGCACTCGGCGACGTGCTGGCGTTCTATCGCAGCGAGCTGACCAAGCTCGGCTGGCAGGAGAAGCCGGACGGCGCGGCCGTCGGCGCCGATCGCGTCCAGCTCGCCTTCACGTCCGCTCAGGGACCGGCCGTGTTAAAGCTCGGCCGCGCCAATGGCGAGACATCGGTCAATCTGGTGCAGAAGAACCCGGATGCCGCGACAAAGGCGGACATCATGCCCAAGCCCGGCCAGGCCAAGCTGCTGTTCGGCAACATGGGCGCCCAGGACGCGCAGCTCACGATCAACAAGCAGACCATCAAGGTTGCGGCCGGCGCCGGTGGCCCTCAATCGCCGAAGGGGCCGATGCTCGATCTGCCGCCGGGCAAATACCAGTACTCGCTGAAAATGGCAGGTCACCCGGCCCGCAACGACACCCTGGACATCGCCGCGGGCGATGCCTGGGGCCTGATGGTGGGGCCGACCGGCGAAGTCCTGCCGTTGCAGATGTATTGATCCGATCGCCCAACCCTTGATGCGGAGAGCAAGCATGACGACGGTCAGGCGCGGGACGAAGGTCCCGGCACGGTGGTGGCTGCTGGTGTGCGGCCTCACGCTTCTTGCAGGCTGTTCGCAGGAGCCGCTGACCGCAGCGGATTCCCACGCCGACATGCCCGTGCCGACGCGAGCCAGCCACTCGAGCTTCAGCACCTCGCACGCGTCCGGCATCGAAGTCCCGTTCCGGGTCGAGCTCGAAGCCCAGGTGCCCGCAGAGCTCAACGACGTCTTGGCCTTCTACCGTGCGGAACTCGGAAAGCGCGGCTGGCAGGAAAAGGCGGAGGGCGCGACGGTCGCCGCCGATCGCGCGCGGCTCGTGTTCGCTTCCCCGAAGGGACCGGGCACGCTGACGCTCGACCGTGCCAAGGGCGAGACCACGATCGACCTGGTCCAGCGAAACACGGAGGTCGCGGCCAAGGCCAACTTCCTGCCCGCATCAGGACGGGCGCGGCTGATCTTCGGCTATCTTGTACCTGATGTGGCCTCGCTCGCGATCAACGATCAGGTCATCGAGATCGCGGGCGGCGTCAACCATCCACAAATGCTCGATCTGCCGCCCGGCACGTATGCCTACACGCTGCTCGTCTCGGGCCGTCGGGTCCGCACCGATAGCATCACCGTGGCCGCCGGCGAGACCTGGGGCCTCAGCTTGGAGGACGGCGACAGGAAGTCGGACCGGATTTACTGAACTCGGGACGCCCGTCCCGCAGCCCCACGGCGCCTTCCGAACAGGCCGCTGCACCCCGCAAAATCCACGCCTTCAGGGGGTGAAAAACAGGGCCTCGAATCGGGCTTTTCGAGGAGCCCGGAATCGGCCCTCAAAAGCCTTGAAAACTCGTTGAAAAACCCTATCTGCTCAAAGGGTTGCCGGAGGATACTTTGCGCTAGGCGCAAGCGGTCTTTCATGGCACAAATAGCCTGCAAATCAGCGCCTTTTGCGCCGCTGATTCGGGCGACATTTCGAAGGCCTCTCATGACAGAACCTGCTCGGCAGACGCCTGCCGAAAACGAGCCCTCAAATCCGAGCGATTACGGGGCGGAATCGATCCGCGTGCTCAAGGGGCTCGATGCCGTTCGCAAGCGTCCGGGCATGTATATCGGCGACACCGATGACGGCTCGGGCCTGCATCACATGGTGTACGAAGTCGTCGACAACGCGATCGACGAAGCGCTGGCAGGACACGCCTCGCGCGTCGACGTCGTGCTCAACGCCGACAATTCCGTCACCGTGCGCGACGACGGCCGCGGCATTCCCGTCGACATCCACAAGGGCGAAGGCATTTCGGCGGCCGAGGTCATCATGACCCAGCTGCACGCCGGCGGAAAGTTCGACCAGAACTCCTACAAGGTCTCCGGCGGCCTGCACGGCGTCGGCGTCTCCGTCGTCAACGCGCTGTCGAGCAAGCTCGGCTTGCGCATCTGGCGCGACGACAAGGAACATTACATCGAGTTCGCCCATGGCGATGCGGTCGCACCGCTCAAGGTCGTCGGCGATGCGCCGGGCCGGCGCGGCACCGAGGTGACGTTCATGGCGTCCACCGAGACCTTCAAGAACGTCGAATATGATTTCGCCACACTCGAGCATCGCCTGCGCGAGCTCGCCTTCCTCAATTCCGGCGTCAACATCGCGCTCTCCGACATGCGTCACGCGGTCGAGAAGCGCGAGGAGATGCACTATTCCGGCGGCGTCGAGGAGTTCGTCAAATATCTCGACCGCAACAAGAAAGCCCTGGTGCCCACGCCGATCATGGTGCGTGCCGAAGCCAACGGCATCGGCGTCGAGGCCGCCTTGTGGTGGAACGACAGCTACCATGAGAACGTGCTGTGCTTCACCAACAACATCCCGCAGCGTGACGGCGGCACCCATCTCGCCGGCTTCCGCGGCGCGCTGACGCGCCAGGTCAACGGCTATGCCGAAGCCAATGCGAAGAAGGAAAAGATCGCGCTGACCGGCGATGATTGCCGCGAAGGCTTGACGGCCGTGCTGTCGGTGAAGGTGCCGGACCCGAAGTTTTCGTCGCAGACCAAGGACAAGCTGGTGTCCTCGGAAGTGCGCCCCGTGGTCGAGAACGTGCTCAACGAGGCGCTCCAGGCCTGGTTCGAGGAGCACCCGTCCGAAGCCAAGATGATCGTCGGCAAGGTGATCCAGGCTGCGGCTGCCCGCGAAGCCGCGCGAAAGGCGCGCGAGCTGACGCGCAAGAGCCCGCTGTCGGTCTCCTCGCTGCCCGGCAAGCTCGCCGACTGTCAGGAAAAGGATCCGGCCAAGTCCGAACTCTTCATCGTCGAGGGTGACTCGGCAGGCGGCAGCGCCAAGCAGGGCCGCAACCGCGAATTCCAGGCGGTGCTGCCGCTGCGCGGAAAGATCCTCAACGTCGAACGCGTCCGCCCCGACAAGATGCTGGGCAGCGAGCAGATCGGCACGCTGATCACCGCGCTCGGCACCAGCATCGGCGACGAGTTCTCGGTCGAGAAACTGCGCTATCACAAGATCATCGTGATGACGGACGCCGACGTCGACGGCGCCCATATCCGCACGCTGCTGCTGACCTTCTTCTACCGGCAGATGCGCGACATCATCGATGGCGGCTATCTCTATATCGCCCAGCCGCCGCTCTATAAGGTCTCCCGCGGCAAGTCCGAGCAGTATCTGAAGGACGAACGCGCGCTGGAAGATTACCTGATCGACGCGGGTCTGGACGATTGCGTCTTCATTCCCGGCACCGGCGGCGACCGCACCGGGCGTGATCTGCGCGCGCTGGTCGACGACGCCCGCGTCGTCCGCAGCATCCTGCGCAACCTCCACAGCCGCTATAACCGGAAGGTGGTCGAGCAGGCCGCCATCACCGGCGTGCTGAACAAGTCGGTCTACGGCAACCCCGAGAACGCCGCGGCCGCCGCGCAGTACATCGCGACCCGGCTGGACAACCAGGCCGAGGAGGTCGAGCGCGGCTGGGTCGGACAATTCGTCGAAGGCCAGGGCTTCCTGTTCGAGCGCACCGTGCGCGGCGTCAAGGAGGCGGCAATCATCGACGATGCGCTGCTCGGCTCGGCCGAAGCCCGCAAGCTCGACGAGTACGCGCCCAAACTCCAGGACGTCTACGCCCGCTCCGGCAAGCTGCGCCGCAAGGACAGCGAGCATGTGGTGCACGGTCCGTCCGACCTGTTCGAGGCGGTGACCGAAGCCGGCCGCAAGGGCATCTCGCTGCAGCGCTACAAAGGCCTCGGCGAGATGAACCCGGAGCAACTCTGGGAAACCACGCTCGACACCGACGTGCGCTCGCTGCTGCAGGTGAAGGTCAAGGAGGTCGACGAGGCCGACGACATCTTCACCAAGCTGATGGGCGACGTGGTCGAACCGCGCCGCGACTTCATCCAGGAACATTCGCTCAGCGCGACGATCGATATCTGAGGACCCTACGCGTTTAGCGCTCGGTGCGAGCCCCGGGCGCAGAGCACCTCTCCCGGAGGGAGAGGTCGGAGCGCATCGACAGATGCGATCCGGGTGAGGGGTTCTAGTCTCGCTGGGTGCCGCGGCCCCCTCACCCGGATTGCTCAGGCGCGCAACGGCGCGCCAAAGCAATCCGACCTCTCCCCGCTGGGGAGAGGTGCACCGAGACCGAGCCCCTGAACCTCACCACCCGCGATCGCGACGAAATGGCGTGAACCCATCGGCCAATTCCGGCCGGGAAACGCGATGCCATGAGTGCGCCTGCATCGAAGTCAGCTATTCCCTCCCGCCGGCTTGGCGTGATCGGGAGCCTCGTCGGCATGCTGGCCTTCATTGCGGCCGTGCTGCCGCACTGGGTCGTGCCGATGGTGTATCCGCCGCCACCGGCTGATCAGGTCATCGTCGACACCGGTCATCGCATCAAGGACCGCATCGTCGCGCGCGTGAAGGGCGTGGAGTATCAGGCGCCCAAGGTCGAAAAATCGGCTGGGCGGAGCTGGAGCGAAATTGCATCGGTCGCCGCAATCTCGCTCGGCCTGCTCGCCATCCTGTTCTCGGTCCTGTCGCTGATCTTCCGGGAAGAGCGCCTCCTGGCCGCCGTCGCCGCCACGCTCGGCACCGGTGCCATTGCGATTGAAATCTCCTTCGTCATGATCGGCGCACTGATCCTGATCGCGATCCTCTATGTGGTGGGAAATATCATCGGACTGTTTTGACGGGCACCTTTGGCAGCCTCCCTGGGACTGACGGACGAGCGCCGAACCACGCCCGGCACATTTGCTACCGCGCTCAATTCCCTATAGTTTCCGCCTCCAAAGCAGCCCGCCCCAACCCAACAGGACGGAGAGATCCAAGTGGCGCCCATCCAATACATCGTCGAGGGCGGTCACCGGCTCTCGGGCTCGATCGAGCCGGCCGGCAACAAGAATTCGGCGTTGCCGATCATCGCGGCCGCCCTGCTCACCGAGCATCCGGTGACGCTGGAGAACGTGCCGCGGATCCGCGACACCGAGACGCTGGTCGAGCTGGTCCGCTCCGTCGGTGCGTCCGCGGAATGGACCGCCCGCAACACGCTTCATATCCACGCCAAGAGCATTCGCGCCGCCGATCTCGATCCCGAGCTCTGCGTCCGCATCCGCGCCTCGATCCTGCTCGCCGGGCCCCTGCTCGCACGCTGCGGCGAGGTGATGCTGCCGCCGCCCGGCGGCGACGTCATCGGCCGACGCCGGCTCGACACCCATGTGCTCGCGCTGGAGCAACTCGGCGCCAAGGTCACCGCGACCGACCGGCTCGAATTCCGCGCGCCGAAGCTTACCGGCGCCGACGTGTTCCTGGACGAGCCGAGCGTCACCGCGACCGAGAATGCGCTGGTCGCGGCAGTCGCGGCCGACGGTGTCACCTATTTGCGCAACGTGGCCTCCGAGCCGCATGTGCAGGACCTCGCCAATTTCCTGGTCGCGCTGGGTGCCAGGATCGAGGGCATCGGCACCAACACCATGATCGTGCATGGACCGGCGACGCTGGGCGAAACGACCTACCGGATTCAGCCGGACCATATCGAGGTCGGCTCGCTGATCGGTCTCGCCGCCGTGACGCGCTCGCCGCTGCGCATCGTGGGCGCCGGCGTCGAGCATCTGCGCTCGATCCGCATGGGTTTCGAGCGGCTCGGCATCGTTTGCCGCGTCGAGGGCGACGACCTGATCGTGCCCTCCAACCAGACGCTGAAGATCCAGGACGACTTTGGCGGCCACGTGCCGAAGCTGGAGGACCAGCCGTGGCCGGCCTTCCCGGCCGACCTGATGTCGATCGCGATCGTCACCGCCACGCAGTGCGAAGGCGTGATCCTGATGTTCGAGAAGATGTTCGAGTCGCGGATGTTCTTCGTCGACAAGCTGATCGGGATGGGCGCGCGCATCGTGCTGTGCGATCCGCATCGCGCGATCATCGCAGGTCCCAGCCGGCTGCACGGCGCGACACTGAGCTCGCCCGACATCCGCGCCGGCATGGCGATGCTGCTCGCCGCCGTCTGCGCCGAGGGCACCTCCACCATCAACAACGCCGACCAGATCGAGCGCGGCTACGAGCGCATCGACGAACGGCTGAACGCGCTGGGGGCGAAGATCCGGCGCGTGCCGGAACGGAAGGGGTGAGCGGTCTCTCCCCGACGACAGTACCGTAGGGTGGGCAAAGCGACTTGTCCGCCGTAGCTCGAAGAGCGAAGGCGGAAGCGTGCCCACGATTTCTCTCGAATCATTGACAGGTCGTGGGCACGGCGCAAGCGCGCCTTTGCCCACCCTACGGGACCGAGCTAGCGGATAGAGTCCCGCACCCCTCGCACAAGCGGGCCATGTTTTGGTCGCGCGGCTGTGCTATTGCAGCCACCATGCTCGACACCATCCAACCACAACAGCCGCGGCAAGCCGGCGTGCAAAGCCATCTCGCGCAGGAGTTCGCCGAGACGCTGCGGCTGGCCGTGCCCATGATGCTGACGCAGCTCGGGCAGATCGCGATGATCACGAGCGATCTCGCGCTGATCGGCAGGCTCGGCGAAGATTCGGTTGCCGCTGCGGCACTTGCGCACACCGTCTATTTCGTCAGCTTCACCTTCGGGCTTGGATTGATGGCTGCGGTATCGCCGCTGGCCGCCCAGGCGTTCGGCGCCGGCGACGTCAGGCGCATCCGCCTGTCCTTGCGCGTCGGCCTCTGGGTCGCGCTGCTGATCTCGCTGCCGATGATGGCGTCGCCCCTCTATGGCGAGCACATCCTGATCGCGCTCGGACAGGCGCCGCATTCGGCTGCGCTCGCCCAGCGCTACCTGAATGGGCTGGCCTGGGGCATCGCGCCGGCGCTCGGCTTCATCGCGTTGCGCAGCATGATGAGCGCGGTGAACCGGCCGCAGGCGCCGCTGTGGATCACGCTCGCGGCGATCCCCGCGAATTTCGTGCTGGTCTACTGCCTGATCCATGGTCTGTTCGGCCTGCCCGAGCTCGGCCTGTTCGGCGCGGGACTGGCGACGACACTCGTCAATCTCGGCACCTTCATCGCTGCGCTCGCCATCGCAGGCCTGCGCAAGCCGTTCGCGGATTATCATCCGCTGGTTCAGCTGTGGCGGATCGACTGGCCGTTGACGCGCCAGCTGATCGCGATCGGCGCGCCGATCTCGTTCTCCCTGCTGCTGGAATACGGCCTGTTCTCTTCGGCTGCGCTGTTGATGGGACTGATCTCGACGACCGCACTCGCCGCGCACCAGATCGCGCTCCAGGTCACGGCCATCCTGTTCATGGTCCCGCTCGGCATCGGCATGGCCGCGACGGTGCGGGTCGGCCACGCCTTTGGCCGTAACGACCCGGCGGGCGTCCGACGCGCGGGTCTCGTCGCGGCGGTGCTCGGGATTGCGTTTGTCGCCGGCCTGACGGTTGCCATCATCCTCGGCCGCTACGAGCTGGGACGGCTGTTCTTCGGCCGCAGCGAGGCCAGCGCACCGACCGTCGAGCTCACCGCAACGCTTCTGCTGGTCGGCGCGACCTTCTTCATCGCCGATGCGCTGCAGACCATCATGGGCGGCGCGCTGCGCGGTATCAATGACACACAGATGACATTGGTGTTCGCCGCGATCGGCTATTGGTGCGTCGGTTTCCCGATTGCCTGGGCGCTGGCGTTCCACGCCGGTCTCGGCGCGGTCGGCGTCTGGGTCGGACTGTCGATCGGATCGTTCGTCTATGCCGGACTCTTGATCTTGCGATTCCGGATGCTGACGCGCAAACTGGCGGGATGACAAGCCCAGTCCGCGAAGTGACCCCCAATGTCGATGCCGGCACGGTGCTGTCAGGCGCGCAGTTCATCGACGCGTTTCGTGTCGACATCGGCCCAGCGGCGGTGAACGCCCGCGAGGCCTGCACGAGGATGGTGCTGAACGGGCCACGCTGGGTCGAGGCGCTGACACGCCTGCGCAATATTCTCGTGACGCCATTCGGCCTGAAGCAATCGGGCGAAGGCGCGCCTGCGCCCGGCGGCCTGATCGGCCTGTTTCCGGTGTTGAGCGAAACGCCGGAGCGGCTGATCGCCGGCTTCAATGATTCTCACCTCGATTTTCGCATCGTCGTCGACGTAGCCGGAGATGCGGCGAGCCGCCAGGTCACCTTGACCACCCTGGTGAAAACAAACAATTTCCTCGGGCGGACCTACCTCACGCTGATCACGCCGTTCCACAAGCTCGTAGCCCGCGGCATGATGGGGAGGATCGCGGAGCCGGTGCGATGACGCTGTCCGTCGACCTGTTCTTCTCGTTTCGCAGCCCCTTCAGCTATCTGGCGCTGCCGAAGACGCTGAAGCTGGTCGCGGACTATGATCTCGCCGTGAACCTGCGGCCGGTCTACCCGCTCGCGGTGCGCGTGCCGGGTTTCTTCAAGAAAGCGAGCCCGAATTTCATTCGCTATGTGGTGCTCGACAGCACGCGCGTGGCGCAACACGAAGGCATTCCGTTCCGCTTTCCGCGACCGGATCCGATCGTGCAGGACAAGACGACGTTCGATGTCGCGACGGAGCAGCCCTATATCCATCGCCTGACACGGCTCGGCGCCATGGCACAGCTCGAAGGCCGCTCGCTCGCATTCACGGATGCGATCGCGCGCGTGCTCTGGGACGGTTCGGTCGCCGGCTGGAACGAGGGCGATCATCTCGCGCGCGCCGCCGCGACGGCCGGCTTCGATCTCGTGGCGATGGACGCTGCGATCAGCGCCGATCCGGATCGCTATGAGCAGGTGATCGCCGAGAACGAGAAGGACCACGCCGCCTCCGGCCATTGGGGCGTACCGACCTTCACATTCGAGAACGAGCCGTTCTTCGGCCAGGACCGCATCGATCTGCTGGTCTGGCGCCTGCAAAGCAAGGGCCTGACGAAACGATAGCTCACTCCGCGAGCTTCACCGGCCCATCGGCCGCGGCCTCCGACCATTCGCCGACGACGCGATCGAGATCGCAGAGATTCTGGTGCATCTGCTCCAGCGAGAAGCCGAGCGCGAAGAAGCGCTCAGCGGTATCGCCGGGATGGCCGCGGATCACGCCATCCTGGCGCACAGCCGCGACCGCCTCGGCATAATGCTGAAGCGCGACGTGCACCGGGTGGATCGGCGGCGCGCCGGCGCCCGCGCGGATGGCTTCGGCCGCGGATTTCAGGAAGCGCACGATTGCCGCGCTGACCTCCGCGAGGGGACCGGCGAGCCTGACCTGCACCTCGACCGGCAGCGGCACCACCGTGGCGCGACCGATCATCACGACGTCATGGCGCAACCGCAGGATCGTGCGCAGCAGCGGGCCGGTGTCGGGACCACTCGACAGCCGCGCCGAACGTTCACGCTCCGCCTCGGCACCGATGGTATTCATGCCCACCATGGCGGTGCCGATCCCATCCTGGATCCGATGCAGCGCATCGTTGTCGCGGCCACGGGTGAGACCCGCGAGCAATTCCGTGAACGCCTCCGCGATCAGCTCGAGCAGTTTCGCCGCGCTGGCGCGGATCTGGCGCACCGCACGCGACGGCAGCACCAGGAACGAGACCAGGAGCCCGGTGATGGCGCCGACCGAAACCTCGCTGACGCGGTCAATCGCCGACGCCATCGGATCGGCGTGATGCATGCTCGGAAGCACCAGCACGATCACGGCCGTCACCGTTGCAGAGCTCAGGTTCGGATAGATCGACGAGAGAAAGGCAAGCGGCGCGACGGCCAGCACCAGCAAACCCAGAAGACCGAGTTCGCTGGAATAAGGGATCAGGATTGCGATCGCGCCACCATAGACCGCGCCGCCGATCGTGCCGAGCATGTAGTCGCGCGTCGCCTTCAGCGAGCGCCCGACGCTCATCTGGGTCACGATGATGGAGGTGAGGACGGCCCAGAGCGGCAACAGCAGATGCAGGGCGGTGGCAAGCGCATAGGCCCCGGTGGCCGCGACCGTGACCCGGACCGCCAGGCCCAATTGCGTCTTGCGCGACCAGATCCAGTCGAACAGCTCCCTTGCGCCTGCCATCGTCGAATATCCCGATCCTCACAACCAGCCAAAAGCATAGCTGATGCCCGCGGCCCCAAGGCCGCTTGAAAGGCCAAATCACCCCGCCTAACTTGCCGGCCAAAACGAGGAAACACGATGGCTCACGAAACCGCAACGCTGGCTGCCTATGTCGCCAACCTGAAATTCGCAGATATTCCGGCGGAAGTGCTGGATCGCGCCAAGGTGCTGACGCTGGATTTCCTCGGCAGCGCCATCCGGGCGCGGAGCGAGGCGGAATCGACCCCGTCGCTGCTGAAGATGCTCGAAGCGCTCGCGCTCGACACCAAGGGCGACTCCACCGTGTTCGGCGATGCCAAGACCTGGACACCGGCGGTCGCCGCCCTGCTCAACGGGGCGCTCGGCCATTCCCTCGATTTCGACGACACGCACGCGGATTCCTCGCTGCATCCGAGCGCGCCGGTGGTTCCGGCCGCGTTTGCCGTCGGCGAGATGGTCGGCGCCTCTGGGCGCGACGTGCTGACCGCGATCGTGGCCGGCTATGAGGTGTGCTGCCGGCTCGGCAACGCGCTCGACCCGACCTCGCACTATGCGCGCGGCTTCCATCCGACCGCGACCGCCGGCACCTATGGCGCGGCCGCGGCGGCGGCAAAGCTGTTCGGCCTCTCCGAGGCGCAGATCATCGCCGCCTTCGGCGTCGCCGGCAGCCAGGCCGCAGGCTCGCTGCAATTCCTGATGAACGGCGCCTGGAACAAGCGCTACCAGGTCGGCGCCGCCGCGATGAACGGCGTGATCGCTGCGACGCTGGCGCGCAACGATTTCGTCGGCGCGACGGAATCGGTCGAAGGCAAGCACGGCCTGCTCGCCGGCTACACCGACGACGCGCATCCCGACAAGGCGGTCGCCGGGCTCGGCAAGACCTATGAGACCATGAAGATCGGCGTCAAACCCTATCCGAGCTGCCGTTACACCCATGCCGCGATCGACGCGCTGATCGCGATGCGGCGCGAGCACAATCTGACGCCCGACCAGGTCAAGCGCGTCGAGATCGGCCTGCATCGCAACGGCATCACGCTGACGGGCGATGCCGCCACCAAGCGGCATCCGACCTCGATCGTCGGCGGCCAGTTCTCGATGTTCTTCACCGGCGCGCTCGCGCTCGACCAGGGCTCGTTCGGCTGGGATGACTATAACCGTCTCGGCGACGCCGCCATCGACGCTCTCGCCGACAAGTTCGACGTGGTGCAGGACGACCGGCTCGAGGTCGGCCGCACCCATCCGTTCGGCGCACGCGTGAGCATCACCACCGATGACGGCGTGCACGAGCGGCTCTATGCCGATCCCTCGGGCGAGCCGACCTCGTTCCCGGATGCGCAGGCGATGCAGCAAAAATTCCTGACGCTGGCGCGGCCCGTGCTGAACGCCCGTGCCGACAAATTCGCCGACGCGATCATGACGCTGGAGCGGTTCGATCGCGTGGCCAAGGCGACGGAGCTGGGGCGGCAGTAGCCGCCTAATTCGCGCCCGCCAGTTTCCCATTCTCGCGCGTTGTCGCCACGACATCGCGCACCAGGTCGAACACGCCATCCACTTCCGGCGGCCAATTCAGTGTGCGGCCGAGGCGCACGATCACGAGCTTCTCCGACGGGATCACGATCGTGTATTGCCCGATCGTGCCCTTGGCGAAGAAGGCATCGCGCGGCCAGCCATGGTCGACGCGAAATTTCGCGCCGAAACTGTTGCCCTGGTTGGTCCAGAAGCCTGCACCAATGCCGACCCACGCGTGGGGCGTGGCCGTCGCGGAATAGTTCACCCAGCCCTCGGGCAGGATGCGCTTGCCGCCGACGACGCCGTCGTTGAGATAGAGCTGGCCGAAGCGCGCCCAGTCGCGTGCGGACGCCATCATTTCGCCGGCGCCCTCGATGGTGCCGGCGCCATCGAGCTGAAGCGTGACGTCGTGCATGCCGAGCGGCGCGAACAATTCGCGGCGCGCGAAGCGGAGCGCATCGGCGGGCCTGCCGCCGGTGGCGTCACGCAGCAGTTGCGCGAGGATGAGGAAGTTGCCGTCGTGATAATTCCACACCGTGCCCGGCGCGGTTGCAAGCGGCGCGCGCTCGGCGAAGCCAGCCATATCGTCCTCGGCATATTTCATGGTGTTGACCGGCTCGAGCACGGAGCCAAGCTTGGCTTCCAACGAGCTGCCGAGCGCGAGGCCTGCGGTATGACGCAGCAACTGATCGACCGTGATGGCATGGCGCGGATCTTCCGGATTTTGCCAGGCGGCAATTGGCGCGGGCCCGTCCAGTCTCAACTTGCCCTGGCGCACGAGAATGCCCGTCAGCGCTGACATCACCGACTTCGTCATGGAGAAGCCGAGCAGCCGCGTCTCCGGTCCGATACCGTCGGCATAACGCTCGGCGATGATGCGGCCGGCCTTCATGACGACGATCGCGCGGGTGCGGCGGTAAGGCGGCTGCGCGGGCTCAGCGAAGGCACGGTCGAGCGCGGCGGACAGCCCCTCGCTTTGCGGAGCCACGAGTCCCGGGCCGGCGATCTCGGGCAACAATGCCGGCTGCTTGTCATCCGGCGGCAACGCGACGTCGGCGATCCCCCGGCCGTGCTCGAGCGAGCAACCGAGACCTTCGCGATAGACGGCATGACTGCGGCCGATCCCGAACAGGGACACCGTGACATCCTTGCGCGTGCGATCGATCTGCAGATTCATTGCCCAGCTCAAGAGACCTGTGCCCGGCATCGCGTCGATGGTCTCGTTGAGATCGCGCATGGGATCGAGGCCGGAGACGAAGGTCTCCGAGCAGAGCGTGTGGGCGATGAAGCCGGTGGCAACCTTGGGCACGTCACGCGCCCGCGCCGCGCCGAGCGCGAGGCCGGCACAGGCGATGGCGGTGGTGAGGAGGACGATCTTACGGCGACGGCTCACGGGCTTTCTCCGGCTACGGGGCATGTGCGGGAGAGCAAAGCCGGATGCGGGCGAGACGCGCTCGCCGGATTTGGAAATCGACCTCGTCGAAACTGATCGGGACTAGTCGATTTCGAAATTCATACGTGATTTCAGGCGCTTAAAAATCTAAGCCGCATCGGCCTTGAGCCGCCGGTATTCCGTCGGGGTCACACCCGTGACCGCCTTGAAGGCGCGGTTGAACGGGCCGAGCGACTGGAAGCCGGCGTCCATCGCGATGGTGATGACGGGAACCTCGGCCTGGGTGGGGTCGGCGAGCGCGGCCTTGGCCTCCTCGATCCGGTGGTTGTTCAGGAACACATTGAAGTTGCGGTAGCCGAGCCGCTGGTTGATCAGCCGACGCAACCGGTATTCCGGAATCTTCAACCGGCCCGCCAGCACGCCGATGGTGATGTTCTCCTGGCGGTAGATGCGCTCGTCCGCCATCAGACGCATCAGCGCATCGATCAGCTTTTGGTCGGCGGCAGCATCGGCCGCAGGCTGGCTGAAAACAGTCGGCGGTGCGGGCGCCACTGCTGCCGGAAACAGATCCGCGCCGTCAACGCGCATCATGGCATAGACGATCGCCGCGACGGTGCCGGTGAGCACACCGGCATTGATGGTTTCGGCGACAGCACCGACGTGGTGGCCGGCGACGGCGATCTGGAGCACCGCGTTCAGCCCGCCATAGAGCGCGATGGCGCAGACGATGAAGACACGAACGCGGCGGCGGCGCTCGACCAGGTCAGTTGGCCAGGAGGCGATCATCTGCCCGACCGCAAGGGCGATGAAACCAAGCACGATCAGATTGACCACAGTCACCGAGAACCGCACATGGCCGCTGGGTGCAATCCAGACGCAGCCTGCGAAGCTGAAGGCCGCCACAAGCGCCCAGATCAAGCCGTGCCACCAGCGGAGGCGAAACTCGTCGTCGAACAGGGCGCGCGTGAACAGCCAGAACACCACGATGGTCCCGGTCGACAACGCGATCAGCGGTGCATGCCAGAGCGGGATCCGCGACGTGACATCCAACGAATAGCTCACGGAATGCGCAACCGTGCTGAGCACGAAGACCGCACCGAGGCGGGCAGCCAGCACATTGCGAAAATCAGAGAGTAGCGACGCCGCCAGCACCAGCAGCAGCGCGACGCTGGCGGCGCGAAAGGCAAGGTCGAGATTGGTCAGCAGCATCCCATCGATCCGGTCGTCGGCGCCGCGAACTTAAGTCAGATCGGCGATCGATTCAATTTCGCCGCCACGCGGCGCGCGTCGTGATCCAGGCGTCGGCGGGCTTGCCGAACAGATCGATCACGCGATCCTTCCGCGCACCCAGCCTGCGCGCCACCGCCTGCGACGGCGCATTCACGCTTTCGATACAGTGCATGATCTCGCCGACCTCAAAACTGTCGAACGCCCAGTCGATCGACGCGCGGGCCGCCTCCACCGCGTAGCCCTTGCCGCGAAATTCCTTGGCAATGCCCCAGCCGACCTCGAAACCGGGCCAGCCCGGCGGACACCACGGGCCGACGCGGCCGACATAGTTGCCGCTCGACTTCTCCTCGACCACGAACATGCCGAAGCCGTAGAGCGCCCAGTGTCCGGAGATCACGGCTGCATTGCGCCAGCCGGCGATCGCGGTGGTGACCGGATTGCCGTCGGCCGCGATGAACCGCGCCGTGCCGGGGTCGCTCAGCATCGCGGCGTTGGGCGCGATGTCGCTGGCGCGCCATGGACGCAGGATAAGACGTTCCGTCTCGATTTCGGGGCCGGTGACCTCGAGCAGCCTGGCGCCTGGCTTGAGCGGCGGAATCATCTGTCTCCTCCCGTTCCCATCGATGTTCTGCTACGATCATACCAGCAAGAAACAGGAGTCCACCATGAGCTGGCAACCCTCCAACGATCCCGTGCTCGGCGATCCCATGTCCTGCGACGCGCTCGATCTCGTCATCGTGCCGCGCACCCGCGATCTCGGCGACGGATTCGTGGTGCGGCGCGCGCTGCCGCATGGCAAGCGGCAGATGGTCGGGCCGTTCATCTTCTTCGATCATTTCGGGCCGGTGCAGTTCGTGTCCGGCAAGGGCATGGACGTGCGGCCGCATCCGCATATCGGGCTTGCGACCGTCACCTATCTGTTCGACGGGTCGATCATGCATCGCGACAGCGAGGGCAACGTGCAGGAGATCGCGCCGGGCGCGATGAATCTGATGACCGCGGGCCGCGGCATCGCGCATTCCGAGCGCACGCCGGATGCCCAGCGCGCCTCGGGCCAGCAGATGCTCGGTTTGCAAAGCTGGATCGCGCTGCCGGCCGGCTCCGAAGAGATCGATCCCTCGTTCCAGCATTATGCGGCGGGCGATCTGCCGATGATCTCCGAGCGCGATTTCACCGCGCGCGTGATCGCCGGATCCGCCTTCGGCATCGCCTCGCCAGTGAAGATGGTCTCGCCCTGGTTCTACACCGAAGTCACTGCGGTCGCCGGCGCGACCGTGCCGCTCGACCCCGACCATGAGGAGCGTGCGATCTATGTCGTCGATGGCGAGGTCGAGATCGCGAACGAGCGCTACGAAGGGCCGCGGCTCCTGATCTTCCGGCCCGGCGACCGCATCACCGTGAAGGCGCTCAAGGCTACGCGGATGATGTTTCTCGGCGGCGATGCATTGGAGGGCCCGCGCCACATCTGGTGGAATTTCGTCTCCTCCAGCAAGGAGCGGATCGAGCAGGCCAAGCAGGACTGGAAAACCGGCCGCTTCGCCGCGGTTCCGCAGGAACATGAGTTCATTCCGCTGCAGGAATAGGCTAATCCGGCTTCCGGCCGCGCCATCAGACGCGGCCGGACGCCCTGTCTTGAAGCCTTCTGCCTGAAAGCTCTGCCGATGACCGCCATGCTCTCCAGCGACCTGCCCCTGACCAAGATCGGCCGCGGCAAGGTTCGCGATATCTACGCCGTCGACGACGACCGCCTGCTGCTCCTCACCACCGACCGCATCAGCGCCTTCGACGTCGTGATGGGCGAGACCATCCCGATGAAAGGCGCAGTGCTGACCCAGATCAGCGCGTTCTGGTTCAACAAGCTCGAAGGCGTGGTGCCGCATCACATGATCAGCGCGGATACCGACGAGATCATCGCGGCCGTGCCGGCACTGAAGCCGCATCGCGCCGAAATCCTCGGCCGCGCCATGCTGTCCCGCCGCACCACCGTGTTCCCGATCGAATGCGTGATCCGCGGTTATCTCTCGGGCTCGGCCTGGAAGGAATATGCCGGCTCCGGCACGCTGGCGGGCGAGAAACTGAAGGCCGGCCTCGTCGAGAGCGAGAAGCTCGAGCCCTCGATCTTCAGCCCCGCGACCAAGGCCGAGACCGGCCACGACGAGAACATCACCATCGCAAAAATGCGCGCGGTCGTCGGTGACGACGTCGCCTATATGCTCGAGAGCATGACGCGCGCGATCTACACGCTCGGCGAGGAGCTGGCGCGCGAGCAGGGCATCATCATCGCCGACACCAAGTTCGAATTCGGCCGCGACAAGGACGGCCGCATTATCCTGATCGACGAGGTCATGACGCCGGACAGCTCACGCTTCTGGGCCGTCGATGCCTACAAGCCCGGCCAGCCGCAGGCGAGCTTCGACAAGCAGCCCTTGCGCGACTATCTCGACGTCGAGCGCCGCGCCGGCCGCTGGAACGGCGACGCCCCGCCGCCGCCGCTGCCCGCGAGCGTGGTCGATGCGACCAGCAAGCGGTATCTGGAAGCGTATCGGCGCGTCACGGGGACGGAGCTGAAGATTTAGCTCTGTGCTCGCGCGTCTCACTCTTCATTGCGAGTGAGGCACTATGCATCTCCAACGTCGTCCCGGCGAACGCCGGGACCCATAACCCCAGGGAGCGGTTTGGCGAAGACTTGGAGTTCGGTACTTCGATCGCGCCGCAACCGATAGATTCCGCGGTATGGGTCCCGGCCTTCGCCGGGACGACACCGATGAGCGATTTCGGTTTTTCACATCAACCATATGGCTGACCGTTCACACGCGGAGCGCCGCAGAACTGTCGGATACTTCATATTTACAAGAATCCTGTTGCGCTAGGCTCGCACTCGTCTACCTCTCCGGGCGGGTATTTTCATGAGCGAGTGTCACGGCGTGACAGATCCTGCAATTGACTTCGATCCGGTCACCGGGGTCAGCCCGTCCGCCAAGCGTGCGCTGAATGATATGCTGGGTGGCGGTGCTGCGAGCATCCTCACCGTCACGTTCGGGCTGTCCTATTCGCTGCTGATCTTCGCCGGCCCGCTCTCACCCTATTTGTCCTACGGCATCGCTGCGACCTTCATCAGCTCGGCGGTGCTTGCGCTCGTAATCGGGCTCGGCAGCTCGCTTCCCTTTGCGATTGCCGCCCCCGACAGCTCGACGGCTGCGGTCACAGGAATTCTGGCGGCCTCGCTGGTCGAGCACATCGAATCGGCCAATCTTTCGGCGCCGCTGCTCTCGCCCGTTCTGATCACGCTCGGCCTGTCGACCGTGCTCACCGGCATCGTGCTGTGCGGGCTGGGCCTGACACGAATGGGCCGCGCCATCCGTTACGTGCCTTATCCCGTGGTCGGCGGCTTCCTCGGCGCCACCGGACTTCTCATCGCCCTCGGTGCGATCAGGGTCATCACCAATTACCCGGTGCAGCTCGCGACATTGCCGCGCTTTGCCAACGGCACCACGCTGCTGGAGCTCGGCGCCGCCTGCGCCATGGCATTGGTGCTCTACCTGACCTGGCATCGCTCGCGGAACCCGTTCGGTCTGCCGATCATCCTGGTCGGCGGCGTGATCACGGCGCACCTGGCGTTCTGGATCTCGGGTGTTTCGCTCGACGAGGCTCGTAGCATGGGCTGGACATTTCAGCCTCCGCCGCAAGCCGCGTTCATGCTGCCCTGGCACACCGACGAACTCGCCCAATATCCCTGGTTTGCCGTGCCGGACCTGCTCGGCAATCTCGTCGCCGTCATCTTCGTCACGGCATCGAGCACGCTGTTCAACACCACCGGCATCGAGGTCGCCGTGCATCGCGAGGCCAATCTGGAGCGCGAGCTGAACGTCACGGGTGCCGCCAACATCCTGACCGGCGTGCTCGGCGGCTACACCGGCTGCAGCTCGATCAGCCGATCGATCCTCAATTTCTCCAGCGGCGGCCGTGGACGGCTGTCCGGCCTCACCGCTTCGGCACTATCGCTGCTGATGCTCGCGATCGCGCCCGAGCTGCTCGGCTTCATTCCAAAGTTCGTGCTCGGCGGCCTGCTGCTCTATCTCGGCGCCGACCAGCTGCACAAATGGATCATCGAGTCGCGCAAGCGGCTTTCGAAGCTCGAATATCTGTCGCTGGTCGCCATCATCGTCATCATCGTGGCCTGGGGTTTCGTGCCGGGCATCTTGATCGGCGTGATCATCGGCTGCGCGACCTTCGCCTTCAGCGCGGCACGGGTCGAATCGATCAAGTACAGTTTTGACGGCTCCGAATATCGCTCCTCGCTCGACCGCTCGCGCGACGACCAGGAGGTGCTGCTGGCTCATGGCGGCAAGATCCAGGGGCTCAATCTGCAGAGCTATCTGTTCTTCGGCTCCGCCAACCGACTCTATCAGCACGTCAAGCGGCTGCTCCAGGAGCGTCCGGAATGCCGCTATCTGCTGTTCGATTTCAAGCTCGTCACAGGCGTCGATTCCTCCGCGGCCTACAGCTTTGCGCAGATCAAGCGCAGCGCCGCCGACCTCGGCGTCGAGCTGATCCTGGTGCATCTGTCGGCGGCGGCCGAGAAGGTGCTGCGCTCCAGCGACTTCGTCGGCGACGGCGTCACCATCATTCCCGAACTCGATCACGCGCTGGAATGGTGCGAGAACGAACTGATCTCGCAGCATCAGGGCCTGGCGCAGGAAGAAGCGAGCCTGCGCGACTGGTTCGCAAGCATCCTCGCCAGCGAGGACGACGCCGACGAGCTGATCCGCCGCTGCCAGCGCATCGAGGTCGAAGCCGGCGAGGTCATCGTGCAGGCCGGAGACCCCGCCGATTCCATGCACTTCATCCTCGAGGGACGCGTGGGCGTTATGGTCCCCGCCGACGACGACCGCACCACGCGCGTGCGCAGCCTCGGCCGCTACACAACGATCGGCGAGATGGGCCTGGTATCGCACACGCCGCGCAGCGCCACGATCCAGGCCGAGGTCGACAGCGTGCTCTACGTGCTCAACACGCACCAGTTTGACGAGATCAGGGAAGAAGACCCCGCGCTCAGCCACAAGCTGCTGACGTATTTCGTGTCTGTCATGGCGGAGCGGCTGACGTTTGCGAACAGGACGATCGCGGTGCTGCGGCGGTAGAGCCCCGGCGGCGTCCTGGCGAAAGCCAGGACCCATACCGCGAGGTCTATCGATTGCAAACGGTCGACGTACCGAACGACGTGTCTTCGCCAAACTACTCCCTGGGGTAATGGGTCCTGGCTTTCGCCAGGACAACCAAGGAGAGTCGGGCCTTACACCCCCGCCATCATCACGTATTTGATCTCGACATATTCTTCCATGCCGTGACGCGAGCCTTCACGGCCGAGGCCGCTTTCCTTGACGCCGCCGAAGGGCGCGACTTCGGTCGTGATCAGGCCGGTGTTGACGCCGACCATGCCCGACTCCAGCGCTTCTGCGACACGCCAGACGCGGCCGAGATCGCGGGAGTAGAAGTAGGACGCCAGACCGAACGGCGAAGCGTTGCACATCGCGATGACGTCGGCTTCGTCCTTGAAGCGGATCACCGGCGCGAGCGGGCCGAAGGTTTCCTCCTGCGACACCAGCGAGTCAGGCTTCACATCAGCCAGCACGGTCGGCTCGAAGAAGGAACGTCCGAGCTCGCTGCGCTTGCCGCCGGTGACGACCTTGGCGCCGCGCTTGACGGCATCGGCGATGTGGCGCTCGACCTTGTCGATCGCCTTCATGTTGATCAGCGGGCCCTGCGTGACGCCGCTCTCGGTGCCGTCGCCGATCTTCATCGCCGCGACCTTCGCCGACAGCTTCTTGACGAACTCGTCGTAGATCTTGTCCTGGGCGTAGATGCGATTGGCGCAGACGCAGGTCTGGCCCATGTTGCGGTATTTCGAGACGATCGCGCCCTCGACCGCCGCGTCGATATCGGCGTCGTCGAACACCACGAACGGGGCGTTGCCGCCGAGCTCGAGGCCGAGCCGCTTCACGCCGACGGAGGCCTGCTGGTAGAGGATCTTGCCGACCGCGGTCGAACCGGTGAAGCCGACGAAGCGCACGGCCGGATGCTCGCACAGCACCTTGCCGATCGGCGGCGCGTCACCGGTGATGATGTTGAGCACACCCTTGGGGATGCCGGCCTTCTCGGCGAGCACGGCCAGCGCCAAAGCCGAGAGCGGCGTCTCGTTGGCGGGCTTCAGCACCACGGTGCAGCCCGCGGCGAGCGCCGGCGAGACCTTGCGCGTGATCATGGAGTTCGGGAAGTTCCACGGGGTGATGGCACCGCAGACGCCGATCGGCTGCTTGATCGCGAGCAGCCGCGCATCGGGCCGCTGCGACGGAATCGTCTCGCCATAGACGCGGCGGGCTTCCTCGGCGAAGAACTCGATATAGGCGGCGCCGATGTCGACCTCGCCGAGCGCCTCCGTCAGCGGCTTGCCCTGCTCGGAGGTCAGGATCAGCGCGAGGTCCTCGCGGTTGGCGGTGATCAGCTCGAACCATTTGCGCAAAATGTTGGAGCGCTGCTTGGCTGTGTGCTTGGCCCAGGCCGGGAAAGCGCGCTGGGCGGCTTCGACCGCCTTGGTGGTGTCGTCCGCGCCAAGCTGCGGGACCTTTGCGATCTCGACACCGGTCGCGGGATTGTTCACGGCAAAGACCGGCGTGCCGACCCAGGCGCCGTCGATGTAGCAGGCCTCCTTCAGGAGCGAAGGGTCCTTCAACCGGTCACGCAGGGTGGCGGTGGCGTGCTGGGCGCGTGCGGCGGCGGTCGGCGTCATGGCGTTGCTCCTCGGACGATCATTTGGGGGCGATCGGATCGGCCGGAATATAGGGACAGACGGCGCACAATGCACCGTCCCGCAACGCACAGCTGATCGGAATTAAGCTGAGATCGGCGCGTTACGCCGCGCCGCTCATATAGGTCTCGCGCCGGCCGATCATGCGCTCGGCGGCGGCCTTGGCATCGGCCTTCGAGGAGGTCGCACAGGTCCGATATTCGAGATCGGGCGCATCGGAGGTGTCGCGGCGACCGAACCAGGACTTTGAGCCGACCGGCAGCAGCGCCAGCGACTGCGCCAGATTGTCGACCGCACCGAAAGAATAGAGCGCACCGGTGCCAGCGATCCGGACCTCGTAAATGCCGGGCGAGATCGGCGCTTCGAGATTGTCGCCCCGTCCGGGACGGGGATAGCGCTTCCATTCGCTCCAGGTCGAAATCATCTCAAGTCCCCTCGCAGCCGGCTAGGCGGCCGCCAAATTTGTTTCAAGTCTTAACGTCAGCCGCCCACTGGGCCCAATTCCGAACGCCGCAACGCACAAAATGTTTCGAGTGCATCAAACACTCGAAACATATCGCCTCAGCCCATCCATGGTCACGGCGAAGTGCGGCCATCCACCGCAGATTGTGAAGACGTGTTGCAAATCAGTCGTCCCGCGCCACGCCGGGACCGTCAAGTCACGACATCGCGACCGCAAGGTGCATATGGCCACGCTTGCCGTTCAGCGGATGCAGGAGGACAATCGATCGCTTCCAACAATAATCAAACCGGAGGAAATGCGTATGCAAAGCAAAGCCCAGATCGATGAGACTCTGCGCAAGACAAGCGACGCCAAGGAGATTCCCGGCGTTGTTGCGATCGCCGCCAGCGCCAAAGACGTGATCTATCAAGGTGCGTTCGGCAAGCGCGATCTGTCCAAGCCCGATGCAATGACGATGGATAGCGTGTTCTGGATCGCCTCGATGACGAAGGCGGTGACATCAGCCGGTGCGATGCAGCTGGTCGAGCAGGGCAAGCTGTCGCTCGATGCGCCGATCGGATCGCTGCTGCCCGATCTCGCCAAGCCGCAGGTGCTGGAAGGCTTTGATGCCAAGGGCGAACCAAAATTGCGGCCGGCGAAGAGCGCGATCACGCTGCGCCAACTGATGACCCACACCGCCGGCTTCGCCTACAACATGTGGAACGGCGATCTCGCGGTCTATCTTGAAAAGAAGGGCATCCCCGCGATCACCACCTGCCAGAATGCCGCGCTGAAGACGCCTGTCATGACCGATCCCGGCACGCGCTGGGAATACGGCACTAATATCGATTTCGTCGGCAAGGCCGTCGAAGCCGTCAGCGGCAAGCGGCTCGACGCTTATCTGCGCGACAATCTGTTTACGCCGCTCGGCATGAGCGACACCGGCTTCAAGATCACCGACGATATGCGCAAGCGCCTGGTCGGGATGCATGCGCGCGGCGAGGACGGCCAGCTCGCCGCGACCCCGTTCGAGCTCGAGCAGAACCCGGAATTCCACATGGGTGGCGGCGGCCTGTATTCGACTGCGGCCGACTATATCAGGTTCACCCAGATGATCCTGAACAAGGGCCGCGGCAACGGCAACCAGGTGCTGAAATCAGAGACGATCGCCATGATGGGACAGAACCAGATGGGCGATCTCAAGATGACCAAGATGACGACGGCGGCGCCGCCCTACACCAACGACGTCGATCTCTATCCGGATCAGGTGAAGAAATGGGGCCTCAGCTTCATGATCAACACCGCCAAGACCGCAGAGGGCCGCAGCGCCGGCAGCCTCGCCTGGGCCGGCCTTGCCAACACCTATTACTGGATCGACCCGGCGCGCGACGTCACCGGCGTGATCCTGATGCAGCTGTTGCCGTTTGCCGACGCGAAATGCCTGCAGGCGTTCGCCGGATTCGAGCGTGGCGTCTATGCCGGGCTCGATGCGGGCAGCGGCAAGAAGGCGGCCTAACCCCATAGTATGAGGCGCCCGGCATCGCGCGCCTCTCTGGCAACGGATAACCTCGTGCCGAAAGCCATCGGCTTCAGGCACGAGGCAACAATTTCGAGGAGACGAACTTGGCGGACGATCTTGCAGGCAAAGCCGACAGCTACGTTTGCGGCATCTCGGACACGCCGCTGCTCGGCGACACCATCGGTCGCAGCCTCGATCACGCCGTGCGGCGCTGGGGCAATCGGGAGGCATTGGTCTCGCCCAGCCACGGCGTGCGATGGACCTGGAGCGAATTCGCCGAACGCGTCGACGCGCTTGCCGCGGGCTTTCTCGCGCTCGGCCTGGAACGCGGTGAGCGCATCGGCATCTGGTCGCTGAACCGGCCGGAATGGACGCTGACGCAGTTTGCGGCGGCCAAGGCCGGCCTGATCCTGGTGACGATCAATCCCGCCTATCGGCTCAGCGAACTGGAGTTCGCGCTGAAGAAAGTCGGCTGCGCCGCGATTGTCACCGCGACCGCGTTCAAGACCAGCCAATACATGGAGATGCTCAACGCGCTGCTGCCGGAGCTGGCGAGCGCCACGCCGGGGAAGCTGCAGGCGGCGCAGCTGCCGGCCCTGCGGATGGTGATCCAGATCGGCGGCCCTTCTGCGCCCGGGACGATCCCCTTCGAGAACGTCGCGCGCATGGGCGGGCCTGCGCATCGCGAGCAGCTTGCCGTGCTCGGCGCGGCGCTTCAATTCGACGATCCCGTCAACATCCAGTTCACCAGCGGCACCACGGGCTCGCCCAAGGGCGTGACGCTGACGCACCACAACATCCTCAACAACGGCTATTTCACCGGGCGCGCGATGCGCCTGACCGAGCAGGATCGGATCTGCATCCCCGTGCCGCTCTATCATTGCTTCGGCATGGTGATGGGCAATCTCGCCTCCGTCACGCTCGGCACGACCATGGTCTATCCCGGCGAGGGCTTTGATCCGCTGGCGACGCTGCGCGCGGTCGAGCAGGAGAAATGCACCGCGCTCTACGGTGTGCCGACCATGTTCATCGCGGAACTCGATCATCCCGAATTCGCGACGTTCAATCTGAAATCATTGCGCACCGGCATCATGGCGGGCGCGCCCTGTCCGATCGAGGTGATGAAGCGCGTCAACACCGAGATGAACATGCGCGAGGTCACCATCGCGTATGGCATGACCGAGACCAGCCCGGTCAGCTTCCAGAGCGCGACGGACGACCCGCTCGAGCGGCGCGTGTCCACCGTCGGGCGGATCCATCCGCATGTCGAGGTGAAGGTCGTCGATCTCGAAGGCAAGATCGTCAGCCGCGGCGAACGCGGCGAGCTCTGCACCCGCGGCTACAGCGTCATGCTGGGCTATTGGGAGGAGAAGGAAAAGACCGGCGACGTGCTCGACGCCAACGGCTGGATGCACACCGGCGATCTCGCCACCATCGACGACGCGGGCTATTGCAATATCGTCGGCCGCATCAAGGATCTGGTGATCCGCGGCGGCGAGAACCTCTATCCGCGCGAGATCGAGGAATTCCTGTATCGTCACCCCAAGATCCAGGACGTGCAGATTTTCGGCGTCGCCGACACGCGCTATGGCGAGGAGCTCTGCGCCTGGGTCCGCGTCAGGCCCGGCGAGACGCTGACGGCAGAGGAGGTTCGCGCGTTCTGCGACGGCCAGATCGCGCACAACAAGATCCCGCGCTACGTCGAGTTCGTCGACGAGTTCCCGATGACCGTGACCGGCAAGATCCAGAAATTCGTGATGCGCGATGCGGTCGAGCAGCGACTGGGGCTGAAGGCGGCGAAGACGGCGTGAAGCTGTCACCCTCCCCTGGAGGGGGAGGGTCGGCACGCTATCGAGCGAAGCGAGATTGCGTGACGGGGTGGGATGACAGTCTCTCCACGTCCAACAGTGTTCCGTGCGGAGAGATCACCCCACCCCGCTCGCGCTGCGCGCGATCGACCCTCCCCCTCCAGGGGAGGGTAAGCGCCTCAAACCGTCAGCCCGCGCTGCTGCGCCAATTCCTTCAACGACACCTGCGGCCGCGCGCCGATGTGCTGGATCACTTCGGCGGCCGCGAGCGCACCGAGCTCGCCGCACTGCTTGTGCGACAGATCACGCGAGAGGCCGTACAGGAAGCCGGCCGCGAACAGGTCGCCGGCGCCCGTGGTGTCGACCAGCTGCTTGATCGGGGAGGCCGGTGCCGCGACGGCGTCGGTCGGCGTCACCACCACGCAACCCTTCTCGCTGCGGGTGACCACGCCGAGCTTGACGTCGTTGCGCAGCTGCTTGAGCGCGGTGTCGAAGTCGGAGGTCTCGTAGAGCGAGTGCAGCTCGGATTCGTTGGCGAACACGATGTCGGCCGTGCCGTTGCGCATCAGCCCCAGAAACTCGTCGCGATAGCGGCCGACGCAGAAGGAGTCCGACAAGGTCAGTGCCACCTTGCGGCCGGCCTCGTGAGCGATCTTGGAGGCCTTCAGGAAGGCTTCCTTGGCGCCCGGCGGATCCCAGAGATAGCCTTCGAGATAGACGATCTTGGCGGCCGCGATCTCGGCCGGATCGATATCGGCGGGCGACAGATCCTGCGCGGCGCCGAGATAGGTATTCATGGTGCGCTCACCGTCGCCGGTCACCAGGATGTAGGAGCAGCCGGTGGCGGGGCCGTCCTTCGCGGGCGGCGTGTTGAAGGCAACGCCGGCGGCGCGGATGTCGTGGACATAGAGCTTGCCGATCTGGTCGTCCTTGACCTTGCCGACATAAGCGGCACGCGCGCCCAAGCTGCCGATGCCGACGATGGTGTTGGCGGCCGAGCCGCCCGAGACTTCCGTCGCCGGGCCCATGTCGTTGTAAATGGCGGCGGCGCGCGCCTCGTCGATCAGGGACATGCTGCCCTTGGCCATGCCGTGCTTGACCAAAAAGGCTTCATCGGTCCGGACCAGCACGTCGAACAGCGCGTTGCCGATGCCGAGAACGTCATATTTCACGTCAGCCATTCACCTTGATCCTGTTTGCCGGATTGCGATTGCCGGGGAAATCAGCTTCCTGTCGGCCTGAAATCTGGCTCGCGGCCTATCACGACCGGGCCGCCACGGGCAAGCAACGAGAGGCTTCTTTTGACGCGTTTTCTTCACGCGAACCGGGACCACTTCGCTCGAAAACGCTATGGTATGTCGACCCGATGATCCGCTCCTTCCTGACAGTTTCGACGGGAACACTGGCCTCGCGGCTGCTGGGCTTTGCCCGTGATTCCCTGATCGCGGCGCTGCTCGGCACCGGCGCCGTGGCCGACGCCTTCCTGGCCGCGTTCCAGCTCGTCAATGTGGTGCGACGCCTGCTCAGCGAAGGGGCATTGAATGCGGCCCTGATCCCGGCCTGGCTGCGCGTCCGCGACCGCGATGGCGAAGCGGCCGCCTCCGCATTTGCGGGGCGCGTGCTCGGCACGGTCAGTGCGGCCTTGATCGTGATCTCGATCGGCATTGCCGTCGCGATGCCGCTGATCATCATGATCATCGCGCCGGGCTTCGTCGGCAGCCCCACGCTCGATCTTGCCGTCCAGAATGCGCGGCTGATGCTGCCTTATCTCGCCTTCGCCGGCCCGGTCACGGTGCTGATGGGGCTGCTGAACGCGCAAGGGCGATTTGCGCTCACGGCGTTCTCGCCGCTGCTGTTCAACATCGCGCTGATCGCAACAATCGCCGCGCTGCTGCTGTGGCACGCCGATGCGTCCTCGGCTGCGTGGATGCTGGCGGCGACCGTCGGCATTGCCGGCCTGCTGCAGCTCCTGATGCTGGTGTCGCAGCGGAGTGCGCATCTCGCGACACCGTTGCGCGCAAGCTTCGACAGGGAGATGCGCGGCTTCTTCGCCAAGGCGGTCCCCGGCATGATCGCAAGTTCCGGCCCGCAATGGCTGATGGTGGCCGGCGCGATCATCGCGTCGGCGACGCCCTCCGCCGTGTCCTGGCTCTATTTCGCCAACCGCCTGATCGAGCTGCCGCTCGGCATCGTCGGCGTCGCCATGGGCACGGTGCTGGTGCCGGAGCTGACACGCGCTGTGGGCAGCGGCGACCGTGACGCGGTGGCCCATGCGGAATCGCGCGCGCTCGAGCTTGCGACCGGGCTCGCCCTGCCCGCGACGCTCGGCCTTGCGGTGCTGGCCGAACCGATCGTGCGGCTGTTGTTCGAGCACGGCGCGTTCGGCGCGGAAGACAGCACCGCGACTGCGCATGCACTGATGTGGCTGGCATTGGGCCTGCCCGCGCATGTGCTGATCAAGGCGCAGTCGCCGGCCTTCTTTGCCCGCAGCGACACGATGGCGCCGCTGCTCGCGACCGCCAAGGGTTTTGTGGTCGCAATCGCTCTCGCCGTCCTGCTCGGCCACTTCTTCGGCGCAAGCGGGATTGCCGCGAGCATCGCCGCGGGCGCCTGGAGCAGCGCGCTCTCGCTGCTTCGGACAGGCACGCGCGAGTTCGGCTTCTCGGTCGACGCCGCCGCGCGAAAACGGCTGCCGCGGATCGTGCTTGCGGCCGCCGCCATGGGCGCCCTGCTCTGGCTGACGACAGGGCTGATGCCGGTCGAGGCCCACGGCCTGATCCGCTTCGTCGCGCTGGGCCTGCAGATCACCGCCGGCATCGCCGTCTACGCCCTGCTCCTGCAGTTTCTCGGCGTTGTCGCCCTGCGCGAGGCGGTTAACGCCCTGAAACGGCCCGCCTGACCGCAAGGCCCTCGAATTGCCCTTGACGGGGCAGCGCCGCTGTTGGAAACGACGGCCGGCGACTTCTCAGGAAAACTGACCATGCCATTTGTTGAACGGGTTTTTTCGGGCGTCCAGCCGACGGGCAATCTGCACCTCGGCAATTACCTCGGCGCGATCGTCAACTTCGTGAAGATGCAGGAAACCCACAACTGCATTTATTGCGTCGTCGACATGCACGCGATCACGCAAGGCGTGGACGTCTGGGGTGGCCCGGCCGAGCTCGCACGCAACACCCGCGAGGTGACCGCAGCGTTCATCGCGAGCGGCATCGATCCCAAGAAGCACATCGTGTTCAACCAGAGCCAGGTCTCCGGCCACGCCGAGCTCGCCTGGATCTTCAACTGCGTCGCGCGCATGGGCTGGCTCGGCCGCATGACCCAGTTCAAGGAGAAGGCCGGCAAGGATCGCGAGAACGCCTCGGTCGGGCTGTTCGACTATCCCGTGCTGATGGCCGCCGACATTCTGCTCTACCGCGCCACCCACGTGCCGGTCGGCGAGGACCAGAAGCAGCATCTCGAGCTCTCCCGCGACATCGCGCAGAAGTTCAACAATGACTTCGGCGATTCCATTCGCGCGCAGGGCGCCAATGACGGCCTGTTCTTCCCGCTGCCGGAACCCTTCATCACGGGGCCGGCGACGCGCGTGATGAGCTTGCGCGACGGCACCAAGAAGATGTCGAAGTCGGACGCCTCAGACAATTCGCGCATCAATTTGACCGACGACGCCGACACCATCGCGCAGAAGATCCGCAAGGCGAAGACCGATCCGGAGCCGCTGCCGAGCGAGGAGAAGGGCCTGGAGCCACGCCCCGAAGCCGACAACCTCGTCGGCATTTTCGCCGCGCTCTCCGACCGCTCCAAGGCCGACGTGCTGCGCGAGTTCGGCGGCGGCCAGTTCTCCAGCTTCAAGAACGCGCTGGCTGAGCTGTGCGTGACGAAGCTCGCCCCGATCGCGGGCGAGATGAAGCGCCTCGTCGCCGACCCCGGCCATATCGATGCGATCCTGAACGATGGTTCCGACCGGGCACGTGCGATTGCCGAGGAGACCATGAACCTCTCCAAGGACATCGTCGGCTTCATCCGCCGTCGCTGACGATTGCGATCGCGAACTTGGGCCTGCGCCACGGCGCGGGCCGCTTCGCCTCTCCCCAAGCGTGAGCGAGTGTGGCAGCATGCGCTCCGTGCACACTCCGGGATAGGCATGACCAGCAAGCGACTTTGCTTCGAGCCGGGTCACAAGCCCAAATGCCTCGTCATCGTCGACGACACCGCCGAATGGGATCGCGCGGTCTATTACGCCAGCCGCTGGGCGATCCGTGCCGGCGGCGGCGTGGTGATGCTGCGCATCATCGAGATCGAGGACCAGAACCAGCAATGGCTGGGGGTCGCCGACATCATGCGCGCCGAGGCGCATGAGGCGGCGGAAGCCGCGCTCGACCGCGCCGCCGGCCGCGCCAACGGCATTGCAGCGATCACGCCGGAACGGCTCATCCGCGAGGGCGCCGCGATGGAGCAGCTGCTCGCAGTGATCGATGAAGACCCTGACATCGCCATGCTGGTGCTCGCCGCCAGCCCGGGCGCGGAAGGGCCGGGACCGTGGGTGGCGCTGCTCTCGTATGCGCTCGGCACGTTCCCGGTGCCGGTGACCATCATTTCCGGCGCGCTGAGCGACGGAAGCGTGGATTCGCTGGCGTAGCCCTCTTTCTTACCCTCCCCTGGAGGGGGAGGGTCGGCTCGCATCTGAGCGCAGCGAAGATGAGAGACGGGGTGGGGTGACGGTCTCTCCGCGTCCAGCAGTGCCCGTGTGGAGAGATCACCCCACCCCGCTCGCGCTTTGCGCGATCGACCCTCCCCCTCCAGGGGAGGGTAAGCGAGGACCTAACCCGCTGAAATAACAGCGAAACGATCGTCCGCCCCCTTGACCGTGCGTTCCGCGTCGCCATCTGCTACTGGATAGCCCACGCGCCGGCCTTGAACCGGCGACGTCTGGAGAAAACCATGTTCATTCAAACCGAAGCCACCCCCAATCCCGCCACGCTGAAGTTCATTCCCGGCCGCGTCGTAGCCGACAGCCCGGTGGAATTTGCGAGCCGCGAATCAGCCACGCGTTCGCCGCTCGCGGAAAAGCTGTTCGAGGTGCCCGGCGTCGCCGGCGTGTTCTACGGATCGGATTTCATCACCGTCACCAAGGCGAACGGTGAATGGCAGCAGCTGAAGCCCGCGATCCTCGGCGCCATCATGGAACACTACATGTCCGGCGCACCGCTGCTCGCCGACGGCGCGGCACAAGCCGACGCCGATCTCGATGACGAGGACGAGTTCTTCGACGAGGCCGACGCCGAGACGGTCGACATGATCAAGGACCTGATCGAGACGCGCGTGCGTCCGGCGGTCGCCAATGACGGCGGCGACATCACCTTCCGCGGCTTCAAGGACGGTATCGTCTATCTCAACATGAAGGGCGCCTGCTCCGGCTGCCCGTCATCGACCGCGACGCTCCAGCACGGCATTCAGAACCTGCTGAAGCACTTTGTGCCCGACGTGGTTGAAGTCCGGCCGATGTAAGCGAAGTGCGGTAGGGTGGGCAAAGCGAAGCGTGCCCACCTTCTTTCGCCGACAATCAAGAATGGTGGGCACGGCGCAAGGGCGCCTTTGCCCACCCTACGAGATCTCGCTACGCCGCTTGCCCGATGCTCGCGGCTTCCTCGGCCGCCTTGCGCATGCTCGCCGACATTTCCTGGGTGACCGTGCTCTGCTCCTCGACGGCGGCGGCCGTTGACGAGACATATTCGCTGACGCCCTGGATCGCGCTCTTGATCGCATCCAGCGCCCCGACGACGTCGACCGAGATGCCGTTGAGATTGCCGATCTCCTGCTCGATCCGGTCAGCCGCCTGCTTGGCCTGATTGGCGAGGTTCTTGACCTCGGATGCGACCACCGCGAAGCCACGACCGGCCTCGCCCGCGCGCGCGGATTCGATCGTCGCATTGAGCGCCAACAGATTGATCTGGCCGGTGATGTTGCCGATCAGTTGCACGATCATGCTCATCGATTCCGCCGCCTGCGTCAGCCGCTGCGCCTGCTGATCCGCCGCCTCGACCCGATCAACCGCGGTCGACGCGGTCTCGCGCGAACGCGTCATCGCTTCGGCGATCTCGCGTACCGAAGCATTCAGCTCCTCGGCGCCGGCGGCGACCGATTCCATCATGTCGCGCACCTTCTCGCTGCGCTTACGCGCGATCACCTGCGCGGTCGTGTCGGAGGCGTATTTCACGACCTTGAACGGCTTGCCGTTGAGATCGCGGATCGGATTGTAGGAGGCCTGGATCCAGACCTGCCGGCCGCCCTTGCCGACGCGCTGATATTCGCCGGACTGGAATTCGCCGGCGTTCAGCCTGGCCCAGAAGGCGCGATAGGCGTCGCTGTCGCGCTCGCTGGAGTCCACGAACATGCTGTGATGCTTGCCGACGATCTCGGAGAGCCCATAGCCGAGCGCGCCGAGGAAGTTTTCGTTCGCGGTCAAAACCTTGCCGTCCATGTCGAACTCGATCACGGCCTGCGACTTGCCGATCGCCTCGATCTGGCCGGCGAAATTCGCGTTCGACAGCTTCTGCGCACTGACGTCGGTGGCAAACTTCACCACCTTGAACGGCTTGCCGGCGTCATCGAGGATCGGATTGTAGGACGCGAGGATCCAGACCTCCTTGCCGCCCTTGCCGAAACGCTTGTATTCGCCGGACTGGAATTCGCCGCGGCCAAGCTTCGCCCAGAACTCGCGATAGGCCGCGCTGTCGCGCTCGCCCGCGGCCACGAACATCTTGTGATGCTGGCCCTGGATCTCCTCGAGCCGGTAGCCGACGGTATCCAGGAAATTGTCGTTGGCGGTGATGATGGTGCCGTCGAGATTGAACTCGATCACGGCCTGAGCCCGGCCGATCGCGGAGATCTTTCCGGCATCCTCGAGGCTGCGAAACTTGCGCGCGGTGATGTCGGTGGCGAACTTGACGACCTTCACCGGCTTACCGGCCTCGTCGATGATCGGATTGTAGGACGCCTGGATCCAGATCTCGCGGCCGCCCTTGCCGAGCCGCTTGTATTCGGCGGACTGATATTCGCCGCGGCCGAGGCGGGCCCAGAACTCCCGATAGGCCGGGCTGCCGCGCTCTTCCGGCACGACGAACATGCCGTGGTGCTTGCCCGCGATCTCGTCGAGCCGGTAGCCCATCGCGTCGAGGAAATTCTGGTTGGCCGTGAGGATGGTGCCGTCGAGATTGAATTCGATGACCGCTTGCGACTTCCCAAGTGCAATGACCTGCGCCAAAGCCTCCCTAGCCGAAGAACCGCTTCGCCAAAAAGACATAAATGAACCTTTCCAAATGACCGAAACGGGCGCGGCTTGATCTGCCGAAACGCCCCGTCCGAGTCGTCGTTGACTCGCTCTCCCGCTCGTTGACGGTGTCACCGGTTTGCTAATGATTGATTAAAATGGCAATATTTCAAATACTTAGCTATCCGGGAGGTTGCAAATTGATGCACCCGCATCAAAAATGGGGCGCGAAAATCCTGCCAGCTCCCGTACACGTAGAATTACGGGGATGATCGTGCGCCTGTCGAGAAATCAAACTTGGACTGGTTCGACCGCGGCGGGACCGACTAAGCTGATTCGATGCTGATCCTTGCCATCGATACCGCGCTGGAGGCGTGCGCGGCCGCCGTTCTCGACACCGACGCCGGCGAGTTCCTCGCGCAGGAGCAACAGCTCATGAAGCGCGGCCATGCCGAGGCGCTGATGCCGATGATCGCGCGCGTGATGCAGTCGGCCGATCTCGCATTCACGGCGCTCGACCGCATCGCGGTGACGGTCGGCCCCGGCAGCTTCACCGGCTTGCGCGTCGGCATTTCGGCGGCCCGCGGTCTTGCGCTCGCGGCCAAGCGGCCGGCCGTTGGCCTCACGACCCTCTCGGCCTATGCGGCCGCGATTGTCGGCCAGAGCGGCGTGGTGCCGGTGATTTCGGCAGTCGATGCGCGGCATGATCACGTCTATTTCCAGATCGTCGCCGGCGACGGCAGTCTGCTGGTACCGCCGGCCGTCGCTTCCATCGACGAGGCGATCGCAGCCTCGCAATTCGGCGCGCCGCATCTGGTCGGCAATGCCGCAAGGATTCTCGCCGAGCGCTGGCCGCAGGATGTGCCACAACCTGTTTCGGTCGACGCGCAGCCCGCGCCTGACATCAGCTGGGTCGCCTGGCTCGGCGCTGCGGCAAATCCCGACACCAATCCGGCGCGACCGTTTTATCTGAAGGCACCCGATGCAAAGCCGGCGGCCCAGCCGCTGTTCGCAGCTCAAGCCGCAACGTCATGATAAGATGGTTTTCGGAATGGTGGCGCGGCGGCACCGCCGCCGTCGAACCCGCGTCGGCGCGCGACGCGGCGCGGCTGGCACAGCTCCACGGCGCCTCCTTCGCGCACGGCTGGGGCGAAACCGAGTTCGAGACCATGCTCACCGAGCGCAACACCCTCGTCCACCGCTTGCGGCTCGGTCGCAAGACGATCGGCTTTGCGGTGTCGCGGATCGGCGCGGACGAAGCCGAAATCCTCTCGGTCGCGGTCGACCAGTCCCATCGCGGCCGCGGCCTTTCCCGCACGCTGCTGATGACCCATCTCGGGCACCTCGCGGGGCGCGGCGTGCGCACGATATTTCTGGAGGTCGAGGAGAACAATCAGCCGGCACGACGGCTCTATGACGGAGGCGGATTCGTGGTGGTCGGGCGCCGCGAACGCTACTATAAGCAGGCCAACGGGGAACAATTGAACGCACTTCTGATGCGGCGTGACTTGTCGTAATATTGATGGCAGAAAGCGCCCCCTCAGGCGGACACAATATGACTGGACTTAAACCTTCTTCCGCATCCAAGGCGACCGGCATCGAGGCGCGCTGTGCCGCCACCGGCATGCGCATGACCGAGCAGCGCCGCGTCATCGCGCGCGTGCTTGCCGAAGCGGTCGATCACCCCGATGTCGAGGAATTGTACCGGCGCTGTGTCGCGGTCGACGACAAGATCTCGATCTCGACCGTCTATCGCACCGTCAAATTGTTCGAGGATGCCGGCATCATCGAGCGTCACGATTTCCGCGAGGGCCGCGCGCGCTACGAGACGATGCGCGACAGCCATCACGACCACCTCATCAATCTGCGCGACGGCAAGGTGATCGAGTTCACCTCCGAGGAGATCGAGAAGCTTCAGGCGGAGATCGCCCGCAAGCTCGGCTACAAGCTGGTCGATCACCGGCTCGAGCTCTATTGCGTCCCGCTCGACGACGACAAGCCGACGTCTTAAGTCTCGTGGCGATAGACCTCATCATCTTCGATTGCGACGGCGTGCTCGTGGACAGCGAGGTGATCTCCTGTCGCGCGCATGCGAATGTGCTGACCCGGCACGGCTATCCGATCACGGCGGAGCAAGTGTCCGCGCGCTTCCTCGGCCGCGCCACGAAACAGGCCAATCTCGAGATCGAGACCGAGCTCGGCCGCAAGCTGCCCGAGGCCTATCACGACGAGTTGCAGGACGAGCTGTTTCGCGCATTCGAAGCCGACCTCGAAGCGATCCGCGGCATCCACGACGTGCTCGACGTCGTGACGCAACGTGTCTGCGTTGCCTCGAGCGGCACGCATCCGCGCATGCAAGTGAGCCTCGGAAGCACGGGGCTCTATGAACGCCTCGCGCCGAACATCTTCTCGTCCTCGCAAGTGACAAACGGCAAGCCCGCACCGGACCTGTTCCTGTTTGCTGCGAAGGAAATGGGCGTGTCGCCCGAGCGCTGTGTCGTGATCGAGGACAGCCTTGCCGGCATCGCCGGCGCGCGCGCGGCCGGAATGAAAGTATTCGGCTTTTACGGTGGCAGCCATTGCGGGGCCGGCCATGCCGAGACCCTGCGCCAGGCCGGTGCCGACCTGACCTTCTCGGACATGCATCAATTGCCTGAGCTGGTCCGGCGGGTCGCAGCCGACGCCCTGACGGGGTAGCTTTTTGCCAGCATTCTGAATGCGATACGCTTGAACCGAGCATCTAACCGCCGGCTAATCGCGAAACTCCGCAGAGGTCGCTCAAAGCTCTCACTCTGGGTCGACCGGATATACGTTATGCTCCGGGTCGAACCAAAGTATTTCGAAGACGTGAGTGATGCGGAAGCCCCAGAGCCTACGTCGATTTCCGAGTCGAAATCGGTAAATGTCGCCATCAACCTTGTTTAACTCGAGCAATCTCGTCTGGCACTCATCGCAAATCACTTCGATCGCCATTGAGTGATGCATGTGGTGGCCAGAATCGGTGATTGCAGCCTCAATCTCCCGCCAAAGCATCGTCCTGAAACTTACTAATTTCGGAACGATAACCTCCGACCACGCCTGTGGGGTCCATGCGCGAGGACCCCAACTCCAATCACCGAATATGTCCGCGCCACTAGCGGACCAATCCATCTTCATTTGGTATATCGAATTTGGGTCTGCCCCTAAACGGACGACCTTGTGCTGAGGGAGTTCGGCCCTTACTCGCTCGACGAGACGCGCAGACTTTTCTTGTTGCCTCAGCTCTGCTTCGAGCACTCGCGCAATTCTCGCATCACCCTTCTTGCTCACTGGGGGGCTCAATACTGCTGTAATATTCGGCCAAAGCTTCCTTCGTAATAGTGCTATTGGGGCCGCGCGCCGAAGCGTTCTTCCAAGGATCTTCTAGATGAGTGAGATCACTCAACCATTGGGCGCTTTCATTGCCGTAGAAGTCCAACACTTTATCGATCGTGTCCTTTTGATCGCTATTCAGTGCGCCGGAATTTCCTTGAGCAATTGTCTCAACTCGAAATCGGCCACGATGGGCCTCCCAAAGCTCCTTAACGACGGGACCATTTTTCCAAGCCTCGATCTCTTCCTGAAATAGGGCATCATCGTCCCAAACGATTGACCACGCTTGGGAGTAGTAAACCAACTTTTGGAGCTTCATGGCTGTCAGCGGACCGCGCTGCTCAAGAATGTAAGCAGCGACATCGTACACATTCGCCATACCTAAACCTCGACAAACACGACTTAGTATAGCCCATTTCCTCCATTTTTTCAATGGCTTATGTTATTTTTCGTGCGGTCGATTTTCTCCTTGAGTTGTAGTAGGTTAAGTTGCGTCACCCCTACCCTCGGTTGACCATCTGGCCAAGGTATGACGGACATTGCTCAAAATCCGCAAGCTTCGGCGGAACCTCGATTTGCGCGCACGTCCTAGAATGGCGACCCGAGTACTCCCCAATCGCTGGATTTTCGAGCCCTCAGCCTATATTTGAGGGCCGTCCTCCACCTCAATTCCGGGTTCCATGACGCCGCCGCGCAAGCTGCACATCAAATCATATGGTTGCCAGATGAACGTCTACGATGCCCAGCGCATGGTGGACACGCTGGCTCCGGAAGGATTCGTGGAGACGGCCAACGCCGAGGACGCCGACCTCGTCATCCTCAACACCTGCCACATCCGCGAGAAGGCCTCCGAAAAGGTCTATTCCGAGCTCGGCCGGTTGCGCGTCGCCAAGGACGAGGCCGCGCGCGAGGGCCGCGCCATGCAGATCGCGGTGGCAGGCTGCGTCGCGCAGGCTGAAGGCGAGGAGATCGTGCGTCGCGCGCCCACGGTCGACGTCGTGGTCGGTCCGCAGAGCTATCATCATTTGCCCGAGCTGTTGAAGCGCGCCGGTCATGAAGGCCGCGCGATCGAGACCGAGTTTCCGGCGGCCGACAAATTCGGCTTCCTCGCCCAGCCCAGGCCCGATGCGATTCGCGCACGCGGCATTTCCGCTTTCGTCACGGTGCAGGAAGGCTGCGACAAGTTTTGCACGTTCTGCGTCGTGCCCTACACGCGGGGCTCGGAAGTCTCGCGCCCCGTGACGAAGATCGTCGACGACGTGAAGCGCCTCGCCGACAACGGCGTGCGCGAGCTCACGCTGATCGGCCAGAACGTCAACGCCTATCACGGCGACGGACCGGACGGGAAAAGCTGGGGACTCGGCCAATTGCTGGAGCGCCTGGCGCAGATTCCCGGCGTCGCGCGGTTGCGCTACTCGACCAGCCACCCCCGCGACGTCGACGACGGCCTGATTGCGGCCCATCGCGATCTCGATGCGCTGATGCCGTTCGTGCACCTGCCGGTGCAGTCGGGCTCGGACCGGATCCTGGCCGCCATGAACCGGAAACATACCGCCGATGATTATCGGCGAGTCATCGACCGTTTCCGGTCGGCGCGCCAAGACATTGCTTTTTCATCAGATTTTATCGTCGGCTTCCCCGGCGAGAGCGAGCAAGATTTTCTCGCCACACTCGCGCTTGTCACGCAAATCGGCTACGCTGCGGCATATTCGTTCAAATACTCCGCCCGGCCGGGAACGCCGGCCGCGGATATGCAGGAGACGGTGTCCCCCGCCGAGATGGACCAGCGATTGGAGCGGCTCCAGGAATTGATCGACAGCCAGCAATCGGCCTTCAACAAGGCTGCGATTGGCTCAACGGTCGACGTGCTGTTCGAACGTCCGGCGCGCAAGGACGGCCAGATCGTCGGCCGCACCGCCTTCCTTCAGCCTGCTCATGTAATGGCCTCGCCCGATATCATCGGACAGATCCTTCCGGTGCGGATCGACAGCCTCGAGCGCTACAGTTTCCTCGGCGAGCTCGCGACGCCACGCAATGCGCGCGAGCCCGCTTTATCATCCATCGCCACCGGAGCCTGAACCCTTGCCCAAAAGCGCATCGGATTCGTCTTCTATCGCTCCCAGCCGCAAATTTGACCGCGACATGCAAGTTCCGCCCGAGACCCAGGTCGTCATAGACTTCGACGACAACCGCGCCGCATCCGCGCTGGTCGGCCCTTATGGCCAGAACCTGGCGCAGATCGAACGGCGGCTCGGCGTCGTGGTGGACTCCAAGGGCAATCACATCACCATCGGCGGCACCCGCGACGGCTGCGACGCAGCGCGCCGCGTGCTGGAGACGCTCTACGCGCACGCCGTGAAGGGGCAGGATGTCGACCAGGGCGAGGTCGAAGGCGCGATCCGCGCCGTCATCGCCCAGGGCTCCCTGTTCGAGTTCGACGCCAAGTCGGCGAAGTCGGCCTTCGACAGCATCAATCTGCGCAAACGCCCGGTGCGCGCACGCACGGCCGCGCAGGACTCCTACATCCGCGCGCTGAAGCGCCATGAGCTCGTGTTCGGCATCGGCCCCGCCGGCACCGGCAAGACCTGGCTCGCGGTCGCGCATGCCGCGCAATTGTTCGAGCGCAAGGAGGTCGACAAGATCATCCTGTCGCGTCCGGCGGTCGAAGCCGGCGAGCGGCTCGGCTTCCTGCCCGGCGACCTTCGCGAGAAGGTCGATCCCTATCTGCGCCCGATCTACGACGCGCTTTATGACCTGATGGATGCGCGCATCGTCGAGCGCGCACTGCAGACCGGCGAGATCGAGATCGCGCCGCTCGCCTTCATGCGCGGCCGCACGCTGACCAACGCCGCGATCATCCTCGACGAGGCGCAGAACACGACGTCGATGCAGATGAAGATGTTCCTGACCCGTCTTGGCGAGAACAGCCGCATGATCGTGACAGGCGATCCCTCGCAGATCGATTTGCCGAACGGCCAGACCTCGGGTCTGGCGGAGGCGACGCGCCTGCTCGATGGCGTCGAAGGCATTGCGCAAGTTCATTTCAAAGCCGAGGACGTGATCCGCCACGAGCTCGTGGCGCGGATCGTCTCTGCCTATGAAGGGCAGCCGCAGCGGCCGGCCGCCGGTAAATCCTGACGGGACAACAGCCGGACCCGACGGGCGCGGACGAAGCGCCCTTTCGTTCCGAACAAAGACAATGTCACATCCCAATCTTCCCATGACCGAGGTCCTCGTCGTCGCCGATTGCTGGCAAGGCGAACCTGACGCCGAAGCCGTGATCCAGCGCGCCGTTGCGGCCGCCGCCGAATCCGTCGACGAAGACGTTGCCGACGCGGAAGTGGCTGTGATGCTGACCGATGATGCCGGCATCCGCACGCTGAACAGCAACTGGCGCGGCATGGACAAGCCGACCAACGTGCTGTCATTCCCCGCGCTCCAGCCGGAGGGCGAATGGAAGCCGGGCGATGCGCCGCGCATGCTCGGCGACATCGCGATCGCCTACGAGACCATGCGGCGCGAGGCGGACGAGGAACACAAGCCGTTCGATCATCATTTGAGCCATCTCGCGGTGCATGGTTTCCTGCATCTGATCGGCTACGATCACGAGAACGACGACGACGCTGAAGAGATGGAAGCGCTCGAAACCGAGATCCTGGCTCACCTCGGCATCCCCGATCCCTATGCAGACCGCGCGGGGACGCACTGAGATGCCGGATTCAGAGCCTACTCACGACAATCCGCGCAACACGGCCAATCTGCCGGCCGTGGTCGCGCCCGGCGAAGTGCTGCGTCCGACGGCGGACGGCTGGCTGCTGCGCGCCATCCGCACGCTGTTCGGCTGGAAGGCGGGATCGGTGCGCGACGATCTCCAGGTCGTGCTCGATGCGACCACGCCCGACGACACCGGCTTCTCCGCGGTCGAGCGCACCATGCTGCGCAACATCCTCGGCCTGCACGAGCGCCGCATCGCCGACGTCATGGTGCATCGTGCCGACATCATCGCGGTGAAGCGCGACATCCCGCTCGGCGAATTGATGGACCGCTTCGAGAGCGCCGGCCACTCGCGCCTCGTGGTCTACAACGAGACGCTCGACGACCCCGTCGGCATCGTCCACATCCGCGACCTGCTCGCCTTCATGACCGTGCGTGCGCGCGTGTCGGAGGCCACCAAGACCAAGCGCAAGAAGCCGCTGCCGGCCGGGCTCGATTTGCGCGCCGTCGATCTCGCATTGCCGCTGCACGACGCGCGCATCATCCGCAAACTGCTCTATGTGCCGCCGTCGATGCGGGCGATCGACCTGCTCGCGCAGATGCAGGCGACGCGCGTTCACCTGGCGCTGGTCGTCGACGAATATGGCGGCAGCGACGGGCTGGTGTCGCTCGAGGATATCGTCGAGCAGATCGTCGGCGAAATCGACGACGAGCATGACAGCGACGAGCCGCCGTCGATCGTGCGGCTGCCCGACAACGCCTTCATCGCCGATGCCCGCGCCAGCCTCGACGACGTGCGCACCGTGATCGGCGAGGACTTCGTCACCGGCGAGGCCGGCGAGGAAGTCGAGACGCTCGGCGGCTACCTCGTCAGCTTCGTCGGGCGCCTGCCGGTGCGCGGCGAGGTGATCTCGGGCCCGGGCCATTACGAGGTCGAGGTGCTCGATGCCGATCCGCGCCGCGTCAAGCGGCTGCGCATCTCGACGCGGAAGGAACGCCCCGCGCCCCGCACCCAGCGCGAGAGCCGCCGCCGCGAGGCCGCGCCCGAGAGCGGCCAGCCGCCGGCCAGCGACACGCCGACCCCGCCGCCAGCCGACGGGACCGGCCCGCAGTGACGGCATTCCAACGACTTCGACAGATTGCGCTTGCCATCATCCTGACCTGGGGATGGAAGCGCGCGCTGCTGGCCATGGCGTGTGGTGCGCTGTCGGTGCTGGCGCTGGCCCCGTTCAATTTCTTTCCGGTGCTGTTCATCACCTTTCCCGTGATGGTCTGGCTGATCGATGGCGCCGGGGCCGGGCGGTATGGCGGCGTCCCCGCTGCCGCGCTGACCGGCTACTGGTTCGGGCTCGGCTATTTCGTCCCCGGCCTCTACTGGATCGGCATCGCCTTCTTCGTCGACGCCGATGTGTTCGCCTGGCTGACGCCGTTCGCCGTGCTGGGCCTGCCGGCCTATCTCTCCATTTTCACCGCGATCGGCTTCGCGCTGGCGCGCCTGCTCTGGACCAAGGATGCCACCCGCATTCTCGCGCTCGCGGCAAGCCTTACCGTCGGCGAATGGTTGCGCGGACACGTGCTCACGGGCTTCCCCTGGAACGCGTTCGGTTATGCGCTGTCGGAGCCGCTGGCGCTGGCGCAGACCGCCTCGCTGATCGGCCAGTGGGGCATGACGTTCCTCACGGTTGCGATCTTCGCGAGCCCTGCGGTGCTGATCGACCGCACACGCGATCGTCGCCTCGCCTGGCGCGTGCCGGCGGCGGCCGTTGCGCTGCTGGTCGTGATGGGACTCTTCGGCGCCATCCGCATGGCGCTGCATCCGACCACGATGGTTGCGGGTACCAAATTGCGCCTGATGCAACCGAACCTGCAGCAGGACCTGAAGTTCAACTACTCCGCCAAGGCGGAGGTCATGAAGAAATATCTTGCGCTGTCGGACCGCGCCTCCGGACCGCAATCAACCGGCGTGAGCGCGGCCACGATTCTGATCTGGCCGGAATCCGCCTTTCCGTTCTTCCTGACCCGCGAAGCCGACGCGATGGCTGAGATCGCCGAACTGCTGCCCAAGGGCACTGTACTGATCACCGGATCGGTTCGCGCCCCCGATGTGCCGCCGGGCACGCCGATCACGCGGGCCTACAATTCGATCTACGTGATCGATCACGACGGCAGCGTGCTCGCGGTCTACGACAAGCTGCACCTCGTTCCGTTCGGCGAATTCCTTCCCTACCAGGGGCTGATGGAGAAGCTCGGCTTCGAGCAACTGACGCGGATGCGCGGCGGCTTCATTCCCGGCACGGTGCGCCACGTGCTGCCGATACCGGGGGCACCGTCCGCGCTGCCGTCGATCTGCTACGAGGCGATTTTCCCCGGTGAAGTCGGGACGCGCGACGAGCGCCCGGGCTGGATGGTGAACCTCACCAATGACGGCTGGTTCGGCATCTCGACCGGTCCGTACCAACATCTGGAGCAGGCGCGGATGCGCGCCATCGAGCTCGGACTGCCGCTGGTCCGCTCCGCCAATACCGGCATCTCGGCCGTAGTCGATCCTGTCGGACGCACGGTGGCCAGCCTCGGTCTAGGCATCGAAGGCATTTTGGATGCAAGCCTGCCGACCGCAATCCCGCCCACCATCTATGCGAGAGTCGGTGACATCCCCGCAGCCATGCTCGTCGCGCTGGCTGTGATTTTGGCGGTGCGACGGCGTGTTGCCAAACGGCACCCCTGATCGCGCGGTCGCTAGCGGTTTCCGGCGAGGCGGCCGGAAACTTTTGACAACCGCAGTCCCACGGTTGACAGACTGCACGCGGGCTCCCCATTCTGCACCGGCTGCACAAGACAGCGGTGCATTGCTAAATTTCTCCGCAATGTTTCCCCAATCAGGGTGAAGTTTTGACGTCGCTGTCACCTGAGGCAATACATTCATTGCGCCGACGGTGGTGTTTGGAGGGCTGAGGAAATGTCGAAAGCGCCCAACCCTGTTGACAAATATGTCGGCAGTCGCGTGCGCATGCGCCGCATCATGTTGGGCATGAGTCAGGAGAAGCTCGGTGAAGCTTTGGGCCTGACTTTCCAGCAGATTCAGAAGTACGAGAAGGGCACGAACCGCGTCGGCGCGAGCCGAATCCAGCAGATCGCCGAGATTCTGCAGGTGCCGGTGTCGTTCCTGTTCGAGGGCGGACCGAGCGGCGTCGCCGGCCCCGACGGCTTCGCGGAAGGTGCATCGCCCTCTTACGTCTCCGACTTCCTCGCGACCTCCGAAGGGCTCGCGCTGACCAAGGCGTTCACCCGAATCACCGATTCGAAGCTGCGCCGTTCGATCGTCGATCTCGTCGAGCAGATCGCCGCCCGCGAAGGCCCGGACAAGCGCTGAGGCGCCAACTCATTCCGATTTGAGACTGCGCCAAATCTGGCCTATGTCGTCATTTGCGGGTGCGCTTTGCGTCGCCTCCGCCAAGATGATGCGATTCGAAGGCACAGATACGTTCATGGCGAACTCCAACTCGTTCGATTCCCAAACTATTCTCGCTGGTATCCGCCGCTGGGTGGAGATCGAGACGCCGACGGAAGTGCCTGACCAGGTCAACCGGCTGGTCTCCGTGGTTGCCGATCATTACCGCGATCTGCCCGTCACGCTCGAACGCGTCGCCGGCGTTGATGGCTGCGGCGATCATCTCGTGGTGCGTTCGACCTGGGGTCAGGACCGGCCCGGTATCCTGGTGCTCAGCCATCTCGACACCGTTCATCCCATGGGCTTCATCGAACGTCTGCCGTTCAAGGTCGACGGCGACAGCGCGTTCGGTCCCGGCATCTACGACATGAAGGGCGGCGCCTACATCGCCTATCACGCCTTTCGCGAGCTTTGCGCAAAGCCCGACCGTCCGCCGCTCGGCATCACCCACATGTTCACCTCCGACGAGGAGATCGGCAGCCCGACCTCGCGCGCGCTCATCGAGGCCGAAGGGCGCAAGGCCAAATACGTGCTGGTGACGGAGCCGGCGCGCGACGGCGGCAAGATCGTCACCGGACGCAAGGGCGTCGGGCGATTCAAGGTTTACATCAAGGGAGTGCCCGCCCATGCCGGCTCGCGGCCCGAAGACGGCCGCAGCGCGGTGCGCGAGCTCGCCAACGTCATCCAGACGCTGGAAGCGATGAACGATCTGAAGCGCGGCGTCACCGTCAATGTCGGCGTGGTGCGCGGCGGCACGCGGCCCAACGTCACGCCGGAAGAGGCCTATGCCGAAGTCGACCTGCGCGTGCCGAGCTCCAACGATGCCGACGAATTCGTCGGCAAGATCCTCGGACTGACATCGAAGACCGACGGCGTGACCGTCACCGTCACCGGCGAGCTCAACCGTCCTCCTTACGAGAAGGGCAATGCGGGCGCCTCACTTTACGAGCACGCCAAGGCGCTCGCCGCGGAGCTCGGCTTCGAGCTGATCGACACCCACACCGGCGGCGGCTCGGATGGCAATTTCACCGCGCCGCATACCGGCACGCTCGACGGGCTCGGCGTCGACGGCAAGGGCGCGCACACCCATTATGAGCAGCTCTACGTGTCCTCGCTCGAGCCGCGCGCGCGGCTGCTGCACCGCCTGTACCAGACACTGCGATGAGCGAACGCAAATCAGACCCCGATCGCGCGAACGACGAGCGCGCATTCTTCGGACGGCGCAAGGGCCACAAGCTCAGGCAACACCAGGCCGAGCTGGTCGATCATCTGCTGCCGCATCTTTCGCTCGACATCACGACGGAGAGGCCGGCGAACGCCGCCGAGATCTTCGATCCCACAGCCGAGGATGTACGGCTCGAGATCGGCTTCGGCGGCGGCGAACATCTCGCCGCCGAAGCGCAGAACTTCACGACGACCGGCTTCATCGGCTGCGAGCCCTATGTCAACGGCATGGCCAAGATCCTCGCGCAGATCGAGGCCGCCAACATCGCCAACATCCGCCTGTTCGCCGGCGATGCCGCCGAGCTGCTGGCCTGGCTGCCGGACGCCTCGCTGTCGCGGATCGATCTGATCCACCCCGATCCGTGGCCGAAGCGGCGGCACTGGAAGCGGCGCTTCGTTCAGGACCGCACGATCGTCGCAATGGCACGCGTGCTGAAGCCGGGCGGTGAATTCCGTTTCGTCTGCGACATAGACGATTACTGTGCCTGGACGCTATCGCATCTCGCGCGCGCGCCGGACTTTCAGTGGCTTGCGGAACGCGCCGACGATTTCCGTCAGCCCTGGGAAGGCTACACCATGACGCGCTACGGACGTAAGGCCGCGCGCGAGGGACGCAAGGCGGCGTATTTGCGATTTCGCAGAAGCTAGATCGTTCGGCGGTTGCGCCAGAAATTCACGACGCGCTCGGCGGTCGCCGGCATCAGGCGGGTGAAATTCGTGCGCGCCTGCTCGAGATCGGCATCGGCCGGCATGCGATGCGGCCCGTACCACATCAGGATCAGCGCGCGCACCGTGGGCCAGCCGAGATTCAGGACACGGCCGAGGATCAGGATCGGATCATAGCGGTCGCCCGCGATCAGGCGATCGAGCATCGAAAGCCTGACGCCGGCCATCGCCGAGAGCGTGGCGACCGATTCCTCGTATTTGTGCGCCTTGGCAAAACCAAGCAGCGCGCTTTCGCCGAGATGGCCGCCGCGATGCAGGCCAAGCACCGTGCGTTGCGCGGCGGAGAAATCGCGCCGCGGGCCGGGCGGCAGCGCAGCTTCCTCGATCGAAGCCATGGCGCGCTTGATCTCGACCTGGCGCGCCGGATTGACCACGCTGGACAGGCGACGACGAATGACGTCGAGCGTGCCGTCCAGGAGCTCCTTGAGATGCTCGCCGGAGAGATCTTCGCGCTGGCCGATCTTGAGCGTCAGCACGCCATCCTGGCTCGCGCGCTTGATCAGCTCCGAATAGCCGCCGGGTGAGAAGATCGCGCCGGCGTTGCCGGCGGCACGACGCACCACGTCGCGATCGCCTCGCTCAACCAGCACGTCGGTGATCTCGGCGGACAGGGTCGGCCGTTCCGTCATTGCCAGGAGATGGCCCTGGCCCTTGAGCCGGGCGATCTCGACGAGCGCGGCTTCATCGAGCACCGGAGACCGGCGCAGCACCGGGGCCGCCACCAGGATTTCATTTTCACGCGCGAGCTGGCCGACCAGATGACGCGGCGCGTTGTCCAGCCGCGAGAAGCGCTCGGCGAGATCGACGCGCGAGGCGAGCTCCGCATGCGGGACGAGATCGATCAGGAGATTGTCGAAGAGATCGATGAGCTCTGGACGGAGTCTCGAGGCGTCCTGAAAGAACAGCGCTGCGATCGCGTTTGCGATCTCGCCACGACGCCGGGGATCGCCGCGTTTGACGATATCGTCCAGTCCGGGAATGAGCGACGTGGCAACGGTCATGAAACGCAACTCGAAATCTGGCACGCCGTGGGCGCGCCATAGGCTCAAGCCGCCCCACAACCGGGAAATTTAGGCCCGCTTCATGAAAGAAGCGTTGCTCTTTGGGGCGCCTGTCGGCGCTCCCAGGGGGGCCTGCCGGGGCGCAAAAAGCCCGCATCCGGCTGCGATGGGCCTTGTCCGGGCAGGCGGAAAGGGCTATATCAGCGCCAATTCATCTTCTCATACGATCCGCGTAGTGAGAGTGGGCCCGAAAGGACCCGCTCTTTTTTATTACCTGAACGCGGCTTGGCGGAAGATGCGGCCCGACGGAGTGTCGGGAAAGTTCCGAAGCGGGCTTTGACGTTTTAACCAAGCCTTAACCATCGAGACTATCGAGCGCCTTGACCCCTGCCATGACCGAACCGAACACTGGTTCCACCGATGCCGAGTTGCTTGCCGAGCCGAGGCTCGTGGTCGAGCCGGGCGCGGCGGCGCGGGTGTCTGCGGTCGCCGCTCCCGTGCTCGAGGGCATGGGTTATCGCCTGGTGCGGATCCGCATTTCCGGCGAAGCCGGCTGCACCGTGCAGATCATGGCCGAGCGGCCGGACGGCTCGATGCAGCTCGAGGATTGCGAGGCGATCTCGCGCGCCCTGTCGCCGGTGCTCGACGTCGCCGACCCCATCGATCGCGCCTATCGGCTGGAAATCTCCTCGCCGGGGATCGACCGTCCGCTGGTGCGCCGCTCCGATTTCGAGCGCTATTCCGGCCATCTGGTGAAGATCGACATGGCGGTCGCCCATGAGGGGCGCAAGCGGTTCCGTGGCACCCTCGGTGCCGTCGAAGGCGACCGCGTGCACCTGCATCGCGACGACGCCAAGGCAAGCGACGATGCCGACGTGCTCCTGACGATGGAGGATATCGGCGAGGCACGGTTGGTGCTGACCGATGAGCTGATCGCTGAATCCATGCGCCGCGGCAAGGCCGAGGAGCGCCAGATGCGCAGGGATCTCGGCATTGAGCCGCCGCAGCCGGCGCACGCGAAAATCAGCGAAAAAACCACCAAGAACACCAAGCCGCAAAAGCAAAAGAAGCCGGCCCCGACCAATACCAAGAAACATCGCCTTGCCGCCGAGCGCGCGCGACGCGGCGAGATCGAGCCTGACGAAGGAGATTAGCCATGGCAGTCAGCGCCAATCGACTTGAATTGCTCCAGATCGCCGACGCCGTCGCCCGCGAGAAATCGATCGACCGCGGCATCGTCATCGCGGCGATGGAAGATGCCATCGCCAAGGCTGCGCGGGCCCGTTACGGCAGCGAGACTGACGTTCACGCCGAGATCGACCCGAAGAAGGGCGAGCTGCGGCTGTCGCGCCACATGCTGGTGGTCGACAAGGTCGAAAATCATTCCAACCAGATTTCGCTGGTCGACGCTCAGCGCGCCAATCCCGGCGCCCAGGTCGGCGACACCATTGCCGACACCCTGCCGCCGCTCGAATACGGCCGCATCGCCGCGCAGTCGGCCAAGCAGGTGATCGTGCAGAAGGTGCGCGAGGCCGAGCGTGACCGGCAGTATCAGGAATTCAAGGACCGCATCGGCGACATCGTCAACGGCGTCGTCAAGCGCGTCGAATACGGCAGCGTGATCGTCGATCTCGGCCGCGGCGAAGCGATCATCCGCCGCGACGAGATGCTGCCGCGCGAAGTGTTCCGCAACGGCGACCGCGTCCGCGCCTACATCTTCGACGTCCGCCGCGAGACCCGCGGTCCCCAGATCTTCCTGTCCCGCACCCATCCGCAGTTCATGGCGAAGCTGTTCGCGCAGGAAGTGCCGGAGATCTATGACGGCATCGTCGAGATCAAGGCGGTGGCCCGCGATCCGGGCTCGCGCGCGAAAATCGGCGTGATTTCCCGCGATTCCTCGGTCGATCCGGTCGGCGCCTGCGTCGGTATGCGCGGCTCGCGTGTGCAGGCCGTGGTGAACGAACTGCAGGGCGAGAAGATCGACATCATTCCCTGGTCGCCCGACATCGCGACCTTCGTGGTCAACGCGCTGGCGCCGGCCGAAGTCTCCAAGGTCGTCATCGACGAGGACCGCGAGCGCATCGAGGTCGTGGTGCCCGACACCAACAACCAGCTTTCGCTGGCGATCGGCCGCCGCGGCCAGAACGTCCGCCTCGCCTCGCAGCTCACCGGTTGGGACATCGACATCCTGACCGAGCAGGAGGAATCGGAGCGCCGCCAGGCCGACTTCGAGAACTCCACCCGCGTCTTCATGGAATCGCTCAATGTCGACGAGGTGGTTGGCCAGCTGCTCGCCTCCGAAGGCTTCACCTCGGTCGAGGAACTCGCGATGGTGGACCTCAAGGAGCTCGCCGGGATCGAGGGTTTCGACGAGGAGACCGCACAGGAACTCCAGAACCGCGCCCGCGAATATCTCGATCAGCAGGAAGCCGAGATCGAGGCCCGCCGCAAGGAACTCGGCGTCGAGGACGCCGTGAAGGACGTGCCCGGCGTCACCTCGAAGATGCTGGTGAAGTTCGGCGAGAACGACATCAAGACGGTCGAGGACCTCGCCGGCTGCGCCACCGACGATCTGGTCGGCTGGACCGAGCGCAAGGAAGGCGGCGAGCAGACCAAGTTCGCCGGCGCGCTCGACGGCCTCGGCATCTCGCGCGACGATGCGGAAGCCATGATCATGCAGGCCCGCGTCAAGGCCGGCTGGATCACCGAGGCTGACCTCGCCAAGCCAGCCGAAGAGGCCGACGCGACCGAAGATCAGCCGGCTTAAGGGAAAAGGAGAATGTCGCCCGGATGCTTGCCAGCACTGACACCGACCTTGACCATGGACCGCGGGCCGAAAGGTCCGCGACCATGCGCATGTGCGCTGTCAGCCGCGAGATCCGGCCGATCGACGAGCTGATCCGCTTCGTCGTATCGCCGCAAGGCGACATAGTTCCCGATCTCAAGCGCAAACTGCCCGGACGGGGCATGTGGGTCACGGCATCGCGACGGGTGGTTGCGGAAGCCGTCCGTCGTCACCAATTTACCAAAGCCTTCAAGCGCGACCTGCGCATTCCCCCGACGCTTCCCGACGACATCGATGCGCTCCTGGTTCGGAGCGTGACCGAGGCCCTTGGGATTGCCGCCAAGGCGGGCCAGATCGTTGCCGGCTTCGGCAAGGTCGAGAGCGCCCTGCGGGAAGGTACGGTCGAGGTCCTGATCCACGCCAGCGACGGGGCCGCGGACGGAATCCGCAAATTGGACATGCTGGCGCGTCAAAATGCCGGAAATCGCGGTGCCGAGCCGCAGATTCCCGTCGTTACGGCCCTGAAATCGATAGAATTGGATTTGGCACTTACCCGGTCAAATGTGATACATGCTGCCCTGCTCGCGGGCCCGGCGAGCAAGTCATTCCTGTCACGTAGCCAGATGCTGGTCCGATACCGGATGGCGGACGCTGACAAGACTGCCGAAAAGCCCGGCCAGGATTTCTGAAGATAACGACGACCCGATAAGACGGTGCGGCAACGCACAACACTGATAAATCAGGATTAGGACTGCTGAATGGTTGATACCAAGACCCCTGACGACAAGAAGCTGAGCGTTCCGAGCAAGACGCTATCGCTCAAGCCGCGCGTCGAAACGGGCACTGTGCGCCAGAGCTTCAGCCATGGCCGCAGCAAGCAGGTCGTGGTCGAGAAGCGTGGCAAGCGCCGTATCGACGGCACCCCTGAGCCACAGGCACCGACGGTTGTTGCAAAGCCGGCGCCCGCTGCCCCTGCGCCCGCCCCGTCGCGCCCGGCGCCGCCGCGCAACGCCGGCTCCGGCGTCGTGCTGCGCACGCTGACCGAGGACGAACGTTCCGCTCGCGCCAGCGCGCTCGCGGACGCCAAGGTGCGCGAAGTCGAAGAGCGCCGCCAGGCCGAGGAAGAGGCCCAGCGCCGCTCGGTTCGCGAGGCTGCCGAACGCGCCGAGCGCGAAGCCGCCGAATCCCGCCGCAAGGCCGAGGAGGAGCGTCACCGTCACGAGGACGAAGCCAAGCGCAAGGCCGAGACCGAAGCCAAGAAGCGCTTTGGCGAAGGCGAGCAGCCGGCTGCCGCGCGTCCCGCTGCAGCGGCCGCCCCGGCGACCAGCGCTCCGCGCCCCGCGCCGACCACGGCGCGGCCTGCGGCAACGACGACCGCCCGTCCGGCAACTACCGCGCCGCGGCAGGGTGTCCCAGCAGCTCGTGCGCCCGGTGTCGCAGCCGGCCCCGACGAAGATGACGGTCCGCGCCAGATCCGTCGCGGTCCCGGCGGCGCCGCGCGTCCTGTGGTCGCGCCCAAGCCGACTCATAAGCCTGGCCCGCAGAAGGAGCGCGGCCGACTGACCGTCGTCACCGCGCTCAATGCCGACGAAGTGCGCGAGCGCTCGATCGCCTCGTTCCGCCGCCGCACCCAGCGCCTGAAGGGCCACGTCTCGAACGAGCCGAAGGAAAAGCTGATCCGCGAGGTGATCATTCCGGAAGCGATCACCATTCAGGAGCTCGCCAACCGCATGGCCGAGCGCGCGGTCGACGTCATCCGCATGCTGATGAAGCAGGGCGCGATGCACAAGATCACCGACGTGATCGATGCCGACACCGCGCAGCTGATCGCCGAAGAGCTCGGCCACACCGTCAAGCGCGTTGCCGCGTCCGACGTTGAAGAAGGCCTGTTCGACGCCGTCGACGATTCCACCGACACCGAGACCCGCTCTCCGGTCGTCACCGTCATGGGCCACGTCGACCACGGCAAGACCTCGCTGCTCGACGCGCTCCGCCATGCCAACGTGGTGTCCGGCGAAGCCGGCGGCATCACCCAGCATATCGGCGCCTATCAGGTCGTCTCGCCCGAGAGCGGCAAGAAGATCACCTTCATCGACACGCCCGGCCACGCCGCGTTCACCGCGATGCGCGCCCGCGGCGCCAAGGTCACCGACATCGTCGTGCTGGTGGTCGCGGCCGATGACGGCGTGATGCCGCAGACGATCGAAGCCATCAACCACGCCAAGGCGGCGCGGGTGCCGATCATCGTTGCCATCAACAAGATCGACAAGCCCGATGCCAAGCCCGAGCGCGTGCGCACCGAGCTGCTCCAGCACGAGGTGCAGGTGGAATCGTTCGGCGGCGATGTCGTCGACGTCGAAGTGTCCGCCAAGAACAAGACCAATCTCGACAAGCTGCTCGAGATGATCGCGCTCCAGGCCGAAATCCTCGACCTCAAGACCAATTCGGAGCGTCCGGCCGAAGGCACCGTGATCGAAGCCAAGCTCGATCGCGGCCGTGGCCCGGTCGCGACCGTGCTGGTCCAGCGCGGCACGCTGCGTGTCGGTGACATCATCGTCGCCGGCGCCGAAATGGGCCGTGTCCGCGCGCTGATCTCCGATCAGGGCGAGACGGTGCAGGAAGCCGGTCCCTCGGTGCCGGTCGAAGTGCTCGGCTTCAACGGTCCGCCGGAAGCCGGCGATCGTCTCGCGGTGGTCGAGAACGAAGCCCGCGCCCGCCAGGTCACCAGCTACCGCGCGCACCAGAAGCGCGAGAACGCGGCTGCCTCGATCTCCGGCATGCGCGGCTCGCTCGAGCAGATGATGTCGCAGTTGAAGACGGCGGGCCGCAAGGAATTCCCGCTGATCGTCAAGGCCGACGTGCAGGGCTCCCTGGAAGCGATCCTCGGCTCGCTCGAGAAGCTCGGCACCGACGAAGTCGCCGCCCGCATCCTGCATGCCGGCGTCGGCGGTATCTCGGAATCCGACGTGACGCTCGCGGAAGGCTTCAACGCCGCGATCATCGGCTTCTCGGTCCGTGCGAACAAGGAAGCTGCCGCGGCTGCCAAGCGCAACGGCATCGAGATCCGCTACTACAACATCATCTACGACCTCGTGGACGACGTGAAGAAGGCGATGAGCGGTCTGCTCGCGCCGACCTTGCGCGAAACCATGCTGGGCAACGCCGAGATCCTGGAGATCTTCAACATCTCCAAGGTCGGCAAGGTTGCCGGCTGCCGCGTCACCGACGGCACCGTGGAACGCGGCGCCAATGTGCGCCTGATCCGCGACAACGTCGTCGTGCACGAAGGCAAGCTGTCGACGCTGAAGCGCTTCAAGGACGAAGTGAAGGAAGTCCAGTCCGGTCAGGAATGCGGCATGGCCTTCGAGAACTATCACGACATGCGTGCCGGTGACGTGATCGAGTGTTATCGCGTGGAGACGATCCAGCGCTCCCTGTAAGTCCAAATCTTACCGAAGCGCCCGGATCTTTTTGAACTGAAATAGCGGGAGTGAGATGGCCGGATTTTTTCCGGCCATCCACGCCCCATTCGTTCCAGCAGGACAAATGACAATGCTCGTGTCCCATACGCGGGCACGACGAGGTGATTTTCGACTATGCCGCGCCATCATCAGAAGAAAAGTTCCGCGCCCGGCGGCTCGCAGCGTCAGCTGCGCGTCGGCGAGCAGGTTCGCCACGCGATAGCCGAGATTCTGGCGCAAGGCAGCGTGCATGATGCGGACCTCGAAGGTCACATCATCACCGTGCCGGAGGTGCGGATGTCGCCCGACCTGAAGCTCGCGACAATCTACGTGATGCCGCTTGGTGGCCGCGATACCGAGCTCGTCATCACTGCGCTCGATCGCAACAAGAAATTCCTGCGCGGCGAAGTCGCGCGGCGCGTTAACCTGAAATTTGCACCTGATATTCGTTTCCGCGTCGACGAACGATTCGACGAAGCGGAACGGATCGAGAAGCTTTTGCGAACGCCTGCGGTGCAAAAGGATTTGGAACAGGATCCGGATTCGGATCGGGAAGAAGAGCAATGATGATGGACCCGGCTCACGGCACGATCGGCAGCGACGAGGCCGATACCCGCGACATGCAGCAAAATAATTTTGCAGATGTCGGCGGCAATGCTCAGCCGCATCAGGAGGCGCGTCGGGTCAACAACGATCCGCGCGCGGGCAAGCAGAAGGGCAATCAGCCGCGCCGCGACCGGCGCGACGTGCACGGCTGGGTCGTGCTCGACAAGCCGATCGGGATGACCTCGACGCAGGCCGTTGCCGTGCTCAAGCGTCTGTTCAACGCCAAGCGTGCTGGCCACGCCGGCACGCTCGACCCGCTCGCCTCGGGCGGCCTGCCGATCGCGCTCGGCGAAGCCACCAAGACGGTTCCCTTCGTCATGGACGGCCGCAAGCGCTACCGCTTCACGGTGTGCTGGGGCGCAGAGCGCGACACCGACGACATCGAAGGCCAGGTCACTGCGACCTCGGACCAGCGCCCGACCCGCGAGGCGATCGAAGCCCTGCTGCCCCGTTTCACCGGAGTAATCGAGCAGGTTCCGCCGCGCTATTCGGCGATCAAGGTCCAGGGCGAGCGGGCCTATGACCTCGCGCGCGATGGCGAGGTCGTGGAGCTGGCGCCCCGCCCGGTCGAGATTCATCATTTAACCCTTGTGGATCAACCAGATAACGACCGAGCCGTGTTCGAGGCCGAATGCGGCAAGGGAACCTATGTCCGGGCATTGGCCCGCGATATGGGCCGGATTCTCGGCACTTTCGGCCATATCTGCGCGCTGCGACGGACCCTGGTCGGCCCATTTGGCGAAAATGACATGATTCCGCTGGATCAGCTGGAGGCTTTGTGCGATAGAGCCGCGTCCGGTGAGGGAAGCCTCGCCGACGCGCTGATGCCCGTTGAGACCGCGCTGGACGACATCCCGGCACTGGCCGTCACTCGGGCTGATGCGGCAAGGCTCCACCGGGGCCAGGCCGTTTTGTTGCGCGGACGGGATGCGCCCACAAGTAGCGGCACAGTCTATGTCACGGTGGCAGGCCGTCTTTTGGCGCTTGCTGAAGTCGGCAACGGCGAAATCATCCCCAAGCGTGTGTTCAACCTGACCGGCTTGACTGCCTCAACCGGTCGCAACGAGAGAAATTGACGATGTCGATTGCCGCAGAACGTAAAGCGGAAGTCATCAAGACGAATGCCACCAAAGCCGGCGACACCGGCTCGCCGGAGGTTCAGGTCGCGATCCTGTCGGAACGCATCAACAACCTGACCAACCATTTCAAGACCCACGTGAAGGACAACCATTCGCGTCGTGGCCTCTTGAAGCTGGTCTCGACCCGCCGCTCGCTCCTCGACTACCTCAAGAAGCGGGACGAAGCGCGGTACAAGGCGCTGCTCGAGAAGCACAACATTCGTCGTTAAGAGCTCTTGCGCGCGCCACCGGCGCGCGTTTTTGCGCGTGAGTTCGAGCCAAAGCGTTTGCTTTTAGGTTTTTGATCGAGGCTCACGCGTGCGTCCGGTGCGGGCCAATGATGCTTCGCATCCGGGGCATGATCAGCGAAGACCGCGGTTCGGTGTTCGCGTTCGTGCTGACTGACAGTCCAGCAGCAATCCGGCGGCTGGGCGCAACGGGCAAGGTGCCCGTATGACCCCGAAAGGATGGACGCCATCCGACATCCAAAAACCATGGCAGGATCGCAGGACGCTGATCGCCCGCTCCGATCAGCGTCCTGCAATCTTGACATGGTTTTTGTTTTTCGAGCCGTCCCTTCTTTCGAGAACCCATGAAAGAAGACCTCTATGTTCAATAAGCATTCAGTCGAGATCGACTGGGGCGGACGCCCTCTCAAGCTCGAAACCGGCAAGATCGCTCGCCAGGCCGACGGCGCCGTCATCGCCACCTATGGCGAGACCGTGGTGCTCGCCACCGTCGTCGCCGCGAAGGCGCCGCGTGAAGGCGTCGACTTCCTGCCGCTGACCGTCGACTACCAGGAAAAGACCTACGCAGCCGGCCGCATTCCCGGCGGCTATTTCAAGCGCGAGGGCCGTCCGACCGAGAAGGAGACGCTGGTCTCCCGCCTGATCGACCGTCCGATCCGTCCGCTGTTCGTCGACGGCTGGCGCAACGAGACCCAGGTGATCGCCACCGTGCTGTCGCACGACATGGAGAACGATCCCGATATCGTCGCGCTGGTGGCCTCCTCGGCCGCGCTGACCCTGTCCGGCGCGCCCTTCAAGGGCCCGATCGGCGCCGCCCGCGTCGGCTTCGCCAATGACGAGTTCATCCTCAACCCGACGCTCGACGAGATGGTCGACACCCAGCTCGACCTGGTCGTCGCCGGCACCGCCGACGCCGTCCTGATGGTGGAATCGGAAGCCAAGGAGCTGAACGAAGACATCATGCTCGGCGCCGTGATGTTCGGTCACCGCCACTTCCAGCCGGTCATCAACGCGATCATCGAGCTCGCCGAGAAGGCCGCCAAGGAGCCGCGCGAAGTCACCGTCATCGACAATTCCGCGCTCGAGAAGGAAATGCTCGGCCTCGTCGAGCAGGAGCTGCGCTCCGCCTACGCCATTCCGGTCAAGCAGGATCGCTACGCCGCGGTCGGCAAGGTCAAGGAAAAGGTGATCGCCCACTATTTCCCCGAAGGGCAGGAGCCGAAATACGACAAGCTGCGCATCAGCGCGGTGTTCAAGGAGCTCGAGGCGAAGATCGTTCGCTGGAACATCCTCGACACCGGCAAGCGCATCGACGGCCGTGACAGCAAGACCGTTCGCAACATCGTCGCCGAAGTCGGCGTGCTGCCCCGCGCTCACGGTTCGGCGCTGTTCACCCGCGGCGAGACCCAGGCGATGGTCGTGACCACGCTCGGCACCGGCGAGGACGAGCAGTACATCGACGCGCTGTCGGGAACGTACAAAGAGACGTTCCTGCTGCACTACAACTTCCCTCCCTACTCGGTCGGTGAGACCGGTCGCCTCGGCGGCACCAAGCGCCGCGAGATCGGCCACGGCAAGCTTGCCTGGCGCGCGATCCATCCGGTGCTACCGCCGCACCACGAGTTCCCCTACACCACGCGCGTGGTGTCGGAGATCACCGAATCGAACGGTTCGTCCTCGATGGCTTCGGTCTGCGGCGCTTCGCTCGCGCTGATGGATGCCGGCGTGCCGTTAAAGCGGCCGACCGCGGGCATCGCGATGGGCCTGATCCTCGAAGACAAGCGCTTCGCGGTTCTCTCGGACATCCTCGGTGACGAAGACCATCTCGGCGACATGGACTTCAAGGTCGCCGGCACGGAAGCGGGCATCACCTCGCTCCAGATGGACATCAAGATCGAGGGCATCACCGAAGAGATCATGAAGGTCGCCCTGGCCCAGGCCAAGGACGGACGCATCCACATCCTCGGCGAGATGGCCAAGGCGCTGACCAACGCCCGCGCCGAGCTCGGCGAATACGCGCCGCGCATCGAGACCTTCAAGATCGCCACCGACAAGATCCGCGAAGTGATCGGCACCGGCGGCAAGGTGATCCGCGAGATCGTCGAGAAGACCGGCGCCAAGGTCAACATCGAGGACGACGGCACCGTGAAGGTCGCCTCCTCCGACGGCGAGGCGATGAAGGCCGCGATCAAGTGGATCAAGTCGATCGCGTCCGATCCGGAAGTCGGCCAGATCTATGACGGCACCGTCGTCAAGGTGATGGAGTTCGGCGCCTTCGTGAACTTCTTCGGCTCCAAGGACGGTCTCGTCCACATCAGCCAGCTCGCCTCGGCGCGCGTGCAGAAGACCTCCGACGTCGTCAAGGAAGGCGACAAGGTCAAGGTCAAGCTGCTCGGCTTCGACGATCGCGGCAAGACCCGCCTGTCGATGAAGGTCGTCGACCAGACCACCGGCGAAGACCTCGAAGGCAAGGACAAGGGCGGCGAGGGCGAGAAGGCCCCGCGCGAAGCGGCCGGCGAGTAATCGCTCCGCGACCCCAAAACACGAAGGGCGGCCTCGCGGCCGCCCTTTTTGTTTGTGTTCAAATCTGTCCGCTTGGCTCTTCACCTCTCCCCAGCGGGGAGAGGTGTTAAACCTCAGGCCGTGAGGTCGAACCGGTCGAGGTTCATCACCTTGGTCCAGGCCTTGGCAAAGTCCTGCACGAACTGCTGCTTGGAATCCGACGAGGCATAGACCTCGGCGAAGGCGCGGAGCTGCGAGTGCGAGCCGAAGATCAGATCGGCGCGCGTGCCGGTCCACTTCACCGCATTGGTCTTGCGGTCACGGGCCTCGTAGGAACCGTCGGCAACCGGCGTCCACTGCGTGCTCATGTCGAGCAGGTTGACGAAGTAGTCGTTGGAGAGCGTGCCCACCTTGGCGGTGAAGACGCCGGCCTTCGAACCGTTCGCATTGGCACCGAGCACGCGCAGGCCGCCGACGAGCACCGTCAATTCGGGGCCCGAGAGCTTCAGAAGCTGCGCGCGATCGACGAGCGCCTCTTCCTGCTTCAGGAACTGATGCTTCTTGCTGACATAGTTGCGGAAACCATCGGCCCGCGGCTCCAGCGGTGCGAAGGAGGCGGCATCGGTCTGCTCCTGCGAAGCATCCATGCGGCCCGGCGTGAAGCCAACCTTCACATCGACGCCGGCATCCTTCGCAGCCTTCTCGACCGCGGCAGAACCGCCGAGGACGATCAGGTCGGCGAGCGAGACCTTCTTCGCGCCCGCGTTGAAGTCCTTCTGGATCGCTTCGAGCTTGCCGAGCACCTTGGAGAGCTGGGCCGGCTGGTTCACTTCCCAGTCCTTCTGCGGAGCAAGACGGATGCGCGCACCGTTGGCGCCGCCGCGCTTGTCCGAGCCGCGGAACGTCGAGGCCGACGCCCAGGCGGTCGAGACCAGCTCCGACACCGAGAGGCCCGAAGCCAGGATCTTCGACTTCAGCGAGGCGATGTCCTGATCGCTGACGACCTCGTGGTTCAGCGCCGGGATCGGATCCTGCCAGATCAGCGTCTCCTTCGGCACCAGCGGGCCGAGGTAGCGCACGATCGGACCCATGTCGCGGTGCGTGAGCTTGAACCAGGCGCGGGCGAAAGCGTCCGCGAACTGATCGGGGTTTTCGAGGAAGCGACGCGAGATCTTCTCGTAGGCCGGATCCATGCGCAGCGAGAGGTCGGTCGTCAGCATCGTCGGGCGATGCTTCTTCGACTTGTCGAACGGATCCGGAATGATCGCGTCGGCACCCTTGGCGGTCCACTGGTTCGCACCGCCCGGGCTCTTCGTCAGCTCCCATTCGTAGTTGAACAGGTTCTCGAAGAAGTTGTTGCTCCACTTCGTCGGCGTCGTCGTCCAGGTCACCTCGAGGCCGCTGGTGATGGAATCACCGGCCAGACCCGACGCGTGCTTGCTCTTCCAGCCGAGGCCCTGATCTTCCAGCGCGCCCGCTTCCGGCTCCGGACCGACCAGCGACGGATCGCCCGCGCCGTGGGTCTTGCCGAAGGAGTGGCCGCCCGCGATCAGCGCGACGGTCTCTTCGTCGTTCATCGCCATGCGGAAGAAGGTCTCGCGGATGTCCTTGGCCGCGGCGACCGGATCCGGCTTGCCGTTCGGACCTTCCGGGTTGACGTAGATGAGGCCCATCTGCACGGCGCCAAGCGGCTCGGCGAGCTGGCGTTCGCCGCTGTAGCGCTCATCGCCCAGCCACGTGCCTTCGGGACCCCAATAGAGCTCTTCCGGCTCCCAGACGTCGGCGCGACCACCGGCAAAACCGAAGGTCTTGAAGCCCATCGACTCCAGCGCGACGTTGCCGGCGAGCACCATCAGATCGGCCCAGGAAATCTTGCGGCCGTATTTCTGCTTGATCGGCCAGAGCAGCCGGCGCGCCTTGTCGAGGTTGGCGTTATCGGGCCAGCTGTTGAGCGGAGCGAAACGCTGCTGACCGGCACCGGCACCGCCACGACCGTCGGTGATGCGGTAGGTGCCCGCGCTGTGCCAGGCCATGCGGATCATAAGGCCGCCATAGTGACCGAAGTCGGCGGGCCACCATTCCTGCGAATCCGTCATCAGGGCGGTCAGGTCCTTGATGACCGCGTTCAGGTCGAGCGTCTTGAATTCCTTGGCATAGTCGAACGCCTCGCCCATCGGATCGGACAGGCCTGAATTCTTGTGCAGCATGTCGATGCTGAGATTGGTGGGCCACCAGTCGCGGTTCACCGGCGTGGGTTTTCCGCCCGAAAACGGGCACTTCGATGAGTCGTCCATGAATACCTCCTCTGGTGGCGTCGAACTCGCGCCTTTGACCAGGTAGAACCACTCTAAGCGTCGCCTTCGATCAGGGGAAGTTGACTTTAATGATCGCTGCGATAGGTTTTTCTGATGATCAATCTGACGCTGCGCCAGCTGCGATATTTCGACGCGCTGGCGCGTCATGGCCATTTCGGCCGCGCCGCGGAGGCCTGTTCCATCTCGCAGCCCGCGCTGTCGATGCAGATCAAGGAACTGGAGGAGGCGCTCGGCGGGCTGCTGCTGGAGCGCAGCGCGCGCCAGGTGGCGCTGACGCGGTTCGGCGAGGAACTCGCGTCGCGCGTCCGTGACATCCTGCGCTCGGTCGATGAGCTCGGCGATTTCGCCCGCGCCTCGCAGGACCGTTTTGCCGGCCGTCTGCGCATCGGCATGATCCCGACGATCGCGCCTTATCTCTTGCCCAAGATCACCAAGAACCTCACACGCATGCATCCGGAGCTCGACATCCGCGTGCGCGAGACGATGACGCCGCGGCTGATCCAGGAGCTGGTCGAAGGCCGGCTCGACACCGCCATCGTCGCGCTGCCGGTCTCCGAACCCTCGCTCACCGAGGTCGCCCTGTTCGAGGAAAAATTCCTGCTGGTGCGTCCGGGCACGGATGCGGGCACCCCGGCGCCCTCGCGCGAGATGATGCGGGAGATGCGGCTGCTGCTGTTAGAGGAGGGCCATTGTTTCCGCGACCAGGCCCTATCGTTCTGCAACATGCAATCAGCGCCGCCGCGCGAGATGCTTGATGCGAATTCGCTGTCGACATTGGTCCAGATGGTCAGCGCCGGCATCGGCGTGACCCTGATCCCGGAGATGGCGGTGTCGGTGGAAACGCGATCGGCCTCGGTCTCGCTGTCGCGATTCCGCGACCCCGAGCCCTCACGCACCATCGGCATGGTCTGGCGCAAGACCAGCCCGCTGGCGCGGCAGCTGCTCCAGATCTCCGAGGTGGTGTGCCTGTCGGCCGGCAAGGCGCGCCCGCGGCAGGCCACGCGCAACCAGAGGGCTTGAGGCACCAATGTCCGATCCGATCATTCGCCCCGCTCGCAGTGAGGAATATGACGAGATCGGACGCGTCTGGATGGAAAGCTGGGTCTCGACCGGGCTCGCCGAGGCGAGCGAATTCCTGCTGGCAAACCTGCGCGCGCGCATCCGCCGCGAGATCGAGGACGGCTGGAGCCTGTTCGTCGCCGACGACAACGGCACCATCGCCGCAATGCTCGCGCTGCATCTGCCAAAGCTCTATCTCGATATGCTGTTCGTCGGCCCCGCCTATCAGGGGCAATCGCTCGGGCGGAAGCTGCTCGCCTTCACGCGCACGCAGATGCCGGATGAAATGTATCTGCGCTGCATTCGCGAGAACGAAAAGGCGTGGCGCTGGTACGAGCGCGAGGGCTTTGTGTTCGAGAAGGAAGAGCTCGAGCCGTCGAACGGCTTCATGATGAAGTACTACCGGTGGAAGCGGCAGCGGCCCAGTTCGTGAAAACACTGTCGTCAACCTAGCGCGTTGACCAAGATGTCGGCTTCCGGGCGTGGCATTCGCCTAGACGTAGTGCGTTGCGATTTCGGGGCGAACACGCAATGAATGAGCCCTCACCCGCCTCTCGCCCACGGAAGGTTCTCCGCCATGATCAAGCTCTATTGGTCGCCCCGCTCGCGCTCGTTCTCGACGCTCTGGCTGATGGAAGAGAGCGGACTTCCCTATGAGCGCGTGCTGACGGACATCTCGACGGGCGCGCAGAAGGCGCCTGAGTATCTGAAGGTCAATCCGATGGGCAAGGTGCCGGCGCTCAGCGACGGCGACGCCGCGCTCGGCGAAGCCGCCGCGATTTGCGCCTATATCGCCGACCGATATCCCGAGACGAAGCTCGCGCCTGGTGTGACCGATCCGCGCCGCGCACGCTATCTGCAATGGCTGTTCTTCTCGCCGAGCTGCATCGAGCCCGCGATCATCCAGATCTTCACCAAGATCGAGGTGCCGACTTCGACCGCGGCCTGGGGCAGCGCGACACAGGTGTTCGACGTGCTGGAAGCGGCGCTCGACAAGGGCCCGTGGATTCTCGGCGAGGACTTTTCCGCGGCCGACATCACGATCGGCGCGGGCCTGAACTTTGCGGTGCGCCTGTTCAAGATGGTGCCGACGCGCCCGGCCTTCGACGCCTACATCGCGCGCTGCATGGCGCGGCCGGCGTTCCAGCGCGCGGAGAAGATCGCGGCGGGTTAGACCAACTGTCGTAGGGTGGGCAAAGGCGCAACGCGCCGTGCCCACGTTCTGTGCGCAATTATTGAGAAATGGTGGGCACGTCGCTTACGCTCCTTTGCCCACCCTACGGAGTTCTACTCCGGGGCCTTCAGATCGTCCGGCCGCGGCATCAGGACGATGTTGTAGCCACTGTCGACATAGTGGATTTCGCCGGTCACGCCGCCGGAGAGATCCGACAACAGATATAACGCCGAGCCGCCGAGCTCATCGAGCGTGACGCCGCGGCGGAGCGGCGAGTGCTTCTGCATGTACGCAAACATCGCGCGCGCCTCGCCGATGCCGGAGCCGGCGAGCGTGCGGATCGGGCCCGCGGAGATCGCGTTGACGCGGATGCCACGCGGTCCAAAATCGGAGGCGAGATAGCGCACCGAAGCTTCCAGTGCCGCCTTGGCCACGCCCATCACGTTGTAGTTCGGCATCGAGCGCTCGGAGGCGCCGAAGGTCAGCGTGATCATGCTGCCGCCGTCCGTCATCAGCTCGGCAGCGCGCTTTGCGACCTCCGTGAACGAGAAACAGGAGATCACCATGGTGCGCGAAAAATTCTCGCGGCTGGTGTCGGCGTAGCGGCCCTTCAGCTCGTTCTTGTCGGCAAAGCCGATCGCGTGGATGACGAAGTCGAGCTTGCCCCATTTTTCGCGCAGCACGTCAAAGGTGGCATCGACGCTGGCGATGTCCTCGACGTCACAGGGGAGCACGAGTTCGACACCGAGAGATTCCGCCAGCGGCTTGACGCGCTTGCCGAGCGCTTCGCCCTGGAAGGTGAAGGCGAGCTCGGCGCCGTGAGCATGCAGCATCTTTGCCATGCCCCAGGCGATCGAATGATCATTGGCGATGCCCATGATCAGACCGCGCTTGCCTTGCATCAAACCTTCCATGTCTCAATTACTCTCCGCTCTCCGTTACCCGGGCATAGCCGTCTGAAGGACGACGTCGCTTCGCTCGTCTATGTCCCGGGCATCCACGTTCTGTCGAAGCCGGTAGCCAAGACGTGGATGGCCGGGACGAGCCCGGCCATGACGAAAACTACCAGCAATTCCGCAACAATGTCGTCACACGTCCAGCCGGCTGAACACCAGCGTGGCGTTGGTGCCGCCGAAGCCGAACGAGTTCGACAGCACGGTGCCGATTTTGACGTTGTCGATGCGCTTGCGCACGATCGGCATGTCGGCAAACACCGGATCGAGCTCCTGGATGTGCGCGCTCTCGCAGATGAAGCCGTTGTTCATCATCAGCAGCGAGTAGATCGCCTCCTGCACACCGGTCGCGCCGAGCGAGTGGCCGGTCAGCGCCTTGGTGGCCGAGATCGGCGGGCACTTCTCGCCGGCGCCGAACACGCGGCGGAGCGCGTCGATTTCCGGCGGATCGCCTGCCGGCGTCGAGGTGGCATGCGGGTTGATGTAGTCGACCTTGGTCTTCACCGTCGACATCGCCATGCGCATGCAGCGCTCGGCGCCTTCACCCGACGGGGCGACCATGTCGTAGCCGTCCGAGGTCGCGCCATAGCCGACGATCTCGCCGTAGATGCGTGCGCCGCGCGCCTTGGCGTGCTCGAGCTCTTCCAGCACGAGGACCCCCGCGCCACCGGCGATGACAAAACCGTCGCGATTGAGGTCGTAGGGACGCGAAGCGGTGGCGGGCGTGTCGTTGTATTTCGAGGACATCGCGCCCATGGCGTCGAACAGCACCGACAGCGACCAGTCGAGCTCCTCGCAACCGCCGGCGAAGACGATGTCCTGCTTGCCGATCTGGATCGTCTCGTAGGCGTTGCCGACGCAGTGGTTCGACGTCGCACAGGCCGAGGAGATCGAATAGTTCACGCCCTTGATCTTGAACCAGGTCGCGAGCGTCGCCGATGCCGTGGACGACATCGCCTTCGGCACGGCGAACGGACCGACGCGCTTCGGTCCCTTGGTGCGGGTGATGTCGGCGGACTCGACGATGGTGCGCGCCGAGGGACCGCCGGAGCCCATGATGATGCCGGTGCGGATGTTGGAGACCTCGTCGGGCGACAGACCGGAGTCCTGGATCGCCTGCTCCATCGCAACATGATTCCACGCCGCGCCCTGGCCGAGGAAGCGCATCGCGCGGCGGTCGACCACCGTCGAAGGATCGAGCGTCGGCGCACCCGCGACCTGCGACCGGAAGCCGAGCTCGGCGTATTTCTCAGCCCGCGAAATGCCCGACTTCGCCTCGTGAAGGCTCGAAAGCACTTCCTGGGTGTTGTTTCCGATCGACGAGACGATACCCATCCCGGTGACCACAACCCGCCTCATGACAGCCTCGCCTCTATCGTTGTCTTCTTTATGATGCGCGTTAGCCCAGGTTCACGCCCTGCTTGAACAGGCCGACCTTCAGATCCTTGGCGCGATAAATAATCTGGTCGTCGACCGAAAGCCATCCGTCGGCAATGCCGAGCACGAGCTTTGAACGCATCACGCGTTTGATATCGACGTTGTACACAACCTTGCGGGCCTCGGGCAGCACCTGGCCGCTGAACTTCAATTCGTTCAGGCCGAGCGCGCGGCCGCGGCCTTCGCCTCCGGTCCAGCCCAGATAAAAGCCGACCATTTGCCACAGCGCATCGAGGCCGAGGCAGCCGGGCATCACGGGGTCGTTCTTGAAGTGGCAGCCGAAGAACCAGAGGTCGGGTTTCACGTCGAGCTCGGCGCGCACCACGCCCTTGCCGAACTCGCCGCCATTGTCGCTGATTTCCGTGATGCGATCGAACATGAGCATCGGCGGCAGCGGCAGCTGGGCATTGCCCGGGCCGAACATCTCACCGCGGGCACATGCCAGCAGATCTTCGTATTCGTAACCATTGCGCCTGTTCAGCATGCGGAAGCCTCTGTTTGAACCCCGATTGAGCGGCGTTTCTGGCAAAAATGGGCCCCGTTTCGTTCGGAATGCAACGCCAATTGCCATCGTCAGGCGCAAATCCGAGCCGGATGGACTGCCGGCCGGGCCTCAATGCCCGGCTGCGCCAAAATCGGTTAAGCGGAACCGCGCGCTCTCTAACACAGGCCTTTCGGGTGGCAAAGCGGTCCCATGAAGGTAAAATGACGGTGGCGCGGCCCGGTTCCTCGGCTGATTAGAACCACTCTAGTTGCGAGAAACTTGCATCTGCATCTATCTGTCCATATATTGCAGATAGATAGTGTTCACGCGTGCCCGAATTCTGGAAATGAGCGAAAACAACGCCACCCATCACGACGAGGACGCCCAGGTGGCGGCCCTTCTGTCCGGCCGTCAGCCGGCCTTGACCGGCTGCCCCTGGCACGACGTCAATGAAATGCTCCAGTCCGCCGGCCTGCGCCCCACGCGCCAGCGCATGGCTCTCGGCTGGCTGCTGTTCGGCAAGGGTGCGCGCCACCTCACGGCTGAAATGCTCTACGAGGAAGCGACGCTGGCCAAGGTCCCGGTCTCGCTCGCGACCGTCTACAACACGCTGAACCAGCTGACCGATGCCGGCCTGCTGCGTCAGGTCAGCGTCGACGGTACCAAGACCTATTTCGATACCAACGTCACCACGCACCACCATTATTACCTCGAGAACAGCCACGAGCTGGTCGATATCGAGGATCCGCATCTGGCGCTGTCCAAGATGCCGGAGGTGCCGGAAGGTTACGAGATCGCGCGAATCGACATGGTCGTGCGCCTGCGCAAGAAGCGCTAAGGTCGTCCTAAGCTGCTGATCTGATCGTCATGGCCGGGCTTCGTCCCGGCCATTGTCGTTTCAGGCCGTCAGTTCACCTGCTCGTCCGCATAGACGCCCCAGAGGCGCTCCTGCTGGATCCAGCCGTCAAAGCCGTTGCCGGTGACGTGGCACCAGCTTGTGGTGCACTTTTTCACGGTAGTGACGACGCCGGCCTGGAGTTTCGCGGCCACCGCACTGTCGGGATCGGCGCGGTCATAGATCGGCGCGAGGTCGTCCTTGTTCTTCATGGTGACCACCGCAGTGCGGCGGCCCGACAGCAGCGAATGATAGACCCAGCCCTCGGCGCCCTCGGAATCGCGCACCCGACGCCAGTTCTCGAACTCGGCGGTGATTTCGACCGGCAGACCGGAACGGGTGTAGACCCAGGCCACGTCATTGTCCTTGGTCGGGCCGGCGCGGACGTTGACGTGATCGGATTTGAGGCTGACATAGCGCGGCACCGGAAGGCCGCTGGCGGTCTGGGGCGTCGCGGCATCCTTCGCCGAATGCCCGGGGCTGACCGAAGCGCTCCACCAGGTGCAAACGAGCGCCATCACCGAACAAAAACGCCCCAACGCCATCAACCCGTCTCCTGTCGAGGAACCGGCTCAACCGGGCCCTCACCCCAAACTCCAAACGTTGCCGCGCAATCCCCTCTCCCGCCCCATGCGGGGTGCTCCTGAAGCCAACTTGTCTTGGCCCGGCCTTCTGCTAGAGAGGACGGACATCTGAACAACCAGTTTACCCCGATTTTCCGGCCGGAAAGTAGGGGAACAGCTTGAAGGAAACGCCGGGGACGACACGGCCAAGGCAGTGTCGAACAACCGGGTTAATGAGGCCTCAACGGCGAGCCTTTGGCGACAAAGGCGGCCTGCAACGCCTCATGAGGGCAGGACATGTCGGTGAAGAAAAAGCCCCTCGTCGTGGTGACGCGCAAGCTGCCGGACTCGATCGAGACCCGGATGCGCGAACTGTTCGACGCACGCATCAATCTCGACGACACACCGATGTCGGCCGAGCAGATTGCGGAAGCCGCGCGCACCGCCGACATTCTGGTTCCGACGGTCACCGATCACATCAGCGCCGACATCGTTAATCAGCCCGACTGCAAGGTGAAGCTGATCGCCAACTTCGGCAACGGCGTCGACAATATCGACGTCGAGGCTGCGCATGCCCGCGGCATCACCGTCACCAACACGCCGAAGGTTCTGACCGAAGACACCGCCGACATGACCATGGCGCTGATCCTGGCCGTGCCGCGCCGGATGATCGAGGGCGCCTCGGTGCTGACGGAGGGAAAACCCTGGGCGGGCTGGTCACCGACCTGGATGCTCGGCCACCGCATCGGCGGCAAGCGCCTCGGCATCATCGGCATGGGCCGCATCGGCCAGGCGGTCGCGCGCCGCGCCCGCGCGTTCGGCCTGCAGATCCACTATCACAACCGCCGTCCTGTTGCGCCGAAGATCGCCGAAGAGCTTGGTGCGACCTATTGGGAAAGCCTCGACCAGATGCTGGCGCGGATGGACATCATCTCGGTGAACTGTCCGCACACGCCGGCGACTTATCACCTGCTCTCGGCGCGGCGGCTGAAGCTGATCCGCAAGGACGCCTACATCGTCAACACCGCGCGCGGTGAAGTCACCGACGAGGACACGCTGATCAAGCTGATCGAAGGCGGCGAGATCGGCGGCGCCGGCCTCGACGTCTATGAGCACGAGCCGGCGGTCAATCCCAAGCTGGTGCGGCTTGCGAAGGCCGGCAAGGTGACGCTGATGCCGCATATGGGCTCGGCCACGATCGAAGGCCGCGTCGAGATGGGCGAGAAGGTGATCATCAACATCCGCACCTTCCTCGACGCCCACAAGCCGCCGGATCGCGTGCTGCCGAGCATGCTGTGAAGCAGCTTTACTGCGCAGCAAGCCCTCGCTCCTCATCCTGAGGAGCGCGGAACGCGCGTCTCGAAGGATGGCCGTGGGCGAGAGTTCGGCCTGCATGGTTCGAGACGGCGCTTCGCGCCTCCTCACCATGAGGGCCTAAGAGCGCAGCCCATTTCGCTTGCGCCAATCCGCGACGAAATCGATAAACGCACGTAGCGCCGGCGGCACCTGGCGCCGGCTGGGATAATACAGGAACGGGCCGGGGAACGGCTCGCACCAATCTTCCATCAGGCTGACGAGTGCGCCGGACTTGACGGCATCGCCGACATAGCCATTGAGGCTGGCCCAGATGCCGGCGCCGCCAAGCGCGGCACGCATCGCAAGACCCATGTTCGTCGAAATCAGTTTTGCAGGCGGATCGACCTTCACGATCTGGCCGGCCTTTTCGAATTCCCAATCATGCATGACGCCGCTCGAATAGCGCGCGCGAATGCAATCATGATCGAGCAGATCTTTCGGATGTTTTGGCCTGCCACGCCGCGCGACATAATCGGGCGATGCAACGACGACATAGTGCTGCGGGCCGCTGAGCGGGATCGCCACCATGTCCTGCGCGAGATGCTCGCCATAGCGCACGCCGGCATCGTAGCCGCCGCTGACGATATCGACGAAGCCGCTCTCGGAGACGATATCGAGATCGACCTGCGGATGGGCCTGCAGGAACGGAACGACCATCGGCGCCAGCACGAGATCAACCGCCGGCGGCGGCGCGTTGATGCGCAGGCGGCCCGAGGCGACCTCGCGCAGGCCGCGCACCTGATCCAGGGCATCGCCGACGTCGCGCAGTGCCGGCGCCACCCGCGATAGCAACAGCTCGCCCGCCTCGGTCAGCGCGACGCTGCGGGTGGTGCGGTTCATCAGGCGGACGCCGAGGCGCTCCTCAAGATCCCGCAATCTCTGGCTAAGGCTCGACACCGACACGCGGATTTCAACCGCCGCGCGCCGGAAATTGCGGGTGCGGGCGACCGCCACGAAGGCGTCGAGATCGCGCAGGTCGGGATCAGCCATTGTTCGCCAGTGTGAACAAGCTATTCCGCATTGTCCAGCTTATCGCGGCAATCGACCAGGCGCATATCTGGCCTCGTCACGCGGCGCCATCGGCCGCCGCTCTTGAGGAGAGCCATCATGGAACAGCGCAAACTCGGTTCGACCGGCCCCAACGTCTCCGCCCTCGGCCTCGGCTGCATGGGCATGTCGGAGGTCTACGGCCCCGCCGATCGCGGCGAGGCCATCGCCACGGTTCATGCCGCGATCGATGCAGGGATCACACTGCTCGACACCGGCGATTTCTACGCCATGGGTCACAACGAGCTGCTGCTGCGCGAAGCACTGGCGAACGTGCCGCGCGAAAAAGTGGAGATCAGCGTGAAGTATGGCGCGCTGCGCGGGCCCGCCGGTGATTTCATCGGCATGGACACGCGGCCGGCCGCGACCAAGAATTTTCTGGCCTATTCATTGCAGCGCCTCGGCACCGACTATGTGGATGTCTATCGTCCGGCGCGGCTCGATCCCTCCATTCCGATCGAGGAGACGATCGGTGGTCTCGCCGATCTCGTGAAGGCCGGCTACATCAGGCATATCGGCCTGTCCGAGGTCGGCTCCAACACCATCCGCCGCGCGCACGCGGTGCATCCGATCGTCGATCTCCAGATCGAATATTCGCTGATCGAGCGCGGCATTGAGCGCGACATCCTGGAAACCTGCCGTGAGCTCGGCATCGCCATCACCGCCTATGGCGTGCTGGCGCGCGGCCTCATCAGTGGTCATTGGTCGAAAGAATCAGGCAAGACCGGCCGCGACTACCGGCTGATGACGCCGCGCTTTCAGGGCGCGAACCTCGACGCCAATCTCGCGCTGGTGGAACAGCTGCGGACGATCGCCGGCGAGATCGGTGCAACGCCGGCGCAGGTCGCAATCGCCTGGGTCGCAGCCCAGGGCAGGGAGATCGTGCCGCTGGTCGGCGCGCGCACCCGCAATCGCCTCAGCGAAGCGCTTGGATCGACCACGGTGACGTTGACGCCGGCGCATCTGGCCGCATTGGCAAAGGCCTTCCCGCCGAATGTCGCCGCCGGCACGCGCTATGCGGCCGAGCAGATGGCGCATCTCGACAGCGAGAAGCCGGCCAGCAAATAACGGCGATCAGGTGCGATGGGCGCTGAGATCGGTGATCACAGGCCCATCGCCATTGAGCGGATTGGCCGGATCGCGCGCGTAACGCAGCGTCTCGAAGCGCATCGCGCGCGCATCGATCATCAGGAGGCGGCCGACTAGGCCGTCGCCGAACCCGACGATCTCGCGGATCGCCTCCAGCGCCATCATCGAGCCCATCACGCCCGCAAGCGCGCCCATGACGCCGGCCTCGGCGCAGGCCGGCACGGTGCCGGGCGGCGGCGCCTCCGGGAACAGGCAGCGATAGGTCGGGTTGAACTCGCCCTGCTCGTTCGTCTCATGCGCGCGGATGGTGGTGAGCGAGCCGTCGAAGGTGCCGAGCGCCGCGGTGATCAGCGGCCGCTTCGCGAAGAAGCAGGCGTCCGAGACGAGATAGCGCGTCGAGAAATTGTCGGACCCATCGAGCACGAGGTCATAGTCACCGATCAGCGAGAGCGCATTGTCGGCATTGAGCCAGGTGGCGTGGCCGACGAAGCGCACATGCGGATTGAGCGCCGCGATCCGCTCGGCCGCGCTCTCGACCTTGTGCCGGCCGATGTCGGGCGTGGTGTGGATCACCTGGCGCTGGAGATTTGACAGCGACACGACGTCGTCATCGACCACGCCGAGCGTTCCGATACCGGCGGCAGCCAGATACATCAGAGCCGGCGCGCCGAGCCCGCCGGCGCCGATCACCAGCGCAGAGGCGCGTTTCAGCGCGGCCTGGCCGGGGCCGCCGACGTCGCGCAGCACGATATGGCGGGCATAGCGTTCGAGTTCGTCCGGGCTCAGCATCGTCGTCGTTCCTCTCAACCCTCATGGTGAGGAGGCGCGCAGCGCCGTCTCGAACCATGCAGGCCCCGCTGCGGCAGCCCGGCCTTCATCCTTCGCGACGCCGCTTCGCGGCTTCTCAGGATGAGGGTCAACACCTGAACCACCTCAACATTGTTCGCGACCAACGAGATGTGCTTCAATGGCAGCGCGTTCAATGGGCTGGCTGGATTTGTCATGAGATCGATGCTTGCGGCAACACTGATGTTGGCGTCTGCCACAGGCGCCGGCGCCCAGATGACGACGCCACAGGTCCCCGGCACCAAGCCGAAAGTGGTCCAGACCGTTCCGATCAGGCCGCCCGCCCTGCAAACGCCGTCGGAAACCGCGGACGGGATGGCGCAGGCCGAGCGGCTGTCGCTCCAGTCCGACCTCGCATGGGTCGGCGAGTATAACGGCGCCATCACCGGCGACGTCAGCTCGCGCATGGTCGACGCCATCAAGGAGTACCAGAAGGCCAAGGGCGGCAAGCCCACCGGCGTGCTCAATCCGCAGGAGCGCGCCGCGCTCGCCGAAACCGCACGGCGCAAGCAGGACAGCGTCGGCTGGAAAATCGTGACAGAAATGACCAGCGGTGCGCGGCTCGGCATTCCCTCAAAGCTAGTGCCGCAGCAGGCCACGGACGCCAACGGCTCGAAATGGAGTTCGCCGACCGGAACGGTGCAGGTGCTGCTCAGCCGCCGCAAGGAGGCGAACCCGACGACCGCAAAACTCGCGGATGCCGAGAAGAAGGAGCCGGCCGGACGCAAGGTCGACTACACCGTGGTAAAGCCTGACTTCTTCGTGCTGTCGGGATTGCAGGGCCTGAAGAAGTTTTACGTGCGCGGCACCTTCAAGGGCGACGAAGTCCGCATCATGACGATCTTGTACGACCAGGCGACCGAGAACACGGTCGAGCCGGTCGTGATCGCGATGTCGAGCGCATTCAACGCGTTTCCAACGGGACCGCAAGCCGGGCCGCCACCACGCAAGACCGTCGAATACGGCACCGGCATCGTCGTCAGCGACGACGGCGCGATTCTAGCCGACCGTCTCGTCACCGATAGTTGCCTCGCGATCACCATCGGCGGCTACGGCAATGCCGATCGTCTCGCCGAGGACAAGGAGCACGATCTTGCACTGCTGCACATCTATGGCGCGCGCGGCCTGAAGCCGCTCAGCCTCGCGACCGGCGCCGCGAAGACGAGCGTCGATGTCGTCGGCATCGCCGATCCGCAGAGCCAAGGCGGCGCGACCGGTGTGTCGAGCGTCAAGGGCGCGCTTGCGTCACTCGGCGGCGGTGATTCTGTGCTGTCCCCGCCCCCCGCCGTCGGCTTCTCCGGCAGCCCGGCCATCGACGGCGACGGCAAGTTTGCAGGCGTCGCACTGCTGAAGCCGGCGATGGTCGCAGGACCTGCAGCATCAGCGCCCGCGTCGCAGTCGGTCATGGTCGCTGCAGAGACGGTGCGCGATTTCCTGAAGGCGAACGCCGTCACCGCCAACGGCACGTCGACCGATGCGAAAGCCGCCGTCGTGCGCGTGATCTGCGTGCGGAAGTAACGCTCAGCCCAGCCTGAACCTGATCCCGGCCTTCGCGAGCCCGCCCGAGATTCCGACCGGCGTGCCATCGGCGCGCCAGCAGGCGGCACCGGTCATGGTGCCGTCGTCGTGGAAGGCGATGCCGTTCATGCCGCCGGCGACCGTGGCAACGGGCTGCACCTGGTGGCCGAGCGCTGCAAGCCTGGTTCGCACGGCCTCCGGCACGGCCTGCTCCACCTCCAGCGCATTGCCCTCGGTCCAGACCCGCGGCGCCTCGACCGCTTCCTGCAGGCTCATGCCGTGGTCGATCAGATTGACCAGCGCCTGCATCGCGCTCGGGAAGATGCGCTTGCCGCCGGGCAAGCCGAGCGCGTAGCGCAGCTTGCCGTCGCGGAGCGCCATCATCGGCGACATCGAGGTGGTGACGCGCTTGCCAGGCGCGAGCGACAGCGCATGGCCGGGGCGCGGATCGAACAGGTTCATGTAATTGTTGGCGATGGCCCCCAGCCCCGGGATCATGATCTTGGCGCCGAACAGATTGTTGATGGTCTGCGTGGTCGCGACCACGTTGCCGAAACTATCTGCCGCCGTCATGTGCGTGGTGTGCGCGCTTTCGAGCTGAGTCACGCCCGCGCCAAAAGCCTGCGCTCGCGCCGGATCGATGGTGCGGCGGCGCTCATCCGCATAGGCCTTTGACGTCAGCTTCTCCACGGGCACGCCGACATAGTCAGGGTCGCCGCTGGCGGCGGCGCGGTCGGCGAAGGCGATCTTCAGGACCTCGGCCAGGTAATGGATGGTCTCCGGTGTACCGAAGCCGAGGCCACCGATGTCGTAGCCTTCAAGGATGTTCAGCATCTGCGCGATATGCACGCCGGAGGCGGCGGGCGGCGGCGGCCCGAAAATGGTCCAGCCGCGATAGTCGGCGCGGATCGGCTGCCGCTCGACAGTCTTGTAGTTGGTCAGATCGTTGCGGCGGATGAAGCCGCCGGCTTTCTCCATGTAGTCGGCGAGGATGTCGCCGAGCGGCCCCTCGTAGAGAGCCTTCTCTCCGTGGTCGGCGATGTAACGCAGCGTCTCGGCATATTCCGCCTGCACGACGCGCTCGCCGACCTTCAAGGGCTCTCCGTCAGGCAGAAAAATCGCCGCGATCGGCTTGTCCTTGCGCATCGCGGCGGCGCTCTCGCTGATGCATTCGTGCAAGTAGGGCGTCGCCGCATAGCCGCGCGCGGCGTGCTTGATCGCGGGCTGCATGACGTCGGCGAGCGACATGGTGCCGAACCTTTGCTGCGTCTCGCACCAGGCTTTCAGCGAGCCCGGCGTGGCGACGGCCTTCGGGCCATTGAGGTTCTCGTTGCCGACGGTGTCGAACACGTCATGGGCCGAGCCCGGCCTGGAGGTGTAGGTGGTGTCGCGCACCGACGCGGGCACCGTGCTCTGGCCGTCGATGAAGCGGTGGCTGCCGTCGGCCAGCCGGATATGCGCCATGCCGCCGCCGATGATGCCGACCATCATCGGCTCGACCACGGTCAGCGTGAACAGGGTCGCGATCGCGGCATCGACGGCGTTGCCGCCGGCCGCGAGCATCTCGGCCCCGGCACTTGAGGCCAGGGGATGGTTGCTCACCACCATGCCGCGGCTCGAGACCGCCGGCATCTTCTGGCATTCAAAGGTGGTCGCCGTCCGGTCGCGCCAATTGCCGCTCATCCCACTCACCCTTCCGATGCAAGGCGGCGAGCACACCATGCGCGCGATAATGGGTCCAGTGTTGGTACGGATTGGCTGGCATTCCCGATTCTGCCATCATCGTTACCGTTGATTCGGACATCCGCGGTCCCCTTTGGATCGGGCAGGGCACGTCCTGAGCGAGAAGAGCTCAGCATCGAGAAGCGATGCACGTTCGCGTGGCGTTACTCCCAGACCCTGGCAATCCAAAGGAATCCTCTTCCAATGCATACGATCGTACTGGCCACCCAAAAGGGCGGCAGCGGCAAGAGCACGCTTGCCATCGGCCTCGCGCTGGCTGCCAAGCAGGCCGGCTTCACCGTTCGCCTGATCGAGACCGACCCGCAGGGCACCCTGTCGAACTGGGCCCGCCGCCGCAACAACGACGATGTCGTCGTCGAGCCGATCTATCACGCCGCCGATTTCGAGCCGCGGCTGAAGATGCTGGCCGGGAGCGGCCTCCAGCTCGCAATCGTCGACACCGCGGCCGGCCTCAGCGCCGTGACCACCGCTGCGATCCGCTATTCCGACCTCTGCCTGATCCCGGCCCGCCCCAGCGTCGCCGACATCGAGGCCACCGTCTCCACCCTCAGCGTCGCGCGCGCCTGGAAGCGTCCCTACAGCTTCGTGCTGAACCAGACGCCGATCCGCGGCCAGCGCATCGACAACTCCGCCAACGCGCTCGGCGAGGAAGCCGCGCTCGATCTCACCGAGGTGCTCGCGCGCCCCATGATCGTGATGCGCAACGACCACCAGGACTCGCTCGCCTCGGGCCTCGCCGTCAGCGAGTTCGCGCCGAACGGCAAGTCGACCGAGGAAATCCGCGGCCTCTGGCGCTGGGTCGAGACCCGTCTCGACCTCTCCGCCGGCAGTCTGCTGATCGATCAGGTCATGTCGGCGGCGAACGGAATGCTGCATGCCGCGGCCGAGATTTCGGCGGACGAAACTGTTCTGGCGTCCTGAGCGGGGCGATCGCTCAAGGCCCAGACGGGCTCTTCGCCATCCGGTGAATGAGCCCAGGCGACGAAGCAATCCGACCACCAGCCCGGCCGGATTGCTTCGCGTCGTGTTTTGTTGAAAACAACCCCATGCACAGTAGAACCGCTCTCGGCCGAGCTATCCCGGCGGCGGCGCGTAGACGTTTGAATCATCGGGGAAAACGGAGCTACGCCAGCTTTCGTAGCCCGGATGGAGCGCAGCCCAATCCGGGGCACCTGCATCCGCCGCGCGAAGATCCCGGATTTCGCTACGCTCCATCCGGGCTACGGCACTTCAATCAAGCCGCCGGCCGAGCCAGGCCTCACGCCGCACGATCCACTTCTCCGACTTCGTCTGCCCATCGTGATGCGCAAGCTCGATGAAGCCGACGAACTCCGCGCCGGTCTTCTGCTTGACCCGGCGCGAGGCCTCGTTGGTGGCGGCGTTGCTGACATAGAAATGATCGAGGCCGAGCGTGAGGAAGGCAAAATCGTTCACCGCGGTGACGGCCTCCGTCATCATCAGGCCACGTCCCCAGTAAGGCTCGGCCAGCCAGAAGCCGCGATTGCCCTTGGCGCCGCTGGCACGGGGCCGGAAATGAACGTTGCCGATCGCTTCGCCATCACCGCCCTTCAGCACCAGCACCCAATGATTGATCTCCTCGCCGGCCGATATCTTGTCGAGCTGTGTTCTGACGAATGTCTCCGCACCATCGGCAGGATATGGCCAGGGCACGACAGTCGAGAGATGCCGGATGATATTCCAATTGTCGAAATGACGCTGGATCGCCGGCGCGTCCGACATTGCGAGCGGGCGCAGGATCAGGCGTTCGGTCTCAAGCTGCGGCGTCGGCATGACCTGCTACTTCTGGCACTTCGGACACCAGAAGGTCGAACGGCCGTTCTGGGTGAAGCGCTTGATCGTGCCGCCACAGCGCGGGGTGGCGCATTTCTCATCCTCGCGATCGTAGACCTTGAACGAGTGCTGGAAATAGCCGAGCTCGCCCGAGGTCTGGCGATGGTCGCGCAATGACGAGCCGCCGGCCTTGATGGCGTCGTTCAGCACGGTGTGGATGGCGCCGACCAATCGCTTCGCATGATCCGTCGGCTCGCCCTTCTTGGTCGACAGGGTCGCTGCGATCCGGCGCGGCGACAGATGCGAGCGGTGCAGGGCTTCGCAGACATAGATGTTGCCGAGGCCGGCAACGACGCGCTGGTCGAGCAGCGCGGCCTTCAGGCTGGTGGTCTTGTCCTGGCAGGAGCGCGCCAGCATCGCGGCATCGAACGCATTGCCGAGCGGCTCGGGGCCAAGGTCGCGCAGCAGCGGCTCGTCGTCGAGTGCGTTGCGCGCGATCACTTTCATGTAACCGAAGCGGCGCGGATCGTTGAAGACGATGTCGGCGCCCGAGGACATCCGAAACAGCACGTGGTCGTGCGCGGAATCCTTACCCTTGGGATAGTGAAACTCGCCGGGCGCGGCCTGGTTGTCCGGCTTGATGACGCGGAACGAGCCCGACATGCCCAGATGCATCAGCAGCACGTCGCCGGAGCCGAGATCGGCCATGAGATATTTTGCACGGCGGCCGAGGCCCGTGACGACCTGTCCCTGGAGCCGGGCCACGAAGTTTGGCTGGAACGGAAAGCGCAAATCGGGCCGGCGGGCCTCCGCAACGACGATTTTCGCACCCTCCATGACGGGCTGAAGGCCGCGGCGGACGGTCTCGACTTCGGGCAATTCAGGCATGGTCAGGCATTCACCTTATGAGGGCGGTGTGATAGCGCCATTGCGGCGGCCGCGCTATGGTCGGCGCCGTGGAGTAGAGTAATGGATCGGCCGGGCGAAACCACGCATTTTGGCTTCAAAGACGTTCCCCTGGGGGACAAGCAGACGCTGGTGAACGATGTGTTTCACAGCGTGGCGTCGCGCTATGACCTGATGAACGATTTGATGTCCGGTGGCCTGCACCGGGTCTGGAAGGACATCATGATCAACGCACTCGCCCCGCCCCGCGGCGACCGGCCGTTTGCGTTGCTCGACGTCGCCGGCGGCACCGGCGACATCTCGTTCCGGGCCGCCAAAGCGGCAGGTCCGGGCTTCCATGCCACCGTCTGCGACATCAATTCCGACATGCTCGCGGTGGGCCGCGAGCGCGCCGCCAAGCGCCATCTCGAGACCCAGGTCGATTTCGTCGAAGGCAATGCCGAAGCGCTCGCCTTCGCCGACCGCAGCTTTGACGCATATACGATCGCTTTCGGCATCCGCAACGTGCCGCAGATCGACAAGGCGCTGCGCGAGGCCTATCGCGTGTTGAAACCCGGCAGCCGCTTCCTGTGCCTGGAATTCTCCACCGTCGAGATGCCCGGCCTCGACAAGATCTATGATCTGTTCTCGTTCAAGGTGATCCCGCCGCTCGGCCGCATGGTCACGGGCGACGCCGAATCCTACCAATATCTGGTCGAATCGATCCGCAAGTTTCCGAAGCCGAATGCGTTCGCCGACATGATCCGCGACGCCGGCTTTTCCCGCGTCAGCTTTCAGACCCTGACCGGCGGCATCGTCGCACTGCATTCGGGCTGGCGTTTGTGATTTCTGCCATCACCCACATTTCGCGCCTGATCCGCGCCGCGTTCGTCTTTGCGCGCGAGGGTGTGTTCGGTTCCGTCGATCCGAGCCTGGTGCCGCCGCCCGGACAACTCGCGCTGAAGCTTGCGCGCATCGTCGAGCGACGCGGCCCGAAGGATAGTCCGCGCTTGTCGCGCGCGCTGACCCGGATGGGCCCGGCCTATCTCAAGCTCGGACAATTTTTGGCGACGCGGCCCGATGTCGTCGGCGTCGGAATGGCGCGCGACCTCGAAAGCCTGCAAGACCGCCTGCCGCCGTTCTCGCAGGCCGAAGCGGAAGCTGCGATCGCAACGTCGCTGGAACGGCCGCTCAAGGACGTGTTCGTGAGCTTCGGCCCGCCGGTCGCGGCTGCCTCGATCGCGCAGGTGCATCGCGGCGAGATCGAGCGCGATGGCATGCGCAAGCCGGTCGCGGTCAAGGTGCTCAGGCCGAACGTGTCCGCGCGCTTCCGCCGCGATCTTTCCGACTTTTTCTACGTCGCGCACAAGGCCGAGGCCTACTCGGCCGAAGCGCGACGGCTCCGCCTGATCGAAGTCATCAACACGATGTCCCGCTCGGTCGCGATGGAGATGGATCTGCGGCTTGAGGCGGCTGCGCTGTCGGAGATGGCGGAGAACACGCAGAACGATCCCGACTTCCGCGTCCCGACCGTCGACTGGGACCGCACCACGCACAACGTGCTGACGATGGAGTGGATCGACGGCATCGCGCTGAACGACCACAAGCGCCTCGCGGAAGCGCAGGTCGATCTGCCCGATCTCGGCCGCAAGGTGATCCAGAGCTTCCTGCGCCACGCGCTGCGCGACGGCTTCTTCCACGCCGACATGCATCCGGGCAATCTGTTCCTGGACGACGCCGGCCGCCTCGTCGCGGTCGATTTCGGCATCATGGGCCGGCTCGGCATGAAGGAGCGGCGCTTCCTCGCGGAAATCCTGCTCGGCTTCATCACGCGCGATTACCGCCGTGTCGCCGAGGTGCATTTCGAGGCGGGCTATGTGCCCGCGCATCATTCGGTCGAAAATTTTGCGCAAGCCATCCGCGCCATCGGCGAGCCCATTCACAACCGCACCGCCGAGGAAATCTCGATGGCGCGGCTGCTGACGCTGCTGCTCGAGGTTACCGGCCTGTTCGACATGACGACGCGACCCGAGCTGATCCTGCTGCAGAAGACCATGGTCGTGGTCGAAGGCGTGGCGCGCGGTTTCGATCCCAAGCTCGACATCTGGAAGGTCGCCGATCCCGTGGTGCGCGAATGGATCGAGCGCAATCTCGGGCCGATCGGCCGGGTTCAGAGTGCGCTGGCCGGCGGCGGCGACCTCACCAAAGTGCTGATGCGCCTGCCTGACATCGCCCAGCGCTCGGTCGCGGTGCTGGAGCAGCTCGAGACCATGACGCGGGAGGGCCTCCGGCTGTCGCCGGAGAGCATCGCCGCGATGGGGCGCAGCGAGGGCCGCAAGAACCGCTGGCGCACCGTGGCGCTCTGGATCATCGCCGCGACCTTCATCGGCATCCTGATCGCCGTCCGGAATCTGTGATTGCCAAAAGCGTGATTGCACTGCAATCACACGAGTGATAGCATCGCTATCATCCCGTGCTGGAGGGCGTCATGGCAAGCCTGACCATCCGTAAGCTCGACGACACCGTCAAAGCCTATTTGCGGCTGCGCTCGGCCAGAAACCGCAGATCGGTCGAGGAAGAGGTCCGGGTCATCCTGCGGGAGCTGATCGAGGGCCGCGAGGAGCCGCTGACGCCATTTGCGGTACCGCCCGAAGCGTCCCCTGCAGCCGCGTCAGCCCGCACCAGCGCCGCCCCCGAGGCCAGCGTCACCCTGATCATCGGCGGCGGGATCGCTGCGTTCAAATCGCTCGACCTGATCCGCAGGCTGAAGGAGCGGCGCATCGAGGTCCGCTGCGTGCTGACCAAGGCGGCAGAGCAGTTCGTCACGCCGCTCTCGGTCAGCGCCCTCTCCCATGAGCGCGTCTACACCGACTTGTTCGATCCCCAGAGCGAGTTCGACGCCGGCCATATCCGCCTCGCGCGCGACTGCGATCTGATCGTGGTGGCGCCGGCGACCGCCGATTTGATGGCGAAGATGGCCAACGGCCATGCCGATGACCTCGCCAGCGCCATCCTGCTCGCGACCAACCGCAAGGTGCTGCTGGCGCCTGCGATGAATCCGCTGATGTGGAACAACCCGGCAACCCGCCGCAATGTCGCGCAGCTTCAGCGCGACGGCATCCTGCTGGTCGGTCCCAACTCCGGCGAAATGGCCGAAGCGGGCGAAGCCGGGGTCGGACGCATGTCGGAAGCCATCGAGATCGCCACTGCTGCCGAGAAACTGCTGCGGCCGCCGGTGCCGCGGCCGCTCGCCGGCAAGCGCGTGCTGATCACGGCGGGTCCGACCCACGAGCCGATCGATCCGGTGCGCTACATCGCCAACCGTTCCTCCGGCAAGCAAGGGTTTGCGATTGCCGCCGCCGCGCAAGCTGCCGGCGCCGAGGTGATTTTGGTCAGCGGTCCCGTGGACCTCGACGATCCCGCCGGCGTCACGGTGAAGCATGTGGAATCGGCACGGCAGATGCTGGAGCAGGTGCAGGCTGCACTTCCCGCCGACATCGCGATCTTTGCCGCCGCCGTCGCCGACTGGCGCGTCGCCAATGAAGGCGAGCAGAAGCTGAAGAAGACTTCGGCCGGCATGCCGCCGCTTCAACTGGTCGAGAATCCCGACATCCTCGCCACGATCTCAAAACTCATCGACAAGCGTCCGCCGCTGGTGATCGGCTTTGCCGCCGAGACCGAGCATCTCATCGACAACGCCAAGACGAAGCTCGCCCGCAAGGGCTGCGACTGGATCGTCGCCAACGATGTCTCGCCCGCCACCGGCGTGATGGGCGGCGATCGCAACACGGTGCACCTCATCAGCAAGAATGCTGAGAACAACGGCGAGATCATTGTTGATTCCTGGCCGGTGATGACCAAGGAACAGGTCGCCATCGAACTGGTCGCGCATATCGCCAAAAGCGTGACCGACAAATCCCTGGAGCCGACATCTTGAGCACGAAGGTCACCGTCGAACTGCAGCAACTGGCCCACGCCGAAGGCCTGCCGCTGCCGGCCTACCAGACCGCGGACGCCGCCGGCCTCGACCTGATGGCGGCGGTGGCGGACAGCGAGCCGATGACGCTTGCGCCCGGCCAATATGCGCTGGTGCCGACGGGGCTTGCGATTGCGCTGCCGCCTGGGCACGAGGCCCAGGTGCGGCCCCGCTCGGGGCTTGCGGCCAAGCACGGCATCACCGTGCTGAATTCGCCCGGCACGATCGACGCCGACTACCGCGGCGAGATCAAGGTGATCCTGATCAACCACGGCGCCACGCCGTTCGTGATCAAGCGCGGCGAGCGCATTGCGCAGATGGTGATCGCACCAATGGTCCAGGCCGCCTTGGTTCCCGTGACGACGCTGTCGTCGACCGATCGCGGCGCCGGCGGATTCGGGTCGACGGGCCGCTGAGCCGACAACAAAGGTCTCGCCGTTCCCTCCCCCCTGTGGGGGAGGGGCAGGGAGGGGTGCCGCGCGGGGATTCTTTCCGTCGTCCTCTCAACCGCGATGCATCATCAACAAATGAGCACCTTTTCCTTGGCTACCCCTCTCCCTAACCCTCCCCCACAAGGGGAGAGGGAACGCACCTTCATTGGAGCGCCAATCGAGTCTCATCTCTTCACCCGCTAACACGCGGCAATCTCAACCGAATCACCCGCAGAATTACGTGCGACTGGAACTCAACGCCCCGCATTTTTTTGGGACCGCCTTTGCGTTCACGGTCTGGACTCTTACCGGTGGAGTCGCGGTGGGGGTATTGTCGTTTGATTCGCGCGCGACGGGGGTTGCCGCGCGTCAATTCGTGCGGTCTTGGGGCAACTATGTCAGGCGTGATCGTGTCGATGCGTCGGACGCTGTTGTCGTGCACTTCGTTGGTGCGCAACGGCTTGTTGGGAGGCGCTCTCGCAGCGCTGCTGCCGGCTGCGCCGGCTGAGGCCGCCGACCTCGTCGACACACTCTCGATATTGCTGGACTTCAACCGGCAGGAGCTCGCGGTGCTGGCCACCGCGCTGGCTCTGCTCGGCTTCTCGGTCGTGGCCGCGATCCTGCTGATGCGCACACGCGTCGGCAAGGCCAAGACCGAGGCGGCGTTGCGCGCGCGAATCAGGGACCTCCAGCTGCAAACCGACCGTTTCGGCGCGCTGCTGTTTGCCGAGCCGCAGATCCTGATCTCCTGGCCGGCCGGCGACGATCGCGCGCAGATCTCGGGCGACATCGCGATGGTGCTGCCGCGCGATTCGTCGCCGCAGCGCGTGCTCGCCTTCGGAACCTGGCTGCCGCCGGAACCGGCGCTGCAGATGGATCACGCCGTCGATGCGCTGCGCGAGCGCGGTGACGGCTTCCAGCTCACGCTGACGACCGCCAACGGCCACACGCTGGAAGCGATCGGCCGCGCCATCGGCGGCCAGGCCATTGTCCGGATTCGCGAACTCTCCGGCCTGCGGCGCGAACTGGCCGAGACCCATCTGCGCTACCGCGCACTCGCCGACGAAACCGAGATGCTGCGCGGCTTCGCCGCCGCCGCGCCGTGGCCGATCTGGGCCAAGGGCGAGAACGGCGCGCTGACCTTCGCCAATCCGGCCTATGTGCGCGCGACGGAAGCGACCAGCATCATCGACGCCCAGGCACGCAAGCTCGAGCTGCTCGACAGCGCCGACCGCACCGCCATGGAGCGGGGCCTGAAAGACGCAGCTCACTTCACCTCGCGGCTGCCGATCGTGATCGGCGGCGAGCGGCGCATGTACGACGTGCGGGCCGTCAATGTCGGCCATGGCAGCGTCGGCGTCGCGATCGACGCGAGCGAAGCCGATGCGCTGAGCGCGGCCCTGGTGCGGATGGCTGAGGCGCATCGCCGCACGCTCGATCAGCTCTCTTCCGGCGTGGCCGTGTTCGACGGCCAGCGCCGGCTCGCCTTCTACAACGATTCCTACCGGCGGCTGTGGGATCTCGACCGCACCTTCCTCGACGCCCATCCCGATGATTCCAGCGTGCTCGACCAGCTCCGCGCTGCGCGTAAATTGCAGGAGCAGCCGGACTTCCGCGCCTGGAAGGCCAAGCTGCACGAGGCCTATCGCGCGGTCGAGGCGGCCAAGGACACCTGGTACCTGCCCGACGGCCGCGCGCTGTCCGTCGTCACCACGCCGAATCCCGAAGGCGGCGTCACCTATCTGTTCGACGACGTCACCGAGAGCCTCGAGCTCGCCCGCCGCTTCGACGGCATGATCCGGGTCCAGCGCGAGACGCTGGACAGCCTCGCCGAGGGCGTTGCCGTGTTCGGCAGCAACGGCAGGGCGCAGCTGTTCAATCCGGCCTTCCTGCGGATGTGGAAGCTGTCGAACGATGCCATGCGCGAGGAGCCGCATATCCAGACCGTCGAGGGCTGGTGCCATCAGCTGTTCGACGATCCCGCGGTCTGGCGCCAGATCCGCGAAGCCATCACCTCGATCGAGAACCGCGCCGATGTGCCGCTCAAGCTCGAGCGCAAGGACGGCAGCGTGCTCGACGGCATGATCCGTCCGATGCATGACGGCGCGACCATGCTGACCTTCCTCGACATCACCGACACCGAGAATGTCGAGCGCGCGCTGCGCGAGCGCAACGAGGCGCTGGAGACCGCCGACCAGATGAAGGTGGATTTCGTCCACCACGTCTCCTACGAGCTGCGTTCGCCGCTCACCACCATCATCGGCTTCGCGCATTTCCTCAGCGACCCCTCGACCGGACCGCTGACCCCGAAGCAGGCCGAATATCTCGACTACGTCACCAAATCGACCAATGCGCTGCTGGCGCTGACCAACAACATCCTGGATCTCGCCACCATCGACGCCGGCGCCATGAAGCTGGAGCTCGGCCCGGTCGATGTCAGCAAGACCATCGAGCTCGCCGCCGAAGGTATCCAGGACCGGCTCGCCACCGACCGCATCCGTCTCAAGGTCGAGATCGCGCCCGATGTCGGCAGCTTCGTCGGCGACGAGAAGCGCGTGGTGCAGGTGCTCTATAATCTGCTTGCCAACGCCGTCGGCTTCTCGCCGCAGGATTCCACCGTCGGGATCAGCGCGCGCCGCACCGAGCGCAGCGTGGTCTTTATTGTGACAGATTCCGGACCTGGAATACCCGCCGACATGAAGGACAAGGTGTTCAACTGGTTTGAAAGCCGCTCGCAGGGCTCGCGTCATCGCGGCGCCGGGCTCGGGCTTTCGCTGGTGCGCTCCTTCGTCGAGCTGCATGGCGGCAAGGTGCAGGTGGATTCGGTCGTGGGCAAGGGCACGGTCGTGATCTGCGACTTCCCGACCGACCAGGCGGCGCATCGCGACGCCGCCGAATGACAGAACCGACCACATTCTCCGTCGCGCTTCATAACGAGACGGCCACCGCGCAATTGATGGCCGACCTCGCGCTGCTGATCGGTCCCGGCGATACCATCACCCTCACCGGCGATCTCGGCGCCGGCAAGACAGCGGCCGCCCGCAGCCTGATCCGCTACCTCGCCGGCGACGACGAGCTGGAAGTGCCGAGCCCGACCTTCACGCTGGTGCAGGGCTACGAGCTGCCGGCATTTGCGGTGATGCATGCCGACCTTTATCGCGTCGAGGATGAGAGCGAGCTCGAGGAGATCGGGCTGTCGCCACTGCCGGAGGCGACGCTGGTGCTGATCGAATGGCCCGAGCGCGCGCCCTCGGCCATGCCCGCGGACCGCATCGACATCGCGCTGACGCATCGTCCCGCACTGGGCTCGAATGCGCGCGCCGCCGACGTCACGGGGTATGGCAGGAGCGCAGCTACCGTTGCTCGGTTGAAGACGTTGCGCCAATTCCTCGATGCGTCCGGCTATCTCGACGCAGGCCGCAGGCACATGGCCGGCGACGCCTCGACGCGCTCCTACGCGCGGCTGGTCCGCGACGATGGTGTCGTCATTCTCATGAACTCGCCGCAGCGCCCCGATGGTGCAGCGATCTACAACGGCAAATCCTACAGCGCCGTGGTGCATCTTGCGGAGAACATCAAGCCATTCGTCGCCATCGACGAAGGTTTGCGCGCGGTCGGCATCTCGGCACCGAAGATCCACCATATCGATCTCGACCACGGCTTCCTGATCTCGGAGGACCTTGGCAGCGAAGGCGTGATCGAAGGCGATCCGCCCCGGCCGATCACCGAGCGCTATGAAGCCGCGACCGACGTGCTGGCCGTGCTGCATGGCAAGGCACTGCCGGAAACGTTGCCGGTGGACGGGCAAACCCATGCCATTCCTGCCTGGGACACCGAGGCACTGCTGATTGAAATCGGCCTGATGCCGGAATGGTATCTGCCCGATCGCAATGCGCCGTTGAGCGAAGAGAAGCGCGCGGAATTCTTTGCGATGTGGCGCGAGCTGCTGAAGAAGCCGCTGGCCGCGCCAAAAACCTGGATCATCCGCGATTACCACTCGCCGAATCTGATCTGGCTCGCGGACCGCACAGGCATGGCGCGCGTCGGGGTGATCGACTTCCAGGACACCGTGCTCGGACCGCGCTCCTACGACGTGGTGTCGCTGCTGCAGGATGCCCGCATCGACGTGCCCGAAGCCCTCGAGCTGACGCTGCTGTCGCGCTACATCAAGGCGCGTCGCGCTGAGGATGCGAGCTTCGATCCGGCCGGCTTTGCCGAGCTCTATGCCATCATGTCGGCGCAGCGCAACACGCGTCTGCTCGGCACTTTTGCGCGACTCAACCGCCGCGACGGCAAGCCGCATTATCTGCGCCACCAGCCGCGGATCTGGACCTATCTGCAGCGTTCGCTGGCGCATCCGGCCCTCGCGCATTTGCGCGAATGGTATCTCGCTAACGTCCCGCCGCCCCAATCCTGAGCTGGAACCGATTTACCCGCTGTTAGCCATCGCGCCGGTATCATCGCCCGCAGGCCGCCGGACAAATAGGGGCTGGAGCAAGGCAGATGGCGGTCAAGACGGACCATCGCGGCAATAGTCGGGTTGTTTTCGAACGCGGAATTCCGGCCCAGATGATGGGGATCGACGGCACCTGGCGGCGCGAATGCACCATGGAGGACGTATCCGAAAGCGGCGCCAAGCTGACGATCGACGGCTCGGTCGAAGGTCTGCATCTGAAGGAATTTTTTCTCGTCCTGTCGTCCACCGGCCTGGCGTACCGGCGCTGCGAACTGGCCTGGGTCAATGGCGATCAGATCGGGGTCAATTTTCTCAAGCCCGGCGACAAGAAGAAAGCGCGTTCCACAGCCGCCGGGGCGTGAGAGCAACACACGTCGTACAACCGTCACGGCGGGTGGCTAAGGCCGTTGAGATGCGGTGCAGCTGACCGGGGCTCGTGCTAGGCTTGCCGCGAACGTAGAGATTCCAGAGGTTCGAGAAAGCGAAGGATGTCCGTCAAACCGACCAAAGCCATGGTGCTCGCCGCAGGGTTCGGCCTGCGCATGCGTCCGCTGACGGATAAGATGCCGAAGCCGATGGTGCCCGTGGCCGGCCAGCCGCTGCTCGACCACGTGCTCGACAAGCTCGCCTCGGCCGGCGTGACCGAGGCGGTGGTCAACGTGCACTATCTGCCCGACCAGATCATCGAGCACACCGCGACGCGCCAGCATCCGCGCGTGACCATCTCGGACGAGCGCGACCAGGTGCTCGGCACCGGCGGCGGCGTGGTCAAGGCGCTGCCGCTGCTCGGCGATGCGCCGTTCTACCACGTCAATTCCGACACGCTGTGGATCGACGGCGTGCGCTCCAATCTGACGCGGCTTGCGGAGTACTTCGACCCTGCAAGCATGGACATCCTGCTGCTGATGGCGCCCACCGCGACCAGCATCGGCTATAGCGGCCGCGGCGATTACGGCATGCTGCCCGACGGCGCGCTGCGCAAGCGCAAGGAAAAGGAGATCGTCCCGTTCGTCTATGCGGGCGCGGCGATCCTGTCGCCGACGATCTTCGCCGATGCGCCCGAGGGCGAATTCTCGCTGACGAAAATGTTCGACCGCGCCAACGAGCAGGAGCGCCTGTTCGGCCTGCGCCTCGATGGCGTCTGGATGCATGTCGGGACGCCGGATGCGGTCCACGCCGCGGAAGAGGCGTTTTTGGAGAGCGTGGCGTAGGCCGCGCTACTCGTGTCCCGGACGCGGTGCGGCGCGAAGTGCCGCTCCGCAGAGCCGGGACCCACACTGTCCTTCGCGGAACGAAGTAACTGGGCCCCGGCTCAGCGGCGCATCACTGCGTGCTGCGCCGCGTCCGGGGCACGAGCGTGGTGCCAGACGAACAGCGGGGACGATTCCTCCCCGCCCCATGACCAATCCAGCCTGCGTCCCTATATTGCCGTGATCCCCGAATCAGGCAGCCCATGCGCGTTTTCAGCGTTCCCCTCTCAGTTCCGTTCCTGCGCACCATCGTCACGGCCCTGCTCGAGGGCCGGCTGGTCGAGGGATTCGAGGCGCGCAAGGAACCGGCGCGACTCGCGGACGCCACGCTGTACCTGCCGACCCGGCGCGCCATGCGCGTGGTCCGCGAGATCTTCCTCGACGAGATGAAGGCGGACGCGGTGGTGCTGCCGCGCATCGTCGCGCTCGGCGACATCGACGAGGACGAGCTCGCCTTCGCCGACGAAGGTGAGCAGTTTTCCGGCTCGACACCGCTGGATATTCCGCCGCGGCTCGGCGAGCTCGAACGGCGGTTGACGCTGGCGCAGCTCGTCGCCGCCTGGGCCAAGCGTCCCGTACTATCACCGCTCGTGGTCGGCGGTCCGGCCTCGACATTGGCGCTGGCCGGCGATCTCGCCCGCCTAATCGACGACATGGTCACGCGCGGCGTCGACTGGAGCAAGCTACGAGGCCTGGTGCCAGATCAGCTTGATCAATACTGGCAGCATTCACTTCAGTTCTTGAACATTGCCAGCGAGACATGGCCTGCCCATCTCGCCGAGATCAACCGTATCGAGCCGGCCGCGCGGCGCGATCTCCTGATCGCGGCGGAAGCAAAGCGCCTGACCGCGCATCCGCATGGACCCGTGATCGCGGCCGGCTCGACCGGTTCGATGCCGGCTACAGCTAAATTCCTGCATGCGGTCGCGGCGCTGCCGCACGGCGCCGTCGTGCTGCCGGGTCTCGATAGCGATCTCGATGACGAGGCCTGGCGCAGCATCGGCGGCAGCAGGGACCTGCTGGGCATCACCGAGAATCCTACCTCGAACCATCCGCAATATGCGATGCATGCGCTGCTGCATCGCTTCGGCATCAAGCGCAGCGACGTCGAGATCCTTCATCCGCCGGCCGAAGGTGGCCGCGATCTGCTCGCATCCGAATCGATGCGGCCCTCCGCCAGGACGGAGGTCTGGCACGACCGGCTGAAGCAGCCTGATGTTGCCGCGAAGATCGCCGGCGGCATGAGGAACCTTGCCGTCGTCGAAGCCCCCAATCCTGAAATGGAAGCGCTCGCCATCGCCATTGCGATGCGCGAGGCGCGGCATCTCGACAAGTCGGCCGCACTGGTGACGCCCGATCGCGCGCTGGCGCGGCGGGTGATGGCCGCGCTGACCCGATGGGATCTCGCCTTCGACGATTCCGGCGGCGACGTGCTGATGGAAACCGCCGCCGGCGTCTTCGCCCGGCTGGCGGCCGAGGCTGCGACCAGGGGATTGGAGCCGCCGACGCTGCTGGCGATGCTGAAGCATCCGCTGTGCCGGCTCGGCCGGCCGCCTGGCGCATGGAAGACGGCGATCGAGGGATTGGAGCTTGCCGTGTTGCGCGGCACGCGCCCGCCTTCGGGCACGGGCGGGCTGCTGCGCGAATTCAATCGCTTTCGCGAGGAGCTGGCAAAGCTGTGGCGCAGCGAGGTCTCCGCGTTGCACCACGCCGAACCCCGCGCGCGCCTCAAGCCGGAAGACCTCGATCGCATCCAGGCCCTGATCGATGCGTTGCAGAAAGCCTTGGCGCCGATCGAGAGCCTGGCGTCATCGAAACCGTTTGACTTCGCCGAGCTTGCGCATCGCCATCGCGAGATCCTGATCGAGCTGTCGCGCGACGAGCAGGGCATTCCGCTCGCCTTCGAGGAGCGTGAAGGCCTCGCGCTCGCCGGCGCCTTCGACGATCTCCTGCGCGGCGGCACGACCAGCGGATTGATGGTGACGCTGCCGGACTATGCCGACTTGTTCCAGACCGCGTTCGGCGATCGCGCGGTGCGGCGACGCGACAAGCCGGGCGCGCGCCTGCAGATCTACGGCCCGCTGGAATCGCGCCTGATGCAGACCGACCGCGTCATCATCGGCGGGCTCATTGAGGGCGTCTGGCCGCCCGCGCCGCGGATCGATCCCTGGCTCAGCCGCCCGATGCGGCACGAGCTTGGTCTCGATCTGCCGGAGCGCCGCATCGGCCTCTCCGCGCACGACTTCGCGCAGCTGCTCGGGGGCGACGAGGTGATCCTCACCCATTCCGCCAAAGCCGGCGGCGCCCCCGCCGTGGCCTCGCGCTTCCTGCATCGGCTGGAGGCGGTCGCGGGCGACGAGCTCTGGGAGGCTGCGATTCACGCCGGTGAAAAGTACGTGCAGTTCGCGGGCGCGCTGGACCAGCCCTCCCAAGTTACGCCGATCAAGCAGCCAGAGCCGCGACCGCCGCGCGCGACGCGGCCGCTGAAGATGTCGGTGACCGCGATCGAGGATTGGCTGCGCGATCCCTACACGATCTACGCCAAACACATCCTGCGGCTGGACGCGCTCGATCCGGTCGACATGCCGCTCTCGGCCGCCGACCGCGGCTCGGCGATCCACGATGCGCTCGGCGAGTTCACCGAGACCTACGCCGCACATCTCCCGCCGGATCCCGCGCGGGTCTTGCGCGCGATCGGCGAAAAGTATTTTGCCCCGCTGATGGAGCGGCCCGAGGCGCGGGCGCTGTGGTGGCCGCGCTTCCAGCGCATCGCGCGCTGGTTCGGCGAATGGGAGACGGTACGGCGCGACGCGATCGAGGCCATCACCGCGGAGACCCGTGGCGAGATCTCGATCCGGCTCGACAACGAGCGCAGCTTCCACCTCTCCGCCCGCGCCGACCGCATCGAGCGGCGCCAGTGCGGCGGTTACGCCATCCTCGACTACAAGACCGGCCAGCCGCCCACGGGCAAGCAGGTCCGCATGGGCCTGTCGCCGCAACTCACGCTGGAAGCCGCGATCCTGCGCGAGGGCGGTTTTCCCGATATCGACGCCGGCGCGTCCGTGAGCCAGCTCGTCTATGTCCGCCTGAGCGGCAACAATCCGCCGGGCGAGGAACGCATCCTCGAGCTCAAATGCAAGCAGGGCGACGAGCCGCAACCGCCGGATACGGCCGCCGCGGAAGCGCGCGCCAAGCTGGAGGCGCTGATCCGCGCCTTCGACGACGAGAACCAGCCCTACACCTCGCTGAACCTGCCGATGTGGACCAACCGCTACGGTGCCTATGACGATCTCGCCCGGATCAAGGAATGGTCCGCGGCTGGCGGCCTGGGGATCGAGGAATGGTAAAGGTGCCGCGCCCCATCCCGGATGAAGTGCGTGCCCGGCAGGCGCGTGCATCGGACCCGACCGCGTCGGCTTTCGTGTCGGCCAATGCCGGCTCGGGCAAGACCCATGTGCTGGTGCAGCGCGTGATCCGCCTGCTGCTCTCGGGCGTGCCGCCGGAAAAGATCCTCTGCATCACCTTCACCAAGGCCGCCGCCGCCAACATGGCCGAGCGCGTGTTCACCACGCTTGGCCATTGGGTGACGCTCGACGACACCGGGCTCGACGCCGCGATCCGCGCCGTCGGCATCCCGCATCCGGATCGAAAACTGCGCCGCGAAGCACGAAAACTGTTCGCCTGCGCGCTGGAGACGCCGGGCGGGCTGAAGGTGCAGACCATCCACGCGCTGTGCACGCGCCTGCTCCAGCAGTTCCCGTTCGAGGCCAACGTGCCGGCGCGCTTTGCCGTGATGGACGACCGCGACCAGACCGACATGATGGAGCGCGCCAATCTGAAAGTATTTTTGGAGGCCGCGCGCGATCCTGACAGCATCACCGGCCGTGCGTTGCTGACCGCGATGGCCAGCGCCGCCGATGTCACCTTCAAGGAAGTGATCCGCGAGGCCTGCCTGAGCCGCGATCATTTCATGGCCTGGACCGATGAGGCCGGCAACGCCGGCGCGGCGGCCGAGCAAATGGCAGCCGTGCTGGGCGTCAATGCCGACGATCGCATCGAGGACGTCGAGACCGAGATTCTCGATGGCCCGTTCCTGCCCCGCTCGCGCTGGGACGACATCGCTTTCGCACTGGAGGATGGCAGCAAGTCCGACAACGACCAGGCCGGTCGCCTTCGTGAGGCAAAGGTGTTTTCCGGCGCGGCGCAGGTCGATGCCTATCTCGGCGTTTTTCTCACCGACGAAAAACTGCCGCGCAAGGCCGTGCTGACCAAGAAGTTCGGCGAGCAAAATCCGTCCGTCGCGCGCCTGTTCGAGAACGAGGCGTCTCGCCTAGGTGGATTGATCGAGAAGCGCCGCGCGGTGACCATGCGCGACCGCACCGAGGCGCTCCTGCACATCGCCACCGCCGCCGCCGCAAACTACCGCCGCGAGAAGCAGGAACGCGGGCTGCTCGACTACGACGACCTCATCGACAAGACGCTGGCGATGCTCAACCGCATCTCCGCAGGCTGGGTGCATTACAAGCTCGACCGCGGCGTCGATCACGTCCTGATCGACGAGGCGCAGGATACCAGCCCGCGGCAATGGGACATCGTCGCGCACATCATCTCGGAATTCACGGCCGGTGAAGGCGCGCGCGAAGGGCTGAACCGCACGGTCTTCGCCGTCGGCGACGAGAAGCAGTCGATCTTCTCGTTCCAGGGCGCGGCTCCCCACGAATTCGACGCACGCCGGCGCGAGCTGCACCGCAAGTTCACCGCGGCCGGGCTGAAATTCGATCCGGTCGCCTTCACCTATTCGTTCCGTTCAGGCGCTGCGATCCTGCATTCGGTCGACCACGTCTTCCGTGAGCCCACGATCTACAAGAGCATCCATTCGGTCGAGATCGGTCATCCCCTGCACAATGCGCTCGCCGATGCCGGCCCGAGCGTGATCGAGCTGTGGGATCTTGCCGAGGCCGATGACCGGCAGGAGATCGAGGGCTGGCGCGCGCCGTTCGACGGCGTCGCCGTCACCAGTCCCGAGGTCAAGCTCGCCCGCCGCATCCAGACCGAGATCAAGCGGCTGGTCGAGAGCGGCACGCTGACGGGACACGAGGGCGAGCGCCGCCCGCTGCGCTATGGCGACATGCTGATCCTGGTGCGCCGGCGCGGCAACGCGTTCGACGCAGTGATCCAGGCGCTGAAGCATGCCAACGTTCCCGTCGCCGGCGCCGACCGGCTCAAGCTGACCGAGCACATCGCGATCATCGACCTGATGAATCTCGCGGACGCGCTGCTGCTGCCGCAGGACGATCTCGCGCTGGCGGTGGCGCTGAAGAGCCCGCTGTTCGGTCTCGACGACGACGATCTGTTCCAGCTCGCGCATGGCCGCAAGGGATCGCTGCGCCGCGCGCTCGGCGAGCAGGCGCCGACAAGCGAGAAGTTCGCGACAGTGCTGCGACGCCTCGAGGCCTGCGAGATCCGTGCGTGCGAGGAGACGCCGTTCGCCTTCTATGCCTGGTTGCTCGGCGGTGACGGCGGCCGCGCGCGCATGTTGCGCCGGCTCGGCCATGAGGCCAACGACGCGCTCGACGAATTTCTGGAACTGGCGCTGAATTGCGAGCGCAAGGCACCGGCTTCGCTGCAGGGCTTCATGGCCTGGCTGCGCTCGGCAGACACCGAGGTGAAGCGCGACATGGAAATCACCCGCGACGAGGTGCGGGTGATGACGGTGCACGGCGCCAAGGGCCTGGAAGCGTCGGTCGTGTTCATGGTCGACACCACATCGTCGCCCGCGGACTCGCAACGGGTCCGGCTGATTCACGTGCCGCGCGGCAACGGCGGCGAGGTCGTGGTCTGGGCCGGGCGCAAGGCGGACGATCCCAAGCCCGTCGCCGATGCCCGCAAGGCGATGCTGGAGGAGACCGAGGACGAATATCGCCGCCTGCTCTATGTCGCGATGACGCGCGCGGCGGATCGGCTGATCGTCGGCGGCTGCCTGCCCGGCAACATGCGAACCGTCCGCAAGCTGAGCTGGTACGACCTGATCGACACGGGGCTCACCGGCTCCGGCCTGGACAAGCAGACGATCGAGACGCCGCTCGGCAAGGTGACCCGATTCGCCCGACCGGAGGACGTCGCCGCGCTCGGCACGCCCGCGACCTCAGTGGACCATTCGGTCACGCTGCCGGACTGGCTCCGGACGCCGGTGCCGCGTGAGAGCCTCGACGACGATCCGGTGCGCCCCTCCGGCCAGCCGGCCGAGGAAGGCCGGGCGGTGCGATCAGGCGAATCGGTCCAGTCGCGCGCATTGGCGCTCCAGCGCGGCACGCTGGTGCACCGGTTGCTGCAGTCCCTGCCGGATATCGCCACCGAGCGCCGGCGCGAGGCCGCGCTTGGCTTCATGACCCGCAATGCCGGCGACTGGTCCGAAGCCGACCGCGTGTTGCTGGCCGACAAGGTGCTCGGCTTGATCGCCGAACCGCGCTTTGCCCCGGTGTTTGCCGAGGGCAGCCGGGCGGAGGTCGCCATCGTCGGGAAACTCGACCGGCCGGGCCGCCCGCCGGCGCTGGTGTCGGGGCAGATCGACCGGCTGGTGGTTCGTCCGGACGAGGTTTTGATCGTCGATTTCAAGACCAACCAGACCGCCCCGAAAAGCGCCGCGGAAGCCCCCGCCGCCTATGTCCGGCAGCTTGCGCTGTACCGGGCGGTGCTGGCGCGGCTTTATCCCCAAAAGCCGATCCGCGCCGTCCTGCTCTGGACCGAGGCCCTTGAATATATGGAGATTTCAGCCCCCGCGCTGGACGCGGCGCTGGCATCCCTTCATGTCGGCGTGAGCGTCCTTGACCCGGCAAGGGGCCGTTCATAGGTTGAGGCCATGATCCCGGGCGCGATTCCACGTCGCGCCGATTCTCTTTCAAACGAGTGAGGTACTCCAATGGCCGTTGGCAAGGTTTCCGATACCGATTTCGAAGCCGAAGTGCTCAAGGCGAACGGTCCGGTCGTCGTCGATTTCTGGGCCGAATGGTGCGGCCCCTGCCGCATGATCGCACCCGCCCTCGATGAGATCGCCGGCGCGATGGGCGACAAGGTCAAGATCGTCAAGCTCAACGTCGACGAGAGCCCGAAGACCGCTTCGAAGTACGGCGTGATGTCGATCCCCACCCTGATGATCTTCAAGGGCGGCGAGATGGCCTCCCGCCAGGTCGGCGCGGCGCCGAAGGCGAAGCTTCAGCAGTGGATCACCTCCGCGGTCTGATTCACGTCGCGACACGATGATTTTCGGAAACGGCCGGCCAATCGCCGGCCGTTTTATTTTGTCCGTGGCGCGGCGAGCGACCTATTTCTGCTCCGCGAGCTTGGCCAGGCTTGCGAGAACGTCAGGAAAATCTGCGGAAACAGCCGGACCGATGTCGGAGGCCTCCGGGCCTTGCGCATCAACGGCGTAAATGATTCGCGTACGCGCCGATCCGAGCGGCTCGATGCGATGGGCGACCTTGATGACGAGATCGCCGACCCGCGTTTCGTCGACGAAGTGGACGTTCTCGCGCACATCGATGAGTTGCGACCGCAGCGCCTCCTCACCGGGCGGCTTCATCGTGAACCAGGTGCCGGCCGCGAATGGCCCGTCAATGTCGATCTGCTCGATGGCCGCGTTCCAGTTTTTCCAGCCAGGTACGTCGCGAAAAATGCTCCAGATCGTCTCTGGGGTCGCCGACGTCTCGATGGCGTATTCGGTTCGCCAGGTATCCATCACGCGCTCCCCCCTTTGATATCGACGCATATGGCAAGGGTAGCACGGATGGACCGCCGCGCTACTTGATCCACCCCGTCGCCAGCGCGTTCGCGAGCTCCGGCTGATTGTTGCGGCGGGCGAGCGCGGCCATCGTTTCATGGTCATAGGCGATCTGGCGGAACGTCACCCGCCAGGCGGCGTCGACGAATTCGAGGATCGCATAGCGCGCGTGCGGCGTGCCGGCTTCGACCAGATGCGGGAACGGATGCACGTCGCGATAGCCGGGGCTGCCGACGCTGCCGGGATTGACGATCAGGCGGCCGTCGCGAAGTCGCACGGCGCGGGCAAGATGGGTGTGGGCGCAGAGGATCAGCGGCTGCGTCACGCCTTGCGCGAACTGCTCGATCCGGTCGAGCGGCGACAGCGCCACCGTACCGTCGGGATGCACGGTGTCGAGCCAGTAGATCTCGTCATCCTCGGGCGTGGCGTGGCAGAGAAAGACCTGATCGCGAAACACCCGCGTCATCGGCTGTGCGCGCAGCCAGTCGAGCTGCGCGGCATTGAGCTGCGCATGCGCGGGACGATCCCACGAGCCCATCTTCTCCGGGGGACGATCGAGCAGGTAGCGGTCGTGATTTCCGAGCACATGCACGGCGTCGAGCTTCATCAGGATCTCGATGGTGCGCCGCGCATCGAGCGGGCCGCTGAGCATGTCGCCGAGATTGACGATGTCGGAGATGCCTTGCGCGCGGATGTCGGCAACAACCGCCTCCAGCGCGAGATAATTTCCGTGGACGTCGGCAATCGCGGCAAAACGCATTGTTGGTCTCTCCTGCCCCGGACGCAGCGCAGTGCTTCTTCAGCGGTGCGCTGCCGAGCCGGGGCCCTTGTGGTGGCATTCTGGGTCCCGGCTCTGCGCAGCAACGCTCCGCGTTGCAGCGCGTCCGGGACACGAGGCCGACTATGCAGGAGGCGTGCCGTTGAGCCCCAGCACATGGCCGGCGAGATAGAGCGAGCCGGTGATGAGGATGCGCGGCGGCACCTCGTAGGCGAGCTTCGACAGAGCGCGCAGCGCGGCCTCGATGCCGGGGGCGATCTCCACGCGCATGCCGAGGCTGCGGACCGCGTCCGCGAGACGATCCACCGGCATCGCGTTCTCGGTGTCCGGAATCGGCACCGCAATGATGTGGCGGGTGAGGCCTGCGAAATTGGCCAGAAACGCCTGCGCATCCTTGTTGGCCATCATGCCGGCGATGACGACCAGCGGCCGCGACACCCGCTCCTCGAGGTCGCCGAGCGCGGCAGCCGCGACGCGGCCGCCTTCGGCATTGTGCCCGCCGTCGAGCCAGATCTCGCTGCCGCGCGGCGCGAGAGCAAGCAACTCGCCCGAGGTGAGACGCTGCATCCGTGCCGGCCATTCGGCACCGACGATGCCGGCCTCGAACGCTGCGTGGTTAACCTTGAACGTCGGAATCGCGCGCAACGTGGCGATCGCCAGGCCGGCATTGTCGAACTGGTGGCGGCCGAACAGCCGCGGCGCCGCGAGGTCCATCAGGCCACGCTCGTCGGAATAGACCAGACGCCCATGCTCGACATTGACGTGCCAGCTTTCATTCGCGGCAAACAGCGGCGCACGCATGCGCTTGGCCTGCGCCTCGATCACCGCCATCGCTTCCGGCAACTGCTCCGCGCACACCACGGGCACGCCGCGCTTGATGATCGCGGCCTTCTCGCCGGCGATCGATGCCAGGGTATCGCCGAGGAAATCCATGTGGTCCATGCTGACAGGCGTGATCACGCAGGCCGCGGGCGCATCGACCACATTGGTCGAATCGAGCCGGCCGCCGAGGCCGACTTCGAGCAGCACCGCGTCGGCAGGATTTTGCGCGAACAGGTGGAAGGCGGCCGCGGTCTTCAGCTCAAAGACGGTCGCAGGCTCGCCGGCATTGACGCGCTCGACCTCTTCCAGCGCCGCGCGCAATTCGTCGTCAGAGACGAGCACGCCATCACCGGCGCGGCCGAGGCGGAAACATTCGTTGATGCGGACGAGATAAGGCGAGGTGTAGGCGTGGACGCGCAGGCCGGCCGCCTCCAGCGTGGCGCGCAAGTATGCCACCGTCGAGCCCTTGCCGTTGGTCCCGGCGACGTGGATCACCGGCGGCAGCTTGCGTTCGGGATGACCGAGCCGCTCGAGCAGGCGATGCATCCGCTCGAGCCCGAGATCGATGCGCTTCTGATGCAGGGCCGACAGCCGCCCGATCAATTCACCGAGCGGCGGCTTTGCACTGTCAGCGGAGGCGTTCACGCGTGGGGCGCTGCCGGCGCCGTCTCGGGAGCCGATACGATCTGTGCCGGGCTGACGACAGGCTGCACCGATTTCGACGCCCCTTCCTGCGCCGGCGCTCGGGTCAGCAGGCGGCAGAGCCGCGCCAAGGTCGGACGCAGTTCGTGGCGATGCACGACCATGTCGACCATGCCGTGCTCTTTCAGATATTCGGCGCGCTGGAAACCTTCCGGCAGCTTCTCGCGGATGGTCTGCTCGATCACGCGTGCACCGGCAAAGCCGATCAGTGCGCCGGGCTCGGCGATCTGCACGTCGCCGAGCATCGCATAGGATGCGGTGACGCCGCCGGTGGTCGGGTTGGTCAGCACGACGATGTAGGGCTGTTTTGCTTCACGCAGCATCTGCACCGCGACGGTGGTGCGCGGCATCTGCATCAGCGACAAGATGCCTTCCTGCATGCGCGCGCCGCCGGATGCCGCAAACACGATGAACGGCGATTTCTTCTCGACCGCAAGCTCGAGCCCGCGCACGAGGGCTTCACCGGCAGCCATGCCGAGCGAGCCACCCATGAAATCGAAGTCCTGCACGGCGACGACGACGCCGGCGCCTTCGAGCTTGCCGTAGCCGACCTTGACCGCATCGTTCAGATTGGTGCGCGCCCGCGCATCCTTGATGCGGTCGGCATATTTCTTCTCGTCGCGAAACTTCAACGGATCAGGCGTGACCTCGGGCAGGGCGACGTCGAACCAGGTCTCGTTGTCGAAGATCGACTTCAACCGCGCCACCGCGCCCATGCGCATGTGATAGTTCGAGCCGGGGATGACGAACTGATTGGCCTCGACGTCCTTGTAGAACACAAGCTGTCCGGAATCCGGGCACTTGATCCACAGATTCTCCGGCGTCTCCCGCCGCAGCATGTTGCGGATCTTCGGCCGGACCACATTGGTAAGCCAGTTCATGGTTTGCTCCGATGTGCGAGCCCGCAGGGGATCGCCTGAAGGAATATATGGCCGCCCGGCCTTCGCCCGGCAAGCTGCCGTGTCACCCGCCCGAGCAGCGGAATTAAGGCCTATTCGGCCGCTTGTTTGGCGCCCTTGACACCCTGGGCCAGCGCCGCCGTGAGCTCGGCCACGGCGTTTACGGTTTTGGTGGTGGCGCGCCCCTCGGCATCGAGACTGTTCTTGAGCGCATCGACCAGCGCGGTGCCGACCACCGAGCCATCGGCCTTTTCGGCAATGGCGCGCGCCGCCTCAGGCGTACGGATGCCAAAACCGACGCAGATCGGCAGCTTGGTGTGCCGCTTGATGCGCGCGACGGCTTCCCCGACGACATTCGCGTCCGCGGCCGCGGCGCCGGTGATGCCGGCGATGGAGACGTAATAGACAAAGCCTGACGTGTTCGCGAGCACCGCAGGCAGGCGCTTGTCATCGGTGGTCGGGGTCGCCAGACGAATGAAGTTCAGTCCCGCCTTCAACGCGGGAATGCAGAGCTCGTCGTCTTCCTCCGGCGGCAGATCGACGATGATGAGGCCATCAACGCCGGCCGTCTTGGCATCCGCCAAAAACTTGTCGACGCCGTAAATGTAGATCGGATTGTAATAACCCATCAGCACCAGCGGCGTGACATTGTCGGCCTTGCGGAAGTCACGCACGAGATCGAGCGTCTTCTTCAAGGTCATGCCGACCTTGAGCGCGCGGAGCCCGGCGGCCTGGATCGAGGGGCCATCCGCCATCGGATCGGTGAAGGGAATGCCGAGTTCGATGACGTCGGAGCCTGATGTCGAGAGCGCCTTGACGATCTCGAGCGACGTCGCCGGATCGGGATCGCCGGCCATCACATAGGTGACGAAGGCCGCGCGGCCCTGCTTCTTCAGCTCGGCGAAACGGGTGTCGATACGCGTGGTCACTTGCTCTTGCCCTTCAGGATGTCGCCGACCTGCGGGACGTCCTTGTCGCCGCGGCCGGAGAGATTGACGACCATCAGGTGGTCTTTCGGCCGCTTCGGCGCGAGCTCCATCACCTTGGCGATAGCGTGCGCGGGCTCGAGTGCGGGAATGATGCCTTCGAGCTTCGAGAGCAGCTGGAACGCGGTAAGCGCCTCGTCATCGGTCGCGGAGAGATAATTGACGCGGCCGATCTCATGCAGCCAGGAATGCTCGGGGCCGATGCCGGGATAGTCGAGGCCAGCCGAGATCGAATGCGCGTCCTGGATCTGGCCGTCGGCATCCATCAAGAGATAGGTGCGGTTGCCGTGCAGCACGCCGGGACGGCCGCCCGCGATCGAGGCCGCATGCAGCTGCGTCAGCCCGTGGCCCGCGGCTTCGACGCCGAAGATTTCGACGGAGGGATCGTCGAGGAACGGATGAAACAGGCCCATCGCGTTCGAGCCGCCGCCGATGCAGGCGACCAGCGAATCCGGCAGGCGGCCTTCGACCTCCTGCATCTGCGTCTTGGTCTCGTTGCCGATGATCGACTGGAAGTCCCGCACCAGCGTCGGATAGGGATGCGGCCCTGCCACCGTGCCGATGCAATAGAACGTGTTGTGCACGTTGGTGACCCAATCGCGCAGCGCCTCGTTCATCGCGTCCTTCAGCGTGCGCGTGCCCGACTGCACCGGATGCACCGTTGCGCCCAGCATCTCCATGCGGATCACGTTGGGCTGCTGCCGCTCGACGTCGACGGCGCCCATATAGACCACGCATTCGAGGCCGAAGCGCGCGCACAGCGTCGCCGTGGCGACACCGTGCTGGCCGGCGCCGGTCTCGGCGATGATGCGCTTCTTGCCCATGCGCCGCGCCAGCATGATCTGGCCGAGCACGTTGTTCACCTTGTGCGAACCGGTGTGGTTGAGCTCTTCGCGCTTGAGATAGATCTTGGCGCCGCCGAGATGCTCCGTGAGGCGCTCGGCGAAATAGAGCGGCGAGGGCCGGCCGACATAGTTCTTGAGATAGCCGTTCATCTCGGCCTGGAAGGCCGGATCAGCCTTGGCCGCGGTGTAGGCCTTCTCCAGATCGAGAATCAGCGGCATCAGGGTTTCGGCGACGAAGCGTCCGCCGAAGATGCCGAAATGGCCGCGCTCGTCGGGGCCGCTGCGATAGGAATTTGGTTTGGCGATGTTCATCGAACGCTCAACTCTTGGGTGGCGCGCGCGGCGCGAATGAAGGCCTTGATCAGCTCCGGGTCCTTGACGCCTGGCGTGCTCTCGACACCGGAGGACACATCGACGCCGCCGGCACCGGTGACGCGGAGGGCTTCGGCGACGTTGTCGGCGTGCAGTCCGCCCGAGACCATGTAGGGCAATTTGAGATCGAGATTTTCGAGCAGGTGCCAGTCGAAGGCAGCACCGAGACCGCCGGGCCGCGTCGCATCCTTCGGCGCGCGTGCATCGAACAGGATGCGGTCGGCGACTGCGGCATAGCCGGGCAGCACGGCGAGATCACCTGCGGTTGCGACCGGCACCGCCTTCATCACCGGGCGGCCGAATTTCTGCTTGATGTCGCGCAGCCGCGCCACGCTTTCCTTGCCGTGGAGCTGAAAAATGTCCGGCGACAGCGCGTCCATGATGTTGTCGAGCGTGGCATCGTCGGCATCGACCGTGAGCGCGACCTTGAGCGCGCGCTGCTTCACCTGGCGGCCGAGGTCGCGCCCCGTCTCCAGCGAGACATGCCGCGGCGACGGCGGAAAGAACACGAACCCCACCATGTCGGCACCCGCGTCGAGCGCGACGTCGAGCGTCTCACGCGTGGACAGACCGCAGATTTTGACGAGCAGGGGCATGGTCTCAAAGCGGGTGAAGGCCGCAAGCGGCGGCCGGAAAACAGGGTTTTCGGTCGGGGCCGCTTCTACAACGTCGCGCGCTGCTTGTCTCGCCCGATGGCCCCGTAAAGGCCGACCCCGGAGGGCACCGGGAGGTGCCGGGGCTCGGGCTTGGCCGGGGCCGTCTGGGCCCGCAGATCGGCCAGCTCGCCCCGGGCGGCCCGTGCATCCGCCTCATGGCGGCGCGCGGCACGGCGCCAGTGCCGCTGGCCAAACCAGACCGCGCAACCGCCGGCGATGACGCCCACGGCAGCGACCAGGATCAGCAGCAGGAACAGCGGCAGCGTGATCGACAGGGCCGGATCGGCCGCCATAAAGGGATCGAAGGAGACGGTGACGAAGTGCCGGTTGGCGACCGCAAAGGTCACCAGGATCAGGGCCAGCGGAATCAGGATCAGCGCGGTCAGGAACTTTCGCATCGCGAGCGCCCGTCTTGAATCAAGCTTGCTGCCGCATCATGCGGCCATCAGGTAAAATCCGGACGACAGCGCTAGTCCGGTGCGCCCGGATCCGGATGATCGCGGTTGAGCCGCTCGCGCATTTCCTTGCCGGTCTTGAAGAACGGAACGCTCTTCTGATCGACAGGGACATGGGCGCCGGTGCGCGGATTGCGGCCGGCGCGTGCGGGGCGATGCTTGACCGAGAAGGCACCAAAACCGCGCAGCTCGACGCGGTCGCCGCGTGCGAGTGCTGCTACGATTTCCTCGAGAATCGCATTCACAATGTTCTCGACATCCCGCTGGTACAGATGCGGGTTGTGCTCGGCGATACGCTGAACAAGTTCGGATTTGATCATCGAGGAATAGGACCCGGAAGCGTGCGGATGACCATTTCCGTGAAAATACTGTGATCTGTCAAGACGCTAAATGAAGGTTGAGCGTCGTGAAAATGCGTGACATTTGCCGAAAAAGCGGGCTGCACCGCTACCCGCGGGACGGGAAAAAGCTCTCGCGCTCGCGTTGTTCCCACTTATTCCCGGTCAATTCGACGCGGCCGGCTGCCACAGGGCCAGCATCCCGTCCAACCCGACGCGATCGACCGCCTGCACGACGCCGGTTTGCGCGATTTGGTGCGCAATCGCGCTGAATCCAAGCGCTTCCAGCGTGACGGAGGCAGCTGTCTTGAGGAACGGCAGGTCGCCAAAACGCGGCTCGAGCTTGTAATCGCGCACCGAAAGACCCTTCTTGACGCCCTTCTGCTCCTCGAGCCAAGTCACGGCGGTTTTCTCGTCACCGAGCTGATCGATCAGCTTGAGATTGATCGCCTGGCGGCCGGTAAAGACGCGGCCATCGACCACTTTTTCGAGCTGCGTGTCATCCATGCCACGCCGCTGCTTCACCAAATCCTTGAACCAGGCATAGGAATCCTTCACCAGCGCGTCCAGCGCGGCCCGGGCCTCGGGGCTGGTCGGCTCAAAACCGTTGGGGGCGGCCTTCAGCGGCGTGGACTTCACTTCCTCGACCTTGACGCCGATCGTCTTCAGAAGCTCCGAGACGTTGGGAAACTGGAACAGCACGCCGATCGAGCCCACCAGCGAGCTCTGCTGCGCGATGATGTGGTCGCTCGCAATCGCAGTGATGTAGCCGCCCGATGCCGCAAGACCCTCGACCACGACGACCAGCGGCTTCTTCGCCTTCAGGCGCGTCAGGGAATCGTAGAGCTGCTCGGAGCCGGCGGTGGTGCCGCCCGGCGAGTTGATGTGAACGATCACGGCGGCGGCCTGCGAATTCTCCAGCCGCTCCAGCGCCCGCGTCCGCTCGGCATCGCTGCGGATCAGACCGTCGATCTGCACGCGCGCGATCGCGCCGGCGGAGGCGAAGGTGCCGCGCGCGCCCGGCGTCGCGACCAGCGCAAAGCCCGCGATCGCAGCGATCGCGATCAGCGCGGCCACCACGCGCCAGAACGTCAGCTTGCGGCGGATCCTGCGGCGATCGACGATGATGTCAGAATCGAGCGACATCTGAATATCTCCAAATGAAGGGCCGCTGGCGTTGTGCCGTCACAACGTGACCAATGGCTTGCCTGGATACATCAATTGCGGCGCAATTTGAAGAAAACAAGGCTGTGAGCGGGGCGAGAGGCTGCCACACACCCTGCTGTCGTCCCGGCGAAGGCCGGGACGACGATCAAAACAAAAAAGCCCCGGCTCGCGCCGGGGCTCTGATGTCAGCAAAACCTACGTTTCGCTTACTTGCTGTCGCGGTTCTTGAGCGCGGTGCCCAGGATGTCGCCGAGCGTCGCACCCGAATCCGAGGAGCCGTACTGCGCGATGGCTTCCTTCTCTTCGGCGACTTCGAGCGCCTTGATCGACACCTGGACCTTGCGGGCCTTCTTGTCGAACTGGATCACGCGGGCATCGACCTTCTCGCCGACGGCGAAGCGTTCGGCACGCTGGTCGTTGCGGTCACGCGCGAGCTCCGAGCGCTTGATGAAGGTCGAGAAGTCGGTACCGGCGATCTTCACCTCGATACCGCTTTCCTTCACTTCGAGCACTTCGCAGGTCACGACCGCGCCCTTCTTGACATCGCCCGGCTCGGCGAAGGGGTCGCCTTCGAGCTGCTTGATGCCGAGCGAGATACGCTCCTTCTCGACGTCCACATCGAGCACCACGGCCTTCACCATGTCGCCCTTCTTGTAGTTGTCGATCACCTGCTCGCCCGGAAGCTTCCAGTCGAGGTCGGAGAGATGGACCATGCCGTCGACGTCGCCCTCGAGGCCCAGGAACAGACCGAACTCGGTCTTGTTCTTGACTTCGCCCTCGACCACCGAACCGGTCGGGTGACCTTCGACGAAGACCTCCCACGGGTTGCGCATGGTCTGCTTGAGGCCGAGCGAGATGCGGCGCTTGACGGAATCGACTTCCAGCACCTGCACGTCGACTTCCTGCGAGGTCGACACGATCTTGCCGGGGTGCATGTTCTTCTTGGTCCACGACATCTCGGAGACGTGGATCAGGCCTTCGATGCCCGGCTCGAGCTCGACGAACGCACCGTAGTCGGTGATGTTGGTGACACGGCCGGTGAAGCGGGCACCCAGCGGGTACTTGGCTTCGATGCCCTGCCACGGATCGTCCAGCAGCTGCTTCATGCCCAGCGAGATGCGGTGCGTCTCGTGGTTGATCTTGATGATCTTGACCTTCACGGTCTGGCCGATCGAGAGCACCTCGGTCGGGTGGTTGACGCGGCGCCACGCGATGTCGGTGACGTGCAGCAGGCCGTCGATGCCGCCGAGGTCAACGAACGCACCGTAATCGGTGATGTTCTTGACCACGCCGTCGATGACCTGACCCTCTTCGAGGTTCTGCACCAGCTCCTGACGCTGCTCGGCGCGGGTCTCTTCGAGAACCGTGCGGCGGGAAACGACGATGTTGCCGCGACGGCGGTCCATCTTGAGGATCTGGAACGGCTGCGCGTTGTTCATCAGCGGCGCGACGTCGCGGATCGGACGAATGTCGACCTGCGAGCGCGGCAGGAAGGCAACGGCACCGTCGAGGTCGACGGTGAAACCGCCCTTGACCTGGTTGAAGATGACGCCCGTGACCTTCTCGTTGTTCTGGAACGCCTTCTCCAGCTTGCCCCAGCTCTCCTCGCGGCGCGCCTTGTCGCGCGACAGCACGGCTTCGCCGAGGGCGTTCTCGATGCGATCGAGGAACACTTCCACCTCGTCGCCAACCTTGATCTCGCTGTCACGGCCAGGGCCGGAAAATTCGCGCAGCGCAACGCGGCCTTCGGTCTTCAGGCCGACGTCGATGACGGCCATGTCCTTTTCAATTGCAACCACCTTGCCCTTGACGACCGAGCTCTCCTGCAGGTTGCCACCTGCGAAGGACTCGTCGAGCATCGCGGCGAAATCGTCACGCGACGGGCTATAGGTATCAGCGGAAGTCGAAGCCATTTGTTCTCCAGTTGCGGATGTCTTGCCGGCCGTTGGGTTTTTGGGCGTATCGGACGCGCAGTGTCGGAAGGTCCACAAAACCTTCGAGCGACCGCTCGTTGCTCCGGTTTTGCGACCGGAACAGCGGAAGCGGGCCGGCTGGGCCCGCACGTTCGATACGTGAAAATCTGTTGTCCGGAGCCTGGATCGCGTCGGCCCCAAACAGGGACCGAGAGTATCGACCTCAAAGAGCGGGAGCGGGCGCTTCCTCCAATGACGGCAGCGGCTTAACCCCGCGACCGGCCCGCTCGGACGGCCTCGATAATGTCGATGGCGGCCCGGACGCCGCCTTCTATATCCAGTTGGGAGTTATCTAGCAAGTAAGCATCCGCGGCCGGTTTCAAAGGCGCAATCGGCCTGTTCTTGTCCCGCTCGTCGCGCTGGATGATGTCGGCGAGCACCGCCGCCTCATCCGCCTCCTCGCCCCTGGCCCTCGCCTCCATGGTGCGGCGGCGGGCGCGGACTTTCGGGTCGGCCACGACGAAAATCTTCACGTCGGCGTCGGGGCAGATCACGGTTCCAATGTCGCGGCCGTCCAGGACGGCACCGGGCGGACCGGCGGCGAATTGCCGCTGGAAAGTGAGCAGGACCTCGCGAACCCTGGGGATCGCCGAAACGATCGAAGCGCCCTCGCCTGCCGTCTGGGTCTTGAGGGCGGGATTGCCGAACTTTTCGGGATCGAGTTCCAGCGCGGCCTGTACCGCAGCCGCCTCGTCCCGGAGATCATGACCGGACTGCATCAGGGCGTAGGCGACCGCACGATAGATCACGCCGGTATCGAGATGACGATAGCCATAGTGATGGGCGAGGCGCTTGCCGAGCGTGCCCTTGCCCGAGGCCGCGGGTCCATCGATGGCGATGATCATGAAAACTCGGCCCCCAGCGACCGCATCATCGGAATGAAGTCCGGGAAACTGGTGGCGATGAAGCCGGTGTCGTCGACGGTCACCGGCTGATCGGACGCGCAGCCCATCACCAGCGCGGACATCGCGATACGGTGGTCCATATGCGTGGCGACAGTGCCGCCGCCGGGCACATGGCCACGGCCCTCGACGATCAGGTCGTCGCCGGAGACGGTGACCTTCACGCCGTTGACGCGGAGCATGTCCGCGGTGGCCTCGAGCCGGTCGGATTCCTTGACGCGCAGCTCCTGCAGGCCGCGCATGATGGTCGTGCCTTCGGCGAAGGATGCGGCGACCGCCAGCACGAGATATTCGTCGATCATCGAGGGCGCGCGTTCCGGCGGCACCTCGACGCCACGCAGTTTGGACGCGCGCACGCGCAGCTGCGCCATCGGCTCACCGGCGTCACCGCGCACGTCGCTTTCCTCGATGGAAGCGCCCATCTCGCGCAGCGTCGTGAACAGGCCGGTGCGCAGCGGATTGGTCATCACGTCCGACAGAACGACATCGGAGCCTTCGACGATCAGTGCCGCGACGACCGGAAAGGCCGCTGAGGACGGATCGGCGGGCACGATGACGGTCGCGCCGTGCAGCTCGGGCTGGCCGACCAGCGTGATGCGCCGGCCGTGAGCGCCCTCGGCCACCGAGGTGATATCGGCGCCAAAATGCTTCAGCATCAGCTCGGTGTGGTCGCGGCTGGCCTCGTTCTCGATCACCGTCGTGGTGCCCGGCGCAGACAAGCCCGCCAGCAGCACCGCCGATTTGATCTGGGCCGAGGCAACCGGGGTCTTGTAGGTGATCGGCAGCGGATCGCGCGCGCCCTGGACGGTCAGCGGCAGCCGGCCGCCCTCGGCGGCAGAAGCGACCTTGGCGCCCATCTTTTCCAGCGGATCGAGGATCCGGCGCATCGGGCGGCTGCGCAGCGAGGCATCGCCGTCAAAAATCGCCGAGATCGGGCAGCCGGCGACGGCGCCCATGACGAGCCGGCAGCCGGTGCCGGAGTTGCCGAAATCCAGCGCGGCCTTGGGTTGGGCAAAGCCTCCGACCCCCACGCCCTGCACCTTCCAGGCGAAATCGCCGGTGCGTTCGACCTTGGCGCCGAGCGCCTGCATCGATTTGGCGGTGTTGAGGACGTCCTCGCCCTCGAGAAGGCCCGTAATGCGGGTCTCGCCGACCGCGAGCGCGCCCAGGATGAGGGCCCGGTGCGAGATCGACTTGTCCCCGGGCACCCGTACTTTCCCGGTCAGGGGGCCGCTCGAGCGCGACTTCAGCGGCGTCGGCTTGTCGGAATGGGTCAAGATTGTGTCCTTGGATGCGCCTCAGAGGCTCGCGGGCACCTACCACATGGTCTCCCCGCCGTCACGAGCATGTCTTTCTCTCGTAATGCGCTATTGACAGCGGGCCGCCAACTAGCCAAGTGAAACACCGCTTTTCAGACATCCCAGGATTCCTCTGCCGTGGCCAAGTCCGAACTCGGAACCAAACGTATTTGCCCGACCACGGGCAAGAAGTTCTATGACCTCAACAAGAATCCGGTGATCTCGCCCTATACCGGCGAGGTTGTGCCGATTGCGCCCGTGGCGCCGGCCCGCGCGACCCGCGGCGCCGAAGCTCGTCATGCGGCTGCCGCGGATACCACGCCGGAGCCGGCAGAGGTCGAAGAGGTCTCGCTCGAGGAGGCCGATGCCGAAGAGAACACCGGCAAGGTGAAGGCCGTCGTCCCCGAATCCGAGGATGATATCGAGGTCGACGAGACCCTCGATGACGACGATGACGATGATTCGACCTTCATTGCCGACGAAGAAGAGGGCGATGAGGACGTTACCGACATCATTGGTGATGTCGGAGGTGATGAAGAGACTTGAGATCAGTCCTGATCTGTGAAAAAGGGTGCACCGCGCGAGTCGGAAGGCTCGCCGGTCGGGAGTGATCCCCCAGGATCATCCCAAGAGTTAAGGGGCCATAGCTCAGCTGGGAGAGCGCTTGCATGGCATGCAAGAGGTCGGCGGTTCGATCCCGCCTGGCTCCACCAGCCTTCGCTGGCTTCGCCAGCTACGGCTCGGCAAGCCAGCTCCGCTCCATCGTAGCGAAGCTAGCGAAGGCTGCCGCGGCGTAGCCCGCAGGGCGAAGCCGGGCTTCAGCAAATTGAAAACGATTGTAAGCTCCCCCGAAAACTGGGGAGCGTGCGGTGAAGTACGTCTACATCCTCGAGAGCCTTGATTCCCTCCACTTCTATGTTGGGATCACTGATGATCTCCGAGCCCGACTTGCAAAGCACAATGCCGGCGAGGTGCCTCACACCTCGAAATACGGGCCCTGGCGTCTAAAAACTTACATTGCGTTCAGCGATGAGAAGCAAGCCGTCGCATTCGAAAAATACCTGAAGTCAGCATCCGGTCGCGCCTTCACCAAGAAGCGCCTCTAGTCCCCCCTACTCCCCAATCACCGCATTCAACCGATCCCTCAACGCAACGATCTCGTCCTTCATTGCGACCAGCTCCGACACGGAACAGTCCGACGCGGCCAGGATCGACTGCGGGACGCTGCGCGCCTTGTCCTTGAGCGCGTGCCCCTGCGGCGTCAGCGCGATCAGGACCTGACGCTCGTCCTCGCTGGAGCGCGTGCGCTTGACGAGGTGCGCGGCCTCCAACCGCTTGAGCAGCGGCGTCAACGTGCCGGAATCAAGAAACAGCTTCTCGCCGATGTCCTTGAGCGGCACGTCGTCGCGCTCCCACAGCACCAGCATCACCAGATATTGCGGATAGGTCAGGCCAAGCCGGTCGAGCAGCGGCTTGTAGACGCGGTTGAAGGCATGCGCGGCCGAATAGACGGCGAAGCAGATCTGGTTGTCGAGACGTTGCGGATCCAGGGTCGATAATTTCCGGGCCATAGGGAATCTCACGAGATTGACCCGCATTGTGGGACCGGGTCGGGCGACATTCAATTGCGAACAATTAAATGTGAGGCATGCAAATTTCAATTGCGCACAATCTAATTGTTTGCGATACAGGTTCCACCCCAACCCGAAGACCCCAAGGGAGACGAAAATGTTCGTGAACGTCCTCTACAAGACCAGCGCAAAAGCCACCGGTGGCCGTGACGGCCATGCCGCGACCCTCGACGGCGCACTCGACGTCAAGCTCACGACGCCGAAGGAGCTCGGCGGTGGCGGCGGCGCCGGCAACAATCCCGAGCAGCTGTTTGCGGCCGGCTATGCCGCCTGCTTCATCGGCGCGATGAAGTTCGTGTCCTCGCAGGGCGGACCGAAGGTTCCCGCCGACGCTTCCGTGACCTCGACCGTCGGCATCGGCCCGCGCTCGGCCGGCGGCTTCGGCCTCGACATCGATCTGGCCGTCTCGCTGCCGGGCCTGTCCCGCACCGAGGCCGAGGCGCTGGTCGAGAAGGCGCACCAGGTGTGCCCGTACTCCAACGCGACGCGCGGCAATGTCGACGTTCGCCTGACGGTCGTCTGATCTGACGGTGGATTGGCTGGCCCGGGATCCCCCTCGGGCCGGCCGCTTCCGCCTGATTTGCCATGCCGCGGGATTGCCGCCTGCGCTGCATGACCCTCTACGCGACAAGCCATTGCTGGCTTGAACGAACCTCGCTAGGCCTGTCGTCAACATCGACACAGGGGAAGCGAAGGCATGACTGAAGCCGCAACCGGCGCAATGAGCGGACTGCGCGTCATCGATCTCACGCGCGTGCTCGGCGGCCCCTACTGCACCCAGATTCTCGCCGACCACGGCGCCGACGTGATCAAGGTCGAGCCGCCCGCGGGCGACGAGGTGCGCGACTGGGGCCCTCCCTTCCACGACGACGACGCGGCCTATTTCGTCGGCATCAACCGCAACAAGCGCTCGATCGGGCTCGATCTCGCCTCCGAGGGCGGCCGTGTCGTGCTGCTCAAGATGCTGGAAACGGCCGACGTCCTGATCGAGAATTTCAAGCCGGGCACGCTGGAGAAATGGGGCATCGGCAACGATGTTCTCAGCAAGAAATATCCGCGCCTCGTGCATTGCCGGATCTGCGGCTTCGGCGCCGACGGCCCGCGCGGCGGCAATCCCGGCTATGACGCGATCATCCAGGCCATGACCGGCATGATCGCGGCGACCGGCTCGCCCGAGAGCGGCCCGATGCGGATCGGTGTGCCCTTGGTCGACATCACCACCGGCCTCTATGCGGCGATCGGGATCCTGATGGCGCTGTCCGAGCGGCAGCGCTCGGGCAAGGGTCAGTTCCTCGAGACGACGCTGTACGAAACCGGCCTCGCCATCATGCATCCGCACACCGCGAATTATTTCATGCATGGCAAGCCGCCGGGACTTACCGGCAACGAGCATCCGAACCTCGTGCCGTACGCGATCTTCCCGACCAAGACCGACAACATCTTCATCGGCGTCGGCAACGATGGCACCTTCCGCAAGCTTGCCAAGGAGATTGGCAAGCCCGAGCTCGGCACCGATCCGCGCTTTGCCCGCAACAAGGACCGCATCGCCAATCGCGACGCGCTGCGCGCCGAGCTTGCCGCGGTGTTCAGCCAGCACGAGGCCGAACCGCTGTGCAATCGCCTGCTGGCCGCAGGCCTGCCCGCAGGTCCCGTGCAGAAGATCGACCAGGCGTTGACCAACCCGCACACGATCGCGCGCGGCGATGTCATCGAGAAGGACTGGTACAAGGGCGTGGCCTCGCCGATCCGGCTCGATCGCAGCAAGCCGAGCCTGCGCCGCCTGCCGCCGAAGTTCAGCCAACACTCCCAGGAGGTGTTGGGCGAGTTCGGCTACTCAAAGGCGGAGATCGACGCGATGGTCGCGAACGGCGTCGTCTGCGGGCCCGAGCGCAAGCGCTAGGGCCCAGCCTCCGCGCACCCAACGGGTGATGCCGCACTGCGGCGCGGGCACATGTGTGCACCGCGAACGGAGGAGGCTGCCCGCGCCGTGTTCGCCTATTTGATGGCTTCCCTTTTCCAGCGCTTGCCGCTTTCGTTTCGGCCGCTTACACAGTCATGTGAACGTCATAAGGCGCTGCTAGCGCAAGCGCTTCTTTTTGACGGCCAAGAGAACGGCCAAGGGAGGTTACTTAATGGCTCTTCGACATTTTGGAGCAGCTGCCGCTATTGCAATCGCGGCTGGCATGACGGCTTCGCCGGCGCTGGCCGTGACTGAAATCCAGTGGTGGCATGCGATGACGGGCGCGAACAACGACGTCATCGTCAAGCTCGCCAACGACTTCAATGCGTCGCAGAGCGACTACAAGGTCATCCCGACCTACAAGGGCAGCTATCCCGACACCATGAACGCCGGCATCGCCGCATTCCGCGCCGGCAACGCCCCGCACATCATGCAGGTGTTCGAAGTCGGCACCGCGACCATGATGGCCGCGACCGGCGCCGTGAAGCCCGTCTACAAGCTGATGGCCGACGCCGGCGAGAAGTTCGATCCGAAGAACTATCTGTCCGCGATCACCGGCTACTATTCGACCTCGAAGGGCGAGATGCTGTCCTTCCCCTTCAACTCGTCGTCGACCGTGATGTGGGTCAACCTTGACGAACTGAAAAAGGTCAACGCCGAGATCCCGAAGACCTGGCCCGAAGTGTTCGAGGTCGCCAAGAAGCTGCACGATAACGGTCACCCGACCTGCGGCTTCTCCAACTCCTGGGTCACCTGGGTCAACCTCGAGCAGCTCTCCGCGTGGCACAACGTGCCGCTCGCCAGCAAGGCCAACGGTCTCGACGGCTTCGACACCAAGCTCGAGTTCAACGCGCCGCTGCAGGAGAAGCATCTCGAGAAGCTGGTCGAGCTGCAGAAGGACAAGACCTACGACTACGCCGGCCGCACCAACCAGGGCGAAGGCCGCTTCACCTCGGGTGAGTGCGCGATCTACCTGACCTCGTCGGCCTTCTTCGGCAACGTCAAGGCGCAGGCCAAGTTCAACTTCACCGCCGCGCCGATGCCGTATTACCCGGACGTCAAGGGCGCGCCGCAGAACTCGATCATCGGCGGTGCTTCGCTCTGGGTGATGGGCGGCAAGTCGGCCGACGAATACAAGGGCGTCGCCAAATTCCTGACCTTCCTCTCCGACACCGATCGTCAGGTCTACATCCACAAGGCCTCGGGCTATCTGCCGATCACCAAGGCGGCTTATGAGAAGGCCAAGGCCGAGGGCTTCTACAAGGATCAGCCCTATCTCGAGACCCCGCTGCTCGAGCTGACCAACAAGGAGCCGACCGAGAATTCGCGCGGTCTGCGCCTCGGTAACATGGTCCAGCTGCGTGACGTCTGGTCGGAAGAGATCGAGCAGGCGCTGGCCGGCAAGAAGACCGCCAAGCAGGCGCTCGATGCCTCCGTCGAGCGCGGCAACACGATGCTGCGCCAGTTCGAAAAGACCGCCGTAAAATAAGGCGAAGACGCCGGCGGGCCGCAAGATCAGCGGCCCGCCAACGTCACCCCACCATGCAAAAGCAAGCGATTTTCCAATCAAAGCTGCTGCCGTATGCGCTGGTTGCGCCGCAACTCGCGATCGTTCTGATTTTCTTCTACTGGCCGGCCGCGCAGGCCGTCATCCAGTCCTTCCTGCTGCAGGACGCCTTCGGCCTCTCGACCAGCTTCGTCTGGTTCGAGAATTACGTCGAGCTGTTCAGCGACCCCGCCTATTTCGAGACGGTCGTCCGAACCTTCTTCTTCTCGTTTGCGATCGCCGCGTCCTCGCTCTCCGTGGCACTGCTGCTCGCGGTGATGGCGGACAAGCCCTTACGCGGCGGCGCGGTCTATCGCACGCTGCTGATCTGGCCCTATGCCGTGGCACCGCCCGTGGTCGGCGTGCTCTGGGTCTTCATGCTGCATCCCTCGCTCGGCGTGCTCTCGCGCTATCTGCGCGCCGCCGGCATCGAATGGAATCCGCTGCTCGACGGCAACCAGGCCGCGACGCTGGTGATCCTCGCCGCCGCCTGGAAGCAGATCTCCTATAATTTCCTGTTCTTCCTCGCAGGCCTCGCGGCCATTCCGAAGAGCGTGCTCGAGGCCGCCGCGATCGACGGCGCGCGCCCGATGCGCCGGTTCTGGACCGTGACCTTCCCGCTGCTGTCGCCGACCATCTTCTTCCTGCTGGTCGTCAACATCGTCTACGCCTTCTTCGACACGTTCGGCATCATCGACACCATGACGCGCGGCGGTCCCGGCAAGTCGACGGAGACGCTGGTCTATAAGGTCTACAATGACGGCCTGATCGGCGGAAACCTCGGCAGCTCGGCGGCACAGTCGGTGATCCTGATGGTCATGGTCATCGTGCTGACCGGCATCCAGTTCCGTTTCGTCGAACGCAAGGTGACCTACTGATGGTCGAGCAAGAGGGCTTTCGACGCTACGTCGCCCACATCGTCCTCTGGATCGGGATCGCGATCGTCGCCTTCCCGGTCTACGTCGCCATCGTCGCCTCGACCCAGGACAACGCGCTGATCGCCAACGGGCAGATGTCGCTGTTGCCCGGCGGCCATTTCTTCGAGGTCTACTACCAGACCATCTTCGTCGGCACGAGCGGCTCGACCCGCGAGCCGGTCGGCAACATGATGCTGAACTCGCTGGTGATGGCGCTGGCGATCGCGATCGGCAAGATCGCGATCTCGATCATCTCGGCCTATGCGATCGTCTATTTCCGCTTTCCCTTCCGGATGCCGATCTTCTGGATCATCTTCATCACGCTGATGTTGCCGGTCGAGGTCCGCATCTATCCGACCTACAAGATCGTCGCCGATCTGCACATGCTCGACAGCTATGCCGGCCTCGCGCTGCCGCTGATCGCATCGGCCACCGCAACGCTGCTGTTCCGCCAGTTCTTCATGACCGTGCCGGATGAATTGCTGGAGGCCTCGCGCATCGACGGCGCCGGCCCGTTGCGCTTCTTCTGGGATACGCTGCTGCCGCTGTCGCGCACCAACATGGCCGCGCTGTTCGTGATCCTGTTCATCCTCGGCTGGAATCAATATCTCTGGCCGCTCCTGATCACCACGCGCGACGACATGCAGACCATCCAGATCGGCATTCGCAAGATGATGACCACCAACGATGCGCTGACCGAATGGCCGATCGTGATGGCGACCGCCGTGCTGGCCATGCTGCCGCCGGTGTTCGTCGTCGTCGCCATGCAGAAATTGTTCGTGCGCGGCCTGGTCGAGACGGAGAAGTAGAGAGTCATGGCCAACGTCACCCTGCGCAACGTCCGCAAGACCTATCCCGGCGGCTTCGAGGCCATCAAGGGCGTCAACGTCGATGTCGGCGACGGCCAGTTCTGCGTGCTGGTCGGACCTTCCGGCTGCGGCAAGTCCACGCTGCTGCGCATGGTCGCCGGGCTCGAGACCGTCACCGGCGGCGAGATCGACATCGGCGGCAAGGTCGTCAACCAGGTCGAGCCCGCCGATCGCGACATCGCGATGGTGTTCCAGAACTACGCGCTCTATCCGCATATGAGCGTGTTCAACAACATGGCTTACGGCCTGCGCAATCGCGGCATGAAGGAAGCCGAGATCAAGACCCGCGTCGAGGAAGCCGCGCGCGTGCTCGAGCTCGCGCCGATGCTGGAGCGCAAGCCGCGCCAGCTCTCCGGCGGCCAGCGCCAGCGCGTCGCCATGGGCCGCGCCATCGTGCGCCAGCCAAAAGTGTTCCTGTTCGACGAGCCGCTGTCCAATCTCGACGCCAAGCTCCGCATCTCGATGCGCGTCGAGATCCGCAAGCTGCAGCGCCGACTCAACGTCACCTCGATCTACGTCACCCACGACCAGCTCGAGGCGATGACGCTCGCCGACATCCTGGTCGTGATGAACGGCGGCGAGGTCGAGCAGGTCGGCAATCCGCTGGCGATCTACGAGAAGCCGGCCACGACCTTCGTCGCCTCCTTCATCGGCGCACCGCCGATGAACCTGATGTCGACGCGCCAGGACGAGATCAAGTCGCAGCTCGGCGGCAGCGCAGGCGAGGCCGGCATCCTCGGCATCCGTCCGGAGGATCTGGCGATCACCGACCAGACTCCTGCCGGCGGCGTTGCACTGCCGCTGACGGTCGAGGCGATCGAGCGCGTCGGTGCCGAGACCTTCGTTTACGGCTCGCGCGCCCAGGACGGGCAGCGTGTCGCCGCCACCCCGGTCGAGCTACCGGCAGGCGAGGTCATCGTCCGCATTCCCGGAACCGAGGCCCCGGCGATCGGCCAGAAGATCCGGGTCGCGGCGGTGCGCCAAAAACTGCATTTGTTCAGCGGCGACGGGCGGACGCGGATCGAGGCCTGACGGGTTCCGAAAGGTCAGGCCGGCAAAGACCGCGAAAACAACCCCATGCACAGTAGACGGGGCACTGTTTTCATTGAGGTAATTCGCCCGCGCCGTCGTCATGGCCGGGAGACGGCGGAAGCAGTGAATCCATAGCCCCCTCCTACGTCCTTGAACCCAAACAGAGATATGCCCATATTGCTGACCAAGGGGCGCCGCTTCCGGGCCCTGAAATGCCAAAGTCGCTTCGAGAGGACTTTGTAAACTATGTCTCGTGTTCCTACGTTATCCAGTCCGTTCCTTCTGGGCTTCGACGAGATCGAGCGCGTGCTCGACCGCGTCGTCAAAGGCGCCGACGGCTATCCTCCCTACAATATCGAGAGGTGCGGCGGCGCGGACAGCCAGCCCGAGCGTTTGCGGATCACGCTGGCGGTCGCCGGATTCACCCGCGACCAACTCGATGTAACCATTGAGGAAAACCAGCTCGTCATCCGCGGGCGGCAGCAGGACGACAAGACCCGGCAATACATCCATCGCGGCATCGCCGCGCGCCACTTCCAGCGCACCTTCGTGCTGGCGGAGGGGATGCTGGTGCTGGGTGCGGATCTGAAGAACGGGTTGTTGTCGATCGACCTGGCCCGGCCTGAACCGGAGAGGATCGTTAAGACAATCGCTATCAATGAGCACGAATAATGGAACGAGTAGCGGACTCGACCGCTTAGTTTCTGTGAAGGAGTCGAGACCATGAGTGAAGGTCACGTTGTATTCGAACACGAAGCCAGGAACGCCTCGCCCGAGACGCTGGCGAATCTCGGCGAAGGCCACATCGCCTATGTGAAGCAGATCCGCTCCGAGGATGTGCCCGGCCTGTTCCCCGAAGCCCCGAAGATTGCGCCCGGCCTCAAGCTATTCGCGCTCCACGCCGCCGACGGCACGCCGATCATGCTGACCGACAGCCGCGAAGCCGCAGTCGCGAATGCCTGGAGCAACGAGCTGCAAGCGGTGAGCGTGCACTGAGCACACGCGCGTCGCACGAATAGAAATTTGACGGGCATGCCTTCGCAGGAAGGCGTGCCCGTTTTGTTTAGGACGTGCATTTTCCAAAGCCGGATGTGCTTCAGATGGACTGGGCCGCCTAGCCCTGTCCACCTATCCGGCTGCACATGGAAACTGACGCTTAAGGCAGTCTCCTGTGCAATTCGAGCACAACCCAGTTGCGTCGCTGGACTCTCAAAGATTCAATGCGCTGATTCGGCCGCGACGAGGTCAACGGTTATGTCAAATTCAGCCCGCCAAATCGTAAAGATTGGAGTTGCCGTTACGACAGACAAGCGCCTTCTTCTTGTAAAAAAGAAGGGTGGCTCAAGTTACATCCTCCCGGGCGGGAAGCCAGAAGCCGGAGAGAACGATCACCAAGCGTTGGCGCGAGAGGTTGAAGAGGAACTCGGATGCGCCTTGGATATCGATAGCTTGGACTACCTCGGATCGTTTTCCGACGTCGCTGCAGATCTAAAGGATACGGTCGTTACAGTTAGATTGTATGCAGCTCGCCTCCTAGGCTCACCCAAGCCTTGCTCTGAGATCGAGCAAGTAGAATGGTTCCAACCCGCAGAGGCCGTTGGCATTACTCTAGCCCCAAGCTTGCAGAACTCTATCTTGCCGTTCTTAGCTGCGCACGGTCACCTTTAGTGATTCAGAAAGTCACGCAGCTCGTTCGACAGTAAGACAGCGAGGGCATCGAGCGATGCCTCATTCGAAACGTGGAGCGCCGCAGACTCCATTGCTTTGTCTGTGCGCAATGTGCAGCGCTCCACCTCGTCTCTTTCAAGCAGTTCTTCTCGAGAAAGCGCTTTGCTAGGTCGACTGGCCACCCGTTCGGCTCGAACATCGAAACTTGCCTCGATGGAAATGAGAAGGGCTTCGCGATCACAGTGCAAACGATAGTGATTAAACTCTTCAATGTTGCATACGGCATCGATGAGTACCGCCTTGTCCGATCCGAGTTCGCGAACAATTTGCGGGGTGGCCAAGTGGGCGAGAGCCGCCATACCATGCTCGTGACGCAATTGAAGTCTGACTGATTTTTCGCTTGCCGGGCCGGGTGGGAGGCCACGTCTAAGCACCTCATCGCCTACAATCCGACCGACATACAAAATGCTGCCGGCGCACTTCTTTTGAATTATTTCGAGCGCTGTTGTCTTGCCCGCCCCCGAATATCCCGTGATAGCAATCAGACGCGTCATAACCGACCGCAGCTAATGTGGAATTGGAGATATGCTCAAAATACAGAAGTTAGGATGCAATGCCTCCTTAGATAGAGCGCAGGGAAGGTTGGCTGAAGTAATATAGGTCACTTCCACCGTCAGCGTACGACCTGTGAAAGCGTCCCTTTGCGGATCGTACTCTTCCAGCACTAGGGTATCACCCACCCGGAAATTGCGGTCATCAGCCCTGCGTAAATCATGCTTCTTTCGACCGGCTACAATTTCGTTGAAGAACTGCGGCCAGCATTTGAGATGGTGAGTGATATTCGCGACGCTAGCGAGCGGCACTTGGTTTGCTTGATTTAGCATTTTTTGTCCTCCGACTGCGGTGGAGCAAAGTCGGAATAGTCGAAATTGAGCTGGAGTGGTCCCGTACTACGCGGAGCTTCGATTTTCGCCACTGCTTCAAAGGCGTCGCTTACTGCAGGCGGAATCTCCCGCCGCATGCATTCTGTTGTCGAAGTACGCGACAGATGCTGGTTGCGGATTCGATTAAATCCATCTCGCTTCTCAATTTCAGTCAGGAAGCGTTGAGCCAATACTACGAGCTCCTGAAGCTCCTCGTCCGAAACGAAGAAATCGTCTGCTTCGCTGTCTACATATATGACGCCTATTACTGGCGTTTGCAAGCTGTAGTGGGTTTCGGGCTCGAGAAGTGGAATGGCCAACACAAATCTTACTTTGCGCGACATCGGGCGTGACGCCATTTCCAGATTCAGCTCGCCTGTAGCTTGATTCAGACGCTCCGCGCTCACGCCCTTTACCATTCGAATTATCTTTCTGGTCCCATATGCTAGCCCGATGGTCGCATTGTCATTCGGGAACGTGCGCCCAGCCGTGGCTTCGCTCCCTTCTACTTCGAAATCACTCGCGTAATCGCAAGTTTGCTGAAGAAGCTCTTCATCTTGGATGATCACAGTGCGGTGCAGGGTCACTCTGAGCCGAGACCGGTCAAAGTGATGTGCTCGAATTACACCCGCTATTGCTGAGCTGAGGGTGGTTCCAAGAAGAGAAATGGCATCCGGAAGGTACTCCTTGCGCCATTCTCTTTTCAATTCGGGAGGCAATCCGCTGGCGAGCTTCTTCGGCCCTGGATAGCCAAAATAACCCCCCTCCCAATGTGGGACGTCGGATTGCTTGTGCTGAGCCAACGCAACTGCGGTTGTTGGAAGTCCGGCGCGCAACCGCTCAGACAACAATCTGCGAAGCTGTTGTTCCGGTTTGACCCCGTGCCTTTTGACGTATCGATCATCGTCAATGCCGTGCTCAGCCCTGAGCTGATCCTCATCCGCGGTGGTCGGCACGAACCCTCCGCATCTGTAGAGAAGGTAGATGAGTAGCTTGTTCTGAAACGATATCCTGGCCGTAGCGGGTTCAAAGAGCTGAGCAAACTTCTCAACAAGGAGGTGTAAAATGACTGCCGTGTCTCGTCGCAATCGATTGCGAAGCTGATTCAGCAATTCGTCGTACTCACCGACACACGCGGCTTGAAGGGCTTCGAAGTCATTGAACAAGTCGCGATAGTTCAAGTCTTGATGTCTTGTTTCTAAGTGCTTGAGCCGCTCGACCAACGCGGACTTGCCAGCAAATAGCTCTTCGAGGATTCGGTCTTGTCTGTATTGCGAGATGCACAAGCGCAACACATCAATCATGGCTCCATCGCCCTGGCCAGAAACAAGATAGTTTCGACGAGGGTGATGCAGGCTTGGTTGCGCGAAGGTTTCGTTTCGCCAGTAGGAACTAGAGCCGGTCTCGACACCAAAGCCCACGGCTAGGACGACAATGTCGAAGTCTGCAGACCTTCCCTCGGTGGCGCCTCGATGGTTTGTCTTAGCTGTGCCATCAACATCTCGAAGCTCACCGATCCATTCAATATGAAATTGACCTATGCCGGTATGGTGCTCATCGATGTGGAGATGCCTAGCATTGCAGTACAGATGAATATTCGACTTGTCTTTGGCGAGGCGTGTCCATTCCGTGAGCACCTGGACAACAACATCCGACGCGCGAGCCGCAGTCCAATTCATGACAGGCAGCATGGCCGCGCCAACCTGGCTCCCCTCGCGAGGCCAGTTGTAAATATGGGGATGAAGCCATCGTGAATCGCTGCCCTGTTGGAGAGGAAGAAGGGTGTCACGCTCTTCAAACAAGAAAATTTCCGCGTTGACGTTTTTTTCGAGAAGACCTGCCGCGAACGTCAGCCCGGCAAATCCACCTCCCACGATCGCGATCTTCTTTTTCTCAAGGTTTTCACTGCAATTGATCGCTTCTGATTCGACCAAAGCCCAGACAAGATTGAGAGCCCGAATCTGTTGACTTAGAACGGTGACCCCGGAGTCGTAAGTGCCGATTGAGTAAAGTGGGTGCGACAGTATTCGATAGCTATTCAGAGTCTGCTGGAATTGTGACATTGACATCAGACGCTCACACACTGATCTAGTGTTGGCCTTACCTTCCATTGATAGCGCATTGTGTGCTGCCTCCCGGCCATTTCGATTTGCATGTAGGCTTAGTCAAAGAGCGCCAGACCGAAAGCATCTCTATGCCTTCGATATCCGCCAAACGACTACAGGTCCTAGGACAATCAGAGATTTCATCGCTCGCCAAACACTATAAATCTCGGGCACTAGGGGAAGCTAGTCAATAAAGGAAGACCGAAATGCAATCGTTGTCGTAACTGATGAGACCCGGCTGTTCCCCGAAGCCCCGAAGCGCTCCATGCCGCCGACGGCACGCCGATCATGCTGACCGACAGCCGCGAAGCCGCAGTGGCGAATGCCTGGAGCAACGAGTTGCAGGCGGTGAGCGTGCACTGAGTGCACGCGCGTCGCACGACTAGAAATTTGGCGGGCATGCCTTCGCACGAAGGCATGCCCGTTTTCATTTGTGCCGCGCCGCTGCTAGACGATGGCCATGGATCAGCAGATGCCCATCGCGATTACGACATCCGAGTTGTCGCCCGGCGAGAAGCTGGCCGAGAGCATGCTCGCTCTCAACAACAGCCATGCAGAGGAATTGTCGTGGCTTGAGCGCGAGCGGATGCAGGACCTCGTCGCGCAGGCCTTCTACGCGCGCAGGATCGGCCATCTCGATGCCTTCCTGATCGCACTCGATCAGGACGGGCGATACGACAGCCCGAACTTCCTGTGGTTTCAAGCGCGCTACGCGCGCTTCGTCTATGTCGACCGGATCGTGGTCGCAGCAACCGCACGCGGCATGGGATGCGCGCGCCGGCTTTACGCCGACCTGTTCGATCGCGCGGTCGAGGCCGGCCACGATCGCATCGTTTGCGAAGTCAATCGCATGCCGCCGAATCCGGCCTCGGACGCTTTCCACGCCGCCCTCGGATTTACCGAGGTCGGTAGCGCGAGCATCCACGACGGAAGCAAGACGGTCCGCTACCTCTCGCGCCAGCTGTAGACGCGGTCCCGGACCACGAAGAGGTAGCGCCCGCCAGGTTCGAATCAGGCTGCCGGTAGCTTTGCCTTGCGCAGATAGGGCAGCACGGTGACGAAGGAGCCGAAACGCTTGGCGGCCTCCTCGTCCGACACCGACGCCGCGATCACGACATCTTCGCCTTGCGTCCAGTCGGCGGGCGTCGCCACCGGGAATTTGGCCGTGAGCTGCATGGAATCGATGACGCGCAGGATTTCCCGGAAGTTGCGCCCGGTCGTCATCGGATAAGTCAGCACCAGCTTGATCTTCTTGTCGGGGCCGATGACGAAGACCGAGCGCACCGTCTGATTATCGGCCGGCGTGCGCCCTTCCGACGTGTCGCCGGCCGAAGCCGGCAGCATCCCGAAAAGTTTTGCGACCTTGAGATCACGGTCGCCGATCATCGGATAATTGACGGCATGGCCGGTGGCCTTGTGGATGTCGCCCTTCCACTTGTCGTGGTTCTCGACCGGATCGACCGAGATGCCGATGATCTTGACATTGCGCTTGTCGAACTCGCCCTTCAGACCGGCCATGGTGCCGAGCTCGGTCGTGCAGACCGGCGTGAAATCCTTCGGATGCGAGAACAGCACCGCCCAGGAATCGCCGATCCAGTCGTGGAAGCGGATATCGCCTTCGGTGGTCTGCGCCGCGAAATCCGGCGCCATGTCGTTGAGTGCGAGTGCCATGAGGCAGGTCCTCCTGTCGTCTTCCGGTGGGTGGCCAATGCGCGCGACGAATCCCGATACAACTTCGACCTGTCCCTGATCGAGGCCGAGACGACGCGTTGCACCTGTTTGATTTTGCGACCGAAAATCCGGCCGGATCGAATAGCGCTGCAAGCAATGGCCAGATATCTGCGCCTGGCCGGGCCGAAAGTCATGGTGTCGTTCTGAAAAAGTTCTTAAGCATTGCGCCATGGCTACGAGCTACATCATCGGCCCGTTCCGGCTCGACGCGGACGCCGCACTCCTGTTTCGCGGCAGCGCACCGGTCGCGATCAGCCAGCGCGCCCTCGCCGTGCTGCGCGTGCTCGTCGAGCGCGCGGGAACGCCGGTCTCCAAGGATGCGCTGATCAAATCGGCCTGGGCCGGCCTCATCGTCGAGGAGAGCAATCTTCCCGTGCAGATCGCCGCACTGCGCCGCGTGTTCGAAGAAGAGCCGGGCGGCGAACGCTGGATCGAGACCATGCCGAAATACGGCTACCGGTTTGTCGGTCCGGTGAGTCCAGACCACCAGACCTCCGTCGCCGCGTTGCCTCCCGCCGCGACCGACGCGCCTCCCCTTCCGGCTCAACCGGCGATCGCGGTGCTGCCGTTCCAGAACATGAGCGGCGATCCAAGCCAGGAGTATTTTGCCGACGGCGTCGTCGAGGAGATCATCACGACGCTGTCGCGCTTCCGCTCGCTGTTCGTCATCGCGCGCAATTCCAGCTTCACCTACAAGGGCCGCGCCGTCGATGTGAAGCAGATCGGCCGCGAGCTCGGCGTCAGCTTCGTGCTCGAAGGCAGCGTGCGCAAATCGGCCGACCGCGTCCGCATCACCGCGCAGCTCATCGATGCGTCGACCGGCGCGCATCTGTGGGCCGACCGGTTCGACGGCGCGCTCGAGGATATCTTCGATTTGCAGGACCAGATCGCGCGGCAGGTCGTGGGGCTCCTGGTGCCGAAGCTCGAGCATTCCGCGATCGAGCGCGCCAAGCGCAAGCCGACGGAGAGCCTGGGCGCCTACGAATATTATCTGCGCGGCACGGCGGCGATCTATCGCTTCACCATCCGCGAGGCCAATGTCGAGGCCCTGCAGATGTTCAGGCGTGCGATCGAGCTCGATCCGGAGTTCGCGGCCGCCTACGGCATGGCCGCCTATTGCTACGTCAAGGACAGGACCAATCGCTGGCCCACCGACGATCTCGCGCGCGACATCGCCGAGACCGATCGGCTGGCGCGGAACGCCATTCGCCTCGGCGGCGACGACGCGCTCGCGCTCGCCACGAGCGCCGGCGCGCTCTCCTATGTCGTGCGCGATCTCGACACCGGTGCCGCGTGCATCGCGCAGGCGCTTGCCGTCAATCCCAACATGATGTGGGCCTCCTATTTCGCCGGCTTCATCAAGAGCTGGATGGGCGAGCCTGAGGCCGCCGTCGCGCATCTGATGTATGCAATGCGCCTCAGCCCGGTCGATCCACTGATGCCCCTGATGCAGGTCGCCACCGCCCACGCGCACTTCTTCGCCGGCCGCTACGCGGAAGCCTCGTCCTGGGCCAACGCAGCCTTGCGCGGCACGCCGAGACTGTTGCCGGCACTGCGCATCGGCGCAGCCGCCGATGCGTTCGCCGGGGAGCTCGGCTCCGCGCAGAAGTCCGTGGCCCGGCTGCTCCAGATCAACCCCGGCGAGCGCGTGTCCAACCTTGAGGCGATCTTCGGCCCCTACCGGCGCCCCGACGATGCCTGGCGCTATGGCGAAGGCCTGCGGCGGGCTGGACTGCCGGAATGACCGAGGCGTAGGGGCACGCTCGATCAGGTCAATCGCGCGCGGATGTCCGGCTTCAGCACCTTGCCGACCTTGGAGCGCGGAAGATCGTCCCAGACTTCGATCTGCTTCGGCGTCTTGACGCTGCCGATCTGTCCCTTGACGAAGGCGGCGAGCGCCACGGGGTCGATCCGATGGCCGGCGCGGGGCTGCACTACGGCGACGATCCGCTCGCCCCATTTCTCGTCCGCCAGCCCGATCACGGCGCAATCCTGCACCGCCTCATGCGCCCGCAGCGCGTTCTCGACCTCGATCGAGTAAACGTTGAACCCGCCGGTGATGATCATGTCCTTGGCGCGATCGACGATATAGAGGTAGCCGTCGTCGTCGAGGTAGCCGATGTCGCCGGTGTGGTGCCAGCCATGCACTGAGGCTTCAGCCGTGGCTTGCGGATTCTTGTAGTAGCCGTCCATCACCAGCGAACCGCGGACCACGATCTCGCCGCGCGCGCCGGTCGGCAGCAGATTGCCGTCGCCATCCATGATGCCCGCCTGCACCAGCGGGCTGACCCGCCCGGCCGAGGCGAGACGCTCCATCGCGATGGCGCCGTCGGCATTGTAATGCTCGCTCGGTGCCATCATCGAGATCATCATCGGCGCTTCGGTCTGACCGAACAACTGCGCCATCGGCCCGATACGCCGCAGCGCCTCCGCAAGCCGCGTGGCCGAGATCGGCGCCGCGCCGTACCAGAAGCATTGCAGGGACTCGAGCTTCGCGGAGTCGAGCTTGGGATGATCGAGCAGCATGTAGATCACGGTCGGCGGCAGGAAGGTGTGCGTGACCCGGTAGCGTTCGATCAAATCGAGGAATTCGCCGATATCGGGGTGATGCATGATCACGATGCGACCGCCGAGCGCCATGATCGGGAAACACAGCACGCCGGCCGCATGGGTCAGCGGCGCGAGCGCGAGATAGACCGGCCGGCCCTTGAAGGGATAGCCCATCAGGGTCAGCGCCGTCATGGTCTCGATGTTGCGCCCGGACAGCATCACGCCCTTGGGCTTGCCGGTGGTGCCGCCGGTGCCCGGGATCATCGCGAGATCGTCGATGGTCTCGCGCTGATAAAAGCCGTCGTCGAGGCCGGCGAGCCAGTTGTCGAAGGATGGCGCGAAGGGTAACTCGGCGTCGAGGCAGACGAGTGCGCGCAACTTCGGCAGCTCCGGCCTGACCGCCTCGACCATCGGTGCAAAGCTGGAGTGGAACAGCAGCAGGCCGCAATCGAACCCGTCGAGGATGAACTTGTTCTCGGCCGCTTCATTGCGCGGATTGATCGGGCACCAGACGGCGGCAGCGCGCGAGATGCCGAACACGCAGGAGAAGGCAAGCGGGTCGTTGCCGGACAGGATCGCAACCTTCTCGCCGGGCGCGATGCCCGAGCGGTCGAGCCCACGCGCGATCCGATAGCTCAGCTGTTGCACCTCGCGATAGCTGAGATCGCGTCCGTCCATGGTGAGGCAGGGCGCGTCGGCGCCGAGCGAAGCACCTTTGTCGAGGTAATCGATGAAGCGCATGGTCGCCTCCGAAGCGGCGTAAGGTTGGTTAGACGCGGGCCGCGGTGAAGGTTCACCTCTCCCCGACGGGGAGAGGTGAAGAAAGATCGCCGTCGCACCACATCCCTAATCGTGCACGGTCAGGATCGGCTTACCGACAAGGCCAAAACTGCGCAATTGGCCGAGCAGCTCGTGATGGCCGAACGCCTGGCAGCCGGAGGCGAAGCCGACGCGCTTCGGCGGCTGCTGCAGCAGATGTGCCGCCGCATAGGCCTGAAGCATGCCGGTCTGCTTGTAGTTGCTGTTGCCGTTGATGACGCAGTGCGCGCGCCCGAGCGGGCCGGAGGCATGCACTGAATCCAGCGACTTGTTGACGCGAGGGTTCTCGCGCGGCGGCATCGTGTTCATCACGCTGGCCGCGGTCTGCGCCAACGCGGCGTAGCGGTCGTCGGGGTTCATGTTCTTGGTCGCCTCCAGCGCGCCGGCGACGATCTGCGGCACGCCCAGCATCAGGGCGCGATTGAACACGCCGCCGAGCACCTTCACGTTCGCCACGCGCGGATCGCGCTTGAACCACACCGGGTGCGAAGTGCCGCCCCAGGGCAGCGCCAGCGCCAGCTCGTGCTGGCCGGGGATGGCGAGGTTGTAGAGCCCGGCATCGGGCTGATGCTCGACGTATTTGTTCTGCTCCAGATAGTAGGCCTTGGCCATCGCAGCGTTGACCAGGATGGTCTGCGTCGATGCGATGGTCGGGCTGCCGCCCCAGAACACGGCAATGTCGAGCGTGTCGAGGCCGGGCGTCTCCAGGCACAGCTGGGCTGCGATCTCGCCGGTGGTGTACATCTGCGCGATGCCTGGCGCCAACAGCAACCCGGCATTGGCGAACTTTGCGCCGAACTCCTGTTCGAGCGTGATCAGCCAGTCCTGCTCGCCGGTGGTGTCAGTGTAGTGGCACCGGGCAGCGGCGCAGGCCTGCACCACCTCGGTGCCGAACTTGGCGAACGGGCCCACGGTGTTGAGCACCACCGAGGCGCCCCTGAACAGTTCAGTCAGCGCGCTCACGGTGTGCGGCACTTCCACCACCTCGTAGTCGGCAGTCTCGATGCCGGCCACATTCGATTTCATCGCGGCGTTGAGCTTCTCGGCGCTGCGGCCGGCGGCGATGAAGGGGATATTGTACTCGCGCAAGTATTCGCAGACCAGGCGGCCGGTGTAGCCGGACGCGCCGTAGACGATGACGGGCTTCTTGCTCATTGCGTTCCTCCGAAGGATTTGTTGTTGATCGTCCGCGCTTACATGCCCATGCCGCCATCGACCGGCAGGCCGATGCCGGTGATGAAGCGCGCCTGGTCCGAGCACAGGAAGACAGCAGCGTCGGCGATGTCCCTGACCTCGGCGAGCTTACCGAGCGGCGTCTGCTCCACCACCGAGCCGACCGCGGCGTTGACGTCGGGCGCGAGCCCGATCTTCACGATGTCATTGGCAAGCTGCATGCCCATGTCGGTCGGGATCAGGCCCGGATAGATGCAGTTCACGCGCACGCCGAAGCCGAGCTTGCCGGCCTCCATCGCTCCCACCCGCGTCATGCGATCGACCGCGGATTTGGTGCCCGAATAGACCGCGATGGCCGGGAAGGCGATCGTCGCCGCGACCGAGGCGATGTTGACGACGGCGCCGCCCTTGCCCGCCGGTCCGCCCGGACGCATGGCACGGAAGGCGTGCTTCATGCCGAGCACGGTGCCGACGATGTTGACGTCGCACATCCGCCGCGCGTCCTCGGCCTTGACCTCGGAGATCAGCGACGTGATTTCGATGCCGGCGTTGTTGATCAGGATGTCGTAGCCGCCGAGGGTTGCGATCGTCGCAGCGGCCGCTTTCTCCCATTGCGCATCGTCGGTGACGTCGAGATGCACGAAGCCGGTTTTCACACCGAGCTTGGCAATCTGGCCGGCGCTGTCCTTGCCGACGTCATCGAGGATGTCGCCGATCATGACCGCCGCGCCGGATTGCGCGAGTGCATTCGCAATCGCGGCGCCTATCCCGCGGGCTCCGCCGGTGACCAGGGCTTTGCGGCCATCAAGACTCTTCTCACTCATCGCACATCCTCCCTTTGCTGATCTTTTGGACTGATCTTGTCGCTGATGATCGGTGCGTGCTGCGCTTCGCAGCACGGTGCCGGCGCAATGGCGCAACGGCATGCGAGTCCGTTCCGGCGGCGCGGCGCCGGTGGGGGGCATTTCCTCCATTTGTTGGCGTCTTGACGACTGTCCAAATTCTTGGCGCGCACCCTCCTCCCGGAGCTTGACAGTTGTCAAGGCAAAATTTGACAGTTGTCAAAGAGGATGGTCTGTAGGCGATGACGGACAATGTGATCGTCGCAACGAAGAGACGGGAGACAGCGCGACAATGGCGCGGCGAGCGACAGGAGCGGTGAAGCGTGAGGCCGTGGTGGAGGTCGTGCGGGACGACAAGTTCAACGCGCGGCGGATCGAGCTGGCGGAGGCTGCGCTCGAAACCCTGGGCGAGCTCGGCTTCGCACGCACCAGCCTGCGCGAAATCGCGCAAAACTCCGCATTCACGCACGGCGTGTTCCACTATTATTTCAGCGACAAGCTCGACCTGATCTGTTGCTGCGTCCGCCACTACAAGGCGAAGTGCGTGACGCGATACGACGATGTCGTCGCGACGGCAACGAGCCGCGACGAATTGACGGAGGGTTTCCTCGCCAAGCTCGCAGCAACGCTGCAGAGCGAGGCCCGCATGCACCGTCTTTGGTACGATTTGCGCTCGCAGGCGATGTTCGAGGCGGCGTTCCGCAAGGATGTGCTCGAGATCGACAAGAGCCTGGAAGCCATGATCTGGCGCATCGCCTCGCGCTATGCCGAGCTCGGCGGCAAGAGACCGGCGTCGTCACCGGCTGCGCTCTATGCGCTGTTCGACGGTCTATTCCAGAGCGCGCTGCTCAGGCACCTCGCGGGTGACAAGACGGCGACGCCCGAACTGCTCGACGAAGTCCGGCGCCTGATGCCGACGATCTGCTGAAGCGCACGAGCGCGCATTCACGAAGGAAGCGGGATCCGTCGCCGCTCTCACCACGCATAGCGCACCACGCCCTTGCCGGCGTAGCTGCGCGTGACGTTGGAGAATTCGCCTTCGAATGTCGCAGCCGCAGACCAGCCGTTCAGCCATGTCTTTTCCACTGAGGCCGTGACCAGCGCCGCGTCGGCGGCCTGCGCTGCGCCGTTGACGACGAAGCTCGCGCCCGGCAGCGCCTGGAAGGTCGCGCCGATCGAACGATCGGGATTGAAATCGTGGGCCCATGCGATGCGGCCGCGCAGAGTGGCCACGCCATCGGCCATCGCAAAGGATTTGTCGGTGCGCAGGCCGAGTTCGCTGCGGGTGTCGGTGACGCTCTTGGCGCCATAGCCAAGGGCAAAGGTGCTATTGCCCGTGATCGCCTGTTCCGCATAGGCCGGCAGGTCGAACCTGGTGAACTGGGCTGCCGCATAGGGCGTGACGCCGGCGCCGCCGATCGAAGGCACGACGAAACGGTAGCCGCCTTCGAGCCGGCCGGACCAGGCGTTCGCGTTGAAGCGGGCCTGGAGGTGATCGGCGCCTGCGATGGTGACGGTGCGGTCGGTGGTGATGTCCTGCCAGCCATAGGCCAGCGCGCCCGTGACATAGGCCGCACCTGCATTGTGGCGGATGAAAGCGCCGGCCTGAAACAGGTCGGAGCGGCCGGTGCCGCCATTGGCGACCGAGAAATTGGTGCCGCCGCCGGCAAGCGCAAAGCCGGCCACGGTAGAGGGGGAGATCCAGTAGTCGGCTCCAGCGGCTGTGCCCGCAATGCGGCTGGTCGCGCTGTTCGAGCCGAGCGTCGCATTGCCATCGGTGGTCTGAGAGCCGCCAAAAACCGCGGCCCATACATTCCAGCGCGACTCGAAGCTCTGGGCCAACAGAGCCTTGCGCGACATCGCCGCATAGGCCTCCCGCTCGGCACCCTTGTCGGCGCCCTTGCGGCCACCGGCGTAAGCGAGCGCCTCGCTGTCCTCTGCCGCATAGCCGGTCGTGCCACCGGACGCGCGCGGATCACCGCGCCCCGCCACGAACGGGTCGGTCAGCACGCCCATGAACTGGTTCATGGCGCTGAACGTCGCCTGCTGCGAACCGGTTGCCGTTTCACCCGAGGCCTGTGTCAGCGCATTGAGCAGCGGCGTGCCTGCCAGCGCGAACAGCGGGGTGAAGCCGGCCGGCAGGACCGCGCCGCCGATCAAGGGAGCATCGATACCCGCGGCGACGTTGCGCTGATTGACGCTGGCATTGCCGGGCAGCGAGTACGACAGCAGGCCGGGATCGAGCGTCAGCAGCACGTCGTTGCCGACTTGGCTCAGCCGCGCGTTCCGCGCAAAACTGTTGGCGATCAGGAAGTCCACACCGGAAAAGCTGCCATTGACCGTGCCCGCGGTCGCGATGGTGTAGGTCGTCGTCGTCGCAAGGCGCGTCAGCGGATCCACCACCACCTTGCCGGCGAGGCCCGCCGTGCCGCTGACGTTGAGCCGATCCGCAGTGTGGGCGGTCGGGTCAACGTCCACGATGAATTGCGCGCCCGCGCCCTGCACGAAATTGCCCGTGAGCGTCGTGGTACCGACCGTGCCGACGCCTGATGGAGCCAGCGTGCCGCTGTTGCTCAGCACATTGCCGGCGCCGAGATCGACCGTCGTGCCGCTGTTGAACACGCTGCCCGCGAGATTGTTGAAGGCGTTCGATCCCGCGCCGAACGCGACACTGCCGCTGACGATGCCGGAATTGTTCACCGTATGGTCGCCGCTGTTGCCGATGACGGCGTAAAGGCTTCCCGCGACCGATGCCGTGGCGCCAATGGTCAAGGTATTGGTTGCGCCGTTCAGATAGACGCCCCACGCGCCCGATATCGCGCCGCCATTGACCGTGACGGCGACATTGCCGCCACCGCCGGCATAGATGCCGCTCGCGGCGAGCGAGGTGACGTTGCCGATGCTATTCACCGTGACGTCGCCCCCGGCCTCGGCGTGGATGCCGTCGTCATGCGCGCTGATGTTTCCACGGCTGGTGACCGTCGTATAGCCGACGGCGGAGTATGCAAAAATTCCTGCGCCGCCGGACGCGGTGATGTCGGCAATGCTGTCGACCGCGACGACGAAGCCGAAGACATTCAACATGGTCGCATAGATGCCGTGATCGGCGGCGCGGATGTTTCCGCGGTTGGTAATCGAGATAGCTCGCTGTGATACGATATACATGCCGGAGCCGTTGCTCACGGTCATGTCGCCGATGCTGTTGATCGTGACATCGCCCCCGCCGCTCACGATAATTCCGTAGTCACGGGCGACAAGATTGCCGTGGTTGGTAATGCTTGAGTTATCGAGGCTCGTCGCAAAGATGCCGGTACCACCGGACGAGATATCACCGCCATCATGCGTGATTGTCAGGGAGGCACCCGTCGGCGTCTGCGCGACAAGACCGTATTGAGTGGCCGTGATGCTTCCGTTCTGCGCGATCGTTATATCGCTAAACTGTGACCCGGCCATAATGCCGGTGGCGGCGACAATGTTCCCAGTGCTTTCGACCCTAACGCCAAGGTTGCCTTCTGCGTAGATCCCGGCCCCCTGCGCGTTGATGTTTCCGACATCCTTGACGGTGATGCCTGCGCTGTACGAAACGGCAAAAATGCCGCTACCAATGCTGGAGCTAATGTCGCCGCCGTGCGCGATGGTAATATCACCGCCGGTAAATCTGGCATGGGTACCGGTGTTGATGCCATCACGATATGCTGTGATCGTGCCGCTGCTGGTGATGTTGAGGCCAAGGGTGCCGAAAATGCCACCTGTGAACGCGTAGATGCCGAAACCGCCGGCCGAGCTGATGTCGCCCGCTTGGTTGATCGTCAACACCCCGGTTTCCCACGATCCCGTCGCCAAGGACGAGACATGAATGCCGTCGGCAGTTCCGGTCACGGCGATGGAATAGCGCGTCATGTCACTGTTGATCGTGACGTCACCGCTCCCGCGCTCGAAATCGATGCCGGACGTGCCCGTAGCCGGCGTGATCTTGGTCGTCAGCGAATTGACGTTGAGCGTATCGACCGTGGCTTGATTGAAGTCAGCAGCGCCGATCCCGCCGGATTGATCGCCGGTGCAGCTGGCGGTGGTTCCGACCGTGGTGCAGGCGCCCGGTCCGGCTTGCGCCGGCTGCAGCGCCATCAGCCCGAGCGCGCCGTTTGCCGCCGTGCCCAGCAGCGCCGCGCGCAAGCGGCGGCGCATTCCATTCCGCATCATGTCCGTTCATTGCCAATCGTGTCGCTGAACGACTTCTAGCGGACCCCGGCGCCGGACAATGTGCCGCCCGTCTCAAGCGCAAAAATTTCGCGACGCCTGTTCGGCTATCGCGAGACCGCGACGATCCGCGCGCGTGTCGCAGCGCGGCTTCGATCCGGCTTCGTGGCTCGGCGGGGAAGGAAAGCGGCCTTACGCCGCGGTCGCCGGCGGCAGCGCCAGCACCGAATAGATCGCCTGGGCATCGCGCGAGGCGCGGAGCTTTTTCGCGATGTCCTGGTCGCGGAGCAGGCGGGCGATGCGGGCGAGCGCCTTCAAATGATCGGCGCCGGCGCCTTCGGGGGCGAGCAGCAGGAAGACGAGGTCGACCGGCTGGCCATCCATCGCCTCGAAATCGATCGGGCGATCGAGCCGGGCGAACAGGCCGAAGATCTTCTCGAGCTTGGGCAGCTTGCCGTGGGGAATGGCAACGCCATAGCCGACCGCGGTGGTGCCGAGCTTCTCGCGCTGGAGCAGCACCTCGAACACCGCGCGCTCGTTCTGGCCGGTCAGCTCAGCGGCCTTGGCCGCGAGTTCCTGGAGCGCCTGCTTCTTGCTGTTGACCTTCAATGCCGGGAGAATCGCCTCGGGCGCGACCAGATCGGTAATCGGCATGGAAGTGTTCCGAGGTGAATTAAACCGTCAGGTTCCGAATTGGCCGTCTCGATTAGGTCGAGCCCGGCCGGCGTCAAGAAGGTGAAGCAGGAGGGGGACTTAGCCCAAGTCCCGTTACGTCCTGATGTGGGGCGCTTCTACTCCAACGCAATCCCGGTGCCAACTCCCGCGTGCGGCTTTGCCCCGGTCATTGTTAAGACCTGTGGTTGATACGGGGCTTCCTACCCCCCGGATTTGGTACCCGGCGGGTCGATCCAGCCGACATTGCCGTCGGCGCGCCGGTAGATGATGTTCACCCGGCCCGAGGAGCCGTGCTGGAATACCAGGCAGGGTGCTCCGCTGAGGTCGAGTTCCATGACGGCTTCGCTGACCGACATCTGCCTCAGCGACGTCGTCGCCTCGGCGATGATCACGGGGCTGTAGCCGGTGACCTCGTCCTCGTCGTCGCCCTCCCCCGGCGCCTCCAGCACGTAAGCCGTCGCGTCCAGCGCGGCCAGCGCCGCGGAGGCGACGTGGGCCTTGCGGGCCGAACGGTCCTTGAGCCGGCTCTTGTAGCGCTTGAGCCGCTTCTCGATCATGATCAGCGCCTGGTCGGCGCTGGCATAGGCGTCCTGCGCGTTCGAATCGGCCTCCAGCGTTATTCCCGAATCGAGATGCAGCGCGCAATCGGTCCGGAAGCCGAAGCCGTCCTTGGACAGCGTGATGTGGCCGGAATAATTGCCGTCGAAATATTTGCGCAGGACCTCTTCAGTCCGGTCGGTCACGCGGCCTCGCAGGGCCTCGCCGACGCTGACGCTCTTGCCCGAAATCCGAAGAGTCATGTGATGCCTCGCTTGGTTGCCCAGCTTGGATCGGTCGCGATGGGGGGATGAGAGTAGCGCGATTTTGCGCCAGCGCAATCAGGCCGGTTCGGTGTTGCGGGAGCGATCGGACATCGCCGTTGAAAGGACGTTACCAAGAGCGCTCTGCTTGTCGCGGCGGCGTTGCACCGAGGACGGAATGCGCATGGCTTCGCGGTACTTCGCGACCGTGCGGCGGGCAATATCAATGCCTGAAGCGCGCAAGCGTTCCACAATGGTATCATCAGACAGGATCGCGGACGGCTCCTCCGAATCGATCAGCTGCTTGATGTGGTGACGCACGGCTTCGGCGGAATGCGCCTCGCCGCCGTCGGCCGAGGCGATCGAGGCCGTAAAGAAATATTTCAATTCGAATGTGCCGCGATTCGTCGCCATGTATTTGTTGGCGGTGACGCGCGACACCGTGGATTCATGCATCTGGATGGCGTCGGCAACGGCCTTCAGATTGAGCGGCCGCAGATGCGCGACACCATGGGTGAAGAAGCCGTCCTGCTGGCGCACGATCTCGGTCGCAACTTTCAGGATGGTGCGGGCGCGCTGGTCGAGCGCGCGCACCAGCCAGGTCGCGTTCTGCAGCGCGTCCGAGAAATACGATTTGTCGCCGTCCTTGCCGATCTTCTTCGACAGCTCGGAATAGTAGGTCTGGTTGACCAGCACGCGCGGCAAGGTGTCGCTGTTGAGCTCGACATGCCAGCCGCCGTCCGGACCCGGACGAACGTAGACGTCCGGCACCATGGTCTGAAGCCGCGCCGAGCCGAACTTCATACCGGGCTTGGGATTGAGCCGCCTGATCTCGCCGATCATATCGGCGATGTCCTCGTCGTCGACGCCGCAGAGCTTGCGGAGCGCGGCGATGTCGCGCTTGGCAAGCAGATCGAGATGCTCGACCAGCGCCTGCATCGCGGGATCGTAGCGGTCGAGCTCGCGGAGCTGGATCGCCAGGCATTCGCTCAAGCTGCGCGCGCAGACGCCGGGCGGATCGAATTTTTGCAGCACGGCAAGAACGTCGTCGACGTCCTTTTGCGTTGCGCCAAGCCGCTCGGCAGCCTGGCCGAGATCGGGCGGCAGATAGCCGGCCTCGTCGACGAGGTCGATCAGGTACTGCCCGATCATGCGTTGGGCCGCGCCGGTGAAGGCGACCGAGAGCTGCTCCGCGAGATGGTCGCTGAGGGTGGTTTCCGCCGCGACGAAGGCTTCGAGATTGTAGTCCTCGTCGCCGGAGGCGCCGCCGCCCCATTCGGTGTAGGTGGTCGGTGCCGAGTCCTGGGCGTTGCGCGCCGCCGCCTCGGCAGGCTCCTCGGAGAAGACGTTGTCCAGGCCCGTGTCCAGGGTCTGTTCGATCTCGGCGCGGGTGCCGAGATCCTTGCTCATCCATTCTTCCTGACCGGGCTCGAAGGCGTTGCCGCTGCCGCCAAAACCGTCATCGGCGCCATGACCGTCACCCTGGCTGCCTGAATCATCGCCATCGTGGTCGCTGAACTGGCCGGCCTCGGCCGGAGCCTCGCCGCCGGGGGCCTCGTCATTGGCCCGCTCCAGCAGGGGATTACGCTCGAGCTCCTCTTCCACGAAGGTCGTGAGATCGAGATTGGACAATTGCAGCAGCTTGATCGCCTGCATCAGCTGCGGCGTCATGACCAGCGACTGCGATTGCCGGAACTCTAATCTCTGCGTAAGCGCCATCTAACAAGAACCGTTCCCGAAAATTGGTCCGATTCTTGCTTATCTTAGTCCTGGCCCGATGTACACGCCTTGACGAAATGGAAAAAAGGGCTAGAGGCGGAATTCCTCGCCAAGGTAAAGGCGGCGCACATCCGGATCGGCGACGATCTCGTCCGGGCTCCCCTCCGTCAGGATTTCACCGGCATAGACGATGTAGGCGCGGTCGGTGAGACCGAGCGTCTCGCGCACATTGTGGTCGGTGATGAGCACGCCGATGCCGCGATTGGTGAGATGGCGCACGAGGTCCTGAATGTCGCCGACCGCAATCGGATCGATGCCGGCGAAGGGCTCGTCGAGCAGCATGTAGTTCGGACGCGTTGCGAGCGCGCGCGCGATCTCGACGCGGCGGCGCTCACCGCCCGACAGCGCGATCGACGGCGATTTCCGCAGCCGCGTGATGTTGAATTCGTCGAGCAGGGAATCGAGCTGCTGCTCGCGCTTCTTGCGCGAGGGCTCGACCACTTCGAGCACGGCGCGGATGTTCTGCTCGACGGTGAGGCCGCGGAAGATCGAGGCTTCCTGCGGCAGATAGCCGATGCCGAGCCGGGCGCGCTGATACATCGGCAGCTTGGTGACGTCGTGGCCGTCGAGCTCGATGGCGCCGCGATCGGCCTTGATCAGGCCGGTGATCATGTAGAACACGGTGGTCTTGCCGGCGCCGTTCGGACCGAGCAGGCCGACGGCTTCGCCGCGGCGCACATAGATGCTGACGCCGCGCACGACCTGGCGGCTGCCGAAACTCTTTTCCACGCTATGCACAGCCAGGAAGCCCGGCCGACGCAACAGCTGCGGCGCGCCCGTGCCGTTGGACTTTACGGCAGGCTTCGCGACGGGTCTGGCTTTGGGCGGTTGAGCAGCCGGCTGACGCGCCCGCGGCGGCGCCTCGACGCCATAGGGGTCCGGGGCCTGCATCGGCTGGTCACGGGCAATCGGCGGTGCGTCCCGCACCGGGCTCGCCACCAGGCCGCCGACGCTGTCACCGAGCGCGGTGATGTCCTGACGGGCAAATCCTGGCCGGCCGCGCTTGGCGGGGCGCCGACGGAACATGCTGAACAGATCGACCATCCCCGCCTTCTAGCCTTCCACGGATCCAGCGCGGTCATCGCGCGGTCTGCCACGCCGGCTTCTTGCTTCGCCGACGCAGCATGAATGTAGGGATGTCTCATGCCCAGTGAAACAGGCCCGAAAAGCGGCGGACGCCGCTTCGAAAGCCCTGCCGCTAGATACAGTCTCGCCGGGCAAGCTTCAACCTCGGATCGGCCGCATCTGAGCCAAGTCTTTGAAGTTACTCTCGGAATTTACTTTTGTTTACCTGAACCGGGCAATTGCATTGGCGCGCCCGCGCCAGGCGCGACGGGCGTTCCGCATTTGCCGTTGCCGCCGCCCTGCGACTGGATGAACAGGCCCTGCACCTTGCCGCTGTCGGATTCCACCCGGGAGACACCGGTGGTCATGTCGACCATCAGGCGGTCGCCGCGCAGCACGTTCTGGCACTGCGTCAGCACCACGCCGCCGAGCATGGTGATGAGGTTGGTCTTGGTGTCGAACACCGCGGTCTCGCCGGTCACCACCTGGTCCTTCTGGGTGACGACGACGTTGCCGCGCGCTTCCAGCCGCTTGATCGAGGAGGCGCCGCCCGGCCCCGGTGTCGCCGATTGCATCGGCGCCCCCGCTCCCGCCGCTGCTCCCGTCCCCGCTCCTGTCCCCTTGGCCGCCGCCTTGGTCCCCTTGGCCGGCTCGGCCGGCGGCGCGGCCTGCTTGTCGCCAGAGGATTCGTAGAACACCACCAGCGTCTTCGAGGTCATGGTGGTGTCGCCCTGCACGACCTTCACATTGCCGGAGAAGGTCGCTTCCTTCTTCTTGTCGCGCATCTCGAGCGAGGCGGCCTCGATCTGGATCGGCTGGTCGCGGTTCTGCGAAAAGCCCTGCATCGCGTTGGGCACGCCTGACATGGTGCTTTGCGCGACGGCGGCACCGGTCGCGATCAGCGCCGCGCCGCCAAGCATGAGCGCTGCGACGATGGCGCGACGCTTGCTGTCGTTGCGCGGAAAAAAATGAGCCATGAAAATCACTTCGAGTTCGCAGATTTGTTCTTGGACTTCGCAGGCGGAGGCACAGGCGCCGGCGCGGGCTGCTCGACCGGCGCGGGCGCAGCATCATCCGTGCTGATCTTGTCCAGATGCATCACGACATTGCCTTCGAAGCGGATGACGTCGCCGCCCTCGGTGATGCGCAAGCGATCGGCAGTGAGCGTGCCGTTGGTCAGCTTGACGTCGACATGATCGTCCGAGGAGACCGTGCCCTTGTTCATGTCGACGAAAGCGGAGTTCAACCGCGCCTCGTAGCCGGTCGAGGTGCGCACGAAGACGTCCTTGTGCAGGTCGAGTTGCTGCTGCTTGTTGTCGAAGCGGCCGGTGCGAGCATCCAGGAAGATCGTCGACTGGTCTTCCATCAGCACCTTCGCCTTGAGGTCATTGAGGTCGACATGGTCGGGATCGGTGATGTCCTGCGTCGCGGTCTTGGCCCAGAGCTCGTAGGGCCGCTGATCCGGCGTGAAACCGGACAGATGCGGCGATTCCATCGTGATCTTGGTGCCCGTCACCACCATGTTTCCGGAATCGACCTTCACGGGGATCATGGTGAAGGGGTTGAGGAAGGTGGAGACCGCGACGATCGAGGCCATGGAGAGAACCACGGTCACCGGCACGGCGATGCGCAGAATCCGCACCAGGCGGCTGTGGCGCGCCGCGCTGGCAAACTTCGCCGCAAGCGCGGCGTCGTAGGTGGAAAACTGGGCCGAGTTCACCGCTGCTCCAGAGAGTCGCTCGCCTTCCGGTCCGAGAGGCGCGCCATTGTACCCGGCATCGCCACGATATGCAGCCTGCGACAGGCCGGACGAAAGTGTCCGAAACGGGGCGGCAGCCTGAACCTAACCGCCTCCAGCGGGCTCAGGAATGCGCGAAAATGTCCTCTTCCTCCCAGCCCTGAAGGTCGAGCAGGGCGCGGGTCGGCAGGAAGTCGAAACAGGCCTTGGCGAGCGCGGTGCGGCCCTCCCGGACCAGCATGGCATCCAGCCGCTCGCGCAGGGCGTGCAGGTGCAGCACGTCGGAGGCGGCGTAGGCGAGCTGCGGCTCGGTCAGGCTGTCGGAACCCCAGTCGCTGGATTGCTGCTGCTTGGAGAGGTCGACATTGAGCACCTCGCGGACGAGGTCCTTGAGGCCATGGCGGTCGGTATAGGTGCGGGTCAGGCGAGAGGCGATCTTGGTGCAGTAGATCGGCCCGGTCATCACGCCGAAGCTCTGGTACAGCACCGCGACGTCGAACCGCGCAAAATGGAAGATCTTGGTGATGGCGGGATTGGCCAGCAGGGCCTTCAGGTTCGGCGCATCGGTGTGGCCCTTGGGGATCTGCACCACGTCGGCGCTGCCGTCGCCGGGCGAGAGCTGGACCACGCAGAGACGGTCGCGGTGGGGGTTCAACCCCATCGTCTCGGTGTCGATCGCCACCGCGCCGGTGTAGCGGGAGAGATCGGGCAGGTCACCGCGATGCAGGCGTACGGTCATGGCGTTTCAAACCCTTAATCGAATCGGTCGCGTCGATATCGTCAGCAAATTGGATAGCCCGCGATGTATCCACTGCCGGAGGCCTGCGCAAGCGCGGATAGCACCGGCTCAGATCGCCGCCAGCATGATGCAGACCATCGCCGCCACCGTGGTGCGGCTGGCGCCGTCCCGGAAGGCGTAGATGATCGGATCGTCGGGCATCTCGCGGCGATGCGCGATCATCAGGGCACGCCCGAACCAGTAGAGCAGCAGGGGCGCGAGCAGCCAGAGCATCCAGGGACGGCTGTAGAGCGGCGTCACCGCGGAGGACGAGACGTAGAGCGCGAACACGGTGACGGCATTCATGGCGCTCGCCGCGGCCATGGCGGCGATGATTTGCAGATCGGTGATGCGGTAGTCGCGGTTGGACGGATCAGAGAGCCCTGCGCCCTCGCGCATGCTGAGTTCGCTAAAACGCTTGATCAGCGCGAGCGAGGTGAAGACGAACAGCGAGAACACCATCAGCCATTCCGACAGCATGACACCGGCCGCGACTGCGCCCGCGCCGATGCGCAACGAGTAGAGGCCGGCGAGCGTGACGACGTCGACCAGCATCTTGCGCTTGAGCACGAGCGAATAGGCGATGGTGGTGGCGAGATAGGCGGCGAGCACGCCGAGGAAAGTGACGGAAATGCAGAGGCTGGCGGCGACGGCGAAAGCCCACAACACGGGGATGGCGGTGAGCGCGGAGGAGATCGGCAAGTCGCCCGCCGCGAGCGCGCGATGGCGCTTGGTCGGATGCTGGCGGTCGGCGGCGAGGTCGAGCAGATCGTTCATCAGATAGGCGCCCGACGCACAGGCCGAGAACGCCAGGAACGCCAGCAGCGTCGAGCCGAGCGTGGCCGGATTGAGCTGATGCGCGGTGATGACGGGCACGAACACCAGCGTGTTCTTGGCGTATTGATAGATCCGCAGCGCCTTGGCCCAGATCTTCAGGCTGGCGCGGTGGCTGCTTCGGTGCGCGATACGCTCGATCGACGCGCGATCGAACGGCAGATGATCGCCCGCGGCGAGATCGGCCGGCGTCACGACGCCGTCAAAGCCGAGATGCGCGGCGATGCCGGCGGCATGATCGGCGAAGCGGCCCGCGACCAGAAAAATCCGCTCGCCCCGCGCCCGCGCCACCAGCGCCTGGTTCAGCACGTCGGCATCATAGGGAAGGTGGGCGTAGTCGAGCTCGGCGCGTGCCAGAATATCCGTGAGTGCCGCCATGCCGGCGCGTCCGCCGGCGCCGAAGCGGGCCAGCATGCGCGCAGGGGCGGAGAACAGCGCCTCCATCAGCAGCTCCGAGCGCAGCAGCGCGCCCTCGAGATCGATGACGAGGGTACGGGCAGGCGCGATCGTCGCCTGCGGCGCGGCCTCGCTCCGATCGTACTGCCTGACGGGCTGCTCCATCCGGAAACGCTCTGACTGACTGCAACACGACCGGCCCAGGGGTTGGGGAGGCCGGGAGCAGGAAAATGGACGGCCGCGAGCCTAGGGAGCATTCGCTAAGGGCGGCTTAATTCGGCTGTCGAAGGGGCCGGCGCCGGCCTGTTGCAAGGATCCCACAATCCGGCGCGCGCTTGATATACCAGCGGAACTTGGGCCCCGCGCCCGTGGAAATCGCCTCCAACCACCCTATGTGAGGCCAGCCCCTCAGCACACATCAGGTGTCATGACAGACCAGACGCTCGCCGCGCCGATCGACGATCAGCAGGAACGCCAGCGCGGCTTTTCGCGCTACCAGTCACTCCTGGTGGCGCTGCTCGCCTTCGCGCAGTTCACCATCATCCTCGACTTCATCATCATGTCGCCGCTCGGCGCCATCCTGATGCCCTCGCTCAACATCACGACCTCGCAATTCGGCGTCGCGGTGTCGGCCTATGCGTTCAGCGCCGGATTCTCCGGTATTCTCGCCGCCGGCTTTGCCGACCGGTTCGATCGCAAGCGGCTGCTGCTGTTCTTCTATACCGGCTTCACGCTCGGCACCGCGCTCTGCGCCGTCGCACAGACCTACGAGGTGCTGCTGCTCGGCCGGATCGTGACCGGATTGTTCGGCGGCGTGATCGGCTCGATCGTGCTCGCCATCGTCACCGATCTGTTTTCCCTGCAGCTGCGCGGCCGCGTCATGGGATTCATCCAGACGGCGTTCGCCGCAAGCCAGGTGCTCGGCATTCCGGCCGGTCTGTTTCTCGCCAATCACTGGAACTGGCATGTCTGCTTCATTGCGATCGTCGGCCTGTCGATCCTCGCAATTGCCATCATCGCCTTCGCCATGGAGCCGGTCGATGCGCATCTGAAGCTGAAGCAGGACAGGAATCCGTTCCATCATCTGCTCGCGACCGTGTTCGAGCCGCGCTACACGCTGGCCTTCGCGGTGACGACATTGCTGGCGACCGGCGGCTACATGCTGATGCCGTTCTCCAGTGCGTTCACCGTGAACAATATCGGCATCGACATGGCGCATCTGCCGACGATCTATCTCGTCTCCGGCCTGTTCAGCATCATCACGGGACCGCTGGTCGGCAGGGCGAGCGATGCGTTCGGCAAGTACCCGACCTTCGTGTTCGGCTGCGCGATGACCGTCCTGATGGTGCTGATCTACACCCATCTCGGCCACGTCTCGCTCACGACGGCCATCGCCGTCAACGTGCTGCTGTTCGTCGGCATCTTCTCGCGCATGATCCCGTCGCAGGCGCTGATCTCGGCGATCCCCGACCAGAGCCAGCGCGGCTCCTTCAGCGCGATCAGCGCATCGCTGCAGCAGCTCTCCGGCGGGCTCGGCTCGGTGCTTGCGGCCGCGATCATCTCGCAACAACCCGACGGCTCGCTGCTGCATTTCGAGCGGATCGGCTATGTCGTGGTCACGACCACGATCATCACGCTGGTGATGATGTATTTTGTGCAGAAAGGGGTAGCGGAGCGGGCGGGGAAACGGGTGGTTTGAGGGGACGCAGACCTAATTCAAGGTGCGAAACTTTCGACCAGCGCCACTTGGGCACATCTCGGCATGAGTCGCGCCGAGTCCAGAGAAAACAATGAATTACTGACAGAATCGATCTGTTGCAGATGCTGTGACTGCAACCATATGTTGCGGGCCCACCATCGGGTGAGTCGCGACTGAGGAAGATATGCCCTTTGATCAAGTTGTATCGGTAGTAGGCAACGCCCGTCTTCGTATCCCTCAGCAAGAGGGATGGATTGCAATCAGGGACCATTTCAGTCAGCCAAATCCCGCGAGGGAGGTTGGCATCGTATTGCCTGTCGGGTGCGGGAAATCAGGACTTATCGCAGTGGCACCGTATGCCGTCGACGCCCGGCGGGTGCTTGTAATCGCTCCCGGTACGAGGATCCGAGGGCAGTTGGCTGCTGACTTACGCTCGAATAGTCCAACCAATTTCTACGAACGCTGCGAGGTGATCGGGAATCAAACAGACTTGCCCGAGACAGTCGTCATCGAAAGCGGGCGCGTAAATCGCGATGACATTCAGAATTGCGATTTCGCGGTCACCAACATCCAGCAGATCGCTGGTGAAGAGAACCGATGGCTTGATGGCTTACCAGACGACTTCTTCGATCTGGTATTGGTTGATGAAGCCCATCACAACACAGCCGCGAGCTGGCAACAGGTAAAGCAACGGTTCCCCCGAGCCAAGATCATCAACCTCAGTGCAACACCTACACGCGCCGACGGTCAAATTATGGAAGGAGAAGTTATTTACTCTTTCCCAGTGCTACGAGCCATCGAGGCCGGCTATGTGAAGCGCCTGCGCGCCAAGATGCTGAGCCCTACCGAGTTGCGGTACATTGATCGGACTGACGGTCAAGAGAGGGTCATTGGCATTAACGAAGTACGTCAACTGGGGGAGACTGACGCAGAATTTCGTCGTGGCATCGTGATGTCTGAGGAGACGCTGAGCTCGATTGTGGATCAGGCCATCGGCGAACTCCGCAGACTTCGCGAAGAGACCGGTGAACTACGGCTCAAAATCATCGCGTCCGCACTAAACCAAGCACATTGCATCCAAATCACAGAAGCATTCCGTGCACGCGGTCTTCGTGCAGCATATGTCCATTCGCGAGAAGGATCGGATGTCAACGAACGGGTTTTCGCGGATCTAGAATCCCATGAATTGGATGTCATCGTACAAGCGCGAATGCTTGGCGAGGGCTTCGACCACCGATACCTATCCGTCGCGATGGTGGGTAGCATTTTCGCGAACTTGGGTCCGTTCGTGCAGTTCGTCGGCCGCGTGATGCGATCGATCGTTCAGAATGAGCCAAATCACCCTCTGAATAGAGGTGTCGTCGTCTTTCATGCGGGAGCGAATGTCGCTCGGAGATGGAACGACTTCAGACAATTCAGCCAAGCTGATCAGGATTATTTCGCGGATTTGCTACCCGAGGTCGAAGAGGTTGATTTCGCCGCAGGTATAGCTGAGCGAGAGGTCGGCGGCGGCGGCATTCAGCCAGTTGAGATATTGGCGGAAACCGGGGTAAGGGCAGCCGACTTAGAGCCGATCGGCGATCCTCAAGCCGCGGCTCTTATTCGCCGCCTCGCCGAACTGGGCGTCACGCCCGAACAGGCCGCTCAAGAGCTGAGGCGCATACGTGTACCGCGACAGGACCTGCGCGAGGCTCGACGCGCATCGCTCAATGAACGCATTCAGAATGAGGCGGGGGGCATGCTGGCCAGACTCGCCATAAGTCCGGGAGGACGGACCCTGGACCGAGCCCGGCGCCAGCGGAATTTTGCCTGGGTTACTTCCGAGTTGAACCGTCGCGTGAATTTATCCGTCGGCGGCGAATCAGACGACCGACAGAATTTCACGCTCGATCAGGTAGACGCTGCCCATCAAGCACTTCCGGAAATCGTGAGGAATTTCGAGGAGGAATTTCGCCGTGGGACTTAGATCGCTACTTGTAAGTATGGATTGGACGATCGCTGGACGAGCCCATGACTGCCGATACAACAAACGGCATCGACTACAGAAGGGTGACCGACGCCTGACCATCAAGTCAGACGGCGACGAGCACCATTATTGCGTAGCTTGTGCCAAGAGTTTTTTCGAGCGGGACTTAAAGAGGCTTCGAGCTCTCTATGAAAGGGCAGACGAGCCCGCCTCCCAGAACGGAGCCGAGGTACATCCTTAGCCTGTCCGAACGAGCTTCACGGATGGATCCGCCACCCAAAATATATAAAACAATCAAGACCTTAAAAGTCTTGGTGCCCAGGAAAGGATTGGGACCCGATCCATCAAACTGTAGCAAAAACAGCTACTTACCTCTGCGCCAAGTTCGACGCTTGTACCACTGGATTGTGCGCGTGTCGATCCTGCTCTGATCGCCGGGACGCGATCAATATTCGCTCCTGACCTGCAGGAAAGGCAGGATGCCCGGCCTGGCCAACGCGTGCCGACGGCCTGTCGCACGACGACAATTGACTAACGTCACATCCGCCAGATCGAAGAAGCCGCCGGCGCACACGGCCCGGCAAGCCTGCGCCACCTGGATCGCGGCCGCGGCGACCGCGGTCGAAGGCACTCCGAGGCTGCGGCCGGCGATGGTGACGGCTCCGCATCGATCGAGACGACCGGCATCGACGAGCTCCTGGAGGGCCGGGTCGAGAGGTATTTCCGGTTGGACGTCGGGTTCGGGCCAGGCCTGTATCGGCGAGCGCGCACCCGGAAAACCGTGGATGCGAATGTCGAAAATCTCCGAAGGTGTGGCGCCCAGGCCCGCATCGAGCACGAGCTCGAAGTTCGAACCCGCCGCGGCGCGCCGCGCCGCCAGATTGTCGACTCCGACGAGCGCCAAGCCAGGCTCGGCCATCGAGCGCTTCGCGCCCTCGACGAACCTGCTTTCGATGATCGTGGTGCCGAAGCCATGCTCCTCCGCCCAGAGCGCCGCGCTGCGGGCCTTCCTACGACCGATCCAGTCCGGCTTGGTCAGAACCTGGATGGCGAGATTGCCGAACTCCGACTTGTCCCCATCCTGGAGAAACATCGAGACCAGGCCGGGATCGGAATACGGTAGAAGTCCTATCGTCCACAGCGTGGCTTGCCCGAGATTGCCGAGCCCGAGCAGCCAGAACGCCGCTGGCAGGTAGGCAAGATCTATGTCGTCCCCGTCCTCATAGCCGGGCGACAACGCCGAGAATCTCGACGTCCTGCGACAGGCGAGCTTGTCTCCGAGCACGGCGCCACGGAAGACCTCGCCGATGCCCATGGCGCCCGCCAGCACGCCACCGATCTCGTTGCCGCCGCGCGGCGGATCGGCTGGCGCCTCGATGCCGACGAGGCCGGCCCAGCCGTCGGCCCAACATTGCGCGCCGCGTTGCATGCGCCGCCGCCCGGCGCCGACATGCAACGCGATCGCATGCTCGGGTGCGTTCGTAGTCCTGCAGCCGGCGAGTTCGAGATGCCGCCTGAGCGGCCATCTGCCGAATTGGCCGACCACGGTCGTTTCTCCGAAATCCGAACCGAGATAGACGCCGCCGGGAAACATCCGCACGCCGCATTCCGCGGCGGTCAGCAGCGCCGCCTGGCCCCACGGCCGACTGGCAGCGACATCCGCAGTCAGGACGAGCGCGGCCCGGTCGAGCTTGCGCCGCGCTGCGTCGTAACCGGCATGGCCATCGCCACGCATGAGCAGATGCGCTAGGCGATCGTCCTCGATCGAGAGGTTCATGCGAACCTCCTGACCGCGAAGTACCGACCGGCGTCGTCGCTGCGGTCGGTCCATTGCCGGCGCCCGCGATATTCGTAGATGCCGATGTCGCCGGGGAAATACGCGCGGTCGGCGAAGTTCGGCACGATGAGCGCGACATGCCCGACCTCCGGGATCATCGGGTTTTCGCGGTCAGTCTGGCTCTGACCGACGCCAGCGGGATGAGTGTGGACGTCGGCCACCACTTCCAGGCCCTCGCGACGGCAGAGATCCCAGACGACGTCCATCTTCGAGCCGTCGAACAGGATGGTACCCCTCAAGGCATGCGGATCGAGATCGTCGTACGGCAGAAAGGCTTCGATCGTCCTGAGGCCGTCGAAGCGACGGCCGAGAAGGAAGCCGCCGCTTTCGCGATGACCACGGCCGCGCTCACGCAGCAGCGCCAGCGTGTCTAGCCACAAACTCCGCCGGCAGTTCAAGTGCCGCGGCGGGAAGATTAGCGCCCGCATAGTCCGTAGAATCGAGAATGCCATGCACGGTCTCCAGGAGAAAAACGATGGTTTTGTCGGCAGTCCAGCACAGTTCTTCGTGCTGACCCGGCCAATGGCTCCGCGCCAAACGATCGATGGGGTGATAAAGGCACGCCCCCCACGTGCTGAACGAGATCATGGTGCCGGCCTGCCTGTTCTTGGGACGATGCGCGTCGGCGAGCGGCTGGTTGTCGCGACCGTGCCAAAGCTCCGAGTTCGGCGCCGTCGCGGGAAATCCGGAGCAATCCGACCGCAGCAGGAATCCGGTCGGTCCGCCGAGCCGCACCGGCGCCGCGACAAAGAACATCGCGATCGGAAACTTCACGCCGAGCAAGGCCCAACGACCTCGGCGTACGCCGACCTTGAAGGTCGGCGACGCCAGGTCCCGCAGGAGAGCGTTCTGATCGGGTCCCATGGTCTAGCCCTGCGGCTTCACCTTGAAGACGAGATCGAGGACGATCGACTTCGCGCCGTGAGCCGCCTGGCCCAAGTGCGAGTCCGGCGGCAACACCTTGCCGTCGTGCTTCAGCTGGAAGTCGCTCGGGTCCTCGGTCGGGGCGAGCTTTCCGACCGCCCACTTCGTCACCTTCGCGATCGTCGCCGCCGGCCGGAACTCGTTCTCGACCTGACGGTTGCGCTGATAGCGCACCGTGGTCGCGATCTTACCCGGCTTGGCAACGTGAAGCGGTGCGAACTCGATCGACAGGTGCTCGATCAGAATCAACTCGTGACCGAGCGGCTCTTCGGCGTCCTCGACGTAGACCTCGAGCAGACCCTCGATGCCTGTCTTGGTGACCGCGATGTCGATGAATTCCTTCACCGTGGTGGTGGGGCCAATTTCGGCGTCGTGGTGCCCGGCCTGCCCCTCCGCCGCAAACACGACGGCGATGATCTCGGTTACTTCTTCGATCAGTTCAGTCATTTCCAGTCCTCGTTCATGAGCGGCTGGAATACCCAGCCATGTCGACGTGCAGGCTTGACCGGCATGCTCGGAGCCCCCGGTGTCCCGCCTTCCCCGGCTTGATTCGCCGGACTAAGATGCGATTCGGGTCCACCAATGGACTGGTCTAGTCATAGACTAATTTGATTAAAAGTCCATAACGAGACGGGAGATGGTATGCAGCTACCAGACCGAGAACGGGAAGAAAGACGTCAGAACGACGCTGAAGCGGCCTTACGCGCGTTCTTCGGCATCGCGGAGAAATGGGAATTGTCGACGGAGGAGCAGATCAAGCTTCTCGGCTCGCCGCCCCGATCGACGTTCTTCAAGTGGAAGAAGGAAGGCGGTGCGATCCCTGCGGACACCGTTGAACGACTCTCACACGTTCTCGGCATCCACAAATGCCTGCGCATTCTCTTCACCGACGACGGCACCAGCGACGGCTGGGTCAGGAGGCCCAATCAAGCCCCGTTCCTGAATGGTCTCTCGGCGGTCGAGTTCATGACGACGACGGGACACGTCGCCGACGTCTTCAGGGTCCGATCGTATCTGGACGCGCAGCGCGGGGGTTGAATTGAGTCGCGTGCGAAACAGAAAGATCGATTGGTCGGCGTGCTTCAGGCTGATCCCGTCCCGATTCCCGCCCGTGCAGCTGTACGAGGGCGTGTCGGCGCCGCAGGATTGGGACGCCGTCAAACGCATCGAGGAGCTCACCAATCCGCGGCTGCGCAGAGGGGCGCTTCTTCCGGAGGATGAAGGAAAGGTCGATCAGAGCTGGTTGGTCGCTCCCTTTGCATATCCGGATCCTGAACCGTCTGCCTTCAGCGACGGGTCGTTCGGTTACTCGATCGTCGCCGAATCTCTTCACTCCGCCCTATTGCTCGCGATCTCACGTCGTGAGGTTTTTCTTCGCCGGACAGCCGAAGCGCCGACGCGACTCGTGATGCGGGTGATCAAGGTACCGCTGAAGGCAACACTGCAGGATCTCACCCACCTCGACCGCGACGACCCTTCGTTGAGAAGTCTCGTCGCAAATGCACGCGCCGCCAAATCGCACGGCGTACTCGTGCGCGGACCACGCGGAAAAGACGACCCGTTAGCCGTCGTATTGAGGCCCACCGCGTTCGTTCAGCCTGCATCGCAGACCGAGCACTATTGCTTCCTTTGGAACGGCGAACGGATCCATCAGCTGTTCCTGCTACCGGCAGAAACCAAAGTAATGGTGCCGGAAGACCTGATGAGGTCCGTCACGGCGGCATAGTCGCTCCGGCATCAAGCACTGGTCGCTTTACGCGCTAGCAGCACTGAAGAATAGGCACTCTCGGTGAGTATGGCGGAGAGGAAGGGATTGCCGCGCAGATCCAATAAATTCAATAAAATCAGAGGCTTATTTTCCGCCTAGATTGATCACATGTGCCAAGCTTGTACCCCGAAGTCGAGCCGATATCGCGCCACCCACATGGCTCAAAATAGGGTTCGGATTCGGCGTGGTGATCTGTTGCCTCTAGCGCGATATCTTTTTGAGGAGATTCTCTGCGTTGGCTGATTCACCCATGCAGCAATCTGCCGCTCAATTGACTTTCACCTTCCAGTCGAGTGCGGCCGACATGAGCGGCCCGGCAACGAAGGAAGGCCAGCCCCTTGACGCCGGCCGCGCGGCGACCAGACCCTGGCCCATTGACCATTATTCTACATCGTGTGATTGTTAGAGGAGCGCGCGCAACTGGAGAGTTCTCACATCTAGGGCAATAGCCATGGCCAAGCGATCACGCGTCGGTACGCAAAGCGCCCAGGCACCCCTCCCCCGCGTCGACGCCTCACGAGCGGCCCATCCTACTGCCGGTGGCCCGGCTACGGTTGTTCTTCGTACCCCGAAACGGACTATCCAGCTCCGAACCGCTGCGCCTGCCGTCGATCTCGCGCAAGCAGCGATGCAGTGGACCTACGTAGTGCGGAGCCGTCAGCGTTGGTCTTCCGCAGAAACCACGGCAAATCAGCAGGCAAGCGGGGCAGCGGACTTGTTGCAAGCGCTAGGTGTCGATCGCGACGCGCTCGCCGATTTGGCTCGGGCAGGCATGGTCGAGGTTTCGACCAAGTGGTTGGGGAGCGAGGAGACAGATTGGGCTGCTCGCATCTTTCCGTGGGAATACGTGATTGCGGGGGCGACCCGCAGCCTGCGAGGGGACCTGCCGCTCACCGTGATGCGTCACCTCGATCGCGGCGACAAGGCTCCTCCCAAAGACGCACTCAAGCGTGTGCTCTTCGTGGCAAGCGAACCAGGGCCGCTACGGGGCTACTACAGTTTCGACACTGAGCGCGAGCTTGTGAAGACTCACCTACAGGTGAACCCGGTCAATTGGCGCGAGGTCAAAAGCCCAACTGCTGCCGAGTTGACGGCTGCTGTATCGGAGTTCAAGCCCGACCTCGTTCATCTGGCGGGATTCGACACGCACGAGGCGCGCGCCGTGATCCGTCAATCCAGCAAACGCGCCGCAGCCGCGGAGGTCGACCCGTCAGGCCAGGATGGGGCCGATGAGCGTCAGGACGGTTATGTACTCGCGGGGCCGCAAGGTCTCCACCACGTCCGTTCCGAGGAACTCGGCCAAATTCTAACGTCCAAAGGTCATCGCCCACGGCTCGTTTCATTGAACATCAGAAATTCTGCTGCTCGTATCGCACCACTCATCGTAGCGGCAGGCGCTTGGGCTGCGATCGGTTTCCAAGACATCTTCGACGACGACCTAGCAGAACTCTTCTTCTCAGTCCTGTATTCGAGGTTAAGTCGATCAGGCTGGGATTTGACGAATGGCTTCCGCTCGGCTTGGGAACGCGTCCGCAGCCAACCCGGGACCCGTCAGGGGAGCGGTATTGTCCTTTGGAGCGCGACGCCACTTTTCGCGGCCGGTGGCGTGCTGACGGCACGTCGATCGGGCCAGCATTACACTCAACTCACGGAGCAACTGAGCAAGCAAGAGGAAACCTCTATCGAAGCCGATGAGGTCAAGGCCCGCGACGTCGGCAAATGGATCACAGTAGATATCGAGGCGATTCAGGACCTCAATTACTCGATGTTGCACAACCAGCGTTCTCTATTTAAACGCTTCATACTGACGTGCCCAAATCCCCATTCGCGAACTATCCGCCACGTGCGGGTCAGGGTGTCGCTTTATGCGGGGACAGAGGCGGCCGCTTTCGACCGCACGCTGGACTTACGTCCGCCCTCCATCGACCTCCAAGATATCCACGTACCGCTGACCTCGAATATTACGCGCTCAGTGCACGAGAGCGTTCGCACGAGCCTTTTTGTCGAAGTGACTTGGGGGGAACACGTTCTTTATCGCAATACGATTCCCGTGCGCCTCATTCCTGTGGACCAATGGCGTGACAGCGACGACGATCGCAAATGGCTTCCTTCATTTGTGTTCCCGCGAGACCCAGCAATTGTGCGGCTTGTCGACACCGCGCAGCGCTACGTGCGTGTCTTGCGCGATGATCCCGCCGCTGGGTTCGACGGATATCAGAGCTTCGATCGCAGTCGTCCCGACGAAACGGCAAGCATCGACCTGCAGGTGCAGGCCCTTTGGTCGACGATCGTGCATGAGTTGCGCCTGGGTTATATCAATCCACCCCCCGGCTACAGCAATGAGCTCGACTCGCAACGGCTTCGAACGCCATCGATGGTCGTGACCAGCAACTCCGGCACGTGCATCGATCTAGCATTGTTCTTCGCGGCGTGCCTTGAGTTAATTGACATCTATCCGGTCATCTTTCTCCTCGAAGGACACGCATTCCCCGCATATTGGCGCAGGTCAGAAGACCACGACCAATTCAGGAAGGCCCGCCCATCGCGGATTCATGAGATCGTCCAGGCCGATTCCCGAACCTCGACAATTTTCGGCGCGCAGCGAGATGCGTGGCTGCTCGGCAAGCCAACTTATCGCGAAATCGTGCAGTTCGTGAACGCCGGGAAGCTCGTGCCGATTGAGACAGTGCGGCTCACCGAAAACTGCGGGTTTGCGGAGGCTATAGAATCCGGACGCGACAATCTTCGCGAAGAGCGGGAGTTTGCCGCAATGATCGACATTGTGCTAGCGCGTGAGGAGCAGGTTACGCCGCTGCCGATCCTCGGAGAAGCAATATGATGCAGCGCGAACTCGACGCCGCCGTCGCCAAGCGTCTCGATAGCATCGTCGCCGAATATCACATGGCCGATCCACCGGACGCGGCGCGTGCCGGCCCGATGAAACGCCGCCGCGGCTTCGTTCCGCAAGATTACAGTGGCCTCGCAACACTCACGCTCGTGCGTGACGATGGGCTCTTGCGATGGGTCTACCAGCCTTCCGCGCGCGATCCGATGTCGCGACGGGCACGACGTGGCTCCATTCGCACGATTGGGGCCGAGCCCGTCTATGAGTTCAGCTTCAAGGAGACGCCGCCCAATCAGGTGATCTGGGCACTCGAACAATTGGACAATAAGTTGACGCCCGGGCAGGGTTTGAAGCGCTTGGAATCCGGGAAGTTCGAACCGGCCGATAAAGTCAAGATTGACGGTCGGGTATTGCTGCTCGTACACGGCACATTTAGCAAGTGCGACATGTTCATCGACGAACTCAACTCGATCGCATCCGGGAAAGATCTGCTGAATGCGGGGCAAAATCGGTACGAGGCCATCCTCGCCTTCGATCACCCGACGCTCTCGGTCAGCCCGTGGGCTAATGCGATCGACCTTGAGGAAGCGCTCGAGAATGTCACCGGCCCGATCGACGTGATTTGTCATAGCCGTGGAGGATTGGTCGTAGCTTGGTGGCTTCGGAATCCTAAGCGTCAGGTTGATAACGTTGTATTCGTCGGAGTTCCATTGGAGGGCACCAGCCTCGCCTCGCCGGCGAGTCTTCGCGGGGCCCTACAGGTGTTGGCCAACATCCTCCAAGGATTGGAGCATGCGAGCGCGCTGGCATCCACCGTCAACCCCTTTGCAGTCGCGGTGACAGGACTATCGAAGATCCTTGGTGGCATCTTGCGGCTCGGCGCCAACACGCCCCTCGCCGATGCAGCGGTGGTGCTGGTGCCTGGACTTGCCGGTCAGTCGCGTGTCGGAAACAATGCTGAGCTCTTGCGCCTGACCGGTCGGCGGTGGGCATCAACCCCGTCTTTCCACGCCGTGACTTCAAATTTCGAACCTTGGGACACTGACGCAGCATGGTGGGAGATATGGAAACATCTCAAAAACCCTGGGGACAAACTGCTCGACTTGGGCGCAGACATGCTCTTCAAAGACAACAACGACCTTGTCGTTGACACCCAATCCATGACCGTCGTCTGCGGTACCCAGATTACGCAAGTCCACAAGTGCGACTCTCGCAAGGTCCACCACTGCAACTATTTTCGTCAGGACGAGACAGTGGCCACCCTTAAAAGGGCACTGAAGTTATAGGGGACGCTCACGATGGGGCGAGGTTACGCTGTGCGAAGAAACGACCTCGCGCGGCGCCGTCCGCTTTTGCTGGTTGCGCATGATGGAGATCCCGAGACGCTATCAATTCGCCTGGGAAAAAAGCTAGTAGAATTCAGGTTCACCGGAAACTGCCTTTTGGACGGCAAACAGCGTCAAATAATTGGCTTCGCTGATCTGGGGTTGGTAAGTTGATGCTGGCAGTCATTGCGCTGGCTACTCTGAGCCTGATCCTAACGTTCGTAATTGCGGATGTCGCGTCGGGATACGGGATTGATGTATGCGCGCGTTTCCTTGAACGAGGCAACACTATCCCGTCCTCGGATGAGACGATTTCACTGACGAGCGTCATGGAATGGTCTCGCAAAAATCGGCGATCTGCGCATGCTTACGCGTTATATGTCATCCCGTGTGATCTACTGTTCTTAATGAGCTTTGGCGCGTTCCTCGCTCTGGCCTCTAGGATCTTACTGGCGCACCTAAATTGGATTGACTCACCGATTGTGGCCGATTGGCTTTGTTGGAGTGTTCCTTCCGCTTATATGTTAAGCGATGCGGTGGAGGACTTGCTCATTGGTGCCATTCTTTTGAAGCCTGACCTAAGCACGCCATTTGACTACACGCTTCTCAGATCTGCGACTTGCACAAAGAGATACTTAGCGCTGGCTTCTATTTTACAGCTCTTATGTCTTTGTCTTGCAGTTTATTGCTCTTATTAGTTTCCTCCGGCGGCAGCCGCCTTGTTTAGTTTCTTGGTCTTTCTGGGGATTATATGCTCAAGCGACGGGATCGGTTCGCACGCTTCATGGTTACCCCTCTTTCATAGCCGTATCCTCGTCCAGCTCATCGTGCCACATTAGCTTACCTGCGACCACCGCCGCCGCCGCTCAACTGATGTGATCACCTCTGCCCGCGAAATCGTCATAGCGCTTCCCCTAGGTTTACCCCTAGGACCTGCAGCGCTCGCGTCCATCAAACAAGGCGGCCCTCAGCGTAGGGATACTTAGCTTACCCCGCTGAGCGCAAACGTTCTTCATGGACGACTAGCCATTGCCAACAAGCGGAAAGCTTACCAGCAAACCGAGGGGAATCTCTTTATCGGTGCCCGTCCACGTAAAATCCCATTTGGCCCACTCGGCCTCGACCCAGGTATTCGACGATTCCCCCTTAGGCTTCCCCCCAGCGAACTCGAACGCCGGCTGTATTGGCTTGAGCGAATCCAGTCGCACCATCTCGACCTCGGTTGGCTGGCCGACCGGCATCGAGAAATAGGGAAGCCGATCCGCCAATCCATCAAGGGAAAGCACGCGCTTGGAGTCCTGCGTAGCGGTGAAACGGTGCCATTCGGCCGGGAACTCATCCTTGATGACAAATAGCCGGTGGGTGATCGGATTCGGATCTCCTTTCAGACGATTCTTCATCTCGTCGCGCCGAGTGGTTTCGAACTGCTTGCTGCCTCGCCGCGCCGTGTATTTCAGATGCATGATCACGTCGGTCAGGGTGCCGAAGTCGAGCTGCAGATTGTCTTGCCGATCGAGCTGCAGAGTCCAGGTGCTGATTGCACCGGCACCCTCGAATGGCAGATAGCGCTCATCGCGGAAATTGACCTCGAACAAGCCACTGTCGTTCTGCCCCGTGCTGGTCGCGATCGACTGGACGCTCGAGAAGTTGCGCAGCAGATTGTCCTCATCGCTCTCGTCGTCAGCGCGCTTGGGGAGCTTGCGAATCTGGCTCTTCGTCAGAGTCAGTGTGCAATTCACGCTCGCATAGGGTCCGGCCACGCACGGAAGGCTGAGGCTTACGCTTTTGATCCGACGGAAATAATGACCAGGATAGTCGAGATCGAACAGCCAGTCGGGAATGTCGATCTCGCATGTCCCCTTTTCCTTCAGGCGACGCAACGCGGTCGGGTCGAGGCGCACCAGCGAGATGTGCTTGGTGATCTCGAGCTCGCGCCGGTTTCGATCCATGTAATCGACCTCCAGCCGCTTCAGATCGAATAGCAGGTGGTCGGCAGCGAGCAGTCCCTTGTGCAGGCTGTTCCAGCTGTCGGGCCGCACATAGCCGTCGAACTCGCCACGGTCGTTGGGGCCCAGTTCGAAGTGGAAAGCACGTTCCACGCGCAAGGCAAATCGGTAGGCGAGTTGCCACGCCTGGAAATAGCTGGCCGAGATCTGGCCAAGCATCCAGTCGTAGAGGTCCTGGTTGGAGAACTTGCGATCTTTAAGGTAGGTAAGGATTTCCTGTGCCTGCTCGATTTGCTTGTCATGGTCGCGCAGTTCGTCTTTCGACATCTGCAAATGGATCTTTGCCGCGTCGATCTGCCGTTCGATCTGAGCAAGCTCCCGGTTCGCCAACCGCTCTTGCAGCTTCCAGTCATCCCAGCGCCGTGCGTATCCGGCCCTGGTGCCCACGGCGGCAGCAGCCTCGCGTTTCAAGCCGCCCATACCACCAGTGAATTGGCCCATGGCGCTGAGCGCGTTGCCGACGTTGATACCGCCCCATTTGACGTCCGTGCCCGGCGCGCCGCCGAATCCCCATGCGCCGATTGTGAAGTCCGGCAGCATGTGTGCAATATTGGCCCCGGTACTGAACACGAGGGCCGCCGTCTCGAACCGCGCCCCCTCCTCGTTGAGGTCGAGTGCGCTTTGCTCACCGCCGCTGATGTTTTGAATCGCGCTGTAGAAAAGCCGCCGTTCTTCCGTCGTGGCCTTCGCGTTATTCAATCCTTCCAGGCTGGCGTCTGCCTCTCGAATTGCCTGCAGCTTGATCTCGCGAACCAATTTCAGGAGGCTGATCTCGTGATTCGAGCGCAGCTGCGCCAGGCCTTCAGCATCTTTCTTCTCGATCGTCTGCAACAACGCGTTGCCAAGTCCCGCGACCATTTGCGTGAGCTCGGTCGCCTTCTGGGCGAGCGTCGGGAAGCGATAGTGCGGGACTTCGCCCGCGCCTTGGGCCAGCACGTCACCAATGCTGAGTCCGGCCGCCACTGCGCGCACAAGCAGTCCCGGATCGATCGGAGGCGCGAACAGAGCGAGACGGCGCTCGACACCTTCGATGTTCTGGCAGTGTCGGATTTTGTACAGCCGGTCTGCCACGGTGTCCCAATAGCCCATCAGCTTTTCGTTGCGCGGTATGCAGAAGTACGGGATCGTCGTCAGGCAGCCGGCGGGCAGCGGGGGCATGCAAGGCGGCCTCTGCTGAGTCGGCGGCTGCGGCGGCAGCAGGTTTTCAAGCTCGACCAGACTGTTTCCGAATGGATCGATGCCCTCCTGGTCCGGCCGCTCCCCAAGGATGACGCGTTCCAGCTCGCGGAAGGTCCGGCTGTGGAAGCTGCCGGGCGCCTTGACGATTCGGGGACGCGGGCCAAGCAGGCGCTCGGCGGTGACGTAAAGCTGCAGAGCAGCGTTCACCGACTCGCGTTCGTCCTGCCGGAACAGGAAGTCGCCCCATTGGATGAGCGCGTCCAGATAGCGCATGACCGTGGCCTTCTGAAACGCCACGGTGCGGCCTCGCGCCACCTGGTGCGGAACAAACGGATTCTGCCGCCAGTGCTTTACCTCTTGGATCCACTCGTCGCCGAGCCCGGCGTGGTCAGGATCTCCTAGCAGCCGCAGGATGGTCTCGATGCGTTGTCCGACATAACTGTCACGGTCCAGCGGTGTGTCGGCATCGCTCCGGCTTCTGAATGGCTTGGTCAGCCAATAGCGCCCAGGCCCCTTTGCGGCGGGAGGCATCGTGGCGTCTCCGTAGCCTTCCGGGGGTTCGGGGATTCCACTTGGATTGAAGACGAAGTGGAACCAGCGCAGTGCGTCCTCGAATTTCTGTCCCAGCACCAGCTTCTGCGAGACAAGCGAGGGCAGGTGATAAAAGACCTCCCAATTGTAGCTCGCATAACCATCGTTGCGATCGAACTGAAAGCCGACCGTTTCGACTGGATGGGGTTTGAGGACCACATCCTTCGGACCGAAAAGGCCGTTGAATTCGTGACCTCTCTGCTGCCACTCCAGCGGAGATGCACCCATCAGCCGCTCGAAACCACCCGCAGCGAGGCTGCGCTTCATCAGACACACGAACGGATGATAGAAGGCGAGAAAGCGCAGGCCAAAGCACCCGGCCAGCTGCTTTTTCAGTTCGGCAAAGGCATCCTTGGTCTTCTTCGGCGCGTCATCGCTCGTCCATTTATCGATCAGCTTCTGCCACGTCATCTCCTTGTCGCTCGCCGCGTCCCTCAAGTCTCCGTCGAGCGCATCGAGATTGGGAATGAGATTGCTGATCGTCGCTTCCTGCCCACCCATGAGCCGAAGCGACGGAATCGCCACATAGCCGCGTCGGCCATCCTCGTAGAAGAACGGAACAAATATGCCATTAGGCTGCCACTCCTTCGGCTCCTGATGCGCGAGCTTGAGCGCATCCATCAGGAAGTTGTCGACCAGAGTGGTTTGCTGGACGGTCGTGGCCTTGAAGATTCCAGGAGTCTTCTCGAACACCGTGGTCGGGGAGAAGTTATTTGCGAGCAATCCTTCGATGACGAAATTGTTTTCGGCATCACTTTCCTGTTCGATCCACCGTTGCATTTCGAAAGCCGAATGCCTGATGCGCGGGACGCTGAGCGGCGCTCCCGCCCCGATCTTGGCGAGACTCTCTCGCGGCACGAGTTCCGGATACCCCCTGCAGCCGGCAAGGTTAAATGCGCCCATCAAGATCGGCTCGGCGTTCGGGCCGGTCGGCATGAGTTCGCCATTCTCGCCCTTTCTGACAAGGCTGTACGCCAGAATGAAGAAGCCGACATCGGTTTTTCCCTCGGTGTCGAGAAAATAGCCTCGCGGCTCGCGGTCGCGAATCACGAAGCGACAGCGCAGGCGTTGCGCCGCCATGTCGACATTGGTCGCTATCACCATCTCCGTCTTCGGCGTCTGAATCGCTTCCTTCGAGACTCGTTTGGGCTGCCATAGGCCATTGCTGCGCTCGCTCACGGCCAACTGAATAGTCCAACCTCTTGGCGCTTTCGGAAGCTGCTGAGGGTTGGGGTCGTTGAGAGTTGTCACTTTGAACTGGGCCGATTCATCCACGATATCGACGAACACCGGCCACGCAATGTTCAGGCGATTGTTGCGCACGAACAGCAGGACGTGATCGGTGGCAATGTCGACCTCGATCTTTTCCCAAGGCGTCCAGTACTGCTCGTCAATAAAGCGACGGTAGAAATATGTCGGCGGATCGCCTCCTTTCGTGCGCGCCACGACGTGGAGGACCCGGCCTTCCCTCTTACCGTTCTCCTCATAAGGCGTCTCCTGGTAGTGGACCGCCATCACCTCCATGAAAGCGGCGTCGTCGAGTTTGTCGAGATAGGTGCGCGCGGCAACCTCGACGTTGCTGTCGTTCACCTCGGTCTGTAGCAGCGTCTGCTCGAATTCCTTGAAGAACTGCGATTTGTCGTCGCGCAGATCCGGCTCGATCCAGTTTTCGGGATAGAGAAAGATTTTCCGGTTCGCTTGCCAAACGCGGTAATTGCGCATCCAGGTCCACTCATGCCAATCCTGACTGGTCTGGGCATCGGCACGCGGATCGACCGATGGCTCCTGTCCCATTAGACAGCGCTGCGCGAACAGCTGAACTACCGCATGGGCCTGCACGATTCGCGACGTCGGCATGCAGGCGCACATCTGTGGATCGATCAGGAAGTGGTCGTAAAGATCGTTGACTTCGCGGAAGCAATGGTGGCTTGGATCGGCGATCAGGTAAGCCACCAAAGCATCGCGCTTGCGCTCGCGGATCGGATCCTGGATCTCCTTGAGAGTGTCGAGCCAGGTCGCGTCATCCGATTGATGTTTCAATAGTTGACGGAGCAGCAGGGCAAGTTCACGCGTCACGGTTTCGGCCGTGAGTGCCGGAAGATCGGAGAAGGCAATGCCAAGTTTCCCGATAAGCGCAGCAGCGCGCTCGAGCCGGGCATACGTCTTGGCCGTCTTGAAGGCGTCTCGCGGGAGGTCCAGATATTCGGCGACCTTGAACAGGTCCACCTCGGGCGACCCGAACAGCTGGTAGCAGACCGCAACGATGTCGCGGATGGCGTCGAGTCCGGTTGCCGGGTTGCCCGCAGCGTCCGAAGGAGGATCTGCAAGAGCGAGTTCGAGCGCCGTCGAACCGCCCAGTTTGACATTGGGGTCGCTCGGTGTCTCCGTTTGCGGATATTTGGCAATGAAGTCCAAGCCCCGAAGGAACGCCAGCCATCTTGCGAACGCCGGAACAAGCTCGCTCGCGTCTGCGGGCGGGGCCAGTGGTATCTCGTCGGGAGAGAACCAATCGAGGCGGTGGAATCGATTTCCCTCCGTAGGCTTTTTGGGATCGCGCCACAGTCCCCAGGTGAGCTGCTCGTCGGTCTGCAGGCGCAGAGCCTTGGCCAGTCCAGCCACCTTGTGCGCGAGGCGCACGGCGGTGAACAGCGGGCTCAACAAAGTCCGCCAGCCTTCAACCTCGGCAGCAGTCAATGGATCCGTCCAGGCGTCGATCTTCGTATCGGCAAGCACCGCATTGCGGAAGCGGCGTGGCCTGTCTTCCAGAGCGAGCACGCACTCATCAGTTGAGCAAAACGCCGCGTCGAAAAGCGCGACCGCGGCCTTGGCGGCCTCTGATGACGGATTCACGGGTCGCGGATCAGCGGCCCAGTCCGGTGCCGTCAGGATGTCGAGCAAAGGCGCGCCGTTCGCGGGCTGCCCATCCTTCGGCATCCGACACCCCGGCAGAATCGCGGATATCTGTTCGACGGGCGCACGAAGCTCCTGGCTCGCGATTCGGACGACGGTCTCCTGCCGCGCCAGGGCATCCAGGCGATCGAGCACTGCACTGACCAGCTTGTGCGTCCAGGTCTGATATTGGCGATGATTGATCTCCGAGGCCTTGGCTGGGTCCTCGGTTGTTTCGATCCAGCTTCCCGGCGCATTCACAGGTGCGCTGTCGGCAAGATCTCGAACGCCCGGGATTTCCCCGAGAGGCTTGCTCTTCAGCAGCGCTTGCAGTGTGTCCACATCGCTCGTCTTGGCGCGATCCTGCAGCAATGTCGCGATCTGTTGGATCTGGTCCGGCGAGAGCTCCTTGACGCGCGCCAGCACCAACTGCAGCTTCTGCAGGCACGTCTCCATTGCATCGCCGGGTTGTTTCTCCGACTTCCACTCGACGATTTCGCTGGCGAGCCGTGCGGCTGCGAGCTTGACGAACTCCACACGAACTTTCGCGAGCAGCCGCGCGATGGCCAGGTCCGGGATGACGCGCTTAGCCGCCTCACCTGCGTTTTCTGTCCGGTGCAGAAGCCAAAACCGAATGTCGGCAACTCCGATACGCTGCGCCTTCAAAAGCGTGACGATTTCCCACAGCTCGCGGGTCACGGCCGGAGATTCGAGCGCGTCCTTCATGTGTCGCATGGCGAGCAACAGCGTCAGATTGCGCATGCTCAGGCCGAGCTTCTTGGCCAGGCGGAACCAGGCCCAGATGCGCGAGAGATTGCGCAATGACAATTTCACCGGTTGTTTGTCGGTTCCGGGCTCGTTGCCGCAATAGGCCAGCCACGTAGCGAGTTGCTCGGCTGTAACGCCCAAGGCCCTTGCCACCGCCTCTGCGTGATCGGCGATTGTCTTTTTTCCCGCGGGCTTGTCGTCTGCCGGCGGACACAGGTTCTGGAGCAGGAACGGCGGATAGGGGTAGCCGTCCTCGCCCTTCTGCAGGAAGATGCGCCGATAGTCCGATGATTCCCCGAACACAGATAGATCGACAAACCACGCCGCGAGCTTCTCCGGCTCCATGTCGAGCTCGCGGGCGAGGCGGATAATGTCGCCCAGCGCGACAATGCAGTCGCTCGTGATCTCGCCCTTTCCGACCGCCGGAGACATGATTAGCCGATCGAGCAGGTCGATACCCCAGCCGAGTTTTCGCCGTAGCCGAAGAAAGCGATTGATGCGATCAAGGGCGGGAGCATCCAGCTCCTTGATATGCATTTTTTCGGTATCGCAGCGAGCGGCCGGATTGTCCGGCTCGTCCGGCTCGATGATCAGGATGCCGCGCGGGTTGATGTATTTCCCGGCTAGCAGCTCATCTAGTTCGCCCTTGCCGACCGGCTCCGTCTTCAATCCGGTCTTGTCGAGGAAGCGCCGCAGCTGAGACATGTTCTTGACGAGCGTCATGGGTTCTTCGGCCCAGAACTCGTGCTGGCCGTTCGGATCCGGCTTCGGCTCGGTGATGAGAGCGAGTTCGACCGATGTCAGGCCGAGGGCCTCGGTCGCGACTTTGATGCGATAATCCTCGCCGCCTAGCTCCGACCATTTCGCAAACGCGCGCATCGCGCTTGCGCGATCGGTTTCCATCCTGCTGAGATAGGCCGCCGTCTCCATGCGATCGGCGTCGAACGGCAACGCCAGGGCAAAGTGGCATTCCTTTCCCTTCAATTTCTCCACGGCACCCTGATTGACATATTCCGGCGCGGCGGCGATCTCCGCGGCGGTGCCGTAAGTCTGGCGCAACCGACTCACGAGCCAGGCTGGGCAACCTGCCTTTTCATCATCGGCGACCCGCTCGAACAGGATCAGTGCGCGCTCATCCCTGACCAGACGGTTATCCTTGGAGTCGGCCGTCACCTCTGCTTTCTCGGTAACTTCATGGAAACCGTCTGTTAGGAGATCATTCAGCACGGTCCCCGGAATCGGCCCCGGCTCGAGCTTAACATAGTACTTCTTCACCGGCGGACTGACGCGATCTTCGAGCAGCTCATTGACGAGATCGATGTAGGGAACCTCGGTCATCGCGTTGGCGCAGTTGAGGTCGAGGTAGCCGATATCGGACCGACGGCTCATCAGCACCTGGAACACCGTCTTGGCGCCCTGTGCCGACAGGCAGGGGGGCGGCCCCGCGGGCTTGCCGTTTTCGGCGGCGTTTTTCGCGTCGCCAGACGACGCGCTTGCATCCAGCCGCTTGAAATACTGCAGCACGTCGACGAGGTACGACGCCGGTCCATAGATCGAATCGCATTCGTCGCACGCACAGGCATCGAGCGACCCGAACAGCATTTCCCATGAGGGAATTGCGGTGACCTCGTCTCCCCCCGCCAGCACCGTGCTGACTTGCGCCTGTATCTTCGCACGATCGGCCTTGGTCGTAAGAGCATCGACATGCTGCGCGGTGGCGAGCGCGCGCGCCTCGCCGAAGGCATGCGCCGTGGCGTCGGCGCGCGCACTTGCACGATCGAACAGGGCCTTGGCCTTCTGCGAGAGCAGCGCCTGATCGTCCTCTGGACGCCCCAGCACAGCTACGTAGGCGCGCGTGAACCGACTCAGTCCGACCATCCGGATTTTCCACGCGCCGTCGAGCTTGTCCCACTCACCGTCCGGATCAGGACCGAGCAGGAATGCGATCTCGGCCGGATCCTCAGTCAGCAGAACGACCCGCTGCAGCGAGAGCAGCGCATCGGTGGTTTCCGTCTTCCACTTCATCGCCGCGGCAAGGCGGTACACGTTGCCGGAGCCCAGCCGGAATTCCTTCAGGGGGCTGTCCTGCGGCGAGTCAGGTTTTTGACCGTCGGCAACCAGCTGCGCGACATCGGCATAGGGTTTTGGAAGCTTCGCGCTGTCCAAAAGACGCTGCAGAAGCGGGTCGGCGCTGTTCTTGGTTCCGTCGCGGCAAAAACACCATTCCCCGTCGACGCTGTTATGGAATGGCTGCGCGGGGACCAAAGCCCGTTGTTGAGTGACAAAGGAGGCACGCAAATCTGCGAGCCCTTGCGCCAAGGTGTCATTCATGACTGCTAGTGGTGGGTCGAGATATCGGTTCTCGACGACGCCGGCTTTTACGCTATCCCTGATCGCGCCTACGAGCTCGGCCTCCGGAGATACGCCAAACGATTCCTTCCCGACAAATTCCGAGTAGAAAACAAGTTGCGCGAGAAGCTGGAGCCGCGCCGGCTGATTGTCGTCCGACGGGTCTTTCTTGTCTTTCGGTGCTTTTGGTGGCGGCCCGGCAAGCGATTCGAACTTCAGACTGACCTGGGCCTCGGGCGGAATCCGCCACGCCACGTAAAGCAGCTTCTGCAACCGCAACAGCCCGTAAACCAGTGCTGCATCGGGATTCACGCTCTTCTTGGTTGGCGTATTTAGTTTGCCGGCATCGCTGGCGAGAAGATGTGCGATGGCCAGATGTTCGATCCGCTCTTGCGGCGGCATATCCGCCAAGGCTCCAAGATTCGCCACGTCATCCGGCCGAAGTCGGGCGATCGCGTCGTCCTCCGTTCCTGGCTCGTAGGGTTTCAGCACCTTCAAGCCCTTCAGGACGAGATCGCGTACGCTGCCGAATTCATAAGGCGCGAGCAGCGCGGGGTTCACGTCAATATCGAGCCGGAGCACGAGCGCGGCATTTGGCGTGAACACGTCGGCTTGGACCGCCGTTTCCGCAATCTTGGTGCCGCGGTAGAATACCCTGACTTTCGGGCGCTGCGGCTTGCGCTCTTCCTCCGGCTCAGCCAGATCCAGATACAAGACGAAAGCGTCGTCAGCGCCGGTGATCGCCACATCCGGCCAAGGTTCGTCGTCCTGAAGTGCGCGCACGATCAGACCGGGATGATCAAGCTTCGGCCGCGTTGGCGGATCACCGGCCGCCGGCTTGGAGACATCGCGGAGCGTACCGATGATCTTCGCAAGCTTACGCTGACCTAGCAGTAACTCGTTAAGGCGCGCAGCCGTCGCGCCGTCAACATTCTCGCCAGGCTCGAGCTTTTGCGCGTCCCTGAAGCCCCGCACCACGCTCTTAGTAATCGGGCCATAGGTGGACGTGGTCTCTTCGTTGCCGTAATCTTTAAGGTTGTCCGGCTTGGGGACGGTCGAATCCTTGATGCCCCAGAGAAATTCGAGCGCATCCTGCAGACCGGACAAGCGATCCTTGTCGGGATGCGCGGGATCGTTGATCGGCAATATAGCTTTCATTTATTCCCCCTTACGCAAGCGACCGCATGCAGACGGAACGCATTGGTCTTCTATTCACGCCAGGTGTCTTCTCGCAAAATTGACGAACGTCATAAGTTATCCCTCAGAGCACGCAAATTTCATGCGTCATTTCCAGTCGGTCCTCTTTGCGAGGCTTCGCAGAGATTCCTCAGATATCTTTATGACCAATCCGAATGTCTCACGTACATTCGGTTTGAAGCGCGCGCTCCCTCCCTCATCGGGGTTGGTAACCAGCATCAGGTCATCTGAGACTTCACGGTACTTCTCAAATTGAAGCTTATCGCGACCTTGCCCGATCTGCCGCGCAGTTGGTTTTGTCAGAGCATTGGTTTTTACCTCGCCCACCACCTCTCCAAACTCATCTCTGAGATCGGGAATCAATTTGCCGCGACTCGTGTTCTCAGCTCGCTGCTTTGTCGCAAACTCAAAGGTCTCCACCACCAAGCGCTCAAAAGCTTTTCCGGAAGCCTTGGGATCAGCGGACGGAGCGGTTTCCGCCGTTGCTATTTCCGTCCCGACGTTCGAACGCGCCACCGAAGCACTTGCTTCACCGGATACGGTTGGTGCTTGAGCAACGCTTCCTTGGCGGGATGCGGTGGGCGCGCCAGCGACGTTACTTTCACTAAACAATTGCCCAAAACGCTTTACGCCGAATTGCGCTCCTTTAGCGGTGGCTAAACCGCCCAAAATTCCTCCCGTGAGTTCGCCTGCTTTCTCCCAGCGTTCTGAAGGAGAAAGGCGCTGACCCCGTTCATTAACTCCATACCCGATCTCTGCGGTAGTTTTCGCCGTCTGAACAGCGCCATAAACGGCAAGGCCCGCGAGAGCGATGTTTATTGCGCCCGCTGTTGCCGTGCCTGCCGCGGTAGCGACGGCAGCCGAAGCACCCAAAGCAGCAGCACCCGCCACCGCTAAAGCAGGAGCGGCAGCGACAACGAGAGCGATGCCAGCAACCGCCAAAACAGCAATACCCGCTCCTTTTGCCACTCCCAATCCAAATGCTTCGGCGTTGGCCCAGGTCTCTGAACTGAGGCGTCCGGTACCATCGCGAAAGCGCACCGGATTGTCGCGTGCATAGGAATATCGATTTGGCCCGTCCTTTAGCCCGCTCGGATCCGCCGACACCCATCGCCCGAGCCACACGGCGAGATAGCGCGCGCCGTTGTAGTTGAGCCCGCTCTCCTCGTCGCGTTCCTTGCCCGTGTAGCGATATCGCTTCGCGGCCGCCTTGATCGAGGCATTGACCGCAAGATAAGCGGTAGTGCCGAAAGGATAGAACTCCTCATACGAGATCACCGGCGCCTTCTTGTCGAACTGCACCTCGAGACATGCCGAGCCGAGGTGGTTCGGAAACTGGCTACGGATGAGATGCTTTGCGGCGTCGTCGCCGCCGTTCGTCACCGTCTCGAACAGTGCAAAGCGCCGCTCGTCGTCGGAGACGTGCAGCGACATTCGCTCGACGTCGAGATCCCTGCCGTTTGCCGCGTAGGCGCGATAGTCCTCGGCGGCGCCGAAGTAGCGTCGCTCGCTCACCCGCCGCCCCTCGCGCTCCGTCACCTTGCGGGCGCGCTCGCCCGCCGCGTCGTACACATAATAAGTGACTTCACCCCTCGAGTAGGGCCGGTCCTGCGCGCAACGCACGCTCTGACGCGCAGTGAGCGATAGCTGGTCGCGGAAATCGGTCTCCATCGCGGCAAGGTGCGGCATCGCGATCATGCTGCCATGCGCGTCGTAATCGTAGCGCTCGGTCATGCCACCGATCGTCGTGGACACCAGCCGGTTCGATCGCTTGTCGCGCGACCCAGCCACCAGTTCGTAGCCGTAGACGCGCCGCCACGAGCCCTGGCTGCCGGCCTGATGCAGCATCTCCTCGATGTTGCCGACCATGTCGTAGGCGTAGCGCTGGGTATAGGGGCGCATCGCCTTGGTGTCGTTCGGGTTGGGAAAGAAGGTGAAGCCGCAGCCGCCGTCGAAGGTGCCGGCGCGCTGCACGTCCCAGGCGTTCGGCGGGCGGTTTTGCCCCTCGTGCTCGCGCCCGGAAGCCGAGGTCAGCCGATAAAGCGCGTCATACTCGTAGTCTGCGTCCGGCCCGGCCACCTTTTGCTTGAAGTAAAAAGTGGCTTGTGCGGTGTCCCTTACGGCGATGACGTTGCCGACCGGATCGTAGACATAGTCCAGCGCCTGGTATTTGTCGGTCGTTGCGTCTGGATCGGTGTTGGCAGTGACCAGGCTGAGCAGCCGGAACGTCTTGTCGTCGTAGCTCAGCGTCGTGCGCAGACCATGACCGCCCTTGTTGTTGCCATACTGGATCACACGCCGCTGGCCGCGCGCATTGTAATCGATTCCGCGCACGACGAGGAACGGTTCGGCCGGTGTCCTGACAGTCGTCGCGAACAATTGGCCGGCGAGGTTGTAGCGCACGAAGCTCTGGCAATCGCCGGCGGTCTTGCGGGCGTACGGCGTGATCAGCCGGATCGGCCGATTGAGCGCGTCGTAGTCAGTGCGCCAGCCTGCGGTTTCTTCCTCGAGAGCGGGGCCTGTCGACCAGTCCGGCGTCGTCTTGTAGTCGCGACAGAATTGGCGCGTCCAGGAGGCGAGGTTGCCTTTCGCATCGTAGCCGCCGATGGTCACAAGCCCGGCCGTATCCTCGTGCTTCCACACCCGGCCGCGCAGATTGCGGTCTGCCGGCGCGCCTTCACGCTCGCCGTAAGTGAATCGCTCGTAGCAGACCCCCTGCATCTGAGCAGCATCAGATGTCTTTGCGAGCCAGTTTTCGAGCGGCCGGCGCAGAGCATCGTAGCGGTGCCGGAACGCGTGATCGCGATCGTCCCACCGTCGCAACGGTTGGCCTGCCGCATCAGGCAGGGTCCAGTGCCGCCCGGCATCCATGCTGGTCTCGCGCAGCAGGCGTCCAAGCAAGTCATAATCCCAGGTCGTCACTGCGCGCCCCAGCGCATCGAACACCGAGCGACGATTACCCTCGATGTCGAGCATAGTGCGCGTATGCGCGAATTCCTCTTTCTTTGCCTGTGAGCGAGGATCGACGTAACGGTTGTGGGTGACGACGAGAAACGCCCGACCGAGCGCGTCGAAGTGCGTCCGTGTCGGCGTGCCCGCGTGCCCAGGATCGTCAGGGGTAGAGGCAGTCTTGAGCGCGGCATCATGCTCGTGCTGGCGACGCCAGGTAATGGCCTCGCTGTTGCCCGGGAACGACTCGTTCAGCCCGCTCGTCGTGGTGCGGCGCCTGTACCAGGTAGGCGAAGCGCCCTCGATCAGCGTCCACTCGTCGCTCGGCAGTCGCCGGAAGAACGCGGCCACGTCGGGGTCGTTCAACGGATCGATGAGAACCGTATCGTTGCGGTCCCAGGCCGCCTGCTGCCACGGATCGAAGACGATTTTTTCCCAGCTATGATCGGGATGGAGCGTGGCGGCGAGACGCCCGAGCGGATCGTAGAACAGGATGGGGCTTACGCCAGCGCGGCGAAACTCGAACTCATGAGGTGCAGCGCCGCCCCCTTCCTCGACGAAGAACGGCTCGTATTGCCGTACGGGGTGACCCTTGTTGTTGAAGATGGTCCAGCCGCTGCCGAGCCAGCGACGGGGCTTGCCGGGTCCCGGCATATCCTTGATCTGCGGCGCTGTGCGAATCTTCTGCTGAACAGCGCGGCCGAACCCGTCCGAATAATTGAAGCGGCACTGGATTTGTTCAGCCGCCGGCAAATCCGCGCCGATCCAGGCCGTCGCCCTGGCGTCGTCGGCGAATGGTACCTTGACATGAAATCTGCGCTCGAGCGCCGCGGCGTATACCGGCGAGCCCGGTTGTTGATTGGCGAGGCTCGAGCGGCGGAAACGCATTACGTCGTAGAGATAACGACAGGTGGCCGTCCCAAGCAGGGCCGAAGCCTTTCCGGCCGGGTCGGCAAAGAACGCCGTGATTTCGCTATCGCCTGGATCCGGATTTACATCCTCTAGAGTATCCCCAAACTCGCCGATCGATTCGGCTTGGCCCAGCACCGCTGTCGCGGCGACCAGTCCCCGCAGGTCGAAGACGGCTGCAACGTGATTGCCGTTCGCATCGCTGATCAGCTTGGGTTGTAGCACACGGTAGTCGTAGCTGGCACGCGTGCTGTTGTCTGCCGCATCGGTGATTTCGGTGATGCGCAGAATGGCGTCTTCGTAAGCCACACGAGTGGCATTGCCGAAAGCATCCACGAAGCGATGCGGCAGGAAGAAGCGCTTGCGCGCGAACGCCAGCTCAGCCGCCGCGCCCTGTGGAGTGCCGTTGGCGTCAGGTGCGAAAAAGGTGCGGCCGGAGGAGATCCAGAACGATCCGTCACCCTCCGGCTCCGAATAGCCGGCAGCGCCGTCACGCAGGTAGGTCGTCACGGCGGTCGCGTCCACCTTACCTTCAAAGTTGTCAGCCATGCCGGGCGTGATCGCGAGCTTGAGCTCCTCGCCGACAAGAGCCAGCGATTCCAATTCACCGAGCGCGAGTAGCCCTTTGAGGTCGTTGCGACGGTAGTGGGTACGCGCCTGCTCGATCAAGCGGCGTTCGCGGCGCGTGTAGCTCAGCGCTGCCCCATAGGCGAGTTCCGGAATATCAGCGAGATGTTCTGCCGCCTCTTGCAGCGCCTCGAACGAAAGCGCCGTCGCCTTCTCCCATTCGGGATCGCCAAGCTCATAGATGCGCAACTCGGCCGGCAGCGGCGTTCGCCAGGCATCGGGCAGCGTGTCGACCGCTTTCGTGAACGTACTGACCGTAAGAGTCAGCAGCGATCGTCGTTGCGTCGCCTGCTCGTCGGGTGTCAGCTTCTGCCGGGGCTTTGTCTGCGGATCCTCAGGCTCCGGCTGCCTGCGTCCGTACCCGATGGCGACTGCTTGCTCGACATTGCCGTAGTCGTCGACCTTCAGGCTCAGCGCGTGGCTGACGCGCGGGTCGGGCGGATCGGTCCTCTCGTAATGAGCCTGCACAGTCTCGCGTGGATGCACGAAAAAGACCGCATGCGAATTGTTGCCGCGAGCCTGAAGCATGCGAATTGTGAAATTCTGCCCGATGACCTGATACGGCCTCGCAGCGCGCGCCTTGACCTCGGCCGTGGAATTGGCCTCCGCATCGAGCGCATAGACCTCTTGCCGCAGCATGCGGCCGCGCAAAGCGCGACAGGCCTCGCGTACCTCATCTGGACTCAGCTCTGGCGGAAACACGGTGTCGGCGACATCGACCGCACCCGAATCTGCGTTCCAGTATTCCCGCTTGAACGCTGCGACTAGCGAGTCATCGTCGTACCAGGCGCCGTGGTGAAACCAGGTTTTCGTCAGCGCCGGCGGAACGTAAGACGTCGACTCCCAGTTCTCATAACTGCCGGCATGGGATACCGCCTCGACATGCTCGCTGTCCCATTGCTCGACCATCCCGAAGCCGCGAAACTCGCGCTCGACGCCGTCGAAGAAGCCGTGATGATAGGCGTAACGGGAGACAAACAGATTTCGCGCGATGGCATCCTCGGTCTCGACGGTTTGCACGACGTGCACCGGAAAAGGCAGCCGCGTGATCCACGGCCGCCCCTCCGCAAGGTCCGACAGATAGAATTCGGTCGAACTGCGATATGAGAGCCTAGTTTCGGCACCGAGATTATTGCGTATCCGCGTGAGCAGGTGGGGCTTCACGCCGCCCGTGAGGTCGACCACGCAGAAATGGCTGCCCGCGTCAGCGGATGCGTCCGACGACCAGATCAGACAGCCTGTCCCCCGACCGAAGAAGTCCGCGCTCGTGACCTCCGCAAAATTATGCGCGATGCGAAACGGAATGGGCTGACGCGTCGACCAGCCGTTACCGGAATGGTTGGCCCAGAAGGCGGCGCCCGGCCGCCCGAGATAGACCAGATCGGCAACGCCCGAACCATCGACGTCGAGAACGCGCACGCGCGCCGGATCGAATTGATCGGGGCTGTCGAAGATCGGCGCATTATCCATCTCAATTCGCGCGCCGAATCGGCCATAGCCGAGGTTGGGCCAATAGCAGACTTCGCCGTTGCGAATACGCACGATGTCGGTCAGGCCGTCGCCCGACATGTCGGCAAGGAAAATCGTTTGCACCACCTCGCTGAAGACGCATACCGGGCCGAGCTTCTCGTCGAGAAGTTTCGAGACGCGATGAACCGCGCCGTAACCATCTTCGCCGAGGCCCTCCTGCCATACGAAGCAGTCGTGTTCCGCCACTACGATCTCCGCGCGCCCGTCCCCATCGAGATCCACCAGTCGGACATTGGGATCGTTCAGCGCATATGCCGGCCGCCGAGGCAGAGCACGAGGCGCGTGCCATCCCCCTCGCTCGTTTCGCTTGTAAACCAGGGCTGCTTGCGGCGAGTACGCCACGACATCGAGCGAACCGTCCCCAGCAAGATCGACCAGCGTCGCGCCGGTGAATGCCGCGGGAGGCTGGAAAGACAACGGCTGAGGCGGCCGAAATGCTCCCGCAGACAACGGCTCGTGAGGTGACAAACCGCCAGAATCCGCGAGCGGAGACCAGCGGTTCGGCGCGTACCGCCAGGCGTCGTCCCCGCGTGACAAAACGCCTTGAATGCCCTCACCGTCGAGATCGACCCATTCATTTCGCGCGCCGTCCACGCCCGTGGCAAGCGCCGGCGCATCGGTGTGCCCGATCGACCTAAGCTGCATCGCTCCCGCAACGGAATAGTCAAACTCAAGAGGCGGCCAATCGGCATGATCGTAGGCAGTCGCCTGATTGCCTCGTCTGAGGTTGATCTGTTGGAGGGACCCGAGCTTTGCCAGGATAGGCGATTCAACGATTGCGGCCGTCTCAGTGGCTGACGGATCGGCGGGGCCGTATTCGAACACAAGCGCGTGCGTCAGCCCGGCATAACCGGTCTCCCGTCCTTCGATTTCGACCGACAGGTTCGATTCGAACACGATTCGCCGACACAGACGGGCCGTACGGACTTCGAAGCCGGCGCGGTAGCTCGAGAAGGCATCGGCCCGCAGATTCCATGCACCATTGTCAAGAGTGGGCTCGTCGGCCGGCCGAACCGTATAGTCGAAAAAGGCGCGAAATTGCCAATTGTCGACGAACGAAGCCGTCGATTCTATCAGGCCGGCAATTGCTGGCCAGTAATTCGGGCCCGATTCAGCAAAGAACGGCTCGCGGTTTGCATAAACGACTGACTCGATGTGACTGCCGGCAAAGCGCGCTCGGCCCTCGACGCGATGCGCTTCGGAAAGCCGCAGCGGATCCACTCCGACCAAGTCCTCCCGACGATAGCGATAGGCGACGGCATTGCCCTTATCGTCAAAGGAGCATTGCAGCAGCCATTGGAAAACACGCGTTGGATCGTCTGGATCGGCAATCCGCGCTTCCGACGTAAAGCCAAGAACATGCGTGACGTTGTCTCGCGAAATGACTCGCCAGTGGGTGTTCGCGGCGTTTCTTCGGCTGATCCAAAGCTCGATGCGCGCGAAATTCGCTTCAACGCGGGGGCGAAAACGACGCACTTCATATTCCCCCCGTACTTCTGTCAGCGCGACCGGGACGAGGTCTTCCGCGCCAGAATAAATGAAGACGTCGCCATCTTCGTACTTCGGCAATCCCTTGTCGGTCTTGCGGGAGATCGTGGAAATGTCCAGCTGCCAACCCGCGCCAAAAAGCCCGTTTCCGGAGCCTGAATCGTAGGTCAGCTGGAGGTTCGGCCCAAAGGCGCCACGGGCCTCCAAAAATGGCAAAGGCACCGACAAAGACCCGGTGCCTGTGTGAGCATTGAATGAAAACTTTTCTCCGATCCCTCTGAGAGCGCCCCCTCCTTTCGGAAGGTTTAGGGAGGGCGCGAACCCGGTTGGAGATGGGCCGACGCGCGTTGCGGAGCCTGCGCCGTCCCTGACATCGTTAATTGGCGCGGACGTACGCATAGTCGCCCCGAGCAATCCGGGGCCCTGTGCGGCCGCGAGCTACCTCACGCTAGGCCGTCACAATTCCCCGGCTGAAAATCCGTTTCGACGAAGGGCGCGGCCCACGTCGTCGCCCTATTTAGAAAGCTGCAAATCCCAAGATTCCTGCGCGCGATCCCGGGTTCAGTACAAATAGCCCAATTGCATTTTTTCCCGATACTAGCTTAGGATGCTATCGAGCCGCTGAGCGCGATGTCAACCTGAAAGCGAAGTGGCACGCCGGACTTTCGAGATTTTCAGATCGATTTTTGCGCTCAGGCAGTGAGCAAAGGTGGTTGGGAAAATGTCGTCGCCGTATCCTGGTGAACCGCAGCGCCGCCTGTCATGGACCGTCCTTGGATCAATCGCAGGACTCGGAGTACTAGTCCTGATCGTGGTCGCGGGTGTGTTTTGGATCAACCGCGGCGGCAGTTTACCATTGATCGGCAAATCGGAGCCTTCTCAGGCCACTGCCATCGGATCCAATGCGACACGCCCCACCGAAGTCTTCTTCCTCGACGGCTTGAAACCGCAACCCAGCGCAGACGATGCGGAGTGGTCCGCGGCGCGTTCCGACCATCAGCTAGTTGCCTACGCAGTCTTCAATTGCAAACAATTATCTGACGTTGCAATCGACGTACTGCCCCGGCACGCCTTCAGCGCGTTGATGCTCGATCTTACGCCAGCCGGAAGCCATGTGTTTCTTACCAAAGCGGGAGATGAGGCCGCTCTTGCAAACCGAGATAAAGACCAGAAGCTCTTGCAACTGACTGGTGATGACCGCGACCTCCTGGCCCTCAGCGATTCGATTGCGCGCGCCCGAATAGCGGCGGCAGAGGGGGCCGGCGCGAATTTTCCTTGGGTTCAAAGGCTCGGATTGGCTACATTGATTGTTTCTGCATTCGCGACTCTCTTTGTGACGCTGCAAGGTAAGATGAGTCCCGTTAAGCTGACCGATGACGAGCAGAAGACCCTTCAACGAGAAAAGTTGAGAACGCGGCTTTGGCATGTGAGTTTTGGCCCCGGCTCAGGCTTTAGGTGGGTCGCCTTCTTTGCAATAGCTCTATCGATTGCCGGCACCTCGTTGACTGGCCTTAAGCAGGTTTATGATCCGACAAGAATATTGTCGCAGAACACTCGTGCCTTGCTCAACTTGCGCCAGCTACATCAGGAAATCATCCTTGCGGCGAAATGCGACTCACAAACAAAATCAGTCACGAGAGACAATCGGATCGAGGCTTGGGCAAATGCGATTCGTCGGCTTCGAGCGGCGATCATCCCAGATTATGGTTCATTTGCTAATCTGGACGTGGGCGGCTCGTCTCAGCAACCAGACCTCACTCAAACTGTTCCGCAACCGCCACCTCAGGCAGGAAACGCCGCACCGTCATCGAACGTATCGCCGCCCGCGGCGTCACCCTCACCACCTAATTCCGCGGCTCCTCCCGCGGGACCGCAATAGTGCGCGGGGCGGTTGCAGCCCAGCTTTGCACCGGCCTGGGCCGCCGGTAAGCGGCGTTTCACGAATGCCTCGGTAGAGCAAGATTCCTGTTGCGCCAACTCAGTGTGCTAAAGTGAAATATCTCCCGATCAGAAAAACTTAAGCGTTCTACATCTCGATCTCTTCATTCACGAAGCCGTGGGACCGACGACTTTTCTGCGCATGCGCGGCAACAACGGACGCGAACGTGCAGGACCGCTTAAACTCGCGCCACGAAAGACGCGCGACCCGAACGATAATTCTCGATGCGACACTAGCTTTTGGAGAATTGTGGAGAAGGATATGCCAGATACCTTGCTCTTTATCCACGGAACGGGCGTTCGCAAGAGCGGCTTCGACCAGACGATGGCTCTTTTGCGCAAAGGATTCGAGGGAAAGCTTCCGATCGAGATCGAGGGCGTCTGCTGGGGCCCCGACCTCGGCGTCAACGTCGACGACGAGGCTATCAAGCAGGTGCTGCCGCCGACTGCGGCGAAAGCCGACGAAATCGGTCCCGAAGAGATAGGGATGAAGGCGGCACTTTGGGCCGAACTGCTCCGCGATCCGCTGCTCGAACTGCGGATGGCCTCGATGCGACCTCCGGCTCAGGCCGATCAGAACGCCGCCATGCCGGGCGTTCAGACTCCGGACATCGCCATGACGAACATGCTTGCCGACGTGGCGCAAAAAGTCTCGGACCCGCTTCCTGGCGAGGTGAAAGCTCAAGACATCCGGCAGGCGGCCCTCTGGTTGCTGAAAGAGCCCCTGCTCGCTTCTGCAGCGTCAGCGGCAGGCGATGCCTTGGACACGGATCTCGTGAAAGCGGTGGCTCGTGCGATCGTGGCGAAGGCCCTGATCGGCTATCGCAACGAAGTTGGCACAGGCCCGAGTGCGCTTTACGTCGCGGATGAGCGCGACGAACTTGTTCAAAAGATCGTTGATCTCTTTCCGGGGACGAAAGGATTAGGATCATGGCTTTGGGACGGCGTGAAATCCCTAGCCGAAGGCGTCGCGACCTATTACGGACGCGACCGAAGAACTGGCCTTATGAACGGAGTGTCTCCGGGCGTCGGCGACATCCTACTCTACGAACGCCGCGGTGACGACATTCTCACCGCGATCGAGAGGAAGATCGTCGGACTTGCCGAACAGAAAAAACGCGTCGTTGTCTTGGGACACAGCCTGGGAGGCATCATGATGGTCGACTTACTCTCGCGCGCTCGACAAGCGGGCCGGTTGCCAGTCGAAAAGTTGATCACGGTCGGCTCTCAAGCGCCTGTTTTGTTCAAGTTCGACGCGCTCGGAACGATGCGGCTGAAGCAAGCGCTTCCGGCGGGAGCCCCGTACCAGCCATGGCTCAACATCTTCGACCGCAACGATTTCCTGTCGTTCTGCGCCAGTCGTGCGTTCCCCGGCGTGACCGACGGGATCGAGGATTTCGAGATCGCGTCGAACGTTCCGTTCCCAGAAGCGCACAGCGCGTATTTCCGTCAATCTGCGTTCTACGAGAAGATCACCCAGAGCTGGCCGAAATAGTGACTATGAACGCGGATGCACTGATCATCGGCATCGACAAGTACGATCGCTCGGACATCCCGACGCTGCCCGGCTGCGTCAACGACGCGGTCGCGGCGGCGAAGTGGCTGATCTCGATAGGCGTCCCCCCAGCCCGCATCGTCGTCCATATCGCACCGATAGATGGCGCACAATTCCCGCCCGGTGTCGTCATACAGGCCGCCGACATCGACACCATCTTGGCGTCGTTCGGAAAACTGGCCAAGGCCGGTCAAGGCGACAAGCTGTTCATCTTCATGTCGGGCCATGGAAAGTCAGTACCCGGCGCCGGTCCGGTCTTTCTCTGCCAGAACTATCTCGTCAATGACATCACCCGCGCGAATCTTAAGATCGATGAGTACATCGAGTGGTTTCAGAGCTGGAAGTACAAGGACCAATTCCTGTTCTACGATGCGTGCCAAGATACTACTGCGAGTATCGGGCAGATCAGCAGCGTTCAGGCACAGGGGCCTGACGCTCCTCCCGGCAGTTACAAGCCAGCCCCCGGCAACGCGCTGACGGCCTGTTATGCCTGTTCGGCAGGCGAGAGAGCATGGGCTGGGGATGGACGCGGCGTTCTCGTTCGGTACTCCCTGGAAGAACTCAATCCGACGCTGTGGGCGAAGCTGCAGGCCGACGATCCCGAGCAGGACGCGATCCAGTATGACTGGACGACTGGAGCACGAACGGTCGATCTGGGCAGGCTTTTTACGAACATCATCTCGGTCAAGATCTCTCAAGCGGCGGCCGGCGCTCAGAAATTTCAAACGCCCTTCTGCAAACCCCATGGCAGGGCTCTGATCGATGGCTTCTCGCCCATCGTGGAGCTACCCCCCCTACCTACAGCCGCAGTCACGGTCGATGTCGATCCGGCCGTCGCGGTCGGCGACGTACGCTCGATCAGGCTGCAATCCCAGCTTATCCCGCGCGATTGTTTCATGCCCACGAAGGGCGTTCCCTTGAGGATACCTGTCACGCTGCAGTTTCCCCTACAGGATCTGATCAATGCCGGTTGCACCGTCGCTCGCGAAAGCGCTTGGAAGGCGGTGAACGTGCCTCTGCAGCAGAGACTCGGGAATCCGACCGCCGACATCATTTTTCAATTGAGGCAGCCGCCTCCCGTTGCCCCAAAGGGCACCGATGGATCGGACGAGATCAACATCGTGGTGGGTCCTGGTCCGGGAGGTGGGCCCATGTCGGCGGAAATCGCCAAGCAACTCAGTCCCGTCGGAGAAATAGGCGGAGCGAAACTTCCGCCGAACTTGACGTTCAGGAAGGACGCCAACGGGCCATCACTCACATTCAATCGTATCGAGGACACTTCGATCCGCGATGCGCACGAGATCGCGATCGATTGGCTGAAGATCCTGAGACGCGAGAGCCCGGGCGAAGGCGGTCGCGTGATCATGTCACCGTTCGGACAACCCAAGAACGCCGAGCCGAACGTCCATTTCGATTTTGACAAATCAGGCGCCGCACTGCTCGGCGGCTTTCTGAAGGACGACGAGTGCGTGACCTTGGAGAGCTTCTCCGACGAAATGCCCTCCCGCAAGATGTCGCTCCAGGACCTGGAAGATCATCCGATCGAATTGCTCGCTCCCGGCCAGTACCGGATGACTATCGATCTCCCCTGGGGCCGTTGGACCAGAAGACTGAGGGTCGGCGTTAAGGCCGACACAGTGCAGTTGCCGCAGGAGATCGGCCTCGAGCCCCTCCGCAATCGCTACCGGCGCGATGATGTCTTCGGCCCGGAACTGGTACGACCCGACGAGCCCGACCTCACCAACGCGACCGTGACCCCGATTGCGGTTCGGAATAAGGACCAATTCGAAATTTGGGTGCTTCCGGCCCTGACAACGCCCGTCGCCGTACTCGAGACGGAAGGCGGAGTTCGCGCCGAGCCCTATTCGGAAACTTCCCTGAGGGAGTGGGACGAGCTTCTGACGGTAGGACGATTAAACATAGCGGATCCCGCGGGACTGATTAAAAGACTGAACGGCAAGATTCCCGGCGGAACCGCGGAGGACTTTACTCTACTCGCAATCGCTGCCGCATACGCCGAGTATGATCGGCAAAACTGGTCCGGCCTTTTGGCAATCCTCGATACGATTGAAGAAAGCACGCTTCGCTTCCAAGATATCGGGCTGCTTAAACTGGCGGCGGAAATCGAGCAGAACAGGATCGTCGGGAACGAACGCGAGCACGCTATCTACATCAGCTTCGGCCGTCTTTTCGAGAAGCCTCCCGTCTTCCGTTGGGGCGTTACGTTGCTCGCCGATCTCGCGAGACAAGCAGGCATCGAGAGACTGCCCCGGTGGGCAGTCGTCATCGACCCGTCTTCGGTCATAACCTTAATCCGCTGGAAAAATCTCGGGCTTCCGACCTCTTGGTTCGCGGAGTCTCGCAATCGTCGTATTCGCATTTTGGGCGACGTCCACGACGAGCGATCGACGTCGCCGCATTATCTGGAAGTCGGATGGTTGCCGAATCTCGACCAAAGAGTGGAGGAGTCGGAGGCCAGACGGCGAATGGTCCTGGGCGAGATCGGAGCGAGCGAGGCGGAAGATCAAACCGCCGCGCTTCAGAAGCAGAAGCAGATGCTCGAGCAACTCGTCGAAGACGAGGACGCCGAACGGGTGCAGACGCGAGACTTCGACGAGTCGACATGGTAATCGCGGATGCAGCAGCCCTATCCAAATTCGTGTCAACGATCGTGTTCTATGATCGTCTAGCTCCGTAGGGCCGACGCTCCAGCCCAAACTCTCGGACAGGCCGCGATGGTCACCGAGCCGAAGAAAAAGGTCTCTAGAAAGGCAAAGCGCCGGCACAAGCCGACGGAGGAGATCATTGACTACATCGTCGAGATCGAAAACTGGGATTTCACCTATTGGCTGGCGCTCAACACCCTTCGTAACGCACTCGATCCCTATCACGAGCACCGGCACGTGGAGATCAAGGGCCGGCTTCTGCTGCCAACCGGGTTGAAGACCGACCACATGGAGGTGTCGCTGTTTCCGTCAATCAGCCTGGAGGAGGAGCGTCGGAAGGAGCTCAAACCGATCGCCGTCGGAGCGATCGAGGTCTATCCGGAACGATTGGTTGCGAGTTTAAGCATCCCGTCGGACGCGCTGACGCCAATTCTCCAGATGCTGATCGCCGGGCGCCTGAAGTTCGTCGTCATGCGAGGATCGAAATTCCGCTACCGGAGCGCTCGTCTGCATAGCTACAGCCTGGGCACGAAGCTCGAGGAAGACGAAAATCCGGAAGTCGTACTAGGCCCGGAAGGATAGCGCCAACGTGAGCCGACCGAGCAGGGCCTCGACTTTGGCTTAAGACGCAGCCGCTTTGAGGGACGGTCTCGCCCTGCATGGGTCTCGAGGTCTCGAACAAGAAATCGTCTGAAGGCAAGCGCCTCCAAAGCAGCCTCGCTCACACTCGAACTCCTAAATTAGTGCAGATTAACGGTAAGCTCGCGAGTTCCCAGGAGGGTGAATGATGCCCCGCAAATCCGACCCGAGGGTGGGCGAGCTGTTCCATCACGTGCGCCAGGCGGTGAATATCCTGGAAGACCTCCTAACCCAACCGGCCGCTACAGCAGAACCGCCGCCGAAGGTTGAGGCGAAGCCACCCCAAAGGGAGCTTCCCGTACCGGCAATCCCGGACAAGCTCGCATATTCCATGAAGGAGGTCATCAAGCTCGCCGACGCGAGCCGGAGTATGTTGTACAGGGAGATCAACGAAGGCAAGCTGCGTGCTGTGAAACGAGGCAATCGAACCCTTATCCTATCGGCTGATCTGCGAGACTGGATCGCCAGGTGGCCGACCTCTAGATAGGAGAATTCGGCGCCGTCTGTTGTGTTCGATCGCGCGGCACACCAACGTGCAGTAGGCTTCCGCGCAGAGCAGCGTGCCAGGCTTCAATCACTAAGCCGACTGCACCTGCGGATGGTTCGTGAACTAGGTCGCATGTCGCGCTCCGATCGGGCGCGGTTGGTCTTCGGCAAGCATCGCCTCGAAGCAATAAGTGTCCTGAAGTGCGAGTCGGCCGGGTCAATCGCTGGCTGCTACGTCAATCCGAACGCGAGCTGCCCTGTCTGCTATGCCGCTGTCTGGCGGCTGATGGGCTGGGGACGACAATCGCCAGCGCCGCAATCGACGACAGCCTATCGCGCCTTACGCTCGGACCGAAAACCGGTCGAATGCCGTCAGGACCCGCAAGCGCGGCTCTACTTCACCAAGATAAATCTCGGCCTTGAGAAACGCGATTTCGTCGTCCAGCTTGCTTTCGTCGACGTCGACGTACCATGACCTCGGTCTGCCATCGTTGCCGTCGCTCCAACGATAGCCGCGCCGCTTGAGTGCGTCTTTGAGCTCGAACGGCGACTGCTCGGCCCACACTCGCATCTTCTTTTTGCGGGCCTGCTCGAGCAGGATGCCAAGCGCCGGTGCGCCGGCTGTCGACAGTTCGAACGCAAGGATCTCGAGGAGAGCGTGGCAATCGTCAACCGCCCTGTGAGCCTGATGAAAGAAACCGACGCCGTTCAGCAGGTAGCCGAGGCGCGAGCCCTCGAAACCGTGCTTTCGCCAATCGATCTCGGTCGCCGAACACCCCCAAGCTTTCCGCTGGAATACCGGCCAGTAGCGTTCGGCAAATTTGCGGTCGAAGCCGGCATTGTGGGCGATTACGATTACGGCATCTTCTGCGAACGATGATACCGCTGCCTCGTCTATCCGATGGCCCGCGACCATTTCGTTCGTGATCCCGGTGAGTGCGATTACGTCCGGCGGGATCGGCTCGGACGGCTCATTGAACGATGAGAAGACATCCCTGACGGCCGCGATACGACCGTCGGGTAGGTAGTCGAACTTGACCATTCCGAGTTCGATGATCTCGTCCTTCTGCTGGTCCAGGCCGGTCGTCTCCACGTCGAGCAGGATGGCTGTCTTTGTGCTTTGACCTGTGATCCGAGCGGAAGTCTCGCGGTGAACCAAGCGCCGAAGGACGCGGTAGTCAGCGGATTTGGTCAACCTTTCGGCCATCGCGGCCAAACTTAAGTCAGCTTCGAGCATACGATTCTTACTGCCCCTCTGATACCTGCGCAGCGGTTTTGGCGAGCGCCGTGAATCTATTCCGGATCAAAGTCCGAAATCCAGTTGCGGCTCCGCACCATTTCCGACCTGCAAGGACGACAGTGACACCCCCAAAAGCCGAACCGGCTTCGGAAAGGGCATGTTGTCCTGCAGCAGGCCGATGGCCACTTCGGCGAGGCCATCGCGGTTGGCGACAGCCGAAGAGACGGACCGGCTGCGCGTGATGATCTCGAAGTCGGCAAACTTCACTTTGAGCGTCACCGTTCGGGCACGCGTGCCGGCCGATTCGCAATGTCGCCAGACCTTGTCGATCAGCGGTTCAAGCTCGGCGATCAGGACCTCGGCTTCGGTAAGGTCGGTCGAGAACGTATTCTCCGCGCCCACGGATTTCCGGGTGCGGTTGGCTCGAACAGGCCGTTCGTCGACACCGCGCGAAATCCAATAGTAGTACGAGCCCGACTTGCCGAAGTTCGCGTTCATGAACTCCAGCGTCTGGTTGCGCATGTCGAGACCGGTGAATATGCCCAAGGCGTTCATCTTAGCGCTCGTTGCGGGTCCTATTCCGTGGAATTTGCCGACAGGAAGCGTCTCCACGAAGGCCGGCCCCATCTCCGGCGAGATGACGAACTGCCCATTGGGCTTGCGGTGATCGGAAGCGAGCTTCGCCAGAAATTTGTTATAGGAAATGCCGGCCGAAGCGTTGAGGCCGGTCTCCGCCTTGATCTTCTCGCGGATGCGCAATGCGATGTCCCTGGCGAGTGGGATGCCTTGAATATTTTCGGTGACGTCCAGATAGGCCTCGTCGAGCGACAGAGGTTCGATGATCGTTGTGTGCTCGGCGAAGATCTCCCGTATTTGCCGGCTGATCGCCTTGTAGACCTCGAAGCGCGGCCTGACGAAGATCAGGTCGGGACATTGTCGCTTCGCGGTCACTGAGGGCATCGCAGAGCGAACCCCAAATTTGCGGGCTTCGTAGCTCGCGGCCGCCACGACCCCGCGCTCTGCCGAGCCGCCCACCGCGACCGGCTTTCCGCACAGGTCCGGATTATCGCGCTGTTCCACGGACGCATAGAACGCATCCATGTCGATATGGATGATCTTGCGGTCGAACGCGTTCGAGTCGCCTTGCTCTGAATCGGACCGGACCATCCCTACATTATAGACGTTCGCCGTCCAGCCGTCGCAGCCTAGACCAAGTCATTTGGGTGGACACTCGGGGCAGGTATCGCCGACCGAATCCAAAAGCTCTGTGATCGCATCTGTGGCTTCGTCGGGAGAAACGTCTGCCGGCGGATCCCGACGAGCGATATCATAGGCCCGATCGCGGGCGTGCGGGTCGGCGCGATCCTGCATCCAACTGTGCTCTTCGCATTCGCGGATAGCGCCCGCCTCCTGCAGCACGGAGGTCGCCCAGCCGCACAGCGTCCGGATCGCCGGCCGTCTCTCCTTGGTCATCAGCATCGAGATCGCTCCCGCCGGACGAATCCTTGTGCCGCCCGCATCGTTCCCGGCAGTTAGCACAGGGCAGGGATTCGAAATCGCTGGAGCCGCCGCTTGTCCACCTGTTCCGCCGCGCTTTGCGCAGCCGCGAACTCCAATGTGGCAGCAGTTTGCTACCAAATTGCCTCGCTCACGCGGCCAGTGCCGGGTCTTCCTTCTCGCCCGTGGCGACGATCCGCAGCGCGCCGTCCGTGAGGGGCCGCTGCAGCGACTTCGCCTCATCCCAAGGGGCGCGGAGCCAAACTTCGTATTCCTCCGCCGTCGCCAGGATCACCGGCATTGCCTTGGGGTGGACGCGCTTGACCTCCGCGTTCGGCTCACAGGTGAGGAATCCGAAGACGTCGGTGGCGATCTCGCCTTCCTTCGCCTTGCGCACACTGGTCCAATTGGTCCACAGCCCGGCAAATGCGATCAGAGGCCGGGTCTCGTCCAGAGCGAACCAGACCGGCACTTTCCTGCCGTCGATCGTGTCGTACTCGGAAAACGACGTGAACGGCACCAGGGAGCGATGCTCTGGTCCGAGCCATCGCTTCCAGTGGGTGCTGCCGACATTTCTGATGTTCGTCGTGCCGCCGTCCGGCTCCATCCGGAGCAATTCCTTGAAATCAACGGTCTTGCCCTTGGCCTGCAATTTCTCCGCGCGCTTCTTGGTTGCGTCCATCAGGGCCCGCTGCGAGCCCGGCATGCCCCAACGCGCCATGACGATCTCGCGTCCCTCGGTACCGTTGCGCACGATCGGCGCGGGGTAGTCGGGAAAAATGCCTGGCATCGATGGCAGGTTGCCGACATTGCTGTTCAGCGCGCCGAACAGACGGCGGATCGCGTCGACGTTTTTTGTCATCGAGTAGAGATTGCACACGATCAAGTCTCCTGAGCGGGCAGGCGGGGGCGCGACATCAGTTGCAGCAGCGTGGCAGACGGCCGACGGCCGGCCTTAGCACATTTGCTACAGCGGAGCCGACTGGCCAAGTCGTGGACAAATGTGGTCGGCGGATGAGGCAGCGCCGCCAAGTCGACGTTCCGTCGGGTCTTGCACCGCGAGCATTCGATCTCGAGCGAGGCGAAGCCCCCGTTGATGGCCCGGTCGACCGTCGGTGATGGATCAATGGGCCCGCCATCTGCCCACATGCGCTCGTTCCAGGATTCGCAGAGCAGCTTGTCGGCCTGACGAATGAGAGCTTCGCCTTTGGCCCGGGCTTCGGCGGCCTGTCCAGCGAGGATCGTCGTCATCGCGCGTGCCCGGCCGAGCTCCTTGGTGAGCGCCTTGCGGTCTCCTCCGGAGAGAGGCGTCGGGTGATGTTTCGGTGCCATGGCAGCATCCAGTTCCGGACGCGCCGGCGACTACTCGAACGCAGGCCAACAGCCATCTTCCTCATGGCGCCCGGTCCGCCGGGTGCAGGTATTGTCCAACAGCCGCTGTCCGACATCCTTCCAGAGCGCGTCCGGACCGTAGAGACGAGCGGCATCTGCCTTCTGGATCTCGACCACCCTGGCGCAGCGGCGGCAGCCCACCCGCAGAATATGTTGAGGAATTTGGCTCAGCCGCAGCCCCGCCCCGGATGGGACCGAGCGGGCCTCGGCGCGCGGGTCATCCAAGAGCGCCTCCCAGTATTCCTGCGGCAGATCATCGTCCGGAGCCAATCCTCGCTCCCGGGGCACGCTTTTGCGGACGAGAGCTGCCATCTTTTCCATTTGCTTTGGGGTCGGCATGCGCCAGCTCGCGGGTCGATCGATCATGTCCGATTAGAACATAACAAGAACAGAAGAGTCGAGTCCTCGACCGAAAATTTGGGCCTTATGGCGAGGCAGCGGTTGTCGGAACCATGGTCAGCCGTTCGTCTTGAATCCAGGCCGTCTCGAACCGGAGTTCTGCGTACATGGCCCCCCGCGCCAACTGGAAAGGCTTCCTGCGTTTGTCGCTCGTGACGTGCCCTGTGGCGCTCTATCCGGCCACCTCCGAGTCAGAGAAGATCAGCTTCAACCAGCTCAACCGGCAGACCGGCCACCGCATCAAGTATCTCAAGGTCGACGCCGACACGGGCGACGAGGTGCCCAACGAGGACATCGTCAAGGGATACGAGTTGGACAAGGGGCAGTATATCGAGGTCACGAAGGAGGAGCTTGAGGAGCTCACGCTGGAGTCCACGCGCACGATCGAGATCGACGAATTCGTCGACAAGGCCGATATCGACCCGCGGTACTTGATCCGCCCGTACTACCTGCGTCCGGACGGAAAGGTGGGCCACGATGCCTTCGCGGTGATCCGCGAGACCATCCGTGAAATGGACAAGGTCGCGATCGGCCGGGTGGTGCTGACCAACCGCGAGCACATCATCGCGCTCGAACCGCTGGACAAGGGACTCGTCGGCACGCTGCTCCGCTATCCGTATGAGGTGCGCGGCGAACAGGAGTATTTCGACGAGATCCAGGACGTCAAAGTGACGAAGGACATGCTCGATCTCGCCAGGCACATCGTGAACCAGAAGGCAGGGCGGTTCGAGCCCGAGAAGTTCGAGGACCACTACGAGACGGCGCTCATTGACCTGATCAACAAGAAGCGCGCCGGCAAGCCGATCACTCCGAAGGAGCGGCCCGCGGCGACCAACGTCGTCGACCTGATGGAGGCGCTCCGGCGAAGCGTTGGCCGGGAGGCCGCGCCGGCAAAGGCCGCAAAGCCGGCCAAGAAACCGCGCAAGGCATCGAGCGGCCAGAAAGAGATGCTCATGCCGATCGAGGGCAAGAAGCCGAAGGAGACGGCTGCGAAGAAGCCGTCGGCTAAGCCACAGCGGAAGTCAGCCTGAGGTCGAAATAGGAGGACCGCGTGGATGTGAAGGAAGCTTCCGCGATGACGGAGCCTCTCGCCTGGTCAGCGATCAGGACGTTCTGGGTGCACCGCGGCCGAGCGGCCAGGCGGAGTCGGCCGGGACGCGAAGGTCGCAGCGCCAGCCTTCGAACGAGGCGGCGCTGCGCTGGGCCGAGCGGCTGCGCAAGGTGACGGTACAAGCCCCTTGTCCTCGCTCTTCGTCGCGTTCCTACTCGGCACCTGGGTCGCGCGCCGGCGCTAGGACCAAGTCGCAGGGCTGCCGACGTCCATGGCAAGGAAGCTCAAGACATTTCAGACGTCGCTGGGCTTCTACGATCTTGCGATGGTGGCGCCGTCGATGAAGGCGGTGCTTGGGGCGCTGGCAGCAATTAATCCGGATCCCTCCGATAACGCCCTCGTCGAGCAGGGGCCGTCCTCGGAGTCTAGCTTAGTTATGAAAGCAGATTTACACCATCTATGAGCCAAAATGAACGATCATCCCTCGGCAGAGATTGCGCTACCCTGGCGTCTGCTCTTAAATAATTGATATTATTCATCATTTTTTCTAGAAAACTGGACCAACCAAAAGGCCCGAAATTTCTACCAACTATGAAAATCCAGGCCGGCCGACCTCACGAAGCGCGCGGGAATTCCGCCACTGCACTTTCACAGCAGCGAGGGTAATGCCCGCGTCAATCCGCTCCTGCGCGGCTGCTTCGAGGCGAAGGCGCTCATCAACTATCCGCTTCCGGTACGCGAACTCCTTCATCTCCCAGCCGGAGCAAGCGTCGGCTGTGGGATCTTCGAGCACGTGAAGCACTTGAAGATCCTCCGATGCAACAGCTTGCGCCTCACTGTCGATCCACCTCGAAAGACCGACCCGCTGGGGCGTCCGCTTTGGTCCCAGGGGGCGACATTGCATCGCAGGAATTCTCGTTCTGCGGAGAAACACTTGATGCTCGGGCTTAATCGGCATGAGACCGGTGCAAGCGCTTCGAATCAGCTTGAGATGCCGCTCGAATGACTCGCTCTCATCAACAGCATCGACCGACAGCGCCTCGTGGACAGAAGCGGCGCTCGCGCGGCGACAAAAGAACGCTTGTATCCAACCGCTCACGTTCCGCTTACAACTGGGCAAGTGCGCGAAGATCATTGTAACTAGACCACCGTTCTTATCCGTCCGGTGCACATATATTGTGTGCAACTCCGCATTCGCGTCGACCTTGACCCGGTTTACAAAGATGCGTAGCTCCCGCAAGAAATCCGTTACAACTTGCTCTGGCCTCTTGGCAGGCCTCGGGACGAAGCTGCCATGCCGGATCTCTATGCGGGTGTTTAGTAGGGCTCCATAGACTTGCACCATAAATGATGCACCATGCCAAAGCTTCTTAGCTTCATCCAACGTCAGTGACGTCACCTCAGTTGCCGTCTCCGCTTGAGAGGGTGCGGGCGCCTTCGACTCTCGCGCCTCGGCCGCCCTATAGTCACGGGTGCGCCGGTCTGCAGCTTGCCAACCTGCGATGGTGACGTCTGGATTTTTCACACCAGGAGCAGCGCTCCGGAAGAGCGCATCGAACTCGCTTGCCTTTCTGAGCAATGTTGTTGGTCCAGCGAAAGGTTCTGGATCCCAGATCTGGAGCATGCGGTTTGCGAGCGCACGAGGATGCTGCCGCAGCATATCGGAGTGCCTGCTAATGGCCCCTGAGAATTTTGCCTCACGCCCCAGTTGACGAAGACTGGCGAAGCTGACCCCGTGCCGAACGTCAAAGAGCCGACTTAGATACTCCCCAGTTCGCCGAATCTTCTCACTCTCGGGACACTGCCATCCTTCGAGCAACGACAACTGCTCCTCAAAAGGAGCTCCCTGCGCGACCAGATCAACATAGGCCGCCGCTTCGCCACTCACATAGTAGTCGAGTATGGCCGACGCGGTTATCTCGCCATTTGCGGACAGAACCTCAAGCGTAAGCCCAAGCTCCACGAAGGAAGACCGACCGAGATCCGCTAACACCTCCGCACTCTCTGCATCTAGCAGCATTCCTTCCCTGCTGCTGATGCTGTTGACGTACTCGATCGCCTCCAAGAAGCCGGGAGGACGAACGGCAAGCGGGTAGAACAATGCGGATGCCTCTCGCGAAATCGCGTCCTTATCGATCGCACATAGAATGAAGGTTACCCGCTCGGATGGCCTCTTCATCTGACCGTGCAAGATGTCGAACGCTTGGTTAGACAAGAGTTCCGCCCGGTCGATCAACACCACGAAATGGCCGTTGCCGAACGTCTCTGATCGAACATCAGCATTGATTCGATCGGCAAATTCCTCGTCGGAGGTCCGGCCATACTCGAAGTGCGCGAGGTTGAGGTGCGTCCCGTACATAAGCGCCGAGCACGAGGGGCAACTTTCAAGCCGGCATGGCCGCTCGGTTGCAGCCGTACAGAGCAGACCCGCTGCATACACTTCTCCCAAAGATGACTTGCCGCAGCCCATCGGGCCGTGCAGCAAAACGCTACGCCCGCGGCTCTCCTGGACCTGTGTGGAAAGATATCGTACCGCATCTGCTTTTCCGATGAAGTCACGGAACATGCGTGGGCGGTACTTCTCCGAAAGACTCAAGTTGCCGGCAGCCATCGACGTGCATCTCGCCCGGCATGGCAGTTGAACACTGTTGAGCCACACCGAATCGTCTATATCTTATCGGTTCGCGGGAGCATGGACACCGTTTGGAATGAGTGACGACAAACAAGATCTCAACGACTCCGCTGGAGGGCCCTTCAAGGAAGAGCATCGGGAAGGAACGCCCATTGATCCCATGGAGAATGTTCACTTCGGTGATCTGGGATCGGAATTCGACGATCTGCTGAAAAACCTCGACGGGGGTGCGAACGCCTCCTTGGACGGCGAGTTTGGCACGCTTGGCGCAGACGAAATCCAGCGAGGCGTGAGCGGCCTGACGGAACCCGAGCTGGGCGAAGAGCCACTTGGCCCGGGAGAAGTGGCATTCGGCGTCAGCGCGGCCGAACTCCAGACCATTCTCAAAGCGCTCACAGCGCTGCTAAAGTTTCAATCCGCAACTCAGCGCCGATGTCGGCTCACCATAAGCTCGTCCGGAGTGGCTTGGCATGGCAACACGGGTAACGCATTCATCGAATATGTCACAAGGGGGCGTCCAACCAACTTGGACGCGTCCACCTCTTTCCCAATCATCGTCTCCCTCGCTGACTTGTATGCCGCAGCTCGAACCGTTCGCCACATCGCGACCTTCCGCATCAAGGAAGGCGCTCTTCGGTTCAGCGCGGATCGATTCCAGAGGCCGATACTCACGCACTCGATAAAGGGTTACCCCACCCACACAGATACTTTGCGCCGTGGGGTCGAGACCAGCGTTGATCGGCCACAAGTGTCCTCGGCTACAATACATAAAGCGTTTTTCTTCCTCTCCAGGATCGCGCCGTCGGAGGAGGCAGCCCCGCACTTCAACTATATCGAGGTCAAGGATGCGGTTGCTCGCGCTCTTCGGGTCAGCATGGGGGCTCAGGTTGCTTCGGCTGTATTCGAGGGTCTCAACTTGACCTTCAAACCGCGTTTTCTACGATGGGTGATCCCAGCGCTGAAGTTGAGAGCTACTTTCCAGATCTGGCACAGTGACAAATTCTGCCTGTTCAGGAATGATGAACTGACGTTCGGCTTCGAGCTGGCACAGCAGCAATTGCCTAAGCTTCCGGGCACATTCAATTTGTCAGACACCCTCTTGGTGCCAGCGAGCGCGTTCGCGACCTTTGTGCAGCGCGGTGCCCGGATGTTTCGGGAGAGGGGCAGAGTGATAATTCAATCTGATGAACAAGGCGCTGCGGCTCTCGTTCTCATGGCAGATGATGCTGGTGAAACGCCCCGCAAGCTTGAAATGTCGTTGGACGGCCACAGAACGGGCACGCACGTGGGCCCTCTTCGGCTTGAAATGCATGTAGAGCCGCTTCTCCGCACCCTATCCATGGGCATTTCAAGCGCAAACATTGAAATCGCCATTGGCAGTAAGGCCGTCTACATCGAGGAGCCGCTGGATGACGCACGGCTCTCGGTCGTGATGACGGCGGAGGTCCAGAGATGACGTCCGAAGAGACAGGTCTAGCTCCGGCAGGCTTGCAACCAGCCAGAACCATCGAATGTGGCGTTGAACTCACGCGGCTGCGTGACGCATGGCGCGCAGCATCGACTGTAAGTGGCGATGGCACTTTCACGTTGGCAATCTCTCGCGACTCAATCCGGCTTTTGGCTCAGGGAGAAGTCGCGGTTGAAGCAACGGTGCCGATCGCGAACACCACAGGCATTACAGTCGGGGAAGAATTTCACCTGAATCTATCGAGCGACAGCCTGGCCGCGCTCGGTCACGGTGATCTCGATGAAAGCGGCAAACTTTTATTCGGAGAGGTGCAATTAGAGGAAGGTTTCGTCGGCATCTTGAGGCTTCAGACGAGTTTTACGGTTACTTGGCCCTACACGCTAACCAAGGTCGGTTCCGTCACTATCGACGATCATGAGGGCCTGGTCCTCCAATCAGTCGACCCACGTACGGTCAGACAGACGCTCGCCGAAATCCGCAACTTTGCCGGAGACAATGACAGAGCGGGAAACAACCTGAACACTTTGCAGATCTGGGACCAAGAGGCGCTCGGCATGTCGCCCTCTGCGTGCCAGTCGGTGAAATCGGATCGGTTGACCAGCGTCTGTCTACGCGTGCCGGCCTTCTGCGCCAAGGTATTAGGTGTCTTGCTCACGCAGTTGAAATCGTCCGAGACCCAGCTTGGCGTCTCCGGCGAGAAATGCGTGCTCCTCGACGGCCGGCTCAAAATAATTGCGCCGATGGCTCCGCCTTTGCCGAGTTGGCCAGACAACGGCCCGGCGACGGCTCAGTTTCAGCTCGATGTCACAGATTTCACCGCTGCTGTCGCAGCAATTGTCTGGCAAGCGCCCAGAGATAATCCAATCATCACTTTCGGCGTCGGAATGGACGCACGGGCTCTTACCCTTAGCACTGCCGTGCCGGGCGGCATGGCTATGGCTTCATGTCCTATCGCTTCAGCAAACCGCGTACAGCCGGCAGAGGTCTCGCTTCGATTCGGCGCGTCGACCTTGTCGAGCTTCTCAACACGCAACAATGATGCCGTTCAATTCCGAGTCTTCGAACGGTTTGTGGAAATCGAGCAAGTTTCACCTGGTGAGCGGCGGAGAACGCTTTTGGCGGTGGAACGAGCGCGAAGCTATTCGTAGCTTGCGCCGGGTTGACCGGTCCTGATCGTTCGCGTTGTTTGAATTTCTCCCGGCTACGCAGCAGCAATCCCGTCCGTCAGCGGACTGTCCCATTGCATCAATCAGGATCGCTCTGACCCCGTGGCAATCATTGTTTCAACATTATCCGCGGTCGCTGGAGTTCGTCACAACGACGAACAAGCATAGCCAGCCCCTTATGGGCTCCGCGACTTCCGGCTAGCCAGGCTAGGAAGAATTAGCGGATCGCAAGCCGAAAGGCATCGGCAGAAGCTGACAGTTTCAAAGCTGGAAGCAGGAGCAGGCTCCGGTGACTCCCGACCTGCAGCAGTTGCGCAATTGATGGATGTGTTGCGCAATAGCCCCGCCAGACGAAGCGGCGCAACAAAGGCCGACCGGCTGACCCCGGCCTACCCTACTTAAGCAGGGTGCGCTTATCCAAAGACTGACCGACGGCGTGGCTCCGGGTTTCGGACACTCTATCGACAGCAGCTTCGCCTCCGCGCAGGCGAAGCTATGCCCTTCGGGCACAGAACCTCCCTCCGACGTTCACCAGGTTTCGGGAACGCGCCCCTCACAACTTCCCCTCCTTCCCTTCCTTCTCTCTCCCCATCCCGCACCGGCGTCCAGGTCGCGCGATCGCAACGGACGATATGCTCATTCGAGAGGAGAACTGCGATGATCGTGGGAGACGAATACCGCCGCTTGGAAAAGCGTCTCAACAACGCGCTGCTCAGCGGAAAGGCGAACCCTCGCGAGTCCATCTTCCTTCATAAGATCTCTACCCGAATTTCAGAATACGGAAAGAATGCCCGCCTTACGGACAGGCAAGCCTCATACTTGATGAGCATCCTCGATCGCCTCAGCCCGGCGAAAGCGCGAACAACAGCTTCAACGGCTCTTAAACCCGACGCCGACTCCAATCGCGGCGAGCCTAACAGTATGTCGATGGCCCAGGCCCCTGAGGCAAAATTGCCTGCTACCTCACCGGCGCTACCTTCTGAACGCGACGAGGCAATCCCACCCGACTCCAACTTTTTCGTTCCACCTCCGTCCAACGAAGCCACGTTCTCCCAACTTCGCGCGGAAGATATACAAGTCCCAAAGGACTGGATTTCGAAAGCCTTGGCCAGGGCTGCGGCCCGCCGCGAACACGAAGAACTACTCAAGAAATTAGGCCGTCGACTCTGATCCTAGATACTCCGGGATCCACATTCATTGGAACTCGGCTAACCTGTTCGTCACCAGCATCTCGGCGTCAGGGTCAACTCATTAGCCGCTTCGCAGAATCTCTCTCGCCACAACGGCCCACAATAAAGAGAGAGACACCTTGACCAACGCAGATCCAACGATCCCGCCTCATGCTTCATCTGGTACTCGTGGGCGGAAATCGAGATTTCAGCAGCTTGCGCGCACGCCATGGATACCCGAACGCTTGCTCGCGCAGTTTGGGGGAGCGTGCGAGATTGATTCCCGGTTCCGGCGAGCGGCGCGCATGCTCCAGATATTGTGGATGCGCGACAACGATATCCCGAACGCGTTGGCCAACGGCGAGCCCGGATCGCATCTTGCTTCATATCTCCGTGCGGATGCTGCCGAGGAGGGGAAGAACTTCCTCACTCCGGACATTCACCTCCTCGCTTTGAGGGACCTTCTGCTTCTCAGGGAAGAAGATGCGGCGGTCGATGAAGACCGACTCCTGATGAACAGCGTTTCGTCGATGCCCGCAACCCTGAATTGTCTTGGCCCATTGGCGTTGAATCTCAAACTTGCCGGCCGAGTGTTCAAACAACTCCTTCCAAACTTCGTTCAATCCGTGGACCGGATCATTTTCGAACATTCACCAGGCCGCCGAAGCGAAAAATATCTGAGCGATCGATCGGCGTTTGATGCAGCAGTGTTCGTAAAGACTCCCGATCAAGACAAGGGCGTAATCTACCTTGAGTTGAAGTACACGGAAAGCTTGGATCATACCACAAAGCCGTGGAAACCCAGGCAGCTCGAAGCCCTCCGTGAGGTCGCTCTCTACAAAGACCCAGATAGTCCAATCCTCCACTCCGGACCCTGCGAGCAGCTCACTCGCGAACACATGACCGCCCAGTTGGCAGTCCGAAATGGCGCGGTGCCCAGAGCCTGCTTCGTCGGGATTGGCCCAAGCCTAAACCGGCGTGTCCAAGCAGCTTTCCGCGTCTACGCGAACGAGCTCCTCCCGCTGGATCCTGCTGACGGATCCCAGGTGCCGTTCCATCACTTCACGCTCGAGGCTTTGATCGATGCGATTGATGTCGCCGGCGACAGGGACACGGCCGATCGCCTCTGGCAGCGCTACTGCAACTTCCAGCGCATCTATGATGCGGCTCTTAACGTTCTGGCGCCGAGGCTCAGTTCAGACGTCGCGGCGGGCGGGTCGCAGGCGGCGTCATACGAGGACAGAGCAGACGGCGCCGGAAAGCGAGCCGTGCGAATCGACAAGGGCAATACCGACCCGGTTGTTGCCGCACCTGGGGCCAGCCGCCATGATTGACACTGATCTGCTCACGGTCGAAGACCGCGTTCGGCTCTTGGTCAACGCTTTGGCTGACGACCAAGATCCAGTGCCTGTTGCCAAGCTTTTCACGCCTGACGCAGGCGCAACTTGGTTGCTTGTGCAATGTGACCCCGATGAGCCGGACCGAATCCTCGCCCTGTGTGACCTTGCTCTTGGACATCCCGAGCTCGGTTGGGTCCATCTGGCCGAAATCAGGGAAGTTAGAGGCCGCCTAGGCCTCCCCGTGGAACGGGACCTTCATTTCACCGCGGACAAGCCGATCTCGGCATACGCGGCGGAAGCCCGAGCCAAGGGCCGCATCGTTGCGTAAGAAGCGAAAGCACTGCGAACATCAGTGGGACCACGAGTCCCACTGCCAACCTGCCTTCATCAACAGCTACACGTGCGTAAGCTGCGGCACCGCGTGGGAGGACGCGTGGTCCTGCGGTTGCGATGACGAGTGTCCGAACTGCGGAGTAGATGCGTCACCGATTGACAGCCAGCAAGTCGCCCCTTGTGCTTGTGACTACCTCGGACACTGAGACCGAAGACGCGCCCCGACCGAATGCCCGCACGTGCTCGTCCGCTATGAATCGCATTCAGGACCACAAGCGGAGAGTTTGATCATTCGCTCCACCAACCACGCAAAAAAATGCAACTGCGAACCCGCACGAAACGGCTATATTTTCTTGCCCCCACCCACCGCCATCCACCTCCGCCCACCTACCTTCCCCTACCCCCTCCCAACCTTACCTTCCCAACCCGATCTCCCTGCCCTTACGCCACAGCTACATTGGGAAGCTCAAGAAGGACGGCGCTATTTCCGGCAAATGGCCCAGACCGGCGCGGTGCAACTTCTCCCTCATAGATGGGCTGCGCGAACGCAACATAACGACCCCGCAGCCGAATTCGCGAGAACCACTATCTGCGTGAGGAACGATGACTGCCCCGGAGATCAGCAATCCACGTTCGTGGAACGGAATGGCTCTGGCCGGCGACTGGGCGGTGTCATTGAAACTAGATGGAGTTCGCGCAATCTGGGGCGAGGACGGTTGGGTCAGCAGAGCGAACAAGCCTTTGCATAACCTGCCGCCGTGGCGAGATGGCCAACCGAGAGATTGCGAGGTCTTCGTCAACAATTTCCGCGACACGATTCGAGCCACCCGTACCAAGTGCCTCAAACGAGACACGCCGCCGATCACGCGACAGCACCTCTACGGTCTCGCCCCGCTCGATCCACGCCTTCATTGGGGCACCTTAACGAACCCCGCTCCCGCGGACATTCGGGCCATGTTAGGCCGCGCCAACGCTTTAAACTACGAGGGCATCGTCCTGCGTCAGGGCGAACACTGGATTAAGGTGAAAGCGACGGAAACGCACGATGTCCTCATCACCTCGGTCTCAGAGGGGACGGGCAAACACCGCGGCCGGCTAGGCTTCGTCACAACAGCCAGGGGTGCCGTGGGCGCGGGCTTTACGGACAGCGAGCGCGAAATCCTGTGGGCTGAAGCCAACGCCGGGCGACTGGTCGGCCAAGTCATCGAAGTCACCTGCATGCAGCTGACGGACCACGGCAACTTTCGCCATCCGGTCTTCATCCGCATGCGCCCCGACAAGTTGATTGATGGTACTGCTTGATCGGTGACGGTCCGACGCCCGCGACCGTTTCGCTATGACCATTGGGCAAAAAATCAGCGGCACGAGGTGCTGTCAAATCGGTATATTTTTTGCCCCCACCGCCACCTACCGTCACCCACCCTCCCACCCACCGCCATTCACCCTCACCTTGATCGCCGCCGCCCACCCGCACCACCAACACTTACCTCCCTCTCCACGCCACTTTCAGATAGCGCTAGTGAGCAAGGATGGCGCGGCTCTCCTCGATTCACGCCTTCGTTGGAGCACCGGCCCAAATTCTAGCCCCGCGGCCAAGTGCCCAGAGGCCGTGTCCTTGGTCAAGACCGGCAAGCGGGCAAGATCATGCGGTTTCGATCTTCGACCTCCTCATCACCAATCGCAAGCAAAAGGGGGGACTAAGCCTCGCCCCAACGACGGCGGGAGCCAGCTCTACAGACGATTGCATAAGAGCCTAGGCGTTGATGCGCCACGCCGTTTTCATCCGAATGTGCCCCGACAAAAGCTACGGCTTTGACTCCAAGGATGCGGGCCCGAGCGTAGGTTGCCATTTCATGCTCGCGCAACAAAGAACATAGGAGAGGAGTTTTATGACACTTGGAAATCGCGGTAGAATTCATCTTACAATTCACTAGGGAAAGTTGATCGAATGCCCAAGAAACGAATAAGAAAAGCCGGAACGAGTGATTTATCGCGCGCGGCCAAAAAGTGGCACAAAGAAGTCACACGCTACTTGGAGCGACGGATGAATGTAGCGGAGGACCGAGAGGACGATATTGAGATGAGCTATTTGTACACCTGCCAATTGGCGCTCGCTATTTGTGAACAACTTGGCATCGGTTTGGAGCAACCAGATTTAGGGGTGATGACGCCCTCTTCTCACGCCTGATAGCCTCCTCGAGGGCTCGCAAGATCCCTTTGCGCTGAATGAAACACAAATACGCTTCGTGCGAATCTTCCCAGAGCAGCGACGAGGGGTACCGGCACGTGAGGGACTCAGAAAACGTGGCGTAGCCTGATGACTCGCAAGGTGCGAAGCTTAAAGAGCCCCGAAAGGGGCTCTTTCCATAAGAAGACTACTTTTTCCGCGCTTTCTTGGGGGGCGGCTTCAGAAACTCGGCAGCCTCGACGTCCAGTACCTTTGCCAGCTTTCCGATTATTTCCAGGCCTACGAACGTCCCACCCTTTTCCAGCTTGCTCATATACGTTCGATTCACGCCGGCCTCATAGGCCAAATCCTCTTGGGACAGTCCTTTGGCGTGCCGAAAGTGGCGCAGGTTCGCTGCAAAGACTTGGCGGAGGTCCATGCCTCAGCCAATCAAGGCACCGCTTATTAACCCACCGCTTTAAACAGACAAAATTCTGGACTTGGTGCCGATAGAAACATTACAACCCGACAACCGAACCTAGATTGCGCAGCGGGCTAACACTGGGGGCCAATTTGACCAATACAGTCGCAAGCGACGAAGAGTGGTTTTATGCACAGGGCGGCCAACGCAAAGGCCCTGTACCCACAGGCACGCTACGCGAACTCCTGGCGACCCAGGCAATCGACGGAGAGACCCAAATCTGGCGTAAGGGCTTGGCTAACTGGCAACCGCTGCGCACAACGGAAATCGGGACACAGCTCAAGGATATCCCACCACCCATCGCCGCGAGCCATGTGAACAACGGTTTGGTGTGGGCGCTCGCCTTCGCGCCGCTCGCCTATCTTTTCGTTGATGTCGCGCTGCTTAACTACCAAAACAGTCATCCGGCAGGTGACGAGTTTTTCGAGGCATTTCTATCACCGCTCAGTTGGCTCGTTCCGGTGCTGACGAATGCGGTGCTGTGCCTAGTCGACACAGAACAGCTCAAGCGTGCCGGCTACAGCTCCGGGTGGCTGACGCTCTTCGCGCTACTATTGGCACCGGTCTATCTTTTCGTACGCGCGCAACGCCTGGGCCAGACGCCGACTTATGGTTTCGTTTGGATCGCCACGTTCATCGTATCGATCATTTTACGGGCAGCGTGACGTGCAAACAGATTCACATACAGACGACCTGATTTTCCTGGCCATATTTTTCCTCACTATCGGCATCGTCTACATCGCACCGAGCATCGTGGCATTCCGGCGTAACCATCCAAACCGTTGGATCATCCTTGTCATCAACGTCGTCTTCGGGGGCACGATCCTCGGCTGGGGGATTGCGATGGTTTGGGCGATGCGAGCGGCTCACCGCATAGGCGCTGTGAGCAGCGGCGGAGAGTCCGGCCTCAACCTGTTCGTTAACGACGTGAGAAGGATTCAGATCGTGGATCCACCACCATTGCCGCAGACGTCCACCGCCCAAGAGCTGGAGCGCCTTCACGATCTCCTCGTCCGGGGAGCGATCTCCCAGGTCGAATTCGACAGCCTCAAGGCCAAACTGCTTGGCGCCGCCCCTCACATTGAGAAAGAACAATGAAATTGCGACTGACTATCGTGGTTGCGCTTCTGCTCTCGGCCTTTCGAATCGGATATCTCAACGCGGAGGAACTCTCCTTCTATGAAAAGGAGACAGATAAGTGGTGGACAGTTTTCGGCGGAGCAAACGCGGAGACCGGGCAAGCCACTTGTTACGGTCGCGCGAACAAGAGGGACGGATCGTTCATTCAAATCCATCGCTCCCTCGTTGACGGTGAGGTCTGGGCCATCGTCCACGACACCGAATGGGAAATTCAAGGACCTGACCGAGGCCAGCTTCGCTGGAATTTCTTCAACGGTCTCAAGAACGGTCTCATCGCAGGTGCAAACTTCGACTATGTCCTCAAGGACAAGAACACGATCTTGATGCTGCAAATCGAGCCCAAGAACTTCTCGGAGGCGCTATGGAATGCCCGTTACTTCACTCTTGTGATGCCCGGGAACGTTCCAAACATGTCGCTCAGTTTCGAGAACAAGGGCAGTTCGATGCTTTCATCGCTTGTAGAGTGCGTCAAACAGAACGAGACGAAATACAAGAACTTCAAGCCGTCCCCGGAAAAAGTTCCGGACTCGGTGAAGGAACAGCTCTGAGGCCGCTTGCGCGTGCACCGGTTACGGCAATGGCCGGAAGTAGCTCAATGTGTCACACACCAGCGAAGCTGCCCACAATAGATCGAGCGAGTGTCTGAGTATGCCGGGCTGGACCGTTGCTGCTTTCACCCATCGTGGTCGTGTGCGCCCGAACAACGAGGACGCTATCGCGATCGACAACCGTGTCCTCATCGGCGACATGGACGCGCCGATAGTCGTGACGTCACCGAATGATTGCCGCCTCCTAATGATCGCGGATGGGATGGGTGGCCACGCGCACGGCGCGATGGCCAGCCGAGCGGTCCTCGATCATCTGGTCGCTGCGATCGATCGGCTTTCAAATCCCGCCTCTTGCGCCGAAGTGATCGAGGAAGCCAGTCAACACCTTTATGAACTCATGCAGGAGCACCCGGAAGCACTCGGCATGGGCTCCACCCTCGTTGGAGCCGTCCTGAAGGTCGACCAGCTAGTCACATTCAACATTGGCGACAGCCGCAGCTACCTCTTCAGCGGAAACCAATTGGTGCAGCTCAGCCACGATGATGTACCCGAAGGCGAGAGCAGCCACTTCGGTCCCCGCCGGTCCCATGCCCTCACTCAGGCGCTGGGCGGCTCTTCGTTTCCGTTGTCGATCGGACCGCACGTCACCGTTGATGCGCCGCTCGCACCCCGCGAGACCTTACTTCTCTGCAGCGACGGCCTCACCGACATGGTCAGCGGCCAAGCGATCAGCGACACGTTGAGAACAGCCAAGAACCCTCTTCAGGCCACGAAGAGACTCGCCGCCATGGCATTTAGCGCCGGAGCACGAGACAACATCTCCTTGTTGGTCGCACGCTGCCTGGACGCGCCTGAATCGTAGCGAAAGGAATCACCGGATGGGGTTAGGATATCTTTTCAAGATCGGCTCCGTTGTTGCGACCTGCGCCGCCATCAACTGCGCGAGCAGTCGCGCAGAGGTCATCGTGTACAAAGAAGCTTGCGGGCATGACGCATTTGAAAACTGGAACCTGACATGCAAGATCGAAAGGAACACCTTCACCGCTGACCCCAGCGATTACCGGTCTGCCGCATTCAAGGACATCCGATCGATAACGATCTGCGCTTCGTTCAACAACGGTGGCGGATTGAACGTCCCCGCAACCATCGTTCACAACTACGGCGACGGCAGGCAGTCCAAACCAACAGAGCTCTTCGACACCGTAAGGTTTGAGGGTGGTTTGACGACCCACAGAGTGTCCTGGGCGGGAACAAATCCGAGGCTCGTTCCGGCAGGGACCCCGGCGTGGAGCATGCGAGCCGATCTGCTCCAAACTGGCCGCCAGAATTCGTTCACTTACACGGAGACCCTCCTGAACGGCCAACGGCCAATCGGAGAGATACGGGCCTCATGCAGCTTTCTTGAGGACGACAAATGATCGGCTGTGCACTTAGAGGGATGCGATCCTGGGTTTGAGTCCTGCCGTGCTCGGCGGACTTAGCTCCGAACAGTCGTTTGCCGCAAACGTCTATCTTCACAAAGGCGAGGGCGGAACGGGCATCGACGCCGAGTTGCAGCTCGGTGAGGCGGATCAGTTCAATTTGGCCCTGATTGGCTTCCGAAACGTCGGTGCCTCACAGCAAGTCCAGCTCGGTCTGTTTATTGGGGGAGATAACCGCGGTTTCGGCCCGCTGAATGCGTCCAAAACTGTCGCACCGACCCGATACATAAGTTCCACCAGGAGCTTGTGATGAAGAACACTATCGAACTTGATACCTCGGCTCCATCCGAAAGGCCGCCCGGTTTTCTGCTCGAACCGTTCAAATGGGCAATCCCGACTCTTATAGCCATGCTTCGGGACCAGCCTGAATATTTGTCAGATTTGGTCCACCTCAGCCGAACCCGGATGCATCTGATCGGAACGGCCCTCGCACACGTCGAGGCTAAGCCGAGTTCGGAGTTGGCGAGGGTGCTTTTTCGAGGATCCGCGGAAATAATTCTGGATGCGACCGTCGGTCACCAGCCATCGGGCCTTAAGCGTGCAGTGAGCGTCATGCCGAGTTTCCTGATGGAAGCCGAAAGCTACCGCGGGCTTGTAAAGCTTCTTGCTGAGCCGGATGCAGCGCGGCTGATCTTTCACACGTTCGAGATCCGTGATTCGACGATTAGAGCAATGAATGATGTTCCGGCGCCGCTACGCCGGGTCGTTTTCCCGATGCATGAGAATATCGGAGACATGAGCTCTTTCTCGAGAGGGCTACGGTGCATCTCTTTGCGTAGCGGCAGGCTAAGCTTCGATCAGCTTGTCTCTGAGCTGGCACGTGCCCGTCAACCCAACCAGCTGCTCGCAAAACTAAAGTCTATTGTCGAAAGCTTGCCACTGCCGGACGCTCTGCCGCCAGCTCGCGTGGAGTACGCGGAGCGCATCGATTCCGGACGTCAGCTACGGGCCCTTGGAAAAAAGTGGGGCAACTGCTTGGAAGGCTACGTCTGGAACGTAGAGCATGGACAGTGTGCGATTTACCTCTGGCGTGATGCTGGCTTGCGAGCTGCCTGCTCCGTCACCCGAAGCGGTCGTCTCGGTTGGTTTCTGGACGAGATTAAAGGCCCCGAGAACGCCGATCTCGAGCCTCAAGACCACGATAAGATCCTCAGCGCGTTCGAGGCTGTCCAAATTCCTTCTGCGGCAGTTATCAGTTCGATCGCGCAGATCGTTGCGAACGACAATCTGAATTGGAGGCCCCGACCGCGACACCGGCGGATCAGAGGCGCTCCTCCGCCGGTCGACATGTCGTTGCCGGATCTTGTGTGAGCCCGCTTGGCGAATCCTGTACCCCCGTAATATTCTTCTCGCCGGGAAGGGGTCGGGGACAAGAATGCGGTATGAGAAACTGGAGGCACTGCTTCGCGTCGCTCTCGACATGCGAGGCGGTGCGGAGGGGATTTCGCTCGAGGAAATTCAGCACAGCTATCGGGTTAGCCGCCGAACCGCGGAAAGGATGCGCGATGCCATCGAACGGGTATTCCCGCAGATGGAGCAAGCGAATCCGGGAGAAGTCCCCAAACGATGGCGAATTCGCTCCGGGCCAATCGTCAACCTTGCTGGCATTTCAACTGACGAGCTGTCTGCTCTCACTACAGCCGCACTTATCGCAAAGCGGGACAATGTCGCGGATCTGTCCGCACGGCTTGAGACGCTCTCTGCGAAATTAAAGTCCCTCATACGCCCGGACGCTGCACGCCGGATTGGCCCAGATCTCGAGGCGCTGATGGAGGCAGAGGGAATCGCCCTGAGGCCAGGCCCAAGGCTAGCGATTCCGAGCACTCTCCTTGAGGAGCTCCGCACCGCGATTCTCGCTTGTCGAAAGGTCCGACTTCACTATCGAGCAAGAGGCACCGGGAAACTGAGCCGCCAGTTGGTCTGTCCCTATGGATTTCTGTACGGCAACCGGCACTATCTCGTCGCTTACAGCCTGAGCGAGGGCATTAGCAACTACCGACTATTTAGTCTGGCCAATATCGAAAAGGTCGAAGTTCAGGAGGCGCCGTTTCGAAGACGAAAGGACTTCAGCTTGCAGGAGTTCGCCGAACGGTCGTTCGGTGTATTTCAGGAAGACCCTCTTGAGGTTGTATGGCGGTTTGCACCCCAAGCAGCGGCCGATGCCCGGCAGTATCTCTTCCACCCGACACAGGCTTTTGAGGAAGAGGATGATGGCTCACTTCTGGTCCGATTCCGCGCCGGCGGCGCTTTGGAAATGTGCTGGCACCTTTTTACCTGGGGCGACCAAGTGCAGATCATTGAGCCTAGGCGGTTGCGAACGCTGCTACGACAGCAACTGCAAAAGGCAACCAGAGGCTAACCACCGATCAAGCTAGCCTACGTGCTCGCCAGTGCCCTCATGCTCGTCTTTAAACATGCCGTCGGCGATGTAGCGATTCTTAAGGATGCCGTTCGATACGCAACGTTTTCGGGAGAGCAGGCGTCCTCTCCGGCCTTCTTATTGAGGCCTATTCGTGGCCCAATGAACAACTGCTCATTGCGCGAGGGCGTCTCGACCAATCTCAAAAGCCCAGAGCCAATTTGGCTTCCGTGGATTGATTGCTGAATGATCCGCTTTTCATCCGCAGACCAAGTGTTGTTCGTCCTTTCCCGGTTGACGTTCGCTCCCCGCACAATTCGCTGGAAGACCCAGCGATGTTCATTATCCAACTCACGTATCAGCAAGCCACCATGCCGGTCGCTCGAGCCGCAAGTAATGTCGATCCCCGAATAAAACGGCGCCCGGGCTCCACTATCGTGAACATACCATGTTCCGGATTCGAGCTGAGCGGGCGCGCCGTGCGTGTACGGATCCTGCCAAATATCCGATGCACGGCCGGTGTGAAGATACAACTCAAGAGCGGTAATACGCCAAGGCCGCTCTCGGTCACCGTAGACAAGTTCATGTGAGCACATGATCCGCCGCGCGACGTCGATGAACCTACTCGTTATCTCCTCAAGATTCTGAGCGCCCTGAAATCCCTTCTCTTTGAGAAAAGTCGTGACTGTCTCAACCATCGTAAGATCTTGCCCCTTTCAGGCCGGCATCGGTTGGGCAAGGCAATGAATACCACCGCCCCCTTTTCCGATCGCGTCGATTCGCAAAAGAATAGCTTTGCGTCGAGGAAACGCTTTAGCAAGCGCTTTGCCCGCCAGTTCATCTCGTTCGCTATCGCCGAACATCGGACCGATCACCGCACCGTTGGCGATATAGACGTTTAGATAGCTGGCAGCGAAACTATCGGGATATCCCTTCAAGTACTGCTTCCGTGGCGCGAGGACCCGCTCCACTTTCAACTTGCGCCCATGGCTCGTCCTCGCCTGTTTCAGGAGACGCACGTCGTGCTCGCGCCAGAAGGGCGGTTCGCTATCTGGATCGTCGATACTTTCGACTAAGACTTTGTTTCCTGGAGCGCAGAGGACATATCCGTCGATATGGCCGCTTGTGATCGGCTCGGAGGTATCCCCCTCGAGCCAAATTGTCCTGTGAATACCCAATTTCTTGAATTCTGACGCGATGGCCAGTTGCCGATCGGCCTCCCCTCGCAAGGGATTGCGGTTTGGATTGAGCAGACAGCTCCGCGTCGTGATCAGCGTGCCGCGTCCATCGAATGCGAGCGCGCCGCCCTCAGCGACAAACGACGTTTCGACGCGCGGGACGCCAAAAATTGAAGCTGCGGACATAGCGAGTTGGTCACCAGCCCGCGCAGCGCGCTCGGGGGTACCGCCCCAGCCGTTGAAATTCCAATCAATTGCCACGACCTGTCTCTGACCGCGATCAGTATGGATAGCGAAGGTCGGCATGATGTCTCGCATCCAGAAATCATCTACTGGCGCTTCAATGACTGTGACGGTCGAACAATCGGCAAACCGCTTGCTGGCCTCACGAAATGCGTGGCCGGGCGGGGCCAGCAGACTGACCGGCTCGAAGCGAGCGATCGCGTGCACGACTTTAGTCAAATCGCGCTTTATTCTGGCGGCGTCGCGAGCGCTCCACTCGCGATGAACTGCCCAAGCCATCCAGCAACGCTCGTGCGATTCCCATTCGGCTGGAATTCGTATGCATGCCTTGCGAATCTTGTCTTGGGCCATTGGAAGCAGCTGAAGTCCTGAAGAGAGGCTAAGTTTTCCACGGCAGCACGTCAGATTTGGACGCACTTAACCCTTCTACCTGAGGCTTCCTATTGGCAGGGCTTCTAGGATGAGGAATAGTGGTTCGAACAATTGATTTTCTATGACTTCTTTGCCGGGTGGGGCTCTTGTGAGCGCAATATTGCCAACGCGCCGTACCATTGTCGTCCACACAAATTTTGCGGCCCACATGGCCCGGGTGGCGGCCGCGCGGCGGGGAGAAATCGGGCTGCAGATCATGAGCATGGGGCAAGTTGCCGGACGCCTTGCGGGCGGCTTCCTTGGGCCTATCGATATCGATGCATTGCGTGAAGCTGTCCGAAACGCGTTGCCCGCCGTCTCTCTTGGTGAACTTGAGCCAATAAAGGGCCTGCCCGGGATGGTCCGTGCCGTCGTTGGCACTCTCGACAAAATCTGGCGTGCGGATATCGATCTCTCCATCTCTGAGCACCCTCGACTCAAGGCGATGGCCGCTCTGGAATCCCAGGTTTTGCAGCGGCTGCCGCCTTCAATGAAAACGCCGCGGGTATTGGTTGATCTCGCGCTTAGCCGGCTCACCCATGCGCCCGCGGTGTTGGGCCCTGTCGATATTCACAGCCATAGTGAAATGCCGGTTTGCTGGCGCCGTTTACTTCTCGCGCTTGCGGATCGCGTACCCGTGGTTTGGGTAGCCGGTCCGCGGTCGGTCCCGGACTGGGTCATCGGCAAGAACGTTGAAATCCGTCAAGATCCGCCATCGGGAATTGTGCCAGATGTCTATTCTTGCGCCACGCCGCAGCACGAGGTTTTAGAAGCCTTTCGATGGATGCGATCGCTTCTTGCTGATGGCAAGACAAGGCCGGAAGATATTGCCATAGCAGCCGCGAGCCCTTCAGATTACGACGACTACGTCTCGACGCTATCCCACGAAGCGAACATCCCAATTCACTTCGTGCAGGGCATCCAAGCTGTCGCAACTCCAGCAGGTCAAACAGCCGCAGCGTTGGCTGACGTTCTCGTGAACGGGATTTCCCAAGCGCGCATACAGCGTTTGCTGCGCCGGCTGGATGGCACCGAATGTCTTGCCGGATTACCACGGGACTGGACCCGCGTTCTTCCTGCCGACGCCCCTCTTTCAACTCTCGAACGCTGGAAGCAGGCGTTCTCCTCAGTTGAGCCTACCGCTTGGCCGGGCGGGGTGGACCGGTCCCAGACCGTGCTCGACGTGTTGCAGATCCTTGAAAAAGGCCCCGTAGGAGCTCAGGAAGCCGGAGAAAATCTGCTCCCAAAATTGCCTTTGAAGCTCTGGCGGCTCGCACTTGAGGATGGGCCGGCCACAGCACTTCCCGTTACCCTTACTCGGCTTCGCATTGCCGACGATCTCGAACCCGCTTCGCATCCAATTTGGACACCGGCGATTTCACTTGCGGCCTCCCCCCGGCCTTTCGTTCGCTTGCTCGCACTGAATGCCGGTCGGTGGCCGCGCCGAATTTCAGAGGATCGCCTTATCCCCGATCACATCATTCCGATCGAGGATCTGGACCCACTACCCGTGTCAGACGCGGACCGCAGTGATTTTGCGACCATTGTTGCCAGCGCTACCCAAGCATCGATCTCCTTCAGCAGGCGTGACGTCGAGGGGCGCCTGTTAGGGCGTTCGCCTTTGATCGGCGAGTTCAAGGAGACCTACTTAAGTTACGGCAGGGTCCCGGAACATGCGGCAAGCGAGCCAGACCGTTTAACCGCTCGGCCGACGGAATTCCGGGTTACACCGACGGCGCAGTCCGGGTTAGCTGCATGGCAAGATTGGTATAGGCGCCAAATCAACTCACACGACGGCCTCGTCCGCCCAAAGCACCCACGTCTCTATAAGGTATTCCAGCAGCCCATGTCCGCGACTTCGTTGCGGATGTTATTGCGAGACCCTATTCGCTTTGTCTGGCGATACGCTCTGGGATGGCGTCAACCGGAGGAGACCGACGAACCGTTCAGTGTAGATCCACTCACGTTCGGCGTTCTCGTCCACGAAACTCTTCAGCTTGCCGTCGGCGCACTCGAGTCAAATGGCGGCTTCGGGAAAGCCAAGTTGGACGACGTCATCAAAGCGATCGAGGACGCAGTTCGTCTAACGGCCGCACAATGGGAAACCGAGCAACCCGTTCCGCCTCCGATAATCTGGCGCAACGCTTTGCAGGCAACGTGCAAAGTCGCGACTGCGGCGTTAGCTTATCGTCTTGATCAACTACCAAATCAAAAGAGTTGGACTGAAATTCCATTCGGCATGGCAGATGGCCGTGGCCGTAGCCTCCCATGGGACCCATCGGTATCTGTGGGAATTCCGGGAACGGGGATTGTCATTCAAGGCCAAATCGATCGGCTGGATTTGTCGGCCGACAATCGCCAGGCGCGAGTCATCGACTACAAAACTGGGCGCCTGAGTCGGGACATGGCGGATGTCGTGCTCAGAGGCGGCACTGAGCTGCAGCGCTGCCTGTACGCTTTTGCCGTCCGAACGCTGCTTGGTCCAAAAGTAAAGGTCGAAGCAGCTCTGCTCTATCCGAAAGCAGCCGACGGGGAGCAGGCATTGTTTCCGCTCAACGATATCAACGGGGCTCTGGATACGCTGGCTACGGCCATAGCGTGTGCGCGGGCCAGCCTTGAAGAGGGGTTGGCGCTTCCTGGTATCGATGCGGGCGACAGCTTTAACGACTACTCTTTCGCGTTACCTGCCAACCCGAGCTATCTGGCTCGCAAGCGCCCTATTGCCGATAAGCGGCTCGGTGACGCCATCAAGATTTGGGAGGCGCCATAATGAAGGGATGCGAACTTCCGGATCTAGCTGCCCGCACTGCGGCCCTGACCCACATCGACCGGTCCATGTTGGTAGAAGCTGGTGCGGGTTCAGGCAAGACGTCCATCATGGCCGGGCGCGTAGCGTACTTATTCGCTCAGGGCGTCAGCCCTAAGAATGTGGCGGCGATCACATTCACTGAGTTCGCTGCGAGCGAATTGCGGATCCGTATTGAAAGGTTCGTTAGCTCGCTTTCGGTCGGCGAGATTCCAGACGACATTGTGAGGGCTTTTCCCAACGGGGTACCAGACAATCAACGTCAAAATCTCGTCCGCGCAAAGCGATCCCTCGATGAGCTACTCTGCACCACCATACATGGGTTCGCGCAAGTTCTGATTAAGCCCTACCCTGCAGAATCAGGAATAGATCCCGGCGCCGAGATTATTGATCCGACCGAGGGAGACATCGCCTTCAATGAGCGATATCTCAATTGGCTTAAGGAGCATCTCTCCGGCGAACGCGACGACGGCATCGTCGCCGAGCTCGTCCTCGCGGACGAAGCTCGCGGCCTTCGTCTTATTCGGAGCATTGCAGATTTTCTAAGAAGAAACCGTGATGCCAGACTCCCCAATCACGCCTGGTCAATCTCCCTTGCCAAAGACCTGTCTGTGGCAGCCGCGGCTTTTGAGAAGGAGATAGCTCAGCTCGAGTTTCAAGAGGAACAAACCAGCCAAGCGTGCACGGCATTCATCGAAATGGCAGTGGTGCTCGGTGGCTCTGATTTACTAGTCACCGAGCCTCACAACCGCGCCCTTGTTCAAGCGGCGACTATTCCTCGACATGTTGCTTGTTTCACCCAAACCGGAAGCAAAAGACAGCTGAGGACCAAAGGCGCTTGGGAGAAAGCTGCAGCTGCTGTGGGCAAGACCAAGGCCCAAGGCACGATGGCCTTCCAGGGCTGCGCCGCCCGCTATGACGCCTGTCATCAGGTGCTCAGTGAATTGATGGCTATGGTGGCCGGCGAGCTTCTTACTCGTGTTGTCAGCGCGATGGACCGGCTCTCCGCTGAGTGGCGCAAGTACAAGCGCTCTGCCGCGCTGCTTGATTTCGACGATTTGCTAAATACGGCCAAGGATCTTCTGGTCGCCAACGAAGATGTGCGGAAGGCGCTTGGGAGGCGCTATCGGCACGTCCTGGTAGATGAATTTCAGGACACAGATCCACTGCAGATCGAGATCCTGTGGCGCCTGTGTGGCGATCCCGCAATTGATGAAGACGGGGATCCTCTGACCAGAACCCTTCGCCCGGGCTCCCTTTTTCTGGTCGGCGATCCGAAGCAGGCCATTTATCGATTCCGCGGCGCGGACGTAAACGCCTATGTTCGGGCGCGAGAGGCAATCGGCAATCCATCGGTGGTCAACATCGTTGCGAACTTTCGCTCGGTTGAGCCAATTCTGTCATTCGTCAACAAAGCGTTCGCAAGCCCGCTCTCCGCGGCAGCAGGGCAGCCCGGTTTTACAGCTCTGGCAGCTACCCGTCTTCCAGAACAGAATGCGCTGACGGTCGCGGCACTCGATGTTGCGGTCGAGGATGGCGAGGATAGTACCGAGCAATTGCGTGATGCAGAGGCGGACAGGGTCGCGGAACTCTGCTCAAGAATAGTTGGTAACCTCAAGGTCAGGGAGAAAGGGGAGTTACGGCCTTGCCGATTCGGAGATATTGCGCTTCTCGCCCCGGTCGGAACCGATCTCTGGCGGTTTGAAGAAGCGTTAGAACAATGTGGAATTCCAGTCTCGACGCAAGCTGGAAAAGGGTTCTTTCGACGGCAGGAAATTCAGGATCTCATCGCGCTAACTCGCGCAATCGCGGATGCGCGCGATACGCTTGCCCTGGGGGCTCTACTGCGCGGTCCTCTGGTTGGATTATCGGAAACCGAGCTGCTCGATATTGCCGACGGCATTCCCACCGACCCGAAGTATCCCGACCGCCTTCCGAATCTCACGCTTTGGACCGAGCTCGAGAAGATCGATCATGAGTTGGCGCGCGACGCCATCGAGATCTTGCAGTCTCTCGCGCGGAGAGTGCGTTCGACAACACCCTATGCGCTACTTTCGGACGCCGTCAGTCTGCTTAACGTCCGCGCGCATTTTCGTCATCGTTTCCCCGCCAGTGCTGATCGTGTGCTGGCAAATCTAGACCTATTCCTGGAGATGTCGCGCGCCTACGATGTGCGTGGGTTCCTCGCATTTGCGAGGGACATGAGGGCAAATTGGGAGGAACAGGTTCTCCAGGTCGAGGGGCGTCCGGACGCCGAGGAGCAATCTGTCGCTCTGATCACGATTCATGCCGCGAAAGGTCTCGAATGGCCCGTCGTTATTCCGATCAACATGACTGGAGCACCCAAGTCTGAGACCGGGATCATGCACGATCGACGATCTGGCGAGTTTTCGGCTCCGGTCTTAGGAATCGAGCCGGCAGGCTACTCCCAGCTAAAATCCTGGAATGAGCTCGAATTGGCTCGTGAACGCGTTCGGCTCTGGTATGTCGCTGCGACCAGAGCTCGAGATTTGCTCGTCCTGCCGCGGCATTCTGCACGGCTATCTGACAAGTCATGGGCGCGGCTGGTTGACCTCGGTCTTCCGGCTCTGCCGGCGATTGAACCAGCCGATCTCGGCACCGAAAAAGCGGCGCTATCCACTCCCGAAGAAAACAAGCAGAGTGCCGAGCTGTTCGGAGAGCAGGCCGGTAAGATTTCAGAGGCATACCACACGATCGTTTGGAATCGGCCGAGCCGTCATGAGGTAGAGGCTGCGCCGCAGGCTGGTGGGGAACGGATCTTTTCTGATCCGGAGCAGGTCCACAGCACGCCAGAATCAATCGAGGTTCTTGGCAGCGCTACTCGCGGCACCATACTGCACAAGCTGATGGAAGAGGTGTTAACGGGAGAAACACCAGATGCGCCGACGGAGCTTGAACGACGTTCGATCGAGCTGTTGTCTCAGCTTGGACTGGAGCCTAGCCAAAACCCCGGCGAAGGCATTTCGCCGGCTGAACTCGCGTCAACAGTTTCGAGGACCTTGACTCTGGTTGCAGTCGCCGCTCTGCGTGGATCTTTGGCTCCCGAGCAAATCGTTCTGGGTTGCGACCGCACCGGCACGACAGAGACACTTATTTCCGGCGTCATAGATGCTACTTCCCGCGATGGGGATGGCAGGATTAGCGTCGTCGTTGACTGGAAAAGCGACGTGGCTCTAGACCAGTCCAGGCTGGCCACATACGGTGAGCAGCTTGGGCATTATCGCAATCAAACCGGCGCCGCCCGGGCATTATTGGTGCTTATGACTGCGGAGCGGGTCTTGGATATTAAATGAAGTCCATCCACCCCTGCCGTACCCGATCGACGCAGACCGCACATAGCGAGCCTGTTGTGTCGATTTAGTTTGCCAAGCACTCGAGGATTTATTCTCAGGATTGAACCGCAGATCATGACAAGCTTCTTTCAATCTGTACGACAGTTTTTCCAGCAGCAATACGATGGTAGATATTTTTCGATCGTGCTTCTTGAGCTCTTTCGTACCGAGCCGGATTCGTTTCTCGCAATTCTCGAAACTCTCAAAGGATCGAGTTTCTGGATGCGATTCACAGATCAAATCAGAAGGGGAGAGCTGAACGCAGCATGCGAGCAGCCGTTTCCCGGACAAGGCGGCATTCGGCGAAGAGCCGATCTCTTGTTTAGACTGGGCCGGCAGCCAGTGCTCTTTGTTGAGGTGAAGGAATACGACAACAAAAGTCCAGCCAACGGAGCTCAGCTGACAGATTATTTGAGAGCCGTAACGAATGAAGTCGGATTTCTTTACGTTTACCGTTTTCGTCCTAGCGAGGCTGACATCCGGAAGCTGACGGCCGCTCGTTCAAAGGGGCGGTCTGTAGCGGTCTTGAGATACGACGACATTTATCGGGCGCTAAACAATGGCGCTCAAGGACCGCTAGCGAACCTTGTCTGTCGCTATCTGGAGGACATTGGAGTGGGTGTATATCAGTCTATCAGTTTGAACAGAGAGGACAGTTCGACTGCCAAATTTCTTCTCGTTCAGATGTTGGGAATGCCGCACCAAACCGGCTTAGGAAGACTTCAAAGCGCGGCTTCTGTGACAGCCGGACCGCAGTTGATGAACAAGCTCCTGGGCAACGTGGAAGTGATCGGTGAGCGAGTTCGGGATGCAAATTCGAGTTTGCTTCCGGCGCGCTTCCAGAGGCGCTTCTACGTCAATCACTATTTCGACGTCACGAAGCTAAAGCGCGCCGTCCGTGATCTTTCAACACATGACGAGTTGCCGAAGAGCACAGGCGCTTACGCCAACGGTGGCTACGTCTATTTTTGCGCGACCGGGACGTTAAGGGATTCGAGCCGCGTAAAGGGCCGGAGTTCCACCGTGCTTGAAGTTGGCTTCACATTGGAACTGGAGAAGCAGAAGCGGTCTCTCCAACTGTACGCGTACGTGGAATTAAGGGGAGACGGCTGGGAGCTCTTCGAATATCGACCTTTAAAAGAGTTTCCAAGTGAGGAGATTGCCCTGAACGTGTTTTCAGGCCTTCTGAAGAAGCTCGTATCCGCTGCGAAACCGAAGGTGCCCGCCTCTGCGTGGGTAGTCTTGAGACGATTCAGAGCGACCTTAGATTGATGCGCGGCATCTCACCTTAATTCATATGTTTCGATTGCACCCAAGCTTCCAGAGCCGAGTGACGTGCAACAAGTCATATCGGACGATTCGCTAAAGATTGGACATCTTTCATGCGGCTCATAATGGGTGGCATTAACGGACACTATCTTCGAAACATCACTATGAACTGCGCTTCAGACACTAGCGAGGTTCTGGCCGCTGTGGCGTACGCAACAGATGCGTCTCTTCTCTTTGACTGGTGCTGGCAAAACAGTATTCCGTTGAGGTTCTACGGCAGACTAGATGACGGTGTTGCCGTCAGTGTCCCAATCCTTACTGATTTCCTTCGCAAGAAGTCCCAGAAGTTTGTCTGCCGCCTCGTTCAACATCACCACGCCAAAGTCATTTGGTGGCGCGGAGTAGGGGTGTACATCGGTTCGGCAAATCTCTCAGGCGGCGCGTGGTACAGAAATGTCGAGGCTGGATGTTTCTTTTCCGACGAAGAAATCACCGATGATATGGCTAGCGACATCTTGGACCTGTTTGCGACCCTCGAGGCGAACGCTACACCGCTCACCGAGGAGCTGCTGGAGGAGATGAAAAGGAGAGCCCGGGTTCTTTCAGCCGCGATTCCCGACTCTAAGGATTTCTGGGCAAGCCCTAGCATCAAGAGGTGGCCGGGCTTGGTCCAAACCGCCCCCAAGAGCGCGATGGACCGAAAACGCCAAGTATTTCTCGAAGAATGGCATGCGACGCTACAGGACCTTCGAGACATTGGAGCAACAATCAGCCGGGCCGAAAATCGTCCTGCGTGGATCAGTGAATCCGCATCTGCTGGATCTCAGGCAGATCAATTCTTACACGCACATTACTACCAGCGCACGTTTGATGGAAGGAAGGCCAACTACGCTGCGTTGTTCGAGCAGAATCACCACCATCGCGAACAGGCCGTGGCTGAGACTGTGCAGTGGTGGCGACAGCTCCGTACGGCTCCGTCCTCTGAAGAGGAGATGCTTAACATTACTGCTCCCTACCTCCGCACAGCCTTAGCGGAGCAGTCCTTGCACTCTATGACCGAGGAGGCCTTTCGTCAGGTCTGCATGAGGGTACATTCGATTAAGGACTACGCAAGACGTGTTCCGAACAAAGCGGTGGGGCTTCCAGACGACGGCACCCCTTACACCATACCGGATAAAGTGACCGCGCTTTCCAGGCGAATTTGGAATGATAAATCGACAAATGGAGTCCGCGTCAATGAACTCCTTCATTACGTCCTGTATGGAGGATCTAGCGAACAGTTGCCCGAGCGCCTCTGGCAGGCCGTCAGTGATCCCAAATGGAAAATTGATGGCCTTGGAATAAGTGCTCTTGGCGAACTGGTAGGATGGGCGCTCCCAGATCGTTTCCCTCCTAGGAACGGCCGCACATCGAAAGCACTTAGGTCGCTGGGCTACGACGTGACAGTCCATGTTGAATGAGGAAAGAAGCCCCAAAAACTACCGCCGTTTTTGGACTGACCCTCGCACCAAAGGAAGGCATTGAGCACAATCGTACGTCAATATCTGGCGGACCACGGGGCTTTCAGTTGAGTTGCTACATGAGACGTCGTCCGGGACCTCGCACCTAAACAGGGCCCATACAGTGACCGGCTTTTGCTCTCATGTGAGTGGGCCGTTTGTCTTCAAGTATGTGACCTCAAAGGCCTTCACCGGACGATAGGCCTGCAGCCGATTAGCGAGGCTGAAAGCGTCATTCATTTCAAACTTCTGATAGATGTCTAGGCCTCGATCGAGGCTGATTTTCCAGCCGGTGTCGCTCACAATGTGGCGCGCATGGATCGTGTTTGTTCCATCGAATTCCCACGAGAATTTTATTCCGGCTGCCGTGCAGGCACTTTCGACGGCGACGAGATTCGCATGCTGCTTTTCCGAAGAGACCTCATCTGGACGGGTGACGAGGCGCACCGCGACCTCATCCTCCGGCGCCTTACGTACGGCGATCATCTCGATGAACTCCATCAAATTACGCACTTGATGGAACATCCGGATATAGGGATCTGTGATGACGATGTTAGTTGCACCTTTTAGCCAAGGCCAGAAAAGGTCCGCGTAGGTAACACCTTTCTGGTTCTCGCTGAAAACCTTGTGCCCTTCGCTCGCACCGACGAGCCCCCCATTTGTCTCGGCTGACTTCTTCACACCGCCCAAGACAGGCCCGTCACCACCTTCCTTCACGCCTTCAGGCACCGGCTCGTCATGGGTGGGGGCGCGCTTATTGTAATATTGCGGATATTCAGCCTGTTCGAGCGTTTTCACGACCACCTTGCGGCCATCGCGAGCCGTGAATGAGAAGTCCGTTTCTGGATATGTGCTGTCGATCCGAAGGAGCTGATCCTTGACTCGCTTCCGACCCTCAACCGCGAGATGCAGGATCTCCTCTACCTCTGCCTCTGTTGCATTGTCGGCCGGGAAGAGCAGCTTCATCATCCCGGAGAACGTCTTGTTCACGCCATCGCGGTCGCGCGTCGAAATATCCGATGAGAGCGTGAACAGGGCCTGGTAACGGTTGGAGTAGTCGTTATTGCGCATGTGCCGAAGGATTTCGGCCAGGTAGTCGACGACGAAGCCATACCCGGATGCGAACATTTCTCCGCGGATGACGTCGATCTCCCAGCCTGGGACATAGGTGTGCAGTCGATCGATGAAGGCAGAATCGTAATATTTCTCGGGAAGCTCCTCAAACAAATCGGTATGCTTCAGCATGTAGGGAACATTATGCTTGGTGTTCCCGACAAAAACCATCGACGCCTCGGCGCCAAGCGTCTCTACTCCTCGCGAGAAGCTCTTGTTGGCCATGTAGTTTTTCATGATGTCGACAAGCGCCTTGTCGACTCTTTTTTGCCGGCCGGCGAACTCGTCAAAAGCTACAACGTCCCAGTAGCCAACCAATCCGATCTTTCCCGAGCTGTTGTTGACGAACAGCTTCGGCACCGTCACTTCTCCCCCGGAGATCAGAATGCCGTGCGGCGAGAACTCCGAGAAGATATGCGACTTGCCAGTGCCCTTCGGTCCCAGTTCGATCAGATTGTAGTTTCGCTCGACGAAGGGCACGAGGCGCATCAGTTGCAGGAGCTTGCTGCGACGACCGAACATCTCGGGATCGAAGCCGACCGTCTGGAACAGCAGATCGATCCATTCGTCGGTCGTGAATCCCGCGCGCGCGCCGAGAAAAGCCTCATAGTCAAACTTCGATAGCTGGATCGGTTTGATGCTCCCCAAAATCCAGGGTTCAACGTTCTTGTCCTCGCTGTGCTCATATTCTACGTCGGCGATGCACCAGACACCGCTAACTAGCAGCTTAGGATGAGCCTTCACGGTGTCGGAGTCGATGATGACCTTCTTGATACCCAGGTTGGCGAAGGTCGCCTCATAGGCATCTTTGTCGGTGTTGAGATCGACGCTAATCTTGTCGATCACCTTCCACCGGCCCTTTTCCCGGATGTTCGATCGGATCAGTCCCGCCTCGTTACGATGGACGTAGTGCTTGCGAAGGATTTCCTTGACGGTCTCGATCCCTGATTGGATCGAGCTCTCATCATTGGTGGCGCAGTATTGTCCGAGCAGGAACTCCAACACGTAGGACGGGACAATGGCATTGCCCTTTACCGCGTTGACCAGGTCCTTGCGAACCACGAGGCCCGGGAAGCGTTCGTTGATCTTGTCATCCAGCGCGGTCATCGCTTCCCCCTTCAAAAGTCGAAATCACTCGAGAAGCTACGGCGCAGCGTGTAGCGAGCCGTGCGGTACTCCCTGAAGTGAGAGGTGTCGCCATGTCGCTCTTCCAGCTTCAGGATCACCTCCTGGCCGTCGAATTCGTCGGCCCGGCGGAGCAGGAGGAACCGGACCGGAACTTCGCGCTCTCGCGCGTTTTCGGATCGGAAGTCGAACACAAGTTCGTGGCTATCGGAGATCAATTCGCCCGACTGCGCATAAATGCCGGCTCTCAGTGTTCGCGCCTGGGTTTTCTCCGTGACGGCCTCCACCTGGTAGAAGCGGACCGAGATCTGGCTCGACGTGATCAACTTGTTCGAGCTTCCGATGATCTCCACGTCAACCGCGGTAGTGTCGCTCTGGCGTTTCTTGTTGATCTTGACGACGGGAACGACAATCTCCTGAAGGGTCGCGCCGCCATGCACGAACCGGCTCCCCGATCCCTGCCGGCGAAGCCGGTTGATTGATTTCGGGATGAGCAATTCCACGGAACCTTCGAGGCCGGCCTGCGCTGGCGTGAAGCGCCGCAGGCCATGATTGCCTTTCAGACCGTGTCCGAGAATGAAACGCCGGTCGCGGAAAAGGATCACGTCACCTTCGACCTGCGCAGACGAGAAGTCGCTCTCTTCGATCGGCCGGTGCTGGTAGATGAAGCCATGATCGGACGTGACGATCATGTTGTTGGCGTTCGCGCCATTGAGCTTTTTGACAACCCTCACGATCTCCTCGATCGTGTCCTCGGCCGCCTCGAAAACACGTTCCTCTGAATCCCGCTTGTCGCCGGTCGCGTCGATCAAATTGTGATAGACATAGATGACGTCATGATCGCGGACGAGCGCTCGCGCCTCGTCTTTGTCCAGCGCCATAAGCTCCTCCACCTTCACGGCGGTCGTTCTGTCGCCCGTCCGTCCTGTCGCCAGGATTTTCTTGCGGTTTTCGATTCCCTGCGAACTCTGATCATTCACCAGCACGGTGCCGCTGTCGTTGTCCGCAATCTGCAACTCGCCATTGGGCAGAAGCGCTGCCATCCCAAGCTGGGTATAGCTCGGCAGGCAGCCGAACATCGGATCGAGGCCAGCCTCGTAGCGGTCTAGGCCGAGAATGCGTCCTCGCAGCTCCTCTGCCACCTCATAGCGAAGCGCGTCGGAAATTATGACACACACCTTCTGATCGCGCCGGCGAAATTCACCCACGTGTTCCCTGTAGAAAGTACGCTGCGCGGGGATCGAGGCCGCCGACCAGGTTTCAGCCTCGTCGACATGCGTCTGCCACGCCTCGTTCAGGGGCAGCAGGTAGCTGTTGACGTAGTGATTCTCAACCTGTTCGAACAGCTCGCGCATCAACGTGGCCTGCCCGGACTTCTGCATGCGCCAGATGAATTTCCGGTAGAGCTGATCGATCCTGAACCAGCTCTTCGCATAGCGCTCCACGCCTTCCGCGAGACTGGTCATGCCGAGCGTAACATGCGCCATCGCCTGCTGGAACTCGGCAGCGAAGCCGATCGCTTCGTAGAGGTCGCGATAGGCACCATACCAATAGCTTTGCCGCCGTTGGCGGATCCAATTCAGGACGTCGCCTTGCGACACTGTCTGGGCGCCGACCTCATGGACCAATGCGCGGATGATCGCGCGATCGACCTCCTCGAAATAGTCGACCTCGATCAGGGTACGGAAGTCACGCTTGGCGAGATCCTGGGCCACGCCCAACGCCTCTGCATATTCGGCCGAGAGTCTTGCGAATGACTCTTCCGCATTGCGGCTATTCTTCCAACGACGGAAGAACACCAACACTTCAGGAGTCAAAATCGATTCGCCGCCGACCGCGCTCTGGTAGCAAGACTTGAACATCGTGATCGCGAAGTCACCGATACTCGCCTTATCAGCACGATAGCCGAAGATTCGCTCCATCTGATCCCAGAGGAAACCGTTCAAGCCGACACGACCGATCAGCCGTAGGCTGTCGTCCTTGCCGGCGGCCAGTTCTCCCAGCAGCGCCTCGACGACGGTGTCGAAGTCGCCATCAGCCCCGGTGCACACCCCCAACATCCTCAAGCGCAGCTTCGCCTTCGTGTCGTCGCCATGAACGGCAACCTTGAGCTTCTCCAGCCGACGCCCGGAGCGAAAGAACTCGTGGTGCTCCCGAACTAGGTCCTCGAAACTGATAGGGAAACCTAGGTCCGCTAACCAGATGGCGACCTGATCGGTCTTGAACACCCCGTGCGCCAGCTCGATGTCGAGTAGCCAGTTATCGACGTCGGCCGGACGTGGCCCGTCCCAATAGAGCAAAAACCGCCGCTTCGGTTCCTTCCGCAGAACGCGATGCTTCACCCCGAACTCAGTGCTGGCAACCTCGATTTTTTCGACGCCATCGAGAGTCAGCGACTCGAACGCCTGCCGGAATTCGTGCGCCGGATCGTACCAGAAGACGATCCGGTGCTTGTCGAACTGGACTTCGAGTCCCTTGGAGATCCGGTCCTGCATGTTCAGTCGTCCAAATCGTTGAGGCCCTTGATGGGCTTCAGGGCGGCGCCAAACTTCGGATAATTTGCTTTCACCCCGTCATCGAGATCTATCGCGATCTTTTGCGTCGCCAATGGGAATAGGACGTCACGCTCCCAGGCATCGAGCTCCTCGATCTGCCTGACCGTGGCCTCGATCTCCTTCAGGGCCTTGGTCTTCTGCGCGGACGAAGCGTCCCCGCTGATGCTGCGCGCTTCCTGCGCCCGGCGATAGCCTTCGAGCTTGGAACGGAACTCCCGCAGATAGTCGTTCAGCACCACACTCACGGTGTCGGGACGATAGCGGTGCATGTAGATCAGCGCGTTGAACGTGCCCTTCGGGCTGGCGAACAGCCAGTAGATCGGCCGTTTCTTGTACCGCTTCACATGATCGTTGAAAAAGTCGCGCGTGAAGTACCTGCGGATGTCCTTACCTAGCGCTTTCTCGACGAAGGCGAGGTTCTCCTGGAAACGCTCCTCGCCGGAAGTGACTCGCAGGAAGCGGCGGAACCGCGCCGCGATGTCGTCTGCAAACCAGTCGCCATCGAGTACGGGGATCACATTGTCGGCATCTGGCTCAAATGTCGCGTTCGGCACTTTGGCGCGATAGTTCTCAAATCCCTCGCCTTGGCTTGCGAGGATCAGGCCAGGCGTATCGAGGCTATAGCGTCCAAACATGCAACCAACGGCATAGGAGACAAACTCTCGCATCGTGTCGGCGAGCAGCAGCTCTTCCAGTTCCGCCTTCGTCTTCTCACCGCTATAGCGATACGCGGGATTGCAAGTAAGGGTGACTTCCTCAATCGGCACCTCATGGGTCAGTTCATGTTGCAGATCATAGGCGCCAATGAAGATGCGGTTATTCTCTTCCTCCAGCCTCTGCATTTCGTCCGTCATGTTGCGCCAATGGGCGCGCAGTCGGGCGTAGGTAGCCTCCAGCGCTTCGCTCCGGTGGTCGAGTGAGAGCAAGGGAAAGGTGGCAAAATCCCAAGAGCTTTCGAACGCATCCCAGTCGGCACGCGAAAGTTCAATCAGTTTCGTAGCAAACGGTTCGATCCTTTCCAACACATTCTCTCGAACAGGAAACTGTCCGATGCTGCCTGGATTGAAGTCAATCGTTGGGCATAGAATTTCTAAGAATTTTGTTCCGACCTTCGAAAGCAGAAGCGCCATAAATGATGATTCCGAAAAATCTGCTTCGGAAAAAATCATGCTCCCTTTCTGGTCAAAAATGCCTTTTCCATCGACAAATCTAGCGGAGAAAGCGCCACTCGAAACGTTCGTATAGGTAACTCCCGAACGAAAATAGAATTCGCGGTTTTGAGGACGCGCGCTTGGATGATGGATGATTGCGCTTCCGTCTTGCGACCAATTGAGAACCATATCTCGATTCCCATACCATTTTCGGTATTCACCTCCCTTCACGTAAGGCACCCACACTGCGCCCTCGTCCGCCATTCGCGTATTGTCGAAAGATACTTCGGGCCACAATCTTATAAAGTGTTCGTTATCACCTGTTTGGAGGCCGACGAGCACTTTACCGAACGTTGAAAAAGGCGAGCAGATTTCGAAACTGCTTAGCACTTCCTCGCTTAGCCAGTAGGCAACAGGAGTTCCAGGAATATTCCTGAATCGGCTTTGATCGAACAGGAACTCGCCATCCCCTGCCGTGAGAAATCTCGATTCGATTTCCTGAGGTGATCTCACGTCAACGTGGCGATCAAACAGACGCCTGAAGGTGGCTTTTACGCCCTGACGCGGTTTTGAATTTCTGAACGAGAAGGCGGTAGAACCAAAGTCGGAGCCAAAAATTCCTCGGCCCAAATGCAGTAAGGATGATATTTCCCAGTGAGTGACGATTTGACTTCGAAACTTGCTGAAAGACGCGAGAAACATCCAAGAAGGCAGGTTAATCATCCCCCAATAGCCGTTCTGGATGGCTAGTGAGGAGCAACGCTCCATGAAGCAGGTCATTAAGTCAAAGCGAGCATCAGAGTAAGCAAGTTTGACAAAGGCCTGAAGCTTCGCGTTCATTCCGTTCCAGCCCATATACGGTGGGTTGGCCACCACCACGCGATATTTAGGTGTAAGGGCCTCGGCCATGCGCAACACAGCTACCACGCGCGTCTGAACCTCTCGCAACAGGAGATCGCTACCAAAATCTTGCGACACCACCACCCGCAGCGTCTCAGCTGGGTCGCGCAATTTTGGCATGATCAGCGAGCCAAAGTTGCTAGCTTGCTCGAACTGCAGCAGCGTCTCACGTACATCATCCGTGAACAGGTCGCGCCCTACCACGGCGGCGACCTCAGTCATCTCGGCCGGGGTGAACGTTACGTTCTGCAGCACGACGACGTCGGGCTTTACCTCCATCCGCAGGAAGCGTCGCCGCCCAATCTTTGCGGCAGCCTTCATCGCCAGTGCAAAGGCGGCCAGCGCCCCAGCTCGGTCGTCGATCTCCAGTCCTGTCAGATTGTGCTTCAGTATCAGGCCCGGGATCTCAGTCGCTTCGTATCCCTCTTCCTCATAAATCCCGTAAAGAAGATCGAAGGCATAGGTCAGCATGTGCCCGGATCCACAGGCAGGATCGCAGACCTTGATTTCCGTTGGTGACGCAACGCGCAGGAAGTCCGTCTCTGGCTCTTCCGGCGGAATGTAATATTCCATGCGCTTCTTCAACGGAGAGCCTGGCCGGTTCGACATCCAAAGCCGACCGAGCGAATTCTCGACCAGGTAACGCACGATCCAGTGCGGGGTGAACAGTTGCGTGGCGGCAGGGATGTTCTCGGCCGTGATCTTCACATTCTTCTTCAGCGCAGCGAAGACGTCGTCCTTCTTCTCGGAAATATAGAACTGATAGAGCCAGCCGATAATCTCCACATCGGCGCAGACATCGGGGGTCATGGCCTCCCGCAGATAGGCGAGGATGGAAGCATTCGACAGCAAGTCATCGGGTAGCAGCAGTTCGGTATAGTCATCGATCCGCTCAAACATGAACGACATCACCCGATGCCAGTCGTTGCAGATCGCAACGAGCAGCAAACGGTAAGCCTCGGCCTGCGCATCGACGCTTGGGGAGCGGCCGTCCAAGAGAGCGTGGACCTGGGCGCGGATTTTCTCCGGAACGCGATCCTCATCGATGTTTCCGGCCTTGGCCTCGGCCAGGATCTCAGGTTGGAACTGACCAGACAAAGGCGAGACGACGCGAACGGGGTTGAGGTCGTTCATGTCCATGAAGCGCAAGGCCGAAAAGCGGTTGAACCAGATGTAAGCTACGCGCTCGATCACCAGGCTCTTGCCGTCCCTCGTAGTGGCCTCATCGAGTTTTTTCATCGCCTCCGGATGCTCGCGCCGCGCGGCGGCATCTGGCGCGAGCACGGAGTCTAGCTTGGCGCTGACCTGCCCCATCAGGGTACGGCGGGCGAATTGCGCGAACTTCTTGAGCTTCGTGGTGTCCATCAAGCCGCCCCTTCACTAATCCGCCGGATTGATCGATCACCGAAGCGCTTTTTCCATTGCTCAATATTCAAGATGATGCAGCTTGCCGCGCAATCACGCGCCCAATCCGCATGTCGTATGGGGATCGATTTCTTCAGTTCATCCTGCTTTGTTAGCAGTAATGGTGCTTCCAATATCTTCATTGAAAGCAGCACAACATAGACGACGCTTAGGTCGTCCTTTCCCTGAACGGATCGGAAGAAAAGAGTGTCTCGGAATTTCCCGGATAGGCTTTGCACTAGCTTGCCGGAGTTTAGTTTCTGCTCAAATGCAGGCACGTTCTGTGCTGCAGGATTATCGGGATCCTTTATTTCAACAAACACGGAGCGATCTTCATATTCGGCTATGAAATCGACCCGCTGCATGGTGCTATTGCCATGATAGGCGCTGTCATCGAAATGAATAACCGCCTTCGCCTCTGGGAACGCGATTTCCAAATCGTATTCCAGCACCGTTGTCATAGCTTGACTCCCTCTAGGGAGCGCTCGATTTCAGCGTCGTACAACTCGCTGAAGGTCTTCGCTATGCCGGTATTTACGAGCTGGTCATAGTCATCAGTGGAGTGAACGACTATCGCCGCACCATTCTCCTCTCTAACTAGTACATGGAATCGGACATGATCCTCCTTGCCCTTTTCCATGAGCAAATCGAACCACTTCAATAGAACATAGTCGTGGGTCGCGAGGACGATCTGCTGACCGTTGCGCGATAGCTCGAGAAGAAGCTGAACGAGCTTCTTCATCAGCTTCGGGTTCAGGTTTGCTTCAGGTTCGTCCCACAGGAGTACGCCAGTGTCGCCAGGGTTAATCGAGCCGTTGCTGAGCAGTCGATGCAGCACGCCGATCTTCCGGTATCCCTCGGCGGTCATGCTGCTCGAAAGCGACCGACCGTCCTTCGTGACGAAGCGGGTGACCGTCGAGTCCTGATAGGCTTGCCCTGCCTTCGACTTCGACCGGGCGGGATCGACCTTCTCCTCGTAGCGCCCGGGCTCGAAGCGGAAAGTCCCGCCGTCCGCCCAGCGATAACGTCCTCCGACGAGGTCGACTAACTCGCGGACGATGCTCGACAGCCTGGGATCCTCGGCAAGGCTCGAAGCCTCGTCCTCGAAACCGGGATGAACGAGGAGTTCCGCGAGGTCGATGTAGCCATCGTCGAAGATCATCTCGACGGTGGCACGATCATGATCCGGATGGCGCATGCCACGAATGAGCGATAACACCTCCTTCGTCGGAATGAACACGGGTTGCAGTTCATGCCCCGTGCCGCTGGCATCCACCTTGATCCGCACTGATTGGGAGCGGCTGCCGAACGAAATCGCTACGCGGGTGTCATCGCTGCTCACCAGGCTGAGCCGCGTTTGCCCCTTCGCGCCGCTAGCGCGCAGAGTACCGATCTTGTTTTCCTCGGGCGAGAAGAGCCGCAGCAGCTTCCTTGATATGTCGGCCCCCACCTCCTTCTCCGAACGATCGGCGGATAGAGGCAGGCCCGCCAGGGCCAGACCATAGATCGCCTTCAGGAGGTGTGTTTTGCCCGACCCATTAGAGCCTATGACCACGTTCACCCGCGGAGAGAGCGATAGCTGCAAGCTCCCGAACGCCGTGAAATTCTCGATCTCGATGCCGGCGATCATCACACAGTCACCCGCCTGCCTGCGCGGATTTCGGCGATCAGCCTCTCGCGCAGGGTGTCCAAATAGGCGTCAATGTCCTGCTCATCGGCGAGGTACGGCTTGGCATAAGTGACGCGCAGCGCGCTGGCGGCCACGTATCCCGGTTGGGCCGCCGCCGGCGGCGAGCCGCTCGCCCCATCTCTGAAGCCACGCTGCTCACTGTCCCCACCATCCTTCTTCACGGGAGGCGGCGCCGTCACACGACCGAGCAGCGCCGGATAGCCGGACGCCCGGAATCCGCTCACGCGCTCCCGGATCACTGCGATCAACTTGCTGGCGTCAATGGCGTCCAGAACTGTTGAGAAGGCCGCCTCGATTTCCTGACGGTCAGGCTCTACAAAAGAGGCGAATTCGGGGAGCGCCCGCAGCTTGGCGCGAAGCTCCTCGATATCGGCAATCGCCGTCGCGCGTTCCGCCGCGAGCCGAGTGTCGACCTCAGCCTTGAGGGCATCAAGGGTGCCCTTGATCTGCTGAATGGCACTGCCCTTGAAGCAATTGGGATCGTCCAAAACCTCGCGGATGGCATGGGCCCGGTCTTCGCCCCCATATCCGAAATTGGCGTTTTGATCGGTCAGATAGTTCCGCGCCTCGTCATAGATCGTCTTCTGACCACCGCCCATGAAGCGACGGATCGGGTCGAGAATGCTCTCCTTCAGGTCGAGTAGCCGATCCTCGTGGCGGCCGAGGTCCTGAAGATACCAGGCATAGGGCTTGCTCGCGACCTCACGGAGCGCATCCTGGAGCTGGCCCAGCGCGGACAGAAAGGGGTAGCGGGACGATTGCCCTTCCAGGGCCGCAAGTTCGGTCTTGAGCGCGCCGAAGGCCTCGGCCGACTCGATTCCGAGCGCTTTGCCCTCGGCGCCGGCCGGCTGCTGATCGAAAAATTCGCGGAAGAATTCCTTGAGCTTACGAGTCTGCGCCGGCGTGAACTCCACCTGGAGTTCGAGCACGATATTGCCGAGGGAGTGAGCGTTCTGAAGCCCGCGAAGCAAGGCATCGCCTTCCAACGGGCTGCCGTCCGAACGCGCTTCGATCTTGCCGCGTCCAAGCAGGCTGGCTGTGGTGCAAAGGATGGCGGCGTAGGACCAACCATAGGGCTTGCGTTCGAACCGCTCGGTGACGGCCTTCACTGTTGTCCTAATACCATTGCGCGCGTTTGACCGCGCGAAGTTGAGAATCTCCTGTTCAGTCTCGGTGAGATTGGTGCTGTCGCCGCCGAACATGCCGTCGTTGCCGTGCATGAAGAACCGGCCGATCTCGTTTTCGGAATAGGCGACGCCGCGCAGCATGCTAAGATTGACGTAAACCTTGTCGACGAGGGTCTGAAACGCACGCTCGATTCGGGCTTGAGCATCCTCCGAGCGAACCTCGACTTCCTCCCCGCGCACGAAAAGCCGGGCATCGCCCACCAGGGCGCGGGCTTTGAGCGTCAGATCGCGCTGCCGGCTGCTGTTCTGCTCGCCCTTCTCGCGGACGATGCGCTCGATGCTCGGCTGCTGCGTCACGGAGCGCGCCTGACGGACATATTTGTCCGTCCGCTTGAACGTCATCAGGTCACTGACGAAGCGATTGTCGGCATTGAGAACGATGGCGAGTTCGTCCCTCGACATCGTGCGCATGGCGGTCGCCTCGGCATTACCGCTCTGCTCGTGAAATGGCGTGATGACGTTGATCGCCAGCTCGTAGTCGCGGCCGAGCAGCCGGTCATCGAGGTAGCGCGCAAAGGCGTAGTCCTGCGAGGACGCCTCGTGCCGGAGCTTGCGACTCTTAATGACGCCATCAAAAATCAGCGTCTCCAGTTCCTTTGCGATCTCTGCCGTGTCGACGTCGATTGCCTTGATTTCCTGTTCGACGTCCTTCTCCTCGTCGGTCAGGAACTCGAACAGTTCGCCGTTGCGCTGGATGTAAGTGTTCTGCTCAAGCAGACTCAGCGCCTCATCAACCCGCCGCTTGTGCTTCGTCAGGTCCGTGTCGAACCTGTCCAGCATTAGGATCGCGACGTTGCGGGCCGTGGGCTTGAAGCCCTTGACATACTTGACCAGAAACAATGCCTTCAGAATCCGCGTCGCGAATTCATCGCCTAGGTTCTTCTCGGCAATCAGGATCGATTGCTGGACATTCGATTTGAGCGCGGTGCGGATGCCCTCGAACATCTGGTCGAAGGTCGCAAGCCCGCCGACCAGCAGATCCGCGAGCCGCACCGCGACTTCCTGGAAAACCCCAAGCATGGACCGTTCGCCGACGGAGCTGTGTTTTCCCTCAAAAGCGTTGTGTTGGGACAGGTTCTGGATCGCTAACTGGAACAGCGGATATTGGTAAGGAACAAAGGGATAGCTGTGAATGAAATGATCGCGGTCACGGAAGTTCTCCAACCTGATTGAGCCATCCGTGAAGTCGAACAGCGTCTTCAGATTGTTCGACTCGCGATGGTAGAGGTCGGACAGGCTGCTAATGCCGGACTCGGTCTTTTTGAGCAGCCGCTTCTGGATCACTTCGGCGACATCAGCGCTGTTGAGCGGCATCCGATTGGCGAAGCGTGCCTGAATCTTAGAGAAGTCGTTCTCCTGCCGCTGGTTCATATCGCCGATGACGGACGCCATATCCTGCTGCGCGGTGACGATGATCCAGGCCCGACCGCGACACTTGGTGTTCAAGCTCTCCGCGATCGTCTGAAGATTCGTCATGAGCTTGACGTTGTCGGCGATGTACTGGCCCACCTCGTCGACAAAGAAATTCAGCCGGAAGCCCGGCTTCTGTGCGTCGATGTAAGCCTTCACCTTCTCGGCGAAGTCCTCGATCGATGACCGGAAATCCTGACGATACCGGGTCAGGATGCCTTCGCCCTCGGACGGATTAGCGCCCGTGGCCTGTGCATAGGCTTTGGCGACATTCGCGCTCTCCAGCAGGGCCTGCTCGCGTCCGCGCTCCCAAGCCTTTCCGGCGACCGACTGATAGGCCTCCCTGAACGCCTGGAGCATCCCGCGACTGTCCAGATCGCGCTCGAACTGGGCGATGTGCGGCTGCTTGCCATAGTAGCCGCTCATTTCGTCGAAGACTTTCTGGAACACGGAAAGCAGCGCGTCGATCTGCCCCTTCGAGATGACGTCGGCCTTCTGGTCGATATTGAATAGGATGCTCTTCGACGGGGTCGACACCGCCTTGCGCAGGTCGGCCGCGAGGATCTCATTCTGCGCGCATTTCTGCTTGAAAAGCTCATAGGCGGGGCTTCCGCCGATGTCCCGATTCTCGAGAAGGAGCGCCAGCATTTTCAGCAGGTGCGATTTGCCCGAGCCGAAAAAGCCGGAGATCCAGACTCCGTTTGCCGTGCCGTAATTGTTATAGGCATCGAGGAACTTCTCGAGCTGACGCTCGATCTCATTCGTGATGACATACTCTTCAAGTTCGACCCTGAGACTGGCTTCGTCATCGGCCTTGATCACCCCTTCGATCGCGCGATCGACGGGTTTTTCGAAGATGTCGCGAAGTGTGGTCATGCCCCCCTCAGATTTCATAATGCGTTATGTCGAATGCCCGGTAGTATTTGTCGTCATGCAAGATTCCAAACAAATCGAGTGACGCACCGGTATCCAGGCTTTGCGTATATTTTCCGGGAAAGAACATCACCGTCGGCTTTTCCTTGGCGGTGCTCTGAAGGTTATTCAATACATTGTGGGAGCGGATATATGGGTAGACCTCGCCGACCCCCGACAGGAACAGGACATCGAACTCCCGCTTCGCAAGAAGGGCCCCAATTTCCGGAATGAGATGGGTTTCCGGATCGAGAACCCCTTGCAGAAGCTCCTTGAGCTCGTCCTTTCCGATGCTTGACTCCGCCGCAAGAACGTCATCCCAGATGCCGCGATTGTGCAGCAGGGAAATGCTGAGGTCGTAGAGGTTGATCTCGACCACGCGCACGCCGCGGTTCTCGAGTTGCTTCACGAGGCCGGCGCGCATCGTCTCCATGCCGACCGCTTCCTCGGCCGGATAGGGGCAGATGAAGAACGGCACTTCATTGCCAAGACCCTGCTTCTTGAGGAATCTTTCGCTCGCGATAACCTTGAGAAGGTGGTCGAAGCGGTCCTTGGCGGTTGCCATCTTGCTGAGCCTCGCCATTATCCCTTCCTCCCTACCTGTCGTTCGGCGCCGGGGAAGTATCGCAGTTCATTGGCGTTTCCCGCCTGGATGACGGCCAACACGCGCGGTGACAACATCGCCCCGAGTATCTGGTCGTCCTGCGACAGGATCTCGGCTTCGCGCATCAGGCGGAACAGCACCGCGCGAAGCTTGGCGCGTGTGGTGACCGACAGCGTCGCCAGCTTCGGGGACCATTCCTCCTTCGCGGACAGAAAGGCGTCAAAATCGTCGTAAGTCAGGGTCGTGCGCAGTGACAGGAACCTGTCGCTGAGCACCTCGACGGCGAACTCGGCGATGAACCTGTAAGCGCGGCAGGCCGCAAGCCACAAGAGCGCTGCCTGTTCGCTCCGCTCGCCTTCGATAAGCAGCGCCAGTTCGTCCGGAGAAAGGCGCTTCAGGCGATTTACGATCTCCCGAATCGACCTCCGCGCCGAGCTGGCTTTGCGAACCGGGAACGCCCCGCTCTTTTGTGCGTCGATCACCGTGTCTTCCCAATCAGCGCCGGCGGTATGCAGACGGGCAACCGCCACACTCTCATTGACGTAAAGACCGCCAGTCCCGAATGACATCAGATAAGGCTGATGCAGCGCCCCCTTCATCAAGCGTCTCCAGTACTTCTATTTTGGAGCATGCTCAGCCTCCCCGAACTCAAAGTCTGATCGCCTCAATGCGCGCGGTCTCATGGTCGTTAAAGACAACGAAACGCCGAGCACGGGAATTTTCCTGAGTTGCAGGTGCCCGGAGAAGACCCCAAGTCGCTCTGCATATCAGACAGCAGCGCAAAACAATCCGCTAAAATTGTATATTCCTCCTATCATAGCCTTTAATCGGATCGTTAATTGTGGACATCTATCAAGATCTTATTCTCCTTTCGACGGACGGCGCCGGCGATCTCCCCCTTCGAGGCTAAAGCCTGATTTGCGAGATTATCGATGGCTCCCGCAACATGGCTTCAGGTGGAAACTCTTCGCAAATGTCGGCCACCGTGCGGACCTGTCATTGCTTCCGCAGTGAGCCCGTGGCAGCGACCAAGCGTCTTCAGTTGATTACACCACGAATGATTAGGCGAGAGCCCTCTCGTAACCACGCGTTCATCCGCGAGCGAATAGCACATGCCCTTCGAGAGATCCTTTTCCCCTCCTTCGAGGCATGCGACGGTCCACGACGCCGACGGACCACGCTCAGGCCGTCGGACGAATGCCCGCAGCCTTCAACTAATGTCTATGTTTGGGAACCGGTCGACGGCCTTCGCCTTCGCAGCAATGGTTACGTCCCCATAATCCTCAGAAGCATTGCGCGGAGCGTGGCCCTGTATGGCATCGAGCACACGCATAGCAACCTCCTGCTCAATGCCGACAGTCTTGAAACGATGGCGCCAGCCATGGCTCGGATCAACGTTCGGGTCGTTCACAACTTCACGCACGAACGTGTTGACCTTATTCCGCGCCGTCTTCACCGCCCTGCGAACGCCTAGCTCGCCGGGCTTGGGGTCAATGAATAGATACCCCCCTGGTGACCTCTCGTAGAACTCCGGGAAACCTTCGTCGATGATTTGCCGATGCAGCACCACGTCTCTGGCTTCGTCAGTCTTCACGGGGCCCGCCTCGGGCGTCACGTGCACGACCCAAGCTTCGCCTTCACGGCGAACGTCCTCTTTGCGAAGCTGAAGCATCTCGCCTACCCGCGATCCCGTGAAGGCACACAACCACGGCACCCACCGTTTCGCCAACGCCAGCTTGGGAGCAGCCCTCCCCGCAGCGGCATTCCGGGCATGCTTGAGAATGGCAGATGCTTCTCGGTCGTAAAATCCCTTTGATCTAAGTTTGCGCGACTTGCCGACCTTGATGGTAAGTCCTTCAGCAGGATTGGAGTGCATGCGGCGGTTCATGACCGCCCAGCCAAACACCGTCTTTAGGCCGGCTAGGTCACTATCCTTCACGGTCTTCGCACTCGCCCCGCCCTGCAGCCGGTGATCCTTGAAGCGGACGATGTCCTCCGGCGTTACGCGGCCAGCCTCGTCGTGCTTCAGGAAGGCCACGAGCTTCATCAGCGTCTTCTGATAGCTCTCATAGGTACTCTGCTTGCGACCGGCGGCCTTCGCCTCCTTCCACCAATCCTCGACCAATGCCGATAGCGACCCGTTCGAGGAGCTAGGCTCGAAGGCTGCCTTTCCTCGTTCTGCCGCAGCGTTCCTTTGCGGGAATGGAATTGCCTGAGAATCGGGCGAGTAATCGCCTTCGCCTCTCGCCAGCTTAGCCAGCGTCAGGCACGCGCGCTGTATGGCCGCGCCGATTGCCCTAGCCATAGTTTGTTGATTTTGCCTATCGGCGAAGATTCCGTGGGCGGTAAGATAGCCGTTTGCTGCTTCTAAACAGTCCTGCTCCATAAGGCGGATCTTGAGCAGTTCTTGACTGGAGTCCGATCGGAGCGATCCCGGCTCGACCAGAGGTGCACTTCCCCGGGCTCCAAACAGCCAATCGCCTAATCTGACGTCCCATCTCGTCTGTTGGCTCGGATTATCGCCGTACTGCTCGATCCATCGATCATGCTCGGCGATTGCCAATTGGTGCGCCTCGCGCTCCGTCAGGGGCTTCGGTCCGGCACGCAGGTTTGCCCAGCGCACCTCGAGCTCGGCAAGCGCCATCGCAAAGCGCTGTTTAGCCTCCCCCGGATCGCGGGTTTTAAGGCTTACCTTCTCCTCGCGCCTGCCGACGATCTTGCGCAGATCGTCCGGAACGGCTTTCCGGAGCTGATAGATTCCAGTTTTGGGATGCTTCCACGGACGCGACATAGCCAACGGCATTGTACCACCCTTCTGTACCACTGAGGAGCGGGCAAGCCGTTGAATTTGCTAATTTGCTTTGGATTTCACGCTCTTAGAAGAGCGATGGTGCCCAGGAAAGGACTCGAACCTTCACGGCCGTTAAGCCACTGGCACCTGAAGCCAGCGCGTCTACCAATTCCACCACCTGGGCATGCCGTTTGGGGCACGGAGGCGGTTACTACGGTTCGGTGACGCCGTTGTCAATTCATGGTTCGGGATGCGGATTGCGCATTGCAAACTGGCCCGATACAAGCCTGATAACACGCACTCTTCCCGCAGGATCTGACCCCATGGCATCGAATCTGGAAACTCTCGTCACGGTTTTCGGCGGCTCGGGGTTTTTGGGCCGGAATGTCGTCCGCGCGCTGTGCCGGCGGGATTACCGGGTCCGGGTCGCGGTGCGGCGGCCGGAACTAGCCGGATACCTCCAGCCCTCGGGCAAGGTCGGCCAGGTCCACACCATCCAGGCCAATCTGCGCTATCCGGCGTCGGTCGAGGCGGCGGTGCGTGATTCGCACATCGTCATCAATCTGGTCGGCATCCTCACCGAGGGCGGCGCCCAGACCTTCGACGCGGTCCAGGCCAAGGGCGCCGAGACCGTCGCCAAGGCGGCTGCCGCCGCCGGCGCCAGCCTGATTCATGTCTCGGCGATCGGCGCCGACGCCGAATCAGCCTCGCGCTATGCCAAGGCCAAGGCGGCCGGCGAAGCCGCGGTCCTGGCCGCGGTGCCGTCGGCCACGATCTTCCGCCCCTCCGTGATGTTCGGCCCCGAGGACCAGTTCACCAACCGCTTCGCCTCGCTGGCGCGGCTGTCGCCGGTGCTGCCGCTGATCGGCGGCGAAACCAGGATGCAGCCGGTCTATGTCGGCGACGTCGCCACCGCGATCGCGGATGCCGTCGACGGCAAGGCCAAGGCCGGCGCGACCTACGAGCTCGGCGGGCCGGAAGTGCTGAGCATGCGCGAGATCATCGAGGCCATCGTCGCCATTGCCGATCGCAAGCCGATGCTGGTGCCGCTGTCGTTCGGCCTCGCCCGCTTCCAGGCCAATTTCCTGCAATTCGCGCCGGGCGCGATGAAGCTGACGCCGGACCAGGTGACGCTGCTCGAGCGCGACAATGTCGTGTCGGACGCGGCGAAGACCGCCGGGCTGACGCTGGAAGGCCTCGGCATCACGGCCGATTCGCTGGAAGCGATCGCCCCGCAATATCTGTGGCGTTTCCGCCCGCAGGGCCAGTTCCAGCGCAAGAACGCGTGAGGGCTTCTTGCTTAACCTCGTTCCGCTTGCGGGGAGAGGTCGGATCGCCCCCGGCGATGCGAAGCATCGTCCGACGCGATCCGGGTGAGGGGGTACAGGTCTCTCGACGATTTCCCGTGCGGAGAGAGGCCCCTCACCCCAACCCTCTCCCCGTAAGAACGGGGCGAGGGAGCGCAGCGTCAATGCGGCGAGATCTCAAAACTTCAGCTTCTTGAAAACCGCCTCGGGCAGCGTCTTGATGATCAGCATCACGAGACGCCATTTGCCGCTGACATAGACGACGTCGGTCTTCTTCTCGACCGCGTTGAGGATCGCATCGCCCACGACAGGCGCGTCGACGGTGAGCGGGCCGATCAGCTTCATGCCTTCGGTCATCTTGGTGCGGACGAAACCGGGCTTCACGGTGACGACGTGGACACCGCCGCGGCTGGCGCGGGCGCGCAGGCCGGACAGGAAGGCGGAGAAGCCGGCTTTCGCCGAGCCGTAGACATAGTTCGAGGCGCGGCCGCGATCGCCGGCGACCGACGACACGCCGACGATCGTGCCATTGCCGCGGCCTAAAAACTTTTCCGCGAACAGGCCGAGGATCAGCGACGGGCCCTCGTAGTTCGAGCGCATGATGGTGGTGGCGTGCGCGAGATCGCTCTCGGCGTTCGGCTGCACGCCAAGCAGGCCGATGATCGAGACGACGACATCGGGCAACGCCGGAAGGCCTGCGACAAAGCCGTCGAACGAGGCGGTGTCGAGCACGTCGAAGACCAGCGTGCTCGCTTCGATATTGTAGCGCGCGCGCAGATCGGCGGCATCAGGCTCGAGCGCGGCGGCATCGCGGCCTGCGAGGCCGACATCGTAACCCGCCTTGGCAAAGGCGCGTGCCGCGGCGCGGCCGATATCGGAGGAGCCACCGAGCACCAGAACGGTCTTGCGTGACGTCACGGTTCAAACCTCATCGAACAGGCGTTGTGAAAGTTTCGAGCGGATATTTTGGGCGGGATCGAGCGATTTGCGGATCGCGTTGAAGCGCGCCAGCGCGGGGTAACCGGCCTCGAACGTCGCACGCGACTGGCGCGCATCCTTGGCGAGGTAAAGCCGTCCGCCGGCAGCGACGACGAGGCGGTCGATCTCGTCGAGGAAATTCAGGATGTCGCCCTTCACCGGGAAATCCAGCGCCAGCGTGTAGCCGGGCAGCGGAAACGACAACAGGCCGTCGCCATGGCCGAGCTTCTTCAGCACCGCCAGGAACGAGGCATCGCCGCGCTTCGCAACAAGATCGAGGATATCAGCGAGCACGGCGCGTGCACCTCTCTCCGGAATCACGCATTGATGCTGGAGGAAGCCGCGCCGTCCATAGATGCGATTCCAGTCGGCAATGCTGTCGAGCGGAAAGAAATACGGATAGAGCGAGACCACGTGGTCGCCGCCGGCGCGCCTCGCGCCCATGCGGTAATAGAGCTCGTTGAAAGCGCGGATGCTGGTGCGATTGAGCGTGATCGACGGCAGATCGATCGGCACCGCGAGCCCGGGATTTTTACCCACGGGAAAGCGATCGGCGCCCTCGGCAAGCTCGCTGGCCGCTGCGTGCTCGCCGAGATAGATCAGCGAACGGCCGAGATCGTTGCCGCGCGCCACGCAATCGATCCACGCCACCGAATAGGTCGCGGAGTCACCGGCCTCGAGCGCGCGCATCGCGGCATCGAGATCGGCCGCCGAAATCACGCGCTCGCGAATCCAGCCGGTCTCGACCGGGCGCAGTCGCATCGTGGCTTCGAGGATGATTCCGGTGAGGCCGATGCCACCGACGGTCGCGAAGAAGGCATCCGAATTCTGCTCGCGCGAGATCTCGATGGTCTCGCCCTGCCCGGTGCGGAGCAGGATGCTGTCGACATAGCGGCCGAAACCGCCCTCGCCATGATGGTTCTTGCCGTGCACGTCGGCAGCGATGGCGCCGCCGACCGAGACGAACCGCGTGCCCGGCACCACGAACGGCAGGAAGCCGCGCGGGCCGAAGGTATCGATCAGGTCGGACAGCAGCACACCGGCTTCCAGGCGGATGCGGCCTGTTGCCGAATCGAACGACCTGACCCGGTCGAACCCGGTCATCCCGATCGTCCTGACGGCACCGATCGCGGCATCGCCATAGGCGCGGCCGTTGCCGCGCGCCACGGAACCGGTCACCACGGCTTCGCCCACGGCCTCGAACGACCGCGGCCGCAGCACTTCGCTATCGACGACCGGGAAGCGCCCCCAGCCGCTGACGAGGGTCATCGTTCAGCTCCGCCCGCGGGCCATCCCGCTCCGGAAACTGCCTACCGGTCAAAAGCTGATATTGCGTTGAGGCGCATCAACAAAGGTTAATGGCCGAGCGCCAGTGCGATCAGGCCGAGCGTGCCGACGACGACGCGCCACCAGGCGAACACCGTGAAACCATGCCGGGTGACGTATCCGAGGAACGCCTTCACCACGATGATCGCGGTGATGAACGACACCGCGAAGCCGATCGCGACGATGCCCATGTGGTCCATCGTCATCTCGGAGCGGTTCTTGTAGAAATCGTAGGCGAACGCGCCGATCATGGTGGGGATGGCGAGGAAGAACGAGAACTCCGCCGCCGCGCGCTTGTCGGCCCCCAGGAACATTGCGGCGACGATGCTGGCGCCGGAGCGCGACACGCCCGGGATCATCGCGATGCACTGGGCGATGCCGATATAGAGATACATCAGCAGCGGAAATTTGGTGGCATCATGCTCGCGCGCCTTGAGCTCGAGCCGGTCGACCCACAACAGGATGGCGCCGCCGACGATCAGCGAGAAGCACACGACCCAGGGATTGAACAGCAGGCTCTTGATGTATTTGCCGGCGACGAGGCCGACGATCACGGCAGGCAGGAACGCCACCAGCACGCCGATCACGAAGCGGCGCGCATAGGCATCGCCCGTAAACATACCGATCGCGACGTCCCACAATTTCTTGAAATACAGCACGACGATCGCAAGGATCGCTCCGAGCTGGATCAGGACGGTAAACGAATCCCAGAAGGCGCCCTCGCCGAGGCCGAAGAAGCGTTCCGCAAGCAGCAGGTGGCCGGTCGAGGACACGGGAAGGAACTCGGTCACACCCTCGATGATGCCGAGGATCACTGCCCGTATTGTATCTGACATATTTACGGTCCATTTCCGCTGGAAAAGCGGGGTTCTTCTCGCCTATTCGTCCCTCGCTCGCAATCGCAAAATGCGCTAACGCGCCCTTGCCTCGCGGTTTTGAGGAACTAGTGTGGCGCCACACAAACATTGATGGATTCTTAAGCACCATCAAATAGTCAAAGGGTTCATGTTTACGCTGTTTCATCATCCGTTCTGTCCGCATTCGCGTTTCATCCGCCTGATCGCGGGCGAATACGGGCTCGAACTGAAGCTGACCGAGGAGCGCAGCTGGGAACGGCGCGAGGCATTTCTGCTGCTCAATGCGGCCGGCACGACGCCGGTGCTGGTGGACGACGAACAGCCGCCGATCCCCGGCGCGGCCATCATTGCCGAGTATCTCGATGAGGCCTATGGCGCCGAGATGGGCCCCAAGCGCCTGATGCCGGAGACGATCGCCGAGCGCGTCGAGGTGCGCCGGCTGATGGCCTGGTTCAACGAAAAATTCTTCGAGGAAGTCTCCCATCCGCTCGTCACCGAGCGCATCTACAAGCGCTTCATGAGCGAGGAGAATGGCGGCGGGCCGCCCTCGCCCGACGTGATGCGCGCCGCCAAGGCCAACGTGCGCTATCATCTCGCCTATATCGGCTGGCTGGCGCAGACGCGTAACTTCCTCGCCGGCGACCGGCTCAGCTACGCGGATCTCGCCGCCGCGGCGCATCTCTCGGCGATCGACTATCTGGGCGACGTGCCATGGAGCGAGGACGACGCAGCAAAGGCGTGGTACGCGCGGGTGAAATCCCGTCCGTCGTTCCGTCCGCTGCTGAGCGAATGGCTGGCGGGCGTGCCGGCGTCGCGGACCTACGTGGACCTGGATTTCTGAACTCCGATCCGACTGAACTGAAGGCGGCGCTGGCGCGCGAAGCGCGCGCGCTCGGCTTCGACTGCATCGGAATCACCGAGCCAGGCACGATCGAGAACGCCGGAAAACATTTCCTCGAATTCATCGCCTCCGGCGGCCATGGCGACATGGACTGGCTCGCGAGCCAGCCCGAGCGCCGGGTCGATCCGCGCGGGCTGTGGGCTGACGTGCGCAGCGTGATCATGCTCGGCGTCAATTACGGCCCCGACTCTGATCCGCTGAAAATCCTGGAGCAGCGCACGCGCGCCGCGATCTCGGTCTATGCGCAGGGCGACGACTATCACGACCTCATCAAGAAGCGGCTGAAGGCGCTGGCGCGCTGGCTGGTCGCGACCGCGCCGTCGGAGGTGAAGGTGTTCGTCGACACCGCGGCGGTGATGGAGAAGCCGCTGGCGCAAGCCGCCCATCTCGGCTGGCAGGGCAAGCACACCAATCTGGTCTCGCGCGGATTCGGTTCGTGGCTGTTTCTCGGCGCGATCTACACCACGCTCGACCTGCCGCGCGACGATGCCGAGATCGATCATTGCGGCTCGTGCCAGGCCTGCCTCGACATCTGCCCGACATCGGCGTTCCCCGCGCCCTACAAGCTCGATGCGCGGCGCTGCATCTCCTATCTCACCATCGAGAACAAGGGACCGATCCCGCACGAGTTTCGCAGGAGCATCGGCAACCGCATCTACGGCTGCGATGACTGTCTCGCCGCGTGCCCCTGGAACAAGTTTGCGCAGGAGGGACGTGAAGCAAAACTCTCTGCACGCGACGAGCTGCGTGCACCCGGTCTTGCTGAACTTTCACGGCTCGACGACGCCGCGTTTCGCGCGCTGTTCACGAAGTCGCCGGTGAAGCGCATCGGCCGCGATCGCTTTTTGCGCAACGTGCTGATCGCGATCGGCAACTCCGGCGACGCGGCGCTGGCCGAAGAGGCGCGGCGATTGCTCGATGATGCGAGCCCGCTGGTGCGCGGGGCTGCAGTGTGGGCGCTGGGGCAGTTGGTGGCGCGCGATGCGTTCGAAGTGCTTAGAACAAATGTCAGCGCTAACGAGCAAGACGAAAGCGTTCGTCAGGAGTGGCAAGCCGCTTCCTAATTTCCGGTGTCATGCCCCGGCTTGACCGGGGCATCCAGTACGCCGCGACGTATCGGCTCAATCACTGCTGCCTCTGGAATGCTGGATCGCCCGATCAAGTCGGGCGATGACAGCGGAGTGTGAGGCGCGCCCTTGATTTCCCCGCGCATTCCCGCAAAGTCGCGCATCATGACAACAACCATGCCTTTCTTCACCCGCGACGGCGATACATTCCATCCGACGGAAGTGGCCAATGGCCCCTGGGATCCGAAATCGCTGCACGGGCGCGTCATCATCGGCCTGCTGGGCTTTGCCATCGAGGAGCGCCATTCCGGGCCTGAATTCGTGCCGGCCCGGCTCACCGTCGATATGTACAAATTGCCGACGATCGACAAACCGATCGAGGTCAAGACGCGACTGGTGCGTGACGGCCTGCGCATCCGCGTGGTCGAGGCGGAATTCTTTTCCGGCGGCGTCAGCATGGCGCGGGCCTCGTGCCAGCTGTTGCGCAAAACGCAAAATCCCGACGGCAATGTCTGGTCGCCGCCGAACTGGGACGTGCCGAAGCCGTCGGACATTCCAAAGCCGACCGATCCCAGGCTCGGCATGAACGGCAAATGGACGACGCGGCCGATCGTCGGTCATATGGGTTCGTTGGGTGCGCGCCGGCTCTGGATGAGCGAGGTGCGCGAGCTCGTTGCTGGCATGCCGATGACCCCGTTCGTCCACGTCGCCACCGGCGCCGATTTCGCGAGCCCGTTTGCCAATGCCGGCGACAAGGGGCTCGGCTACATCAACAGCGACGTGACGATCTATCTGCATCGCCTGCCGGTGACGAACTGGATCGGCTTCGACGTGGTCAACCACCAGGCCACCGACGGTGTCGCGATCGGCGAATGCTGGCTCTATGACGAGCAGGGACCGATCGGCACCGCGACGGTGGCCGCGCTGGCGCAGCGCAAGCCGATGGCGAAACCGCCGCCGCCGTAGTTCGGAACAACAGACATCAGCGTCTCGCTCCGCTGCGCTCCCTCCCCCGCAAGGGGGGAGGGAATGAGAGAGCGGTGCATCACGCCAGATGCCGCTTCATCTCGTCCCGCGCCTTCAGCTCTGCGCCCTGCTTGCCGACGATCTTGGCAATCCGCTCCGGCGCGAATTTCAGATCGACGAACGCCGGCGCGGTGTTGGCGACCTCGTGATAGCTGACGATCTTGCCGTCGCGCAGCGTCATGATCGCGACGCCTTCGAACATCGCACGCGCGCCGCCTGCTTCCGGCAGGGTTGATTTGTAGCTGAAGGTGTAGCGCGCATAGAGCGTGGTGCCGTTGCTGACGGGATCATGCATGTCCCAGCGGAAATCCGTCGCCGTGCGATAGAAGAAATCATCGACCATCGCGGCGATCTTTTCGCGGCCCGCAAAGGCGCCGTAGAACACGTCGTGATAGACGCCGTCCTCGGTGAACAGGTCTGCAAAGGCGCGACCGTTGCGTTGTTCGACCGCATCGCAGAAGGCGCGCAGCATGGCGGCGGTGGTCATTGGCGTTTCTCCCTTCCATTCTCTGTCATGCCCCGGCTTGACCGGGGCATCCAGTACGCCGAGGCTTATCGGCTCTATCGCTGCTGCCTCTGGAATACTGGATCGCCCGATCAAGTCGGGCGATGACACCGAGTGCTTAGCGGCACTTCACCCGATCTCCGCCACCGCGGCAAGAATGCGCGCGATGTCCTGCGGGCGGGACAGGCGGTGATCGCCGTCCTGGATCATGGTCAACACGACATCGTCGGCGGGCAGGCGATGCGTCAGCGCGAACGCATGCTGCCACGGCACGTCAGGATCCTGGGCGCCTTGCAGGATGCGGACGGGGCAGCCGAGATCAATCGCGCTGCCGAGCACGAGATGGTTGCGTCCCTCCTCGATCAGCTTGCGCGTGATCGGATAGGGCGTGCCGTCACCATATTCGGACGGTCGCAGCCAAAACCCCTTGGTCTCGATCTCCTTCTTCACCTCGGGCGAAAAATTCTTCCACATCAGCTCTTCCGTGAAGTCGGGCGCCGGCGCGATCAGCACCAGGCCGGCGAGCGAGGCCTTTCCCGAGCGCTTCGTGATCTCGCGCGCGAGCAGCAGCGCCATCCAGCCGCCCATGGAGGAACCGATCAGGATTTGCGGGCCGGTGCAGAATCGCTCGAACACGGCGACGCTGTCCTCGAGCCAGCTTCCGATGGTTCCGTCGGCGAAATCGCCGCTGGATTCACCATGGCCGGAATAGTCGAACCGGACCGCGGCGCGGCCATGCTCGCCGGCCCAGCCGTCAAGCGCCACCGCCTTGCCGCCCTGCATGTCCGACTTGAAGCCGCCGAGCCAGACCACGCCGGGCCCTTGTCCGGCGCGGCGGCGCACCGCGATCCGGCGCGCCGACGGGCCCTCACCCACATCGATAAAATCAAGCACGGCATCTGGAATTGCTGAAGTCATGGAACGTTTACTCTGGCTGTGGGGTTTGAGCTGTCCGGGCGCATTCCGGGAAACAACCCTATATTGGTATTGTCCCTTTGGGACGCTTGCGGAACAGGTGCAAGGTGTCTATGTCGAGCACCGTGTCGATGGGCGTGACCAAAAAGCCTCGCATTTGAGGGTTTTTCGCTCCCTGCAGGAGCGAGTTGCTTGCCCGCAAACGCATCTTCCTGCAAAATAGCCGCTTCCTTTCACAACTTTGGAGAACTACCCATTCGCCGTCCCAATAGAGCCCCGGCGCCTGCCGCCAAAGACGGGCCGCGCATCAATGATGATATTCGCAATGCGCAGATCCAGCTGATCGATCAGACCGGTGACAACAAAGGCACCGTCGAGACGATGCTTGCCATCAAGATGGCCCAGGAAGCCGGCATGGATCTGGTCGAGATTTCGCCAAATGTCAGCCCTCCCGTCTGCAAGATCATGGACTACGGGAAGTATAAGTATTCCGCCCAGAAGAAAGCCGCCGAAGCCCGCAAGCGTCAGAAGACCGTCGAGATCAAGGAGATCAAGCTCCGCCCGATGATCGACGATCACGACTATGACGTGAAGATGCGCGCGATGCTGCGGTTCTTCGAGGAGGGCGACAAGGTCAAGATCACCCTGCGCTATCGCGGCCGCGAAATGGCGCACCAGGAGATCGGCACCAAGCTGCTGGACAAGATCAAGACCGACGTCGCCGAGCTCGCCAAGGTCGAGCAGGACGCCCGGTTCGAGGGTCGTCAGGTCGTCATGGTCCTGGCGCCGCGCTGAGCGCAGCTCTTCAGGACTGAGAGTTCAACGGCCCGTCCGGATCCCCGGCGGGCCGTTTTGTTGTCAGGTCCGCGTCGCCTGCCACGTGCCGCTGCACTGGTCTCCGGAAATGATGCCCCTCCAGGAGCCTGCACCCGCCGCACCGCCGAGCCTTCCACCGCCGGCGGCGTGCGAGGCGCCGACCGACACCTGGACCGCAACGGCGCCGCCACGATTGACCGTGCCGGACACCCGGCCGCCGCCGGCCGACGACACCCGGCTCCCGGTGACGGTGAAGGGGACGCTGTAGCCCGAGCTGCAATTGCCGCGGGTGGTGGCGAAAGTGACATTCCAGACACCGTCATAGCTGCGGATGCGGGCATCGGCCGTCGACGGAACGGCGGCAGCGGCAAGCACGGCGAACAGCGCCAGATGGCGCGGACGGGCGACGACAGACAAAAGCGATTGGGAAAAATGGGCCATTTTGGTCCTGCTCGAGTCACACGACTTGGACAAGGATGTAGTAACTCCGAATAGTCGGCGCCCGGGTTCGGGCGGTTCATCGTTGCCAATTCGCCCGTTCTCTGTCATAAGCCCGGCCTTCATCGCCCGGCTGATTAAGGGCTGCCGTGGCGGTGTTTCGTGCGGGTTTCGCGCTTGTTCGTAAAACCTGAGCACAATCAACGCTCTAACGAGCATTTTTGACGGCCAGCCGCCTTTGCGGGCGGAACTCTGTGGCCATTAGGAGAGCCAAATGCCCAAGCTGAAGACCAAATCGGGCGCTAAAAAGCGCTTCAAGGTGACTGCCACCGGCAAAGTGATGTTCGCCCATCGCGGCAAGCGTCACGGCATGATCAAGCGGACGAAGAAGCAGATCCGTCAGCTCCGCGGCACATCCGTGCTGTTCAAGACCGACGGCGACAACGTCAAGAAGTACTTCTTGCCGAACGCCTGATCGCGTCCAGCGATCGTCGAAGATCATTGCCATCCGCGCCGCGCCTTTCGCGGCGATCCCAAACCGAAGTCATCTCTGAAGGATTTTTGTCATGTCTCGCGTCAAACGCGGTGTGACCGCTCACGCCAAGCACAAGAAAGTCTACAAGGCCGCCAAGGGCTTCTACGGCCGCCGCAAGAACACCATCCGCGCCGCCAAGCCGGCCGTGGAGAAGGCCCAGCAGTACGCGTTCCGTGATCGCAAGCGCAAGAAGCGCACCTTCCGCGCTCTCTGGATCCAGCGTCTCAACGCTGCCGTCCGTCCGTTCGGCCTGACCTACAGCCGATTTATCGACGGTCTCGCCAAGTCGGGCATCACCGTGGACCGCAAGGTGCTGTCGGATCTCGCGATCCACGAGCCCGCGTCGTTCCAGGCGATCGCCGAGAAGGCCAAAGCCGCCCTCGCGGCGTAATACGGCAAGGCTGCTCTGGCGGCCTGAGGCTTGCGCTAGCGGGCCTTCGAGCCCACAGCCTTCAGCGCGCGTTGCGAGTAACGCTGGGCGACCTCCGCCCGGCAGAATGCCGTAAACGAGAGATACATGGTGCCGGACTTGTTCCGGTACTTGATATCGCATGCGTGCATCTCGCGCTTGTACGCCTGCGTTTGTGCGGCACTGAGGCCGGGCTTGAAGTCCGCCTCGCATTTCTTTTCGACGGCGGCGCCGAGCTGGACGTCGCCGCTAGCGGTCAGCTCGCAATCCCTGAAGACCTTCATCGCGCTCTCGCAGCTCTTCTGCGCGCTGATGGTGTCGGCGACCTCGTCCAGCGTCATGGATGTGTCCATGCAGACCATGGCGCGCGCCGGGGTGGCCGCGACCGACAGGACGATGGCCACGACGGCAAGGGAAGCGGCACGGCAGCATTTCGAAAGCATCGCAAAGGTCTCCTCGTATCCCCCTTGGTGCCCGGCCCCCGCGCGAGGTTCAACCCAGCTGGTCCCATGCCCGAAATGACCGGCTTTTTGCTTGACGTTACGGCCTTCGGGCGGCGACAACCCAGCCGAATTTGGCAGCAAGGATTTGACTGTGTCCGACCTCGCAACGCTCGAAACATCCATCCTCGACCAGATCGCCGGCGCCGGCGATGAAGCCGCGCTCGAAGCGGTGCGCGTCGCAGCCCTCGGCAAGAAGGGCTCGATCTCGGCGCTACTTGCCACGCTCGGCAAGATGTCGCCCGACGAGCGCAAGACGCAAGGTGCGGCCATCAACCTGGCCAAGGACAAGGTCACCGAGGCGCTCGCCGCACGGCGCGACCTGCTGAAGTCCGCAGCGCTCGATGCGCGGCTGGCATCCGAAACAATCGACGTGACCTTGCCTCTGCGCGATGCCCAGGCCGAAGCCGGCCGCATCCATCCGCTGAGCCAGGTGTGGGACGAGCTGACCACGATCTTCGCCGACATGGGTTTCTCGGTCGCCGAAGGCCCCGACATCGAGACCGACGACTACAACTTCACCAAGCTGAATTTTCCGGAAGGCCATCCGGCGCGCGAGATGCACGACACGTTCTTCTTCCACCCGAAGGAAGATGGCTCGCGCATGCTGTTGCGCACCCACACCTCGCCGGTGCAGGTGCGCACCATGCTGAGCCAGAAGCCGCCGATCCGCGTGATCTGCCCGGGCCGCACCTACCGCATCGATTCCGATGCGACCCACACGCCGCAATTCCATCAAGTCGAAGGGCTCGTCATCGACAAGCACTCGCATCTCGGCCACCTCAAATGGATCCTGCACGAGTTCTGCAAGGCGTTCTTCGAGGTCGATCACATCAACATGCGCTTCCGGCCGTCGTTCTTCCCCTTCACCGAGCCGTCGCTGGAAGTCGATATCCAGTGCCGCCGCGACAAGGGCGAGATCCGCTTCGGTGAGGGCGAGGACTGGCTCGAGATTCTCGGCTGCGGCATGGTGCATCCGAACGTGCTGCGCGCCTGCGGCATCGATCCCGACGAGTATCAGGGCTTTGCCTGGGGCATGGGCATCGACCGCATCGCCATGCTGAAATACGGCATCGCCGACCTGCGCCAGCTGTTCGACAGCGACGTCCGCTGGCTCAACCATTACGGCTTCAAGCCGCTCGAAGTGCCGACACTCGCGGGAGGGCTGAGCTCGTGAAATTCACCCTCTCCTGGCTGAAGGATCATCTCGACACCGACGAGCCGCTGGAAAAGCTCGCCGACAAGCTCACCATGATCGGGCTCGAGGTCGAGAACATCGAGGACAAGGCGAAGGCGTTGAAGCCGTTCACCATCGCGAAGGTGATCTCGGCCGAGCAGCATCCGAATGCAGATCGCTTGCGCGTCTGCATGGTCGACACCGGTGACGGTGGTGCGCCGGTGCAGGTCGTATGCGGTGCGCCGAATGCGCGCGCCGGGCTCGTCAGCGTATTCTCGCCGCCCGGCACCTACATTCCCGGCAAGGACATCACGCTCGGCATCGGCACCATCCGCGGCGTCGAGAGCCGCGGCATGCTGTGCTCGGCGGCCGAGTTGCAGATCTCCAACGACCATGACGGCATCATGGAATTGCCGGCGGATGCACCGATCGGCGCGGGTTACGCCGAATGGGCGGCCCTTGGCGATCCCGTGATCGAGATCAACCTGACGCCGAACCGGCAGGATTGCACCGGCGTGCACGGCATCGCGCGCGACCTCGCCGCTGCCGACATGGGCAAGTTCAGGGATCCCTCGATCAAGCCGATCAAGGGCGAATTCCCCTGCCCGGTGAAGGTCACGGTCGAGGACGCCACGCTGTGCCCGGGCTTTGCGTTGCGCCTCGTGCGTGGCGTGAAGAACGGCCCGTCGCCGGAATGGCTGCAGAAGCGGCTGACCGCGATCGGGCTGCGCCCGATCAATGCGCTGGTCGACATCACCAACTTCATGACCTACGACCGCGCGCGTCCGCTGCACGTGTTCGACGCCAAGAAGGTGGTGGGCAATCTCGTGGTGCGCCGCGCCCGCGACGGCGAGGCGCTGCTCGCGCTCGACGGCCGCGCCTACAATCTCGATCCCTCGATCTGCGTGATCGCGGACCAGCATGGCGTCGAATCGCTCGCCGGCATCATGGGCGGCGAAGCCTCGGGCTGCGACGAAAACACCACCGACGTGCTGATCGAATCGGCGCTGTGGAACGAGATCAACGTCGCCCAGACCGGCCGCAAGCTCGGCATCAACTCCGATGCGCGCTACCGCTTCGAACGCGGCGTCGATCCGGCCTTCATGGTCCCGGGGCTCGAGCTCGCCACCAAGCTGGTGCTGGAGCTGTGCGGCGGCACGCCGTCGGAGAACGTCGTGGTGGGCAAGACCTTCGGCGACGATCGCGTGATCGATTTCCCGCTCACCGAGGTCAAGCGTCTCTCCGGCATCGAGGTGCCGCAGGTCGAGATGAAGCGCATCCTGAGCCATCTCGGCTTCATGATGGCGGGCCCGGGCCCCGTCGTGAAGGTCGCGGTGCCGTCGTGGCGCACTGACGTGCATGGCAAGGCCGACATCGTCGAGGAAGTCGTCCGCATCTACGGCGTCGACAAGGTGCCGATGACGCCGTTCGAGCGTGGCGAGGATGCACGCAAATCCGTGCTGACGCCGCTGCAGCTTCGCACCCGCCGCGCCCGGCGCGCGCTCGCGAGCCGCGGCATGATCGAAGCCGTGACGTGGTCGTTCATCACGAAGCCCGCGGCAAAACTGTTCGGCGGCGGCCAGCGCGAGCTCGAAGTCGCCAACCCGATCGCCGCTGACCTCTCCGACATGCGGCCGAGCCTGTTGCCGGGCCTGGTGGTAGCCGCGCAGGCCAATGCCGATCGCGGCTATGGCGACGTCGTGCTGTTCGAGGTCGGCCAGGTCTTCAAGGGCGACCGTCCGCAGGATCAGTTCATGGCGGCGAGCGGCGTGCGCCGCGGCCTTGCGTCGTCGGACGGATCGGGACGGCACTGGTCGGGCTCGGCGCAGGCCGATGTGTTCGACGCCAAGGCCGATGCGCTTGCCGTGCTGGCCGCGGCCGGCGCGCCGATGCAGGCGCTCCAGATCGTCGCCGGCGGTCCCGCCTGGCTGCATCCGGGCCGCTCCGGCACCATCCAGATCGGCCCGCAGAACGTGCTCGGCACCTTCGGCGAGATGCATCCGCGCGCGCTGGAGGCGCTCGGCGCCGACGGCCCGCTCGTCGTGTTCGAAGTCACGCTCGACCGCATTCCGGAAGCCAAGAAGAAGCCGACCCGCGCAAAGCCGCTGATCGAGCTGTCGGCGTTCCAGCCGGTGTCGCGCGACTTCGCCTTCATCGTCGACCGCGCCGTGAAGGCTGGCGACATCGTGCGCGCTGCGCAAGGCGTCGACAAGAAGCTGATCACCGGCGTCAACGTGTTCGACGTCTATGAAGGCAAGGGCATCGACGACGGCAAGAAGTCGATCGGCATCGCCGTGACGATCCAGCCGCGCGAGAAGACGCTGACCGACCAGGAGATCGAGGCGGTTGCCGCGAAAATCGTGGCGGAGGTCACGAAGAAGACCGGCGGCTCTCTGAGAGCATGATGCCGAAAAGCGCGAAGCGGTTTTCGGACAACGTCATGCTCACGAGACATCGAGCATGACGCTCACGGACTTCCTTCCCAAGGATGTCAGTCTCACTATCGCGATGGCGCTCTGTGCCATCGCTTTCGTTTCAGGCACTGCGCGCGGCTTTTCGGGGTTCGGCTCGGCGCTGATCTTCATGCCGCTGGCGAGCAGCGTCGCGGCGCCGCGGCTGGTTGCGGCGCTTCTCCTGGTGATCGATTTCGTCGCGGCGGCGCCGCTGCTGCTTGATGCGTGGCGGAAGGCGGATCGCAAGGCGACCGCGGTGATCGTGCTGGGCGCGCTGGTCGGCGTGCCCGTCGGCACCTATTTCCTCAGCGTGCTCGAGCCCGTCACCACGCGCTGGATCATCTCCTGCTTCGTCGCTGCGCTGCTTCTGCTGCTGCTGTCGGGCTGGCGCTATCGCGGCAAGGACCATGCCTGGCTTTCGGTCGGCATCGGCGGCCTCTCCGGCTTTTGCAGCGGACTGGCGCAGACCGGCGGACCGCCGATCGTCGGCTATTGGCTCGGCCGCCCCATCGCTCCCATCGTGGCGCGCGCCAACATCGTGCTGTTCTTCGGCGCGTCCGATTTCTTCTCGATGGTCAGTTATGCCACCACTGGCCTGATCTCGCGCGAGTCGCTGCTGCTGTCGCTGATCGTCGGGCCGGTCTACGCGATCGGCGTCGCCTTCGGCGCATCCCTGTTCGGCCGCGCGAGCGAGATCGTGTTTCGCAGAATCTGCTATGGGCTGATCGCGATCGCAGTGATCACCGGGTTGCCGGTGCTGGACGGGGTGCTGCGGTAATCTCCGCCGTCGTCCCCGCGAACGCGGGGACCCATAACCCCAGGGAGAAGCGATCGGGCGAGGTGATAACTCCGAGTCTTCGCCAAACCACTTCCTGTGGTTATGGGTCCCGGATCTGCGCTTCGCTTGTCCGGGACGACGGCGGAGTTTGTTGCGGCTTGGTTGCCTCTGCCCCTACTGCCTCAGCGACGCCGCTTCTTCGTCGACTGCGTCGGCACCTCGGCCGGCTCGTCCTTCAGCGCGCCAATTTTACGGAGCGCGGCGTCGGCCGCGCGCTCGCCGCTGTCCCAGGCGCCGTCGACCGTGCCCCACAGCGTCTCGTGCGTGGCTTCGCCGGCGAGGAACACATTGCCGATCGGCTCGCTCAGGATTTTTCGCGACAGCTGGCCGCCGGGAGAGGCTGCCGACATCGCGCCCATGACATAGGGCGAGGCATTCCAGCGCGTCACGGCGGTCTTCTGCACATTGGCGGCCGCTTCGCTGCCGAACAGCTTCGTGATCCATTCCCTGGCGAAGGCCGCCATCGCCTTCTCGCCCTGCTCGGAGAGATCGCGGCCGAACGAACCGCCGACGTCGATCGAGCACAGCGAGGACCCGCCGATATTGGCGAACATCAGCGCGGTGCGCGTCGAGTTGCTCTGCTCGATCAGGATGTCGTCGCGCGAGAGCCCGAGCGGATTTCCCGGCAGTTGCAGCACGATGTGATCGTAGCTGCCGAGCGTGAGCTTCGACGCCGCATCGAGCGTGCGCTTGGGAACGTCGGGCGCAAACTTGATCGCACCGCTCGTGAGCACGTTGGTCGAAACCGTGATGATAGCGGCGCGCGCGGCGATCTTGCCCGCTTGCGTCTCCACGCTGACGTCGCGATTGCTCCAGACGACCCGGCTTGCCGGGGTCGAAAGCACGACCGGCGCCTGCTCGCCGAGCTTGGCAATGAGGGTGCCGAGACCCTGGCGGCAGGCGATCGGAGCGTTGCGGTCCTGCGCACGCGCCTTGTCGATCGCCGACAGCTCTTTCAGGTCCTTCCCCGCGAAGCTCGCACCGAGCACGAACTCGGCGGCGCCCGCCCAATCGCCGAGCTCTTTTGGCAGGACCGATGCGCAGGACGTGTCGAGCTTGCCGCGCGCGGCCTCGTCGATGGCACGGTTGGCGCGCACCAGCGCTGCCAAAAACTCCTCGGTCTCGCCCGCGCGGGCATTGCGGCGGCCGATGCGCATCTTCTGGCCGGACGGTGCCGGCGAGACATCGAGCCCGGCACTGCGCGCCAGCCGGATCATCGGGTTGGTGTCGGGATTGTGCATCCAGCGCGCGCCACGATCGAACGGGACGTCGAAGGTGGTGCTGTCGGTGATGCAGCGCCCGCCGATTTGCGACGCCGCCTCCACCACGACGACCTTGCGATTGGCCGCCATGACGCGCCGCGCCGCAGCGATGCCGGCCGCACCGGCGCCGATCACGACAATGTCAGCCTCGCGCGGCAGGGGTGCGGCAGTTGCGCCCAGGACCGGCATCGCAGCAAAGGCCGCCGACGCCGATAGGAAGCTGCGGCGCGTGATTGTCATGTCATGGTTTCCGGAGACTTGCAGCGAACGGGAACAGCAAGCGAACCTTGCCGCATCTGATGTTGCGCAGCAACCATCATGGTGAATCAATCGTGCTTGACCTCACAGACCCATGAACTGAATTGCAACAGGTTTCGACCATGATACAGATGGAAAAAAGATGGCCAGAAAGGCCCAGGGGGAGTTCATGGGGACGGTCCTAGATTCAGTCGGCAAGGTGATTGCCGCGTACCTCTCGAAGGAGGTGCCGGGCTACGAGCCGTTCACGCCGAGCGACCCCGAGCACCTGCGCGGCGTGATCCAGCCCGGCGACGTGATGCTGGTCGAGGGCAACAACCGCATCTCCGGCATCATCAAATATCTGACGCAGTCGACCTGGTCGCATGCCGCGCTCTATGTCGGCCCGGTCGAGGGCGCGGTCGAGCCCAACGGCGAGCCGCATGTGCTGATCGAGGCCAATATCGGCGAAGGCGTCACCTCCGCGCCGCTGTCAAAATATTTTCCGTACCACACCCGCGTCTGCCGCCCGGTCGGGCTGTCCTATGAGGACCGCACCACGGTGTGCCGCTATGCGATCAACCGCATCGGCTTCGGCTACGACACCAAGAACATCATCGATCTGATGCGCTTCCTGTTCCCGCTGCCGATACCGCAGCGATGGCGGCGGCGCATGATTGCGATCGGGTCGGGCGATCCGACCAAGATCATCTGCTCGGCGCTGATCGCGCAGGCCTTCGACGCCGTGCGCTATCCGATCCTGCCGAAGATCACCAAGGCCGGCAGCCGTGCCGCCCGCCGCGAGATCCTGCACATCCGCGATTCCTCGCTCTACATGCCCCGCGACTTCGACATCTCGCCCTATTTCGAAGTGGTCAAACCCACCATCGTGCACGGCTTCGACTACACAGCCTTGCACTGGGCCGACAAGCAAAAGCCGCTCGAGGAGGTAGCGGGCTCATTCGGTGTGTTTCCAGAAACGCTCCGTGCGCCGCCGCTCGTTCCTGAAGCGATTGACGAAGAAGCGCCGGCTGAGGTTTCGGCTGAGCAAGTGAGTGCGGAAACGGTTCAACGCGACATCGACTCCGAGCGTTTCCCGCTGCTGAAGCGGCTGGCGATGTACCGCCCACGGCGCCGCCGGCTAGCTCGCGAAAGAGCTGCATAAACAGCAGTCGTCCCGGCGAAGGCCGGGACCCATACCGCGTGATCTAACGCTCGCTGACGGTAGAAGTACAGAACAACGAGTCTTCGCCAAACCACTCCCTGTGGTTATGGGTCCCTGCCTTCGCCGGGACGACACCTGTGGGTGTGGCGCGATATCGCTTTTCCACAGTTGCTGCGCTCGCAATGAGAGCGCGCCCTACCGCTCCGCTCGTCCAATCACCGCCATCAGCTCCGCAATCTTCTCGCGCTGATCCGCCTTGTCGCCGCTCGCGATCGCATGCTCGACGCAATGGGCGACGTGGTCCTTCAAGACCTCTTCCTCGACACGGCGTAGCGCGGCGCGCACCGCAGAGATCTGCGTGACGATGTCGATGCAGTAGCGATCCTCCTCGACCATTTTCGACAGGCCGCGAACCTGGCCCTCGATCCGGCCGAGACGTTTTCCGACGGATGCCTTGATGTCCTTGCGCATGGGGTCTATATACCCCTACCGGGTATAGGTTACAAGGCCGGAGTGCAGGAATGAACGACGCGGACCACGAGCATCATCACGACGGGAACACGCATTCCGGATGCGGCTGCTCCGCCAAGACCGCCGCGCCTCCCAAACCCGCGGCCTCGTCCTGCTGCGGCGGCCATGGCGATCATGCCGGCCATGACCACCACCACGCCCACGACCATGGAACGGCCGCGGCAAAGGTTCTTGATCCCGTCTGCGGCATGACGGTCGATCCCGCGACGTCAAAGCACCGCCTCACACATCACGGCGAGACCTTCCATTTCTGCTCGGCCGGCTGCCGCACCAAGTTCGCCGCCGATCCCGCAAAATATCTCGCGAAGGACAAGGCGCCCGAGCCGGAGATGCCAGCGGGCACGATCTACACCTGCCCGATGCATCCTGAGATCCGCCAGGTCGGACCCGGCAGCTGCCCGATCTGCGGCATGGCGCTGGAGCCGGAGGTCGCGAGCCTGGAGACCGGACCGAATCCGGAGCTCGCCGACATGACGCACCGGTTCTGGATCGGCGGCGCGCTGGCGCTGCCCGCTGTGGTGCTGGAGATGGGTGGCCATCTCGCAGGGCCCCACAACTGGATCGATCCGACTTTGTCGAACTGGATCCAGCTCGTCTTTGCGACCCCTGTCGTGGTCTGGGCCGGCTGGCCGTTCTTCGTCCGCGGCTGGCAGTCGCTCGTCACGCGCAACCTCAACATGTTCACGCTGATCGCGATGGGCACGGGCGTGGCTTATGTCTACAGCCTGATCGGCACCATCGTGCCGCAGATTTTCCCCGCCACTTTCCGCGGCCATGAGGGCGCGGTCGCCGTCTATTTCGAAGCCGCCGCGGTCATCACCGTGCTGGTTTTGCTCGGCCAGGTTCTGGAGCTGCGCGCCCGCGATGCCACCTCGGGCGCGATCAAGGCGCTGCTTCAGCTTGCCCCGAAAACCGCGCGGCGTGTCGATTCCGATGGCGGCGAGCATGAGGTCGAAATCGACGCTCTGCACGCTGGCGATTCCTTGCGCGTACGTCCCGGCGAAAAGGTGCCGGTCGACGGTGTCATTCTCGAGGGCCGCTCCTCGCTCGATGAATCGCTTGTGACCGGCGAGTCCATGCCCGTCACCAAGGAGGTTGGCGCCAAGGTGATTGCCGGCACGCTCAACCAGTCGGGCAGCTTCATCATGCGCGCCGACAAGGTCGGGCGCGAAACGCTGCTGTCGCAGATCGTGCAGATGGTCGCGGACGCGCAACGTTCGCGCGCGCCGATCCAGCGACTGGCGGACCGGGTCGCCGGCTGGTTCGTGCCGACGGTGATTGCCGTCGCCATCGCAGCCTTCGCCGCATGGGCGTGGTTCGGCCCGGAGCCGCGGCTTGCCTTCGGCCTCGTCGCCGCCGTCAGCGTGCTGATCATCGCCTGCCCCTGCGCGCTGGGGCTGGCGACCCCGATGTCGATCATGGTCGGCGTCGGCCGCGGCGCGCAGGCCGGTGTCCTGATCAAGAATGCCGAGGCGCTGGAGCGGATGGAGAAGATCGACACGCTGGTGGTCGACAAGACGGGCACGCTGACCGAGGGCAAGCCCAAGGTGGTCGCGATCGTGCCGGCATCCGGCTTTGCCGAGGATGACATCCTTCGGCTTGCGGCCAGCGTCGAGCGTGCCAGCGAGCATCCGCTCGCCGACGCGGTCGTGCGCGCAGCCAAGGAGAAGCAGCTCGGCCTCGGCCAGGTCGAAGAGTTCGATTCGCCGACGGGCAAGGGCGCGACGGGCAAGGTCGACCGCAAGAGCATCGTCCTCGGCAACGCGAAGTATCTGACGTCGATCGGCATCGACACGAAAGCGCTCGATGCCGAGGCCGAGCGCCTGCGTGGCGACGGCGCCACCGTCATCAACATGGCGATCGACGGTCAGCTCGCCGGACTGTTTGCCATCGCCGATCCGGTCAAGGCTTCGACCCCGGAGGCGCTGAAGGCGCTCGCCGCCGAAGGCATCAAGGTGATCATGCTGACCGGCGACAACCGCACCACGGCGCAAGCCGTCGCGCGCAGGCTCGGCATCGCCGACGTCGAGGCCGAGGTGCTGCCGGACCAGAAGAGCGCGGTGGTGACAAAGCTGCAAAAGGCCGGCCGCAGCGTCGCGATGGCCGGCGACGGCGTCAACGACGCCCCGGCGCTGGCTGCAGCCGAGGTCGGCATCGCCATGGGCACCGGCACTGATGTGGCGATGGAAAGCGCCGGCGTCACGCTGCTGAAGGGTGATCTCACCGGCATCGTCCGGGCCCGAAAGCTGTCGCAGGCGACGATGAGCAATATCCGGCAAAACCTGTTCTTCGCCTTCATCTACAACGCCGCCGGCATCCCGATCGCCGCCGGCATCCTCTATCCTGCCTTCGGCGTGCTGCTGTCGCCGATCATCGCGGCCGCCGCGATGGCGCTGTCTTCGGTCAGCGTGGTCGGCAACGCGCTGCGGCTTCAGGCGACGCGGCTGTGAAGCGAAGGTGCGCTCCCTCGCCCCGCTTGCGGGGAGAGGTCGGAATTCGAGCGTAGCTTGAATTCCGGGTGAGGGGGACTCTCCGCGAGTCCAACTCCTACCGTCCCTGTGGAGACTCCCCCTCACCCCGACCCTCTCCCCGCAAGCGGGGCGAGGTAAGAGAGACCAGGCGCGCGGAGAGGACCTGATGCAGCGGATTACGATCACGATCGAGGACGATTTGCTGGCGGAGATCGATGCCGCGGCCGAGGCGCGCGGCTACCAGAACCGCTCGGAGATCATTCGCGATCTCGCCCGCGCCGGCCTGCAGCAATCGAGCGAGGACACCGCCCAGACCGGCCCCTGCGTCGCCGGGCTCGTCTATGTCTACGACCACGCCGCGCGCGATCTCTCAAAACGGCTGGTGCAGGAATTCCACGGCCACCACGACCTCGCGCTGGCGACGCTGCACGTCCATCTCGACGACAACAATTGCATGGAGATGACCGCGCTGAAGGGCGATGCCGCCGAGGTCAAGCATTTCGCCGACCACATCATCGCGGAGCGCGGCGTGCGCTATGGACGTGTGGTGATGATCCCGACGGGGGAAGGCAAGCCGGCCAAGGTGCGGAAGCACGGGCATCGGCATGAGTAGGTTAGACTAGCAGAGCGGGCCACTCTTACCCTCCCCTGGAGGGCAAGCAAGATCACGCCGCCTTCGCAGCGCTCCCGCCCGGCAACCCTGCTCGCGCGAGGCCGCCATAGAGCTGCTCGTTCGGCATCTCCTCGCGCAGGATCTTGCGGACCGCGATCAGCCTGTCGAGATCGATGCCCGTCGCAAAGCCCTTGCTCTCGCACAGGAACACGAGGTCTTCGAACACCACGTTGCCGGTCGCGCCGGGCGCGAAGGGGCAGCCGCCGAGGCCGCCGAGCGAACCGTCCAGAATACGTGCGCCTTCATCCAGCGCGGCGGATGCATTGGCGATGCCCATGCCGCGGGTGTCGTGGAGATGGATACAGATCGGCTTTGATCCCGAAAGCTTGACCGCGCCGCGGGTCAGCTCGGCCACCTGCTTCGGTCCGGCGTAACCAACGGTGTCGGCGATCGCGACGAAATCGACGCCGGCCTCGAGGCACTTGTCGACGAGACGCAGCACCTCCGCAGGGTCCACCGCGCCGGTGATCGAGCAGCCCAGCGCCATCGAGATCGCGGCATTCACCAATGGCTTGTGGGCGCTGGCGTCGCGCATTTCGCAGAGACGCTTCACATTGGCGATCGCGGAGTCGCGCGAACGATGCGCATTGGCCTGGCTGTGCTCCTCCGTCGCCGACACCACCGAGGCGATCTCGCCGACGCCGGATTGCAGCGCCTCGTTCACCCCACGCTCATTGAGCGCCAGCGCGATGCCGTGGGCCCCCGGCAGGCTCGCCACCGTCGTGACGACATCGCGGACATCGACGAATTGCGGAAAGGTCTTTGCCGGCAGGAACGAGCCGACCTCGAAATGCCGCACGCCGGCCGCATATTCTTCACGCACCCAGCGTTGCTTGGCCTCGGTGGAGGGAAACTTCTTCACGAGCTGAAGACCGTCGCGCAGGCCGACCTCGCGCAGGCTGACGCGGTCCGCGGGGTAGATGGTCTCGATCCGGCTCATGTGCGCCTCCCAGCGGCTTTTGACGTGACGTCGTTGTTGTCGATCTCGGCGCGGACCGCCGATGTGTCGGCGCCGAGCGGCGCGACCTTCAGGCCTTCACCGAGATGGTCGCCGTTCCACTCGATCGGCAGCGTCGGCACATGGAACGGCTTGCCGTCGGCGGTGATGTTGGTGACGAGCCCGCCGGGCCGCAGCACATGCGGATCGGTGAGGAGGTCCTCGGGCCGGTTGATGGGCGAGAAGCAGATGTTGAGCGCGTCGAGCCTCTGCGACAGCTCCGCCACGTCCCGCTGCCGGATGATCTCGGCCACGCGCGGAAGGATCCGCGGCCGCGCCAGGATGCGATCGGTCGTGGTGCGCAAGGTGGGATCATCGAGAAACTCGCTCAGGCCGAACTCCCGGCAGAACGCCTGCCAATGGCCCTCGGTGACGACGCCGATGAAGATGCGGCCGTCGCCGGCGGCATCGAAGATGTCGTAGATCGGCCAGGCATGCTCGCGCTCCGGCATCGAGCGCGGCTTGTTGCCGGTCATCTCGTATTCGACCATGTGCTGGGCGACCAGGAACAGGCAGTTCTCGAACAGGCCGATGCGGATGTCGGCGCCGTCGCGCTTGCCCCCGCGCTTCTGATAGAGCGCAGCGAGAATCGCGATCACGCCGAACATGCCGCCCATGATGTCGTTGGCGGAGGAGCCGACACGCTGCGGCTTCTCCTTGGTGCCGGTCATGGCGGCGAGGCCCGACATCATCTGCACGACTTCGTCGAGCGCGGGGCGATGCTCGTAGGGGCCGGACAGAAAACCCTTGTGGCCGGCGATGATCAGATGCGGATGGCGGCGGCGCAGTTCCTCGGCGCCCAATCCCTGCTTCTCGAGCAGGCCGTCGCGAAAATTCTCCAGGAACACGTCGGCCGTTTCCAGCAGCCGGTGCATGGTGTCGCGATCCGCAGGCTTCTCGAAGTCCAGCACCACGCTGCGCTTGCCGCGGTTGAACAGCGGAAAAAATGCCGTGCCCATGCCGCCGAGGGAGCGGGTCTTGTCGCCGGCGGGCGGCTCGACCTTGATCACGTCGGCACCGAGTTGCGCCAGGATCATGCCGCAGGTCGGGCCCATGACCATGTGCGTCATCTCGACGACTCGTACGCCTTCGAGCGGCAATCCGGTCTCAGCCATCCGTCACTCCTGTCCGTTCGGCTTGAAGACTAGGCCTTCACAAGCCTTCTTAAAAATATAATCTGTCGAAGATTGCCTTCGCACTTATAGAACGCTGGACCATCATGGATTCGCGCCAGCTCCGCTACTTCATCGCCGTCTACGAGCAGCGGAACCTGTCGCGGGCGGCCGACCAGGTGAATGTCGCGCAGTCCGCGCTGAGCCATCATATCTCGAATCTGGAAGCCGAGTTCGCAACGCCGCTGTTCGAGCGCAAGTCGCGCGGCATGGACCCGACCGCGGCCGGCGAACGGCTCTACGAGCACGCCCGCATCATCCTGCGCGCGATGGCGGAAGCCGAGACCGAGGTGCGCGAGGGCGCCCGCGTCATTGCCGGCGAGATCTCGATCGGCATGGCCAATTCCGGCGTCAAGGCGATCGGCGTCGAGCTGATGCGCACGGTGCTGACCAAATATCCCAAGCTCAAGCTGTCGCTGACCGAGAGCCTGTCGGGCGCGACGCTGATGCACCTGATGATCTCCAATGTCGATCTGGCGCTGGTCTATAACCCGCCGTCGGAGAAGGAGCTGATTACGGAAGCCGTGCTTGAGGAGGAGATGTTCCTGGTCGGCATTCCAAAACTGGTCGGCAAGACCAAGACCCCGATCCGCTTCGAGGAACTGAGCCGGCTGCCGCTGATCCTGCTGCGCTACGGCCTCGGCCTGTCCTCGCGTGCGCTGCTCGACGATCCCGTGTTGCTCAAGCGGCTGGAAGGCAGCGCCATCCTGCACGCGAACTCGATCACGGGCATGACCGGCGCGCTGGTGGAGGGGCTCGGCTGCACTATCGCGACCAAGCTGTTCGCGCGGGAGGAGCTCGCCGCCGGCCGCCTGGTCGCGCGCGAGGTGATCGCCCCGAAACTCACCCGCACGCTCTATCTCTGCCGCCTGCGCAACCGCCCGATGACCTACGCGATGGAAGAGATGCGGCGGTTGATACTGGCGCTGATCGCCGAGCAGGTGCGCGAGGGGGCCTGGCAGGCGGAGCTGGTGGGGTAAGGGGGCGACGGTGCTGCACTCCCTCTCCCGCTTGCGGGAGAGGGCTGGGGTGAGGGTATCTCCTCATCGGGATTGTCCCGTTGCGGAAAGAACCCTCACCCGGCGCTGCGCGCCGACCTCTCCCGCAAGCGGGCGAGGTGACCGAGCGTGCCGACCGACAGTCCTGCCCCATCAGCCTGAGTTCGAAAATCTCGAACGCTTCCATCGATATGTTCTTCTGGATTTCCGGCATCGACGCGCCAACATGGCGCGGTCCGGCAAGGCTTACGAAAAACCACAGAGATGAGCCGCCGGGAACCGCGCGCGATTCGCGCGCCACGGGAGGACTTCATGAGCGTTGTCGGCATCGACACAGGCTTTGAGCTCGGCGCTGCACCATCCGGACCGGACGAGATCTCGCGGCGGCTCGAGGCGATGCCGGCGACGGCGTACATCTGGCGGCTCGTTATCCTGCTCTCGCTCGGCGGCTGTTTCGAGATCTACGATCTGTTCCTGACCGGCTATATCGCGCCGGGGCTCAGCCGCAGCGGATTGCTCTCCACGACGACAACCGCCTTCTTCGGCTTCTCAGGCATCGGCGCCTTCGTCGCTGCGACCTTCGCCGGCCTCTTCGTCGGCACCTTCTTCCTCGGCTTCCTCGCCGACCGTTTCGGCCGCCGCGCGATCTTCACCTGTGCGCTGCTCGGCTACAGCGCGGCGTCGGTGATCATGGCCTGCCAGACCTCGTCGGAAGGCCTGCTGCTCTGGCGCTTCCTGGCCGGAATCGGCATCGGCGTCGAGGTCATCACCATCGATGCCTACATCACCGAGCTGGTGCCGAGCCGGGTGCGTGGACGCGCCTTCGCGGTGAACCAAGCGATCATGTTCATCGCCGTGCCAGTGGTCGCCTTCCTCGCCTGGTGGCTGGTGCCGCTGGCGCCTTATGGCGTCGAGGGCTGGCGCTGGGTGGTGCTGATCGGCGCCGCCGCCAGCATGATCATCTGGGTGCTCCGGCTGTTCCTGCCGGAGAGCCCGCTCTGGCTGGCGCGCCATGGGCGCACCGAGGAGGCGTTCCGAATTCTCGCGACGCTGGAAGCCCGAAGCGGCACCGCCGCACCGGGCCCCGCCCCCTCGCTCGCACGGCCGACGACGCAGACGCTCGCACGCATCGGCTTTGCCGATCTGTTCCGCCCGCCTTATGTCTCGCTCGTGGTCCTGTTCATGGTGTTCAACCTCTGCCAGGCCTTCGGCTTCTACGGCTTTGCCAATTGGGTGCCGACGCTGCTGGTGGAAAAGGGCATCACCGTCACCAAGAGCCTGCAATATTCCTTCATCGTCGCCGTTGCCTATCCGATCGCGCCGCTGCTCGCCGCCAGCTTCGCCGACAAGTTCGAACGCCGATGGATCATCGCCGGCGCCTGCATCGCCATCATCGTGTTCGGCATGGCGTTCGCGCAATTGACCGAGCCCGGATTGCTGATCGTCTGCGGCGTGCTGCTGACCGCCTGCAACACGACGATGTCCTACGCCTATCACGCCTACCAGACCGAGGTGTTCCCGACCCAGATCCGCGCGCAGGCCTCCGGCCTCGTCTATTCGATGAGCCGGCTGAGCGCGACATTCTCCGGATTCATCGTCGCTTACATGTTGAAGGAAGCCGGCGTCATCGGCGTGTTCGGCCTGATCACCGTGGCCATGCTGATCGTGGTGATCACGATGGCGCTGTTCGGCCCGAACGTGCGCGGCAAGGCGTTGGATACGATGTAGCCGCGGTCCCTCCTCGCGTCATTGCGAGCGCAGCGAAGCAATCCAGAGTCTTTCCGCGCAGACAGCCCCTCACCCTAACCCTCTCCCCGTAAGAACGGGGAGAGGGAAAAGAGACAGTCTCTACGACCTCACGTTGCCAGCAGATTCTGCAACGCTGCGCCGTTGGGAACACCCAGGCCGGAGCAGGCATCCCAGCCGGGGCCGGCCTTGTACATGCCGTGCAGATCGCCGGTGATATCGTTGTTGCCGACCGTGATGTCGCGGAACACGCCTTGTGCATGCGAGGCGTAGATCAGCGGGTTGATGAAGCCGACCGTCTTGCCGAACTTCTTGGTCGTGGCCTCGTTGATGCGGGCGATCAGTCCGGCCATTAGCGGCGCCACAGCGCTGGTGCCGCCGATCGTGGTCATGACGCCGTTGAGGAAGATCTGGTAGCCGGTCGCGGGATCGGCATCGCCGGAAACATCGGGCACGCCGCGCCCGACCGAATGCGACGGCGATTTCGGCACATGTGCGTTGGCCTGGTATTGCGGCCTCGGGAATACGATGCTGACACCGCCGCCGCCGGCGCCGTCCTGTGGGCCGCCGTTCCAGACCGTTTCGGTGATGGTCCCGTTCGAGGCCCGCAAATTGGTGCCGCCGCAGGCCAGTGCAAACGGGCTCGAGGCCGGGAAATCGGCGTGCGGCTTGCCGTCCCATCCCTCGGCCATGTCCGCGGAACCGTTATCGCCGGAGGCGACACAGACGGTGACACCCATCGCGGCGGCATCGCGGATCGCCTCGTTGAGGCCGTCGACGAATTGCTGCGAGCCGGCCGGATCTTCCGGTCCGCCCCAGCTGATCGAGATCACCGAGGGTTTTCGCGCGCTGTCGTGGACGGCGGCTTTCACCGCGTCGATGAAACCATTGGTGGTGTTGGGCGCGAAATAGACCACGATCCTGGCGCCGGGCGCGATCGCGCCGGCCACCTCGATGTCGAGCACGACCTCGCCATCGGCATCGGAATGGCCCGGTTTGTTGGCGCCACCGTCGACACTCGCGGGGACGATCCGCGGCATCGGGATGCCCGCCTTCTTGAAGAAGGTTTTCAGGTCCGAGGTCTTGTAGCCGGCGCCCGTGGGATGACCCTTGGTGTCGATATCGTTGAGCTCGATGATGGCGATGCACTGGCCGGCGCCGGTCTCACCGCCCGGGAAGTTGTAGAGCTGCGCGATCTGCTCGACCGAGAAGCTGCCGCCCTGGCCCGCGCGCGCGGTCGCGCCCTTCTTCGCAAGCTTGCGCCGGAAATGCGGCTGCGCCACCGGCCGGTTGTCCAGGCCATGCACGCCGACCACGATGCCTTCGAGCTCGGCCGGGATCTGCACATTGCCCTTGCGCATGCGATAGGTCGCGCCGTCGTGCTTGACCTTGTCGAGCTTGACGCCGAAGGCGGCGTTCATCGCCTTCACCGTACCGGTCAGCTTCACCGTGCGCGAGGCCAAGTGCACGCTCTTGACGTTGAGCTCGTGGTGATGCGCGAAATCGTCGATCTTGGCGACGTCGGCGGTATCGGCGCCCATCTGTTCGGCGAACTCGGCGCGGGAAAGATATTGCCGCTCGCGCGGCGGTTGCGCGCCGAGCGCCATCACCTGTTCGTCGTCGGAGCGCTTCGCCCGCAGGCGAATGCTGATCTCGATTTCCTGCTTGGGATCGGCCGCACCGACGACCTTGGCCCCCTTCGGCAATTTACGGGCGCTGTTCGCCAGCGTGACACGCTTAGTCGAGCTTGCCATGACTTCCTCCGTTTGTGATTGGAAGGCTGATTGTCGCACCTCAACTATAGGTGTAATCTCAGCGGCGAATTGGTTCAGATGATTGAGCGATTTTTTCCGAAATAGTCTTGTTTGGTAGAGTCATTTCTCACTGCCTCAAATCGGCACGGAATCGGTCAATAGTGCGGACCATTCGGCGCCTGCTTTTTCGACCTCAGATTGCAACCATTGGCTGGCCTGGCCGACCAATGAAAGACGCTTGTCGACAACGGATGCTTGTCAAAAACAATTGGCGGAGATCGCGCAATGCCTGCTGACCGCAAATGGGTTGAGAAGAACCTCGGCTTCGATCCGATCACCACACCACCACCGCGCGGGACCTTCGTGGTCAAGCGCATCGCGGATGCCGCCGTGAAGAAGACCGCGAAGGTCGCGCCCGAAGACTTTCAGCGCGAGATCATCGATTTCGATTCCGAATCGACCGAAGGCCGCGAGTTCATGGCCTTCTCGACCGCGACCGGGCTGTCGCGCTTCACCGATATTCCCTGGCCCAAGGGGCTCGCGCCGCAGACCGGGCCGAAGCCGGGCAATGGCAAGGGCCCGCTGCCGCGCGCCGACGTGCTGGTCGTGACCTGGACAGTCGACGAAGGGCACGCAACCAGCCGCGTGCTGACGCCGGGCAAGGACTCGCACAACGACTACGTCCCCTACACGCACAATTACGCGACCATCTCGAAGAAGATGCGCAACGGCTGCCCGGCCAAGGAGCTGAAGCGGCTCGGCGCCTTCTGGACCACGACGATCAACAAGAAGAAGGTCGTCGTCTTCAAGTCAGATTCGCACATGTCGCAGGACGGCCCGCAACTGCCGAACATCGACGTCTGGCGCCAGATCATCACCGAGGTGCAGCCCACGCTCGTGATCACCACGGGCACGGCCGGCGGCATCGGCAAAGAGGTCGAGGTCGGCGACGTCGTCGTCAGCCCGATCGTGCGCTTCGACTGCCTCTCGAAGTTCAAGAAGCAACCGTTTGCGCAGGAGCATTTCTCCAGCAAGCCGGCCAAGACGACGAAATTCGCGACGGCCAAGACGCTGTTCAAGGCCAATGCCGGGCAACTGCCGAAGACGAACACCCGTGCGCCGAAGATCTTCGTGACCAAGCCGAGCGAGCTGTCGTCGTCCGTGGTGACCACAGACTTCTTCGGCTTCGACACCTCGGACAATCACTTCAAGCTCCAGGGACTTGGCGACGTTTCCGAGATGGGCGACGCCATCCTCGGTCTCGTCGCCCAGGAGATGGGCGCCAAGGCGCCGCGCTGGCTCGCGATCCGCAACGTCTCCGACCCGCAGATCAAGGCCGAGGGCACGCTGAAGCAGCAGGAGCAGGTCGCCGCCCAGATCTACAAGGGATTTGGCCGCTGGAGCACGGTCTGCAGCGCCATCGCGTGCTGGGCCAGCATCGTGGTGGAGCCATAGGCCGCGGTCGTTCGATTGCCCCATAGTCGCCCCTCATGGTGAGGAGCGCGGAACGCGCGTCTCGAACCATGAAGGCCCGGCTGCGGGGCCTCTATCCTTCGAGACGCTTGCTGCACAAGCTCCTCAGGATGAGGGGCGAGAGTACTTATGACGCAATCAGGGCAGGTCAGCCTCCCTTGCCGAAGCGGCCCGGTATGTCTACCTCTCGCGGGTGGTTTGGTGAGAGGTTCCCATGCTGGATGCCGCCGTGAAGGCGCTGTCGCAAATGATGTCGCCGCCGATGCGCACGATCCTGTGGCGATCGATCGGGCTTGCACTGGTGCTGATCGTCGTGCTGGCGATCGGGTTGCAGCGGATGCTGAGCTGGTTCGCAACCTATGGCGAGGTCTGGCTCGAGGGCCTGCTCGGGCCGAGCTGGCACTCATCCCTCGAAGTCCTCGCCTGGATCATCTCGATTGCGGCCGGCCTCGGCGTCGTGTTCGGCAGCGTATTCCTGATGCCGGCGATCACCTCGCTGGTCGCGAGCTTCTTCGTCGACGACGTCGCCGACGTCGTAGAGCGCGAATATTATCCGGCCGAGCGGCCGGGCACGGCGCTGCCGTTCAACCAGGCCATCCTCGAGGGCATCAAGACGGCGCTGCTGACCCTCCTGGTCTATCTGATCGCGCTGCCGCTCGTGTTGTTTGCCGGCGCCGGTTTCCTGATCTTCTTCCTCGCCGCCGCGTGGCTGTTGGGCCGTGAATATTTCGAGCTCGCCGCGATGCGCTTCCGTTCGCCGGAGGACGCCAAGGCGATGCGGCGCGACAATGCCGCGACCATCTTCACCGCGGGCCTTTTCATCGCAGCCTTCGTCTCGATCCCGATCGTCAACCTGGCGACGCCGATCTTCGGCATGGCCTTCATGGTCCACATGCACAAGCGGCTATCGGGACCGCGGCCCGAGCTGATCGAGCCGGCGCGACAGATGCGGTGACGTTCGCTACGTCACCGCTACCCCGCATTTCCTCAGCAGCATCTTGGCGAAGCCGAATGGCGCGGGGGTGAACGGACCCGGCGGCGCGCGGGTGATCAGGGCGATGAAGCCGAGCGCTGATATCGCCAGCCAGAAGCAGAGCCAGAAACCGTCGATATAGGCGAGCACATTGGCCTCGCGCGCAACGAAGCTTGCGAGCGTGCCGACCGCGCGCGCCGGCGCCGAACCGACGCCGTGGGCGGCGAAGAGATCGGCAAGCTGCTTCAGCGCACGCACCACATTGACGTCGCCGACCTCCAGGTTCTGGCCGATATAGAAAGAATGGACCTGCTCGCGAACGCGCAACCAGGTTCCCATCAACGCCACGCCGATCTCGGCGCCGCCGAGCCGCATGACCTGGATGTAGGCGGCAAAGGCGGTGGCGCGGCTCGGATCGGAGTTGGACAGCAGCGTGATGATCAACGGCAGCAAGGTCAGCGACTGCCCGATCGACTGGAGCAGCACGATGCCGATGAAATCCTCGCGCGCCCAGTCATGGGTCAGTTGGGTCCCCCAGAGATTGGCAGCCGCGAAGCAGGCAAATCCGACGACCGCCACCGTGCGTGTATCGAAATGCCGCAGCAGCCAGATCGAGATCGGCACCAGCACGAACATCGGCAGCGCGCCATAGGTCAGCAACAAGAGGCCGCTCTGCTCCGGCCTGAGCAGACCGACATTGCCGAGGAAGTTTGGTACCAGCGACGAATTGGAGAGGCTGGTCAGCGTGTAGAGCAGGATCAAGACCAGGCCCAATCCGATGTTGCGCGAGAACAGCACATCGACATGGGCCCAGGGCTGGCGCACCAGCGATTCATTGACGATGAAGCCCGCGAACAGCACCGCGCCGCCGACGAGCAGCGCCATCACCGTCCCGGAGCCCAGCCAGTCGAGCCGATTGCCCTGGTCGAGGCCGGCATAGATCATCGAGACCGCGACGCCGAGCAGCAGCATGCCGCCCCAATCGGCCTCGCGCATCAACGCGCGGTTGACCGGCTCGCTCGGCGTGCCGAGATAAACCATCAGGCCCATCAGGGGCGCGATCACCACGCTCTGCCAGTAGACCCATTGCCAGCCGAGATGATCGACATAGAAGCCGACCAGCGAGCTCGACGTGTCGAAGGCAAAGCCGACGCGGATCGAGTAGAGCGAGATCGCCGGCAGCCACCAGCGCATCGGCAAGTTCCGGAATATGATCATCAGCGTCGCCGGCACGAAGGTGCCGAGCAGGAGGCCATGCACGACGCTGAGCGCGATCAGCGTCGGATAATCGTGCACCAAGGGAACGATCAGCGAGATCACAGCATAGATCAAACTCGGGATGCCGAGCACGCGGCGCAGGCCGAACGCGGTCGCAAGCCACGGCACTGCGGGCGCGATCAGGATCTGCGATCCGATGCCGGCGGTGGAGAGCCACGCACCCTCGTCGAACGAGAGCGAGAACGCGCCGCGCAGATCCGGCAAGCCGATTGTGGTCAGGCGGCTGTCGACATTGGTGAGGAACGAGCCGAGCAGCACCGCCGCCACGGCAAACAGCGGCTGAGGCGCGATGCCGCCGCGCGAGACCGGTCCGCGACGGGCGTCGTCATTTTCCGCCATCCGCGCCCTTCGTGTCGATGCTGGTGACAACAGACATGCCCGGCACGAGCCGCGCCAGCAAAGGCTGGTTGTCGTCGAACTGGATACGGACGGGAATACGTTGCACGACCTTGGTGAAATTGCCGGTCGCATTGTCGGGCGGCAGCAGCGCGACCTGCGCGCCGGTCGCGGGCGCAATACGCTCGACCTTGCCGCGCAGCTTCTCGCGCGAAAAGCTGTCGACGGTGATCTCGACCGGCTGACCCGGCATCACGTGCGTGAGCTGGGTCTCCTTGTAGTTCGCGATCACATAGACCTTCGGCAGCGGCACCACGTTGATGAGGTTGGTGCCGATATTGACGTAGTCACCGGGCTGCACCTGGCGCTCGCCGACGACACCGTCGAACGGCGCCGTGATCTTGGTGTAGCCGAGCTTGAGCTTCGCGCTCGCCAGCGTCGCCTTGGTGGCGTCGAGATCGGCGGCGCGCTGCTTCTTGGTGCCTTGCAGGACCTCGAGCTGATGCTGCTGGGCCGCGATCACGGCGCGGCTGGCGCGCACATCGGCTTGCGCCTTGGCCAAGCCCGCAACCGCCTGCTCGAGCCGCTGCCGCGTGCCGGCTTCGGTCTGCGTCAGCGATTGCTGGCGCTCCTGCTCCTGCTTGGCTTCGACCTCCAGCGCTTCCGCCGACAGCCGCGCGGCCTCGGCCTGTGCGATCGTCGCGTATTGCAGCTCGATCTGGTTGGCCAAATTGTCGAGCACGGCTTGCGCGGCGGCGACCGCCGCCTCGGACTGCGCGACCTGGGCCTCGTAATCGGCGGGATCGATCTGGATCAGGAGGTCGCCGGCCTTGACCCGCTGGAAGTCGTCCACTGCGACGGTCAACACCTCGCCGGAGACCCGGCTCGAGAGCCGGGTCAGGTCGGCGCGCACATAGGCATCATTGGTGGTCTGAACCACGGCATTGCCGACCCATTCGTCGAACCGCAATGTCGCCAGCGCGACGAAGGCGAGCGCGATGATCACGGCAAACATCGGGATCGCGAGACGGCTCCAGAGCGAGGACGCCGGCCGCTGCGTCGGCTTCGGCGGCGGCGCCGGCGTGGCTGCGGGCGGCGGTGACGGAACTTGTTCCTGCTGACTCAACGAATGCCCCCAAAACCACTTGGCCCGAACGCCACGTTCACACCGTCTTCTCCGGCCACCGGCAGAGATCGTTGATCAGGCAAACCTCGCAGCGCGGCTTGCGCGCGAGGCAAGTATAGCGGCCGTGCAGGATCAGCCAATGATGGGCATGCAGCATGAACTCGGCCGGGATCACCTTTTCGAGACCAAGCTCGACTTCCAGCGGCGTCTTGCCGGGCGCCAGTCCGGTGCGATTGCCGACGCGGAAGACGTGCGTGTCGACCGCCATGGTGTGCTCGCCGAAGGCCATGTTGAGCACGACGTTGGCGGTCTTACGTCCCGCGCCCGGCAGCGACTCGATCTCGGCCCGCGTACGCGGCACCTCGCCGCCGAAATCGCTGAGCACCTTGGCCGACAGTGCGATCACGTTCTTGGCCTTGGTACGGTAGAGGCCGATGGTCTTGATGTACTCGCGCAGGCGCTCTTCGCCGAGGTCGAGCATCTTCTGCGGCGTGTCCGCGATCTCGAACAAGGCGCGTGTCGCCTTGTTGACGCCGGCATCGGTTGCCTGTGCCGACAACACCACGGCAACCAGTAGCGTGAACGGATTGACGTGCTCGAGCTCACCCCTCGGCTCGGGATTGGCCTGTTGGAAACGGCTGAAGACCTCGCGAACTTCCGCCGGCGTCCAAGGTTTCATAGAATTGGGTTTGATGCCCTTGAGGGATTTCTTCGCAGGCGCCTTCGGTTTGGCCGTGGCTGCCTTTGCCTTTTTCTTCGGCACCGCCGCTTTGCGCGAGGCCGGCTTGCGGGTGATTTTCGCCATGATCGGGATATACTGAGGGACGATGAGCACAGGCAACGAAATTGAGCGCAAGCCTTCTGAAGATCCGCGCGAACAGCAGATCTTCTCCGCGCTGCTGACGCCGCACCGCTCGCTGAACCGCACCGGCTTCCTCGCCGTGATGCTGTTCCTGAGCGTCGTCAGCTTCGTCACCGGAATAGTCTTCCTGATGAAGGGCGCCTGGCCGGTGCTCGGCTTTTTCGGCCTCGACGTGCTCGTGGTCTGGTGGGCCTTCAAGGTCAATTTCCGGACCGGGCGGGCGCGCGAGGAGATCACGGTCACGACCTCTGAATTGCGCGTGCGCCGCGTCAGCCACCACGGCCAGGTGGCCGAATTCACCTTCAATCCGCTCTGGGTCCGCCTCGACATGGAGGTCGACGAGGATTTTGGCATCGAGCATCTCTACCTGATCTCGCGCGGTCACCAGATCCAGATCGCACGTTTTTTAGGGCCTGATGAAAAAGCGAGTTTTTACAAAGGCTTGATCGAGGCGCTGAACGCCGCCAAGCGCGGCCCGACCTACAACCCGGTGACCTGAAGCGCAGTCGGAAATCGGGTGGTTTCGCATCCCTGCCGCGCCTACATTTCCGACCATGATGACACTCGCCATACATGACCAGCGCCTGGCCAAGCCGGGCCCCCAGAACGCCGCGCTGCGCGACTACGATTCCGTGCGCCGGGCCATCGCGTTCATCTCGGAGAACTGGCGCGCGCAGCCGACCATCGAGGCGATGGCCGACGCGGCCGGCGTCACGCCGGATGAGCTGCACCATCTGTTCCGCCGCTGGGCCTCGATCACGCCGAAGGCCTTCATGCAGGCGCTCACCCTCGACCACGCCAAGGGATTGCTGCGGGACTCCGCCAGCATTCTCGATGCGGCGCTCGACTCCGGGCTCTCGGGTCCCGGCCGGCTGCACGACCTCTTCGTCACGCACGAGGCGATGTCGCCGGGCGAATGGAAGAACGGCGGCGCGGGCTTGACCTTGCGCTACGGCTTCCATCCCTCGCCGTTCGGCACTGCGATCGTGATCGCGACCGATCGCGGCCTCTCGGGTCTCGCCTTCGCCGACCCCGGCGAGGAGAAGGCGTCGCTGGCCGACATGACGCGACGCTGGCCGAACGCAACTTACATCGAGGATCACGAAGGCACCGCGCCGCTGGCGCAACGCATCTTCGACACGAAACTGTGGCGGCCGGACCAGCCGCTGCGCGTGGTGATGATCGGCACCGATTTCGAGGTGCGGGTGTGGGAGACGCTGTTGAAGATCCCGATGGGACGCGCGGTGTCGTATTCCGACATCGCCTGCAACATCGACAATCCGAAGGCCTCGCGCGCCGTCGGTGCAGCGGTCGGAAAAAACCCCGTCTCCTTCGTCGTGCCGTGTCACCGCGCCCTCGGCAAGAGCGGCACGCTCACCGGCTATCACTGGGGCATCACCCGCAAGCAGGCGATGCTGGGCTGGGAGGCCGGGCAGCTGGGGATGCAGTAGACGTCGCGCACGCGGCGCGCGATGCCTCCCGCTTGCGGCATCGACCGGTCACGATCGCTCGGGGATGACCGGCAAGACCACGAGCGACGGGCGATCGCGGTCCAGATAGATGCTGTTGCGAGCCACCCGGCGCGAGAGGCCCTTGCCCTCGGATGCGCCGGTGTTCGGGTTAACGTCGAAGTGGGGAAAATTGCTCGACGAGACATCGAGCCGGATGCGGTGCCCGCGCCGGAAGAGATTGGCGGTGGGGAAAGCCTCGACCGTCACTGCAACAGGTTCGCCCGGGTGCAGCAGCTCGGGCTTCTCCCAGGAATTGCGATAGCGCAGCCGCAGGATGCCGTCGGTCAGGTTCATGGCGAAGCCCTGCGGATAATCATCAGACGACGGATAGACGTCGATCAGCTTGATCGTGATGTCGGTATCGAGCTGGTCGGACGAAACCCAGAGATGAGCCACGATCGGCCCGGTGATTTCGATGTCGCGATCGAGCACCGGCGTCTCGAAGACCAGCACGTCGGGGCGTGCGGCAAGCGGAAGATAGGGCTCGCGCGAGCCGAAGAAGCGCGGTCCCTCGGTCTGGTCAAACGCCCCGCCAACCATCACGGGAGCGCCCGAAGTCACCGTACCACCGATCGTCGGCACCGGATGCGCCGGATCGAAATCGAAGGTCAGCGGCTCGACTGCTGCCGCAGGCGGTTCCGGCGCGAGACGGCCGTTCTCATGCAGATGGTAGGGCGTATTGCGCGCGTCCGGGATAGGCCAGTCCTTTTCGGCGCGCCAGCGTCCGCCATGGTCGAGCCGGCCTGCAGCATTGCGGCGGCCGGAGCCGCCTCCCATGACGAAAATCCGTACCGCCGGCTCTTCGGCCACACCGTTGGGCTCGCCCTTCAGCCAGGCGTCGAACCAGCGCAATCGCAGGCTCAGATAATCCTGCGCCAGATTGCGGTCGAGCGTGGCGGCCGGCCCGAAATCGACGTCGCCTGCATAGGTCAGCGAGCGGTCGCCGTGCGTCCAGGGGCCAAGGATCAGCCTGACCGGGCCCTTCTTGCGGGCCTTGAGACCGATGTAATTTTCGGTCGCCGTGCGCGGATAGGGATCATACCACGCCGACATGTGCACCATCGGCGCGTCACTGAACTGATCGTAGTAGCCAGCCGCGTGAATGCCGATCTGCTTCCAGTAATCGTCGAAATTGCCGTGTTCCCACTGGTCGTAGACATAGTTTTCGTATTCGGGAGCGGGCGTCAGCGGAGAATGGCCGCGCTTCCAGGGCATGCGCGCGAACCAGGCCTTCAGGTCGATGGCCTTCATTTCGGCGAGCCGGATTGGATCGTTCTGAACCGCAGGGCTGACCAGTCCGTTGTTGAAGCCCCAGGTCACCTGCTTCAGCTCGAAGGCTCCGCCCTGGCGAATCCCGCCCTGGTAGGAATTGGAGAAGCCGCCGCTGTCGAGAAACATCGCGGCAATGCCTGGCGGGTTGGTGCAACCGAGCGCGCCCTGGGTATGAGCCGCGTAGGATAGCCCCATGGTGCCGATCTTGCCGTTGCACCACGGCTGAGCCACGATCCATTTGCAGCAATCGTAGCCATCGTTTCCGTCGCTCAGATATTTGACGAACTCGCCTTCGGAATCATAGCGCCCGCGGCAGTCCTGATAGATCACGACATAGCCGGTCCTTGCGAAGAACGCCGCAACCTCGGCACGCGATTTCGGTTTCGGCTCCGCGACGGATATTTCGGATCGACTGACGATATTGCGGCCGTAGGGGGTACGCTCGAGAATGACAGGAAACGGGCCGGGCAGTGCCTTCCCGTTCAGCGCGGGGCGGTAGACATCGGTGGCAAGCCTGATGCCGTCGCGCATCGGCACCATGATTTTGGCTTCGAGGATCACCTCGTAGGACTGGGCCGCCTTTCCGGCGCCGGCGACCGACATCAAACCAAGGCCAATGCCAAGCTTGGCGGCTTCACGTCGGGAGATTCCGCTCCGTGCCGAACCGTCCATGGAGGCCCGCCCTTTCTGCGCCGCTCCGCACCAGCTCCCGAACGATTACGACGCCAGATCCAGCTTCGACGCCACCGTCGAATCCGCATTGAGCCGATAGATAATCGGCACGCCGGTCGCGAGCTCGCGCTTCAAAATGCCTTCGGGCGACAGCTTCTCCAGCACCATGATCAGCGCGCGCAGCGAGTTGCCGTGGGCGGCGACCAGCGTACGCTTGCCGTTGAGCACGCCGGGCAGGATTTCCTGCACGTAATAGGGCAGCGCGCGCGCCAACGTGTCCTTCAGGCTTTCGCCACCGGGCGGCGGCACGTCGTAGGAGCGGCGCCAGATCAGCACCTGGTCCTCGCCCCACTTCTTGCGCGCGTCGTCCTTGTTGAGGCCGGAGAGATCGCCGTAGTCGCGCTCGTTCAGCGCAAGGTCTTTCGAGGTCGGCAGGCCCTTCTGGCCGAGCTCGCCGAGAATGAGATCGAGCGTGTGCTGCGCGCGCGTGAGCACCGAGGTGTAGGCGACGTCGAACACGAGGCCCTGTGCCTTGAGCTTGCGGCCCGCCTCGGAGGCTTCCTTCACGCCGAGCTCGGTGAGATCAGGGTCCTTCCAGCCGGTAAACAGGTTCTTCAGATTCCATTCGCTCTGGCCGTGCCGCACCAGCACGAGAAGACGTTCGCTCATTGACAGTTTCCGTTGCTTGCTTGGTTCAGATGTCAGCGAGGCCGAGCACGTCGGCCATGGAGTAGTGTCCCGGCTTCTTGCCGTGCGCCCACAACGCCGCTTTCAGCGCGCCGTGTGCGAACAGCATGCGGTCTTCGGCGAGATGCGACAGCGTCAGGCGCTCGAACTGGCCGAGGAAGGTCACGCTGTGCTCGCCGGCGACGGTGCCGCCGCGCAACGAGGCAAAGCCGATCGCGCCGGGCTTGCGCGCGCCGGTGATGCCGTCGCGACCGCGTTCCGAATGCTCATCGTCGAGCGGGATGCCGCGACCGGCAGCCGCCGCCTGGCCCAGCATCAGCGCAGTGCCCGAGGGGGCATCGACCTTCATGCGGTGATGGGACTCGACGATCTCGATGTCGAAATTCTCGTCGAGCGCCTTGGCGACGCGCTTGACCACCGCGGCGAGCAGATTGACACCCAGGCTCATATTGCCCGACTGAACCACGACGGCGCGGTTGGTGACGCTCTTGATCACGGCGTTGTCGGAAGCCGACAGCCCGGTCGTGCCGATGACATGGACGAGCCCGCGCTCGGCGGCGATCGCGACATTGGCGATGGTCGCGGCCGGCACGGTGAAATCCAGAATGCCGTCGGCGTCCTTGGACATCGCCCAGAGGTCGGCGGACAGCTTGATGCCGTTTTCGGGCAGGCCCGCGAGCACGCCGGCATCCTTGCCGAGCAACTCCGAGCCCGGCGCCTCCAGGGCGCCTGCGAGCACCGCGCCTTTGCTGTCGGCAATCGCCCGCGTCAGGGCGCGGCCCATCCGGCCACCGGCTCCAGCAACAATCAGGCGCATATCTGACATGGTTTGATCCTCTCAGCGCCGTTGTAGCGGCGGGATGCAGTTCCGGCAACCGAGAGGCCATGGGCGCACGACGCGCACCCACCCTCCCCTGGAGGGGGAGGGTCGGCTCACATGGAGCGAAGCGAAATGTGAGACGGGGTGGGGTGACAGTCTCTCCGCGACGCACAGTCCCCGTGTGGAGAGATCACCCCACCCCGCCCGCGCTTCGCGCGATCGACCCACGGGCGAGCTACGCTCGTCCCGGACCCCTCCAGGGGAGGGTAAAGAAGACCGTGCCTCAGCCGTCCGATGGCTGCGGGCCGTCATAGCCCTCGATGATGATGAGGTCGGCGATCGAGTGCGGTTGGCGCACCTTGATGTTGGCCTGGTATTCCGGGGAATTGTAGCAGGCGATCGCGGTCTGGTAGTCCGGGAATTCGATCACGACGTTGCGGGTGCGGCTTGCACCTTCGACGGTGGTGAACTTGCCGGCGCGGACGACGAAGCGGCCACCCCATTTCTTGAAGATCGGACCATTGGCGACGGCGTAGGGCTTGTAGCCCTCGTCACTGCTCACGTCGACGCGTCCGATCCAGTAGCCTTTTGCCATTGTTCTTCTCCCTGGGTGTTGGTTAGGCAAGTGCCTGCGCAATCTCGACCTGGATGGCCTCTGCGATCGCCTTGGGGTCGGAGGCTTCCACCACCGGCCGCCCGACGACGAGATAATCCGCGCCCGCGACAATCGCACGACCGGGCGTCATGATGCGCTTCTGATCGCCTGTTGCCGAACCCGCCGGGCGAATGCCGGGGGTGACGAGATGCATCTGGTGGCCGACGATCTTGCGCAAGGCTCCGACTTCCTCGGGCGAGGACACGAGCCCGTCGACGCCAAGCACCTGCGCCTGCTGCGCGCGCGCTTCGACCAGCTCTGAGACGCCGAGCCGGTAGCCGGCCGCGTGCAGATCGTCCTCGTTGTAGGAGGTCAGCACCGTGACGGCGAGGAGCTTCAGCTTCGAGGAGCCGCGGCCTTCGACGGCGCCCTTCATGGTCTGCGGATAGGCGTGCACGGTGAGGAAGGTCGCACCCAACTTGGTGATGCTCTCGACGCCTTGCGTCACGGTGTTGCCGATGTCGTGCAGCTTGAGATCGAGAAAGACCTTCTTGCCCTTGTCGGCAAGCTTGGCGACCAGCGGCAAGCCGCCGGCATAGGCGAGGCGATAGCCGATCTTGTAGAAGGTGACGCTGTCGCCGAGCCTTGCGATCATCGCCTCCGCGGCATCGACACTGGGTAAATCGAGCGCAACGATCAGGCGGTCTTTCGGGGCGATTTCGGCTTGCGTCATGTCACCTCACATCATGCGTTGGGAAATGTCGATCAACTGCCGCACCATCTCTTTCATGGCGTCGATATCGCCCTGGTTCTTGAGCCTGTCCATATCGTCATAGGCCTGGTCGGCAAAGGCGAGCGTGAGCTGGCTGGCAATCACATTGGCGTGGCAGGATGTCAGGATCAGCCGCAACGCTTGCAGCGCGCGGGCCGCACCAAGCCGGCTCTGCGAAGCACCGGCAAGCGCGAAGGCGCGGTTGCGGAAGACGTCGCCACGCGCCTCGTGCAGATCCTGCACGCGACTGACCCAATCGATCGCATTCTTGAGCAGCGGCGGCACCGAGGCGTTGTACTCGGGCGAGACGATCAGCACGCCATGATGCGTACCGATCATGCGCTTGAGATTGATGGCGTGCTTCGGGATGCCCGACTTGGCCTGGAGATCGCCGTCGTAGATCGGCAGCGGAAAATCGGCGAGCGAGATGCGGGTGACGTCGACGCCGGCCTGGGCGAATTCATAGGCGGCGACCGCGGCCAGCTTCGCGTTGTGCGAGCCGGTGCGCAGCGAGCCGGGAATGACCAGGATTTTCGGGGCTGACATCCTCTTCCATACGTTCGGCGAAACGAGCCCGCCGCGCATGAAAGGAAGCCGGCGGAATTAGTCCTTGCGATACACCCAGACGCGGGCCGGCGGAAGGTTCATCCAGATCCGTTCCGAGGCCTCTGTGGACACGCCGGGCAGCGATTTCGGGATCGGCGGCACCACCGCATAGGTGAACTGGACGAAGGGCGCGCCGGGCGAGAGCGCCGTAAAGGCATCGCGGATCAGCCGCAGCCGCGTCAGCATCGGTTTCGTGACCAGCGGCAGGCCGGACACGACGGCGGAGGCGGGCGCGCTCAGCACGTTCCAGAGCGTGTCGCGCAGGCGGTAGGCATCGCCCTGCACCACCTTGGCCTGCGGATAGCGGTCGCGCAAAAGCGCGCAGAAGCCGGGATTGTATTCGACCAGGACGAGGCGCTTCTGATCAACGCCGCGCTCGACCAGCGCCGAGGTGATGGCGCCGGTGCCGGGCCCGAGCTCGACCACCGGAGCATCCGAATCGACATCGACGTAGTGAGCCATGGTCCGGGCAAGCAGCTTGCCCGACGGCATCACCGCGCCCATGTGGAGGGGCTTTTCGATCCACGATCTGAGAAAGCGCACCTCGTCATCAAGACGAGGCTTCTTCAACGCACGCGCGGACGACGGCAATGGCATGTCTGGACCGGACGGGACGAGACCGCATGATCGCGGCGTGTCAGAAAATGGTCATAAACAGGTATAGGCCGAAGGCGGTACGGTCAAGACGGCTCAACTCGCCCGATTACCGAAGAAATCCTTGACCTTGGTGAAGAAACCCTCGGATTCCGGCTGGGTGTTGCCGGAGGAGAGCTTTTCGAACTCGGCCAGCAATTCCTGCTGCTTCTTGGTGAGGTTCTGCGGGGTCTCGACCACGACCTGGACGTACATGTCGCCCATCTGGCGCGAGCGCAGCACCGGCATGCCCTTTGATGCAATGCGGAATCGGCGGGCGGACTGGGTTCCGGCCGGCACCTTCACCTTGGCCTTGCCCTTGTCGATGGTCGGCACCTCGAATTCACCGCCGAGCGCGGCCGTGACCATCGAGATCGGCACACGGCAATGCAGATCGGCGCCGTCGCGCTGGAAGAACTGATGCTGGGCCAGCGACAGGAAGATGTAGAGGTCGCCGGGCGGGCCGCCACGGACGCCGGCCTCGCCTTCGCCGGCGAGCCTGATCCGGGTGCCGTCCTCGACGCCCTGCGGAATGTTGACCGACAGCGTCCGCTCGCGGGTGACGCGACCCTGGCCCGAACAGGACGGGCAGGCGTCCTCGATCATCTGGCCGCGGCCCTGGCAGCCGGGGCAGGTGCGCTCGAGGGTGAAGAAGCCCTGCGACTGCCGCACGCGGCCGGCGCCGCCGCAGGTCGAGCAGGTCTTCGGCTTGGTGCCGGCCTTGGCGCCGATGCCCGAGCAGGCCTCGCAGGTGACGGAGACCGGGATCTCGATCTGCGCGGTCTTGCCGCCGAAGGCTTCCTCGAGGGTGATTTCCATGTTGTAGCGCAGGTCTGCGCCACGCTCACGGCCGCCGCGGCCGCGCTGCCCGGCCATGCCGAACAGGTCTTCGAAGATGTCGGAGAAGGAAGAGGCGAAGCCCGCGCCGAAACCAGCGCCGCCGCCACCGGGACCGCCCTGCTCGAAAGCGGCGTGGCCGAAGCGGTCATAGGCCGCGCGCTTGTCCTTGTCCTTCAGGACCTCGTAGGCCTCGTTGATTTCCTTGAACTTGACCTCGCTGCTGTCGTCCCCGGGATTGCGGTCGGGGTGAAACTTCATCGCAAGCTTGCGGAAGGACGATTTCAGGACCGAATCGTCGGCAGAGCGTTCGACTTCGAGGGTTTCGTAATAGCAGCGCTTGGTGGACATTTCTGACTCGGCCTATCCAATCGCGATTCAAGTCGGGGCGAAGCAACGTCGCCACGCGACCATATAGGCAGCCTTCCGCGCGATGGCAGAGGGCTGCATGGCAGCGTTGAGCTTAGTGGCTGGGAATTGATTGATCGTAACGGGACCGATCGAAACAGATCCGCCGCCCGTCGCGCCCGACACGAAAGCCTCCCCCCTGAGGGGGGAGGCCAATGCAGCGTGTGGGGTCCAAGCCGTCCGCATCATACCCTCTCGGGCTTAAGCGGACTTCTTGTTGTTCTTGTCGTCGTCGACTTCGGTGAATTCCGCGTCGACGACGTCATCCTTGGCCGCATCCCTCTTGGCGTCGGCCTCGGCTTGCTGCGCGTACATGGCCTCGCCGAGCTTCATCGAAGCCTGGGCCAGCGTGTTGGTCTTGGCCTTGATCGCCTCGGCATCGGTGCCCTTCAGCGCTTCCTTGAGGTCGCTGACGGCGTCCTCGATGGCGCGGCGCTCGGTCTCGCCGACCTTCGAACCGTGCTCGGCCAGTGCCTTCTCGGTGGAATGCACCAGCGCGTCGGCGTGGTTCTTGGCATCGACCGCCTCGCGGCGCTGCTTGTCGGCCGCGGCGTTTGCTTCGGCGTCCTTGACCATCTTGTCGATGTCGGCTTCCGACAGGCCGCCCGAGGCCTGAATGCGGATCTGCTGTTCCTTCGCAGTCGCCTTGTCCTTGGCCGAGACGTTGACGATGCCGTTGGCGTCGATGTCGAAGGTCACCTCGATCTGCGGCATGCCGCGCGGAGCCGGCGGAATGCCCATCAGGTCGAACTGGCCGAGCATCTTGTTGTCGGCCGCCATTTCACGCTCGCCCTGGAAGACGCGGATGGTGACCGCGTTCTGATTGTCCTCGGCGGTCGAGAACACCTGGCTCTTCTTGGTCGGGATCGTGGTGTTGCGGTCGATGATGCGGGTGAACACGCCGCCCAGCGTCTCGATGCCCAGCGACAGCGGGGTCACGTCGAGCAGCAGCACGTCCTTGACGTCGCCCTGGAGCACGCCGGCCTGGATCGCGGCACCGATCGCCACGACTTCGTCCGGGTTGACGCCCTTGTGCGGCTCCTTGCCGAACAGCTGCTTCACGACTTCCTGGACCTTCGGCATGCGCGACATGCCGCCGACCAGGACGACTTCGCCGATCTCACCGGCGGTGACGCCGGCGTCCTTCAGCGCCTTGCGGCAGGGCTCGACGGTCTTCTGGACGAGGTCGTCGACCAGCGCTTCGAACTTGGCGCGGGTAAGCTTCATCGTCAGATGCTTCGGACCGGTCTGGTCCGCGGTGATGAAGGGCAGGTTGATCTCGGTCTGCGTCGTGGACGACAGCTCGATCTTGGCCTTCTCAGCGGCTTCCTTCAGGCGCTGCAACGCGAGCTTGTCGTTGCGCAGGTTGATGCCCTGCTCCTTCTGGAACTCGTCGGCCAGATAGCCCACGAGGCGCATGTCGAAATCTTCGCCGCCGAGGAAGGTGTCGCCGTTGGTCGACTTCACCTCGAACACGCCGTCGCCGATTTCGAGAATGGAAATATCGAACGTGCCGCCGCCGAGGTCGTACACGGCGATCGTGCCGGTCTTGGTCTTGTCCAGACCATAGGCCAGCGCAGCCGCGGTCGGCTCGTTGATGATGCGCAGCACTTCAAGGCCCGCGATCTTGCCGGCGTCCTTGGTGGCCTGACGCTGGGCGTCGTTGAAGTAGGCGGGAACAGTGATGACCGCCTGGTCGACCTTCTGGCCGAGATGGGCTTCCGCGGTCTCCTTCATCTTCTGCAAGATGAACGCCGAAACCTGCGAGGGCGAGTAGGTCTGGCCGTCGGCCTCAACCCATGCGTCGCCGTTGGAAGCCTTCACGATCTTGTACGGAACGAGCTTCTTGTCCTTCTCGACCATCGGGTCGTCGTAGCGGCGGCCGATGAGGCGCTTCACTGCGAAGAACGTACGCTCTGGATTGGTCACGGCCTGGCGCTTGGCGGGCTGGCCGACGAGGCGCTCACCGTCGTCCGTCACGGCGACGATCGAAGGCGTCGTGCGCATGCCTTCGGAATTCTCGATAACTTTGGCGTTCTTGCCATCCATTACGGCGACGCACGAATTCGTGGTGCCGAGGTCGATCCCAATGACCTTTCCCATGGTCCTGATATCCTTGTTTTTGCGGCAGGTTGGCTGGGCCCAGAAGGCACCCGAACCGAAACCCCCTAAGATCAAACATTCGCGATATTGCGATGGTTGACGCTCATATAGGAGGGGGGGAGGGGCCCGCAAGGACCGAACGCAAGTTTCGGCCGTGAAAACATTGGGTTTTGGAAGATCATATCCGGGCTCAACCGCCCTTGCGGGTGAGGAAATATTAACAGGTTCGGCGATCTGCCGGCCCTGCCGCCGTGGTCGGCCCCGGCCCTGTTACCGGCGCGCCAAACCCGCTACAAGGCCGACCTGCCGGACAGCCTCGCCATGGGGCCGCCTCGCGCGACAAAGCGGCCCAATCGCCGACCATTGAACGGCCTCAATGTGAACCAATCAGAGTGCCCATGAAGCTGACCCGCCCCCTCGCCGCGCTCGCCCTCCTCGTTGCCACGGCACTTCCGGCGCTTGCCGCCGATGCCGTCTACCCGCCCGGCTTGCGCCTCGGCATGGTGCCGCTGGTCGGGTTGAACACGGCCAAAACCTTTCCGGGCTTCGAGAACGAGGATGGCAGCGTCAAGGTGCTGGTCACCGAACTGCCGCCGGCGGCTTACGGCGAGGTCGTGAGCGCCTTCACCGCCAATCCGGCCGGCAACAATGGCGTCAAGCCGGACAAGATCGAGACGCCGGCGGGCCTTGCCTATTTCACCACCGAGAGCGGCAAGGCCGGCACGACGCCGGTGAAGCGCTATTCGATGATCGTGCCGGGCACCGGCTTCTCCGGCTATGTCGCGGTGCAGGTCCCCGAAAACGCGTCGAAGATCTACACCGATGACGCGGTCCGCCAGATGTTTGCGACCGCCACCACCCGCAAGGAAGTGTCGGCTGACGAGCAGATCGGGCTGATGCCGTTCAAGATCACCGATCTCGCCGGCTTCAAGGACGTCCGCACGCTGGTGCCGGGCTCGAGCCTGATCCTGGCCGACGGCAACGAGAGCTCGGGCTATGAATCGAAGCCCTTCATCATCCTCGGCCTGATCGGCGCCACTCCGCAGCAGGCTGACGACCGCGCCCGCTTCGCCCAGGAAGCCGCGCTCCAGATTCCCGGCGTACGCGAGTCCCGCGTCACCATGTCCGAGCCGATCCGCATCAACGGCCAGCCGGGCTTTGAGACCCGGATCGACGGCGTCAGCGGCAAGGACAAGACCCCGGTGACGGTGGTGCAGTGGATCCGCTTCGGCGGCGGCACCTCGCTGCGCATCATCGCCAGTGCGCCGCGCGACCAATGGTCGGACGCCTTCACCCGCTTCCGCGCCGTGCGCGACGGCATCCAGCCGAAGGGCTAGCACGGTTCGTCCAGCACCCTCGGTGTCGTCCCGGCGAAGGCGATGTTGGGGCTGGCAGCTCAACCGCTAGCCAAAGCCGGCTGCATTTTCGGGCTTTTGTTCGTACACGAACGGAATTAGGCTTCCCTCCATTGGATCAACCTTTGAGGGGAGGTGGACGATGCTGGACCGACGACAAATCCTGGCGGCGCTGGGGACCACGGCGCTCGCGAGTCTCGCACCAAGCGCACTTTTCGCGGCAGCCTCGATCAAGCCGGATGACACCTCCGCGCTGCTCGTGATCGACGTGCAGAACTGCTTCCTGCCCGGCGGCAGCCTCGCGGTGAAGGAAGGCGAGCAGGTCGTGCCCGTCATCAACAAGATGGCGAAAGCGTTTTCGAACGTGGTGATGACGCAGGACTGGCACACGCCCGGCCACGTCTCGTTCGCATCGGTGCATTCCGGCAAGAAGCCGTTCGAGACCATCGACCTGCCCTACGGCAAGCAGGTGCTGTGGCCCGACCATTGCGTGCAGGGCACCGACGGCGCGGCGCTGTCGAAGGACCTTTCGATCCCGCAGGCCGAACTCATCATCCGCAAGGGTTTCCACAAGGACGTCGACAGCTATTCGGCGTTCCTCGAAGCCGACGGCAAGACAACGACGGGCCTTGCGGCCTATCTGAAGTCGCGCAAGATCAAGCGCGTCTTCGTTGCGGGTCTCGCGACGGATTTCTGCGTCGCCTGGACCGCGCTCGATGCACGCAAGGCAGGCTTCGAGGTCTATGTCGTGGAAGACGCCTGCCGCGGCATCGATACGCAGGGCTCGCTCGCGAAGGCCTGGGCCGACATGGCCAAGGCCGGCGTGAAGCGGATTCAGTCTGCGGACATCGCAGTGAGCGCGTAAGGCGCGGCAACTCTCAAACCCTCATCCTGAGGAGCGCGCCGCTTGGCGCGCGTCTCGAAGGATGAAGGCCGAGGCGTGAGAGCTGGGCCTGCATGGTTCGAGACGGCGCTGACGCGCCTCCTCACCATGAGGGATCAGAGCGCGCTCAGTTCGCTTCGTTGCTGTTCGCGGCCGGCGCAGGCTTGGCGCCACCCTTGGCGACGCCGACCAGCGCCGGGCGCAGCACGCGCTCGCCGATGGTGTAGCCGGCCTGCATGACCTGCACGACGGTGCCGGCGGGCACCGACGCATCCGGCACCTCGTACATCGCCTGCTGGAAGTTCGGATCGAACTTCTGGCCCTGCGGATCGAACTTCTTCACGCCATGCTTTTCCAGCGCGTTGAGCAGCGAACGCTCGGTGAGCTCGACGCCCTCGATCAGCGCGGTCAGGCCGGGATCGGCCGCGGCACGCGCTTCGGCCGGAACGGCATCGAGCGCGCGCTGAAGGTTGTCGGCGATGTCGAGCACGTCGCGGGCAAAGCCGGTGACGCCATAGAGCTTGGAGTCAGCGACCTCCTTGGCGGTGCGCTTGCGCAGATTTTCCATCTCGGCCAGCGTCCGCAGCATGCGGTCGCGCGCCTCGGCGGCTTCCTTCTGCAGCAATTCCACCGAACCCGGCTCGGGGTCGTCGGGCATGATGTAGGGTTTCGACACCACGGGCTCGCCGGTCGCGGCAGTCGTGTCTTCGGGTTGCCGGTCTCGATCGGTCATCGGCTCTCTTTTCGAACTGGTCTTACGGGATTTTGCTGGCCCGGATATCGTGCTTCGGGCGCTGAAAATCAAGCGCCCGTGATCGTCTCAAATGCCGGTCAGCCCCCCAGCAGGCGGCTGACGATGCGGGCGGCGTAGTCCACGGTCGGGATCACACGGGCATAATTCAGCCGCGTCGGCCCGATCACGCCCAAAACGCCGACGATGCGGCCGGCGGCATCCCGATAGGGCGAGATGATGGTGGAGGACCCCGACAGCGAAAACAGCTTGTTTTCGCTGCCGATGAAGATCCGGACGCCCTCGGCGGTTTCGGCACGCCCCAGCAGGTCGATGACGCCGCGCTTGGTCTCGAGATCGTCGAACAGCAGGCGAACGCGCTCGAGATCCTCCAGCGCGTGCAGGTCCTCCAGCAGATTGGCGTGGCCGCGGACGATGAGCTGGCGGTCCTCATTCTCGCCGCCAGACCAGCTCGCGATCCCGGCCGAGATCACCTTTTGCGTCAATTGATCGAGCTCGGCGCGAGCCTCGCCTAGCGCGGTTTCCAGCTCGAGCCGCGCCTCGGCGAGCGTCCGGCCGCGAATCCGCGCATTGAGGAAATTGCCGGCTTCGATGATGGCGGAGGAGGGAACTCCCGGCGGCAGCGCCAGCACGCGGTTTTCAACCTGGCCATCCTCGCCGACCAGGATCACCAGTGCCTTTTCGGGTTCCAGCCGGACGAACTCGATGTGCTTCAGCCTTGTATTTGATTTCGGCGTCAAAACGACGGCCGCGGTGCGGGTGAGACCCGACAGCCGCGTCAGCGCCTGATCGAGCGCCGCCTCGACTGATTGGGCCTGACCGACGGAGGTCAGCTGGCTCTGGATCGACTGCCGCTCCGCCTCGTTGAGATCGCCGACCTGCATCAAGGCGTCGACGAAGAAGCGCAGGCCGAGTTCCGTCGGTAGCCGGCCGGCAGACGTGTGCGGGGCGTAGATGAGGCCGAGATGTTCCAGATCGGCCATGACGTTGCGGACCGAGGCCGGCGACAGCGGCATCGCGATCAGCCGCGAGATGTTGCGCGAGCCCACCGGCTCGCCGGTCGCGAGGTAGCTTTCGACAATTTGACGAAAGATGTCGCGTGAACGCTCGTTGAGCTGGGCGAGGCCTGCGCGCGGCGCGATCAGATGGATCGGATCGTGATGGGCCACAGACGGTAACTCCTCTCAGATGCTCATAATTTGTCCATCCCCGAGGGTTCTGACAAGCGTGGCGTTTGCGGGGTGGAAAACCCGGGGTGAAAAAGCCTTGTCCTTTCCCCTTGCCGCCCACCCTCACCCCACCTACAAGCACCGCGAATAGCCCTTTTCCGAGAGTTTTGGAGGATTCCCCATGCGGCCAAGCCGCCGTGCGCCCGACGAATTGCGCCCCGTGACGCTTGAGCGTGGCGTGGTCAAATACGCGGAAGGCTCCTGCCTCGTGAAATTCGGCGACACCCATGTGCTGGTCACCGCCACCCTGGAAGACCGCCTGCCGCCCTGGCTGAAGGGCCAGGGCCGCGGCTGGGTCACCGCCGAATACGGCATGCTGCCGCGCGCGACCTCCGAACGCACCCGCCGCGAAGCGGCCGCCGGCAAGCAGAGCGGCCGCACCGTCGAGATCCAGCGCCTGATCGGGCGTTCGTTGCGCACCATCGTCGATCTCGAAGCGCTCGGTGAGCGCCAGATCACGGTCGATTGCGACGTGCTCCAGGCCGATGGCGGCACCCGCACCGCCTCGATCACCGGTGCCTGGGTCGCGCTCGCCGACTGCATCAACTGGATGAAGACGCGCAACATGATCAAGGCCAACGTGATGCGCGACAACGTCGCCGCGATCTCGTGCGGCATCTATCAGGGCAAGCCGGTGCTGGATCTCGACTATGCCGAGGATTCCGAAGCCGAAACCGACGCCAATTTCGTCATGACCGGCGACGGCCGCATCATCGAGGTGCAGGGCACCGCGGAACGCGAGCCGTTCACGCAGGACGAGTTCCTCGCGCTGATCGCCCTGGCGCAAAAGGGCATCGCGCGTCTGGTGGACTTGCAGAAACTGGCTGTCGCGTAGTCAATAGGCCCATGCACCGCCGAATCACCGGAAAGCTCGTCATCGCGACCCACAATCCCGGCAAGCTCGCCGAGATGAAGGAGCTGCTCGCGCCTCACGGCATCGAGGTGGTGTCGGCCGGCGAGCTCGGCCTGCCCGAGCCCGACGAGACCGGCAACGACTTCCGCAGCAATGCCGCGATCAAGGCGATCGCGGCGGCGCAGGCGACCGGATTTCCATCCTTCGCCGATGATTCCGGCATCGTGGTCGATGCGCTCGACGGCGCGCCCGGCATCTACAGCGCGCGCTGGGCCGGACCGTCCAAGGATTTCGCCGCGGCCATGGCGCAGATCGAGCGCCTGTTGCAGGAGCGCGGCGCCACGACGCCCGACAAACGTAAATCGCATTTCGTCTCGGCGCTCTGCGTCGCCTGGCCCGACGGTCATCTCGAAGAGGTCGAGGCGCGCGTCGACGGCACAATGGTCTGGCCGCCGCGCGGTACCGCCGGCTTCGGTTACGATCCGATGTTCTTGCCCGACGGTCACACGCGCACCTTCGGCGAGATGGAAAGCATCGAGAAGCACGGCCTGCCGCCACTCGGCCTCGGCCTGTCGCACCGCGCCCGCGCCTTCGTGAAACTGGCGGAGATCTGCCTTGAGCCGCGCTAAAGCGTTTTCAAGCGAAGTGGACACCGGTTCGCGCCGGGAAAACGCGTCAAAACAAGAATCTGAAGCTTTTGGCGTCTACGTGCACTGGCCGTTCTGCCTGTCGAAGTGTCCCTATTGCGACTTCAACAGCCATGTCCGCCACGCCGCGATCGACGAGGCGCGTTTTGCCTCCGCGTTCGCCCGCGAGATCGAAACCACCGCACAGCGCGCGCCCGGCCGTGAGGTCTCCTCGATCTTTCTCGGCGGCGGCACGCCGTCGCTGATGCAGCCTTCGACCGTCGGCGCCGTGCTCGACGCGATCGGCCAGCATTGGAACGTTGCCAATGACGTCGAAGTGACGCTCGAGGCAAACCCGACCAGTGTCGAAGCCACGCGCTTTGCCGGCTATCGCGCAGCCGGCGTCAATCGCGTTTCACTGGGCGTGCAGGCGCTGGATGACGCCTCGCTGAAAGCGCTCGGCCGCATGCACAGCGCGCGCGAGGCGCTCGATGCCGTTGCGATCGCGCGCCGCTCGTTCGATCGCTATTCGTTCGACCTGATCTACGCCCGCCCGGACCAGACGCCGGCGATGTGGGCCGACGAGCTGCGTCTCGCCATCGATGAAGCGGCCGAGCATCTGTCGCTCTACCAGCTCACCATCGAGGAAGGCACGCCGTTCTTCGGCCTGCACCAGGCCGGCAAGCTGAAGACGCCGGACGAAGCCGTCGCGCGCGCGCTCTACGACGTGACGCAGGAGACCTGCGACAAGCTCGGTCTGCCGGCTTACGAGATTTCCAATCACGCGCGGCGCGGCGCCGAGTGCCGGCACAATCTGGTGTACTGGCGCGGCGAGGAATATGCCGGCATCGGTCCCGGCGCACATGGCCGCCTCGACATCGACGGCGCGCGCCATGCCACCGCCACCGAGAAGCGGCCCGAAGCCTGGCTGATGCGCGTCGAAAGCAGCGGCCACGGCGTCGTCACCGACGATCTCCTCAACAGCGAAGAACGCGCCGACGAATTCCTGCTGATGGGATTGCGCCTCGCCGAGGGCATCGACCCCGAGCGTTACACGGCGCTCTCAGGTCGCCCGCTGGACCCCGGTCGCATCGCGCTGCTGCGCGAGGAAGGCGCGATCACGGTCGATGCAACGGGCCGTTTGCGCGTCACGAGCAGCGGATTCCCGGTGCTGGACGCTGTGGTCGCGGATCTCGCGGCATAGCGAGCTCTTGTAGGGTGGGCAAAGCGAAGCGTGCCCACGCATTCTTTGAAATAGAGAGAGATCGTGGGCACGGCGCAAGGGCGCCTTTGCCCACCCTACGGCACCGTCGTCCTGAACTACGCCCCAAAGCTCTTCGGCGAACCCGCGACCGCAACACCGCCGCCGGTCGTCACCTTCATCACCGCAAGGCCCCGCTCGTTGGTGCCGTCGGCGCGGAAGCGGAACAGGCCGTCGATGCCGGCGAAGCCGGAGGGATTGGTGAGCACGTCGGACGAGAAGCGCGTGGTGCCCTGCGTGCGCGCGAGTGCGGCCACGAGTGCGACCGCGTCATAGGCAAGTGTCGCGGTGCGGATCGGCTCGGCGCCGTATTTGGTGCGGTAACGGCCGGCGAATGCGCGGAAGCCGGCGGGATCCGGCGCGGCGTAGAGGCCGCCTTGCAGGTTCGGGCTGGCATAGACCCGCGGGCTGTCCCAGAGGCCGGTGCCGAGCAGCTGGATGTTGCGTAAGTTCGCGCCCGCGGCCGTCATCGCATCCGCGACCGCGACGACGGCATCGCCGTCATCGGCAATGAACAGCGCATCGGCGCTGCCGAGCTGTTGCGCGACAGTGCGCGCGGGCGTGGCGCGATCGGCGCCGTATTTCTCGAATGCGACGATGCGTCCGCCGCGCCTGGGCACCGCGGCCTTCACCGCGGCTTCGACGACATTGCCATAGGCATTGTCGGGCAGGAGCACGGCGACGGAACGTTTTCCGATGCTGGAGGAATATTCGACGATGCGATTGACGTCGGACTCCGGCAGGAAGCTCAAGAGATAGACGCCGCGGCCGGCGACGCTCGAATCCGTCGAGAACGCCATCACCGAAATGCCCCGCGTGCGCGCGACCTGCGCCACGGCCGGGACCGACTGCGCGAACAGCGGCCCCAGGATGATCTCGGCGCCTTCGTCGACCGCCTGCTGCGCGCCGGCTTGCGCGCCCTGCGGGCTGCCATTGTCGTCCTTGATCAGGAGCTGGATGTTCGGGTTCTGGAACTCGGCCAGCGCCATCTCGGCAGCGTTGCGCATCGACTGCGCGGCGAGCCCGGCATTGCCCGCGGCCGACAGCGGCAGGATCACCGCAACCTTCACCCCGCCGGTGCCGGCGGTGGTCGCCTGCTGCGGCGGGCCTGCCGGCTGGGCCGGCGGCGGAGAGGAACTCGAGAACGGGTTGGAAAACTGGCTGAGGCTCTGCTGCACGCCGGCGCAGGCTGACAGCAGGGGCGTGCCGAGCAGCAGGCCAAGCGCACTCCGCCGGGTCGCACCCGCGAAACGGGGCCCCTCAACGGGAGACTTCAGATCACGCGGGCCCACCATTGCAACTTCTCTTCTGATCGTCCGTCGCCGGCCGATCACAGCAAATCTTGCCGCGACAGAACCCGCGGATTCAGGCATATTGTCGGCAAATAGTTAACCAAAACAAAAGGATAATGACCGCTTAACGCGGCTGCCCTCGCTGCCTGGCTGGCTGTTCGCCGTCCGTCATCCAGCATCAAGGCGGGCTTTCCGCCGCGAATATGGCGCTGACGCTTCGTTCCCGTGAGAATGTGATGCCGGATGGATCACATTCCAGTCCTTCCTCGCCCCTCAACTGGCACGATCTTTTTCGAAGGACCGGTTCCCAGCCCCGGGGATCATGCCTAAGTTCGAATCATTATGCGCGCAAAGCCGGCCCCGATAAATACGCCTGAAGGCCCAGACGCCGCCCCGCGCGGTTTCTCCATCGACGCCCATCGGCTCGCGGTGCCGAAGCCGGCGGCCGGCCTCTATCTGGTGGCGACCCCGATCGGCAATCTCGGCGACATCACGCTGCGCGCGCTGCAGACGCTCGCCGGGGTCGACGTCATCGCCTGCGAGGACACCCGCATCACGCGGCGCCTGACCGAGCGCTACGACATCTCGGCGCAGCTCAAGCAATATCATGAGCACAATGCCGAAGCCGCCCGCCCAAAGATCCTGGAGGCGCTTGCCGCCGGCGGCTCGGTCGCGCTGGTATCGGATGCCGGCACGCCGCTGATCTCCGATCCCGGTTACAAGCTGGTTCGCGAGGTCTGCGCCGCGGGCCATGCGGTCTATGCACTGCCCGGCCCGTCCTCCGTGCTGGCAGCGCTGTCGGTCGCCGCGCTACCGACCGATCGCTTCTTCTTCGAGGGCTTTCTGCCGGCGAAATCCGCCGCGCGGCGGTCGCGCCTGGCTGAGCTCGCCCGCATCGATGCGACGCTGGTGATGTTCGACTCCGGAAACCGCGTGCAGGACACTCTCGCCGATCTCGCCGAGATCATGGGCACGCGTGAAGCCGCGATCTGCCGTGAGCTGACAAAGCTGCACGAGGAGATTTCCCGCGCGACGCTGAGCGAGCTCGCCCGCGACGCCGACAGCCTCGAGACGCGCGGCGAATTCGTGCTGGTGATCGGCCCGCCTGCTGCGGATGCCGACGTGCTGACGGCGGATGCGCTGGACGATCTCCTGCGCGCGCAGCTCGCCGCGCATAGCGTCAAGGACGCCGTCGCGCACGCGGTCGCGCTCTCGGGGCGGCCCCGCCGCGAGGTCTATGCCCGCGCGCTCGAGCTCGCAAAGGATTTGCGGGGCGGCGATGGCGAAGACTAAGGACGCAACGGAACCGAAACCGGCCTCGCCCGAGCGCGTCGCCGCGTTCCGCACCGGCATCTCGGCCGAGAGTCGCGCCGCAGCCTTCCTGATGGCAAAGGGCTACCGCATCCTCGCCAAGCGCTACCGGACGCCGCATGGCGAGATCGACCTCGTGGCGCGGCGACGCAATTTGATCGCCTTCGTCGAGGTCAAGGCGCGTGCCAGCCTCGATGAGGCCGCCTACGCGGTGACGCCGCGCCAGCAGCGGCGCATCATCGACGCCGCGCAGGGCTGGCTGGCCACGCATCCCGAGCATGCGGAATTCGAATTGCGATTCGACGCCATGCTGATTGCGCCGCGATCACTTCCACGCCATGTGTTGGCGGCATTCGACGCCTCGACCTGAAAGGCAGACCATGAAACTGAACGTCGCCGTCCAGATGGACCCCATCGCCCGCATCAACATCAAGGGCGACTCCACCTTTGCGCTGCTCCTGGAGGCGCAGAAGCGCGGCCACGGCCTGTCCTATTACACGCCCGACAAGCTTTCGATGGTCGGCGAGGAGATCGTTGCGCCGGTCCAGCTCCTGACCGTACGCGACGAGCCCGGCGATCATTTCACCCTGGGCGAGCCCCGGCGCGAGGCGCTGAACGGCTTCGACGTGGTGCTGCTGCGCCAGGACCCGCCGTTCGACCTCGCCTACATCACCTCGACGCACATGCTCGAGCGGATTCATCCGAAGACGCTGGTCGTCAACGACCCGGCCTCGGTGCGCAACGCACCCGAAAAGCTGTTCGTGATGAATTTCCCGCAGCTGATGCCGCCGACCTTGATCTCGCGCGACCTCGATGAGATCAACGCGTTCCGCGACAAGCACGGCGCCGTCGTGATGAAGCCGCTGCACGGCCATGGCGGCGCCGCGGTGTTCCGCGTGATGCCGCAGGACATGAATTTCGGCTCGCTGTTCGACATGTTCTCGGTCACCTTCAAGGAGGCCTGGGTGATCCAGCAGTTCATCCCCGAGGTGAAGCTCGGCGACAAGCGCATCATCCTGGTCAATGGCGAGTTCGCAGGCGCGGTGAACCGCGTGCCGGCCGCCGACGACCTCCGCTCCAACATGGTGCGCGGCGGCGCGGCCAAGGAGACCGAGCTGACCCCGCGCGAGCGCGAGATCTGCGCTACCGTCGGCCCTGCGCTGCGCGAGCGCGGCCTGCTGTTCGTCGGCATCGACGTCATCAACGGCAACCTCACCGAGATCAACGTGACCTCGCCGACGGGCATTCGCGCCATCGCCCGCCTCGGAGGCCCGGACGTCGCGGCCAGGATCTGGGACGTGATCGAGCAGAAGCGGGCGAAATAACGCCGGCCATGGCGCGCGCAATCTCCCCGGTGTCGTTCCCGCGAACGCGGGGACCCATACCGCGGAATCTATCGATTGCGGACGATCGACATTCCGAACGACGAGTCTTCGCCAAACTTTTCCGTGGGCTTATGGGTCCCTGCGTTCGCAGGGACGACGTCGGTGATGTGTCGCGTTGTTTCCGACTCACCTCCACCGCAACCCATCACTAACCACCCATTCACCATGACGCGCCCCGCGCCTCGTGCGAACGCACGAGCGCGCATGCGTGAATCTACGGAGTCGGCGCCGTTCGAATAACGCGGCATTCACCATCTGCCGAAAACCAGCAGCATCACTGACCATCACACTCGGTCTCGCAACACCCCTTATACTTTTACTCCCTACTCATCGATGCAGGGGAACCCGCCACGTGCGGTTCGCGTACCCCGCGTAAGAGTAGAAGCGTATGAACACCGCACGCATTGTGGTTCTCGTCATCGCGCTGGGCGCCGGCGGCGTCGCTGCGTATCTGGCGAGCAGCTACGACAACAAACCCGCGACCGCGCTCCCGGTGGCCGAGAAGCTGCCGACGGTCGAGGTGCTCGTCGCCAAATCCGACATTCAGCTCGGCCAGGCCGTGAAGGCCGAGGATCTGCAATGGCAGACCTGGCCGCAATCGACCGCAAGCAGCGCCTTCATCCGCCGCGACAACCGGCCCGACGCGCAGACCCAGATCGCCGGCTCGATCGCACGCGTGCCCTTGATGCAGGGCGAGCCGATCCGCGAGCAGAAGCTGGTGAGGGCCGACGGCTCCGGCTTCATGGCCGCGATCCTGCCGTCCGGGATGCGGGCCGTATCCACCGAGATTTCAGCCGAGACCGCGGCCGGCGGCTTCATCCTGCCGAACGACCGCGTCGACATCGTCCTGACGCGACGCCTGAAGAATCCCGACGGTGTCGGCACCAACGGCTCGACCGGCGGCAATGACCTGATCCTGTCGGAGGTCATCCTGACCAATATCCGCGTGCTCGCGATCGATCAGGCGCCGAAGGAAAAGGAAGGCCAGAACGCCGTGGTCGGCAAGACCGTCACGCTCGAGCTCCGCCCCGACCAGATCACGACGCTCTCGGTCTCGCGCCAGGGCGGCACGCTGACACTCGCGCTGCGCAGCATCGCCGATGCGAGCGCCGCAGACGGGCCCGAGGACCAGGCATTCAAGCAGCGTTCGAACGGCGTGAACGTGATCCGCTACGGCGTGCAAGCGAGACAACTGACGTCACAGAAGTGATGGGGACATGATGACCTACGGGGACAATCGGATGGGCCTGCGCATTCGGGGGAAGCGCGCCGGCTCGATCTGGGCAGGGGCAATGCTGTTACTGGGGCTGGTCGCAGTCCCCGATCTCGTCCGTGCTGCGGATGCGCCGGTCGGAGACCAGGCGCCGATGCAGGCGCCGGACCTCGGCGTGTCGCCGGTTTCGACCATGCCGGCGCGGATGCGCTCGCTGTCGCTCGGCATCGGCAAGTCGGTCGTGATCGACCTGCCGCGCGAGGTCAAGGATGTGCTGGTGGCTGATCCCAAGATCGCCAATGCGGTAATCCGCTCGGCGCAGCGCGCCTATATCATCGGCGGCCAGGTCGGCCAGACCAACGTGGTGTTCTTCTCCGCCGACGGTCAGCAGGTCGCGTCCTACGACATCGCGGTCAAGCGCGACCTCAACGGCATGCGCACGGCGCTGCGCTCATCGCTGCCGGGCGTGCAGATCGAAGGCGTCGGCGACAGCGTGATGCTGACCGGCTCGGTGTCGAGCCCGGTCGAGGCCCAGCAGGCCGGCGACGTCGCCGCCAAGCTCGTCGGCGGCGCCGACAAGGTCGTCAACAACATCGTCGTGCGCGGTCGCGACCAGGTGATGCTGAAAGTCGTCGTCGGCGAAGTCCGCCGCGACATCGTCAAGCAATTGGGCGTCGATCTCAGCGCCAGCCTGAATGCCGGCACCGCGGTGGTGAATTTCAACAATTCCAACCCGTTCTCGGTCTCCGGCGGCCCGCTGGTCTCCAGCAACGGGCTCGGCGTCGCCGGCCTCGCCAAGGGCGTCGCCACCGTCAGCGCCACCATGCGCGCGATGGAGAGCGCGGGCGTGATGCGGACGCTGGCCGAGCCGAGCCTGACCGCGATCTCCGGTGAATCCGCGACCTTCATCGCGGGCGGCGAATTCCCGATTCCCGCCGGCTATTCCTGCGATCCGACCACGCATGTCTGTACCACCCAGATCTCCTACAAGAAGTTCGGTATCTCCCTGAACTTCACGCCGGTCGTGCTCAGCGAGGGCCGGATCAGCCTGCGCGTGATGACCGAGGTCTCGGAGCTGTCGAACCAGCAGGCGATCACCGTGACGCAGGCGGTGTCGTCGACCGCGAACAACTCCATCACCATTCCCTCGATCCAGACCCGCCGCGCCGAGACCACGCTCGAGATTCCTTCGGGCGGGTCGATGGCGATGGCCGGCCTGATCCAGCAGCAGACCAAGCAGGCCATCAACGGCCTGCCCGGCGTCGACCAGGTGCCGATCCTCGGCGCGCTGTTCCGCAGCCAGGACTTCGTCAACAACGAGACCGAGCTGATGGTGATCGTGACCCCCTATGTGGTGCGAGCGGTCGCCCAGAAGGAATTGTCGCGGCCCGATGACGGCTTCGCGCCGTCCTCCGATGCGCAGTCGGCGCTGCTCGGCCGCATGAACCGCCTCTACGGCATCGCGCGCCGGGTCGATCCGATCGACGGCAATGCCGGTGATTTCGGCTTCATCATCGACTGACACCAACGGTTCGGGGACCGGGCGAGATACGGGCAAGGGGGATGAAGCGATGACGAAGACAAATGATCGACGTCGCAACTGGCGCATCGCGCTCGCGCTGACGGGGCTCTCCGTCGCGCTGGGCGCCTGCAACACCACGGGTGATGTCGTCACCACCCAGACGGTGCCGACCGACTATCGCATGCGTCACCCGATCGCGGTCCAGGAAGGCAAGCGCTCGATCGTGATCTTCGTCGGCAAGGCGCGCGGCGGGCTTTCGGCCGAGCAGCACGCCGACGTGACGGGCATCGCCCAGGACTGGGTGCGCGAAGGCACCGGCTCCGTCGTCGTCGACGTGCCCATCGACACCACGAATTCGCGCGCGGCGGCTGCGACCTATCGCGAGATCCGCGCCGTGCTCGGCAGCGGCGGCGTGCCGTCGCGCGCCATCGTGCAGCATCCCTATCGTCCCGAAGATCCCGGACTGCTTCCGACCATCCGGCTGAGCTATTCCAAGATCGCGGCGGTCGCCGGCCCCTGCGGATTGTGGCCCGAGGACATGGGACCGTCGATCCTCGACCCCGGCTACAACGAGAACCGGCCCTACTTCAATCTCGGCTGCGCCACCCAGCGCAACCTCGCCGCGATGATCGACAACCCCGCCGACCTCGAGCAGCCGCGCGCCGAGACGCCGGCCTATACCGCACGGCGCGACATCGCCTTCGACCGCTACCGCAAGGGCACGACCACGGCGACCTCTTATCCCGAGGCTGACAAGGCCAAACTCAGCGACACAGGCAAATGACGGACATCCACGACGAAGAAGCGGACGATCCGCAGCACCCCGAGGAACACATTGCGCCGGTTCCCCGCATCTCGGTGCAGGCCTTTTGCGAGACCGAGCAGACGCTCGCCGCGGTGACCGCGGCCGGCCAGGACCGCCGTCTCGCCAAGGCGCATCTCACCGCCAAGAGCGGCGGCCTCGCCGCGGCGATCGAAGTCTATGACACGATGCCGACGCCGAACGTCATCGTGATCGAATCCGACGGCACGCGCGACATTCTCGAGGGGCTCGACGATCTCGCCGGCGTCTGCGATCCCGGCACCCGCGTGGTCGTGATCGGCAATCCCAACGACACCGCGCCCTATCGCGAGCTGGTGCGTCGCGGCGTCAACGATTACGTGGTCGGGCCGGTCGAGACCCTCGACGTCGTGCGCTCGATCTGCAGCCTGTTCTCGGCGTCCGAGACCATCATCACCGGCCGCGTCATCGCGGTGGTCGGCGCCAAGGGCGGCGTCGGCGCCTCCACCGTCGCGCACAACGTGGCCTGGACCATCGCGCGCGACCTCGCGCTCGACTCCGTCGTGATCGATCTCGACCTCGCCTTCGGTACCGCCGGCCTCGACTACAACCAGGATCCGGCGCAGGGAATCGCCAACGCGGTGCTGTCGCAGGACCGGCCGGACACGGCGCTGATGGAGCGCCTGCTCGCCAAATGCACCGAGCGCCTCAGCCTCCTCGCTGCCCCCGCCACGCTCGATCGCGTCTATGATTTCGGCGCGGAAGCGTTCGATGCCATCTTCGACACGCTGCGCATGACCACGCCCTGCATCGTGCTCGACGTGCCGCACCAATGGTCGGCCTGGACCAAGCGCGCGCTGGTCAATGCCGACGACATCGTCATCGTGGCCGAGCCGGATCTCGCCAACCTGCGCAACACCAAGAACATGCTGACCGTGCTCAAGACGGCGCGGCCGAACGACCGGCCACCGCTCTACTGCATCAACCAGGTCGGCATGCACAAGCGCGCCGAGATCGACGTCAAATCGTTCGCCAAGACGATGGAGAGCCAGCCGCTCGCGGTGATCCCGTTCGATTCAAAGCTGTTCTCGACTGCCGCCAATAACGGCCAGATGATCGCGGAGGTCTCCAAGAGCCACCGCACCACCGTGCTGTTCCAGAATATGGCCAATCGCCTGGCCGGACGCGGCGAGGTGAAGAAGCCGAAGCGTTCGCTGCTCGAACCGCTGCTGAAGAAGCTGAAGGGCAAATCGGGGCGCGGATCCGCTCCGCATCGCAAGGCGTCGTAAGCACGAGCGCGTTTTCGGGCGCGCAGGACTCTCAGCGGCGGCGGATTACTTCTCCGCCCGCTGCTGCTGCTTCTTCGACAGCAGCTGGCGCAGCGCCGTGACCTTGGCTGCGGCCTGATCCGGCGGCAAATCTGCTTTCACAAGGATTTCAGCCTCGGCCTCGCGGCCCTGTAATCCCAACACGAGTGCGAAATTGGCGCGGACCCGCGCATCGTTCTGATTGCGCTGATGAGCGCGGCCGAGCACCTGTTCGGCCTTCGACAGATTATTTTGCAGCATGTAGGACAGGCCGAGGTTGGACAGCACGGTCGGCTCGTCGGGCACGATCTTGAGCGCTGCGGCGTAATATTGCTGCGCTTCCTCGTTGCGGCCGAGCTGATCGAGCGCGGCGCCCTGCGCCGACAGGATGCGCCAGTCCGGATCCTCCGGCGTATGCGCGCGGCTGAGCACGTCGAAAGCCTGCTGGAAATTGCCATTGTCGGCGAGCGCACGACCATAGCCGGCGAGCAGCGCCTTGTTGCTGGGATGGGCGAGCACGGCCTGCTCCATCACCGCGACCGCCTGGGCACGCTGGCCGCTTTCGCGCAGCGCCTTGCCGTATTCGAGCGCGACATTGGGATCGCTGGGCTTGGCGCGATAGCGCTCCCGCAGGGCGTCCATGGGCCTGGCGTCGGCCGTCGCCGCAGGCTCCGACTTGCTGCCGCCACCGAGCGCGCCGGTCACGTCCTCCAGGCTCGTGGTCTGGCAGCCACCAAGGGCAAGCACCAGAAGCGCGGGAAGCAGGAATCTCGCCGGGGGAGAGGCAAGGGACGAACGCTTGGACATACTCTGATCACCGCCGGCGGACTGATCAGAGATGCTTTGCCGATTAACGCTAAATTCCCGTTAAGGAAACGCGTCTGTCAGGATTAGTCGGTGAATTCCGCACCGAATTCGCAGCCGATGCGCCAGCGCAGGCGGCACTGGCGGGAATAATCGGGCGCGAAGATGATGGTGAATTGCGGCGGCACTTCCAGAAACTCCGCCACGACCTTCACGCCCCCATCCGAGATATCCGTGATCGTGCAGTCCCGCGGCAGCGAGCCCGCACCAAAATGGATCTTGGCGAGCCGCGTGCACACCCGACGTTCGCTTCTGCGGCGATTTGCAAGCATTTGAATTCTTCACCCGTTAGACCACGGCCCATCCCGCAGCCTTAGGAGTAGCGGACATTCGTTGGAATGTGCTGAGCGTAGCCGGTCGCATTCGAGGCGTAGTCGAAGCTTAATGTCGTCGTCCCGTTGACCGGTCGTTAGGGAATGCGGCGCCCTCGCCTTCGTTCCCGTATTGTTCTTGTCAGGGCGGTCCGGGTCTGCTACCCCTAATTGTGCGAGGGGCAAATCTGGTTCGAGAATGGTCCAGCGGGTTTCGACAGTCGCCTTTGAAGGGATCGAGGCCCGCGCGGTCGACGTGCAGGTGCAGGTCGCGCCGGGCCTGCCGGCCTTCGCCATCGTCGGCCTTCCCGACAAGGCGGTGTCGGAGGCGCGCGAGCGGGTCCGCTCGGCGCTGATCGCCTCGGGCCTGGCGCTGCCGGCGCGGCGGATCACCGTCAATCTTGCCCCTGCCGACCTGCCCAAGGAGGGCAGCCATTACGACCTGCCGATCGCGCTCGGCCTGATGGCGGCGATCGGCGCGATTCCGCCGGATGCGCTGACCGGCTTTACCGTGCTCGGCGAGCTCGGCCTCGACGGCTCGATCGCGCCGGTGGCCGGCGTTCTGCCGGCCGCGATCGGCGCCAACGTGCGCGAGGAAGGCCTGATCTGTCCGGCAGCCTGCGGCTCGGAAGCGGCATGGGCAAGCCCGGATATCCAGATCGTCGCCGCACATTCGCTGATTCAGATCGCCAACCATTTCAAGGGCACGCAAGTGCTGTCGCGGCCCGAGCCGAAGGTGCACGAGGCTGCCGCCTCAAGGCTCGACCTGCGCGACATCAAGGGCCAGGAGAGCGCCAAGCGCGCGCTGGAGATCGCGGCCGCGGGCGGTCATCACCTCCTGATGATCGGCGCGCCCGGAGCCGGCAAATCGATGCTGGCGGCGCGCCTGCCCTCGATCCTGCCGCCGCTGTCGCCGAGCGAATTGCTCGAGGTCTCGATGATCGCCTCCGTCGCCGGCGAGATCGAGGGTGGCGCGCTGACATCGCAGCGGCCGTTCCGCTCGCCGCATCATTCCGCCAGCATGGCCGCGCTCACCGGCGGCGGCGCGCGCGCAAAGCCCGGCGAGATCTCGCTGGCGCATCAGGGCGTGCTGTTCCTCGACGAGCTGCCCGAGTTCGATCCGCGCGTGCTGGATTCGCTGCGCCAGCCGCTGGAGAACGGCGAGGTCTCGGTCTCCCGCGCCAACCATCGCGTCACCTACCCTGCCCGCTTCATGCTGATCGCGGCGATGAATCCGTGCCGCTGCGGCAACGCGTTCGAGCCCGGCTATTCCTGCAAGCGCGGCCGCATCGACCGCTGCACCGGCGATTACCAGGCGCGCATCTCCGGCCCGCTGATGGACCGTATCGATCTGCGCATCGAAGTGCCGGCCGTGACCGCAGCCGATCTGATCCTGCCGCCGCCGGCCGAAGGCTCCGCTGAGGTCGCCGCGCGCGTCGCAGCCGCGCGCGACATCCAGCTCGCGCGCTACGCGGATGCCGGACTGCCGCAGATCCGCACCAATGCCGAGGCGCCGGCGTCCGTTCTGGAGGACATCGCCAAGCCGGACGCGCAGGGACAGAAGCTGCTGCGCGATGCCGCCGAAACCATGCGGCTGTCGGCGCGCGGCTATCACCGGGTGCTGCGGGTGGCGCGCACGCTCGCCGACCTCGACGGCGCCGACAAGATCGGCCGGCTGCATCTCGCCGAAGCGCTGTCCTACCGTGCACTCGCGGAGGATGTGCGCCAGCTGGCGTGATGTGAACGCGCATCAACCCGGCGGTAACGAGTTTCCTTTACGCTCTGCAAACCATAGGGCCCACAAGTTTCAGTCCGGGCTTAGTCGTGTCCTTGGCGAGTAGCGTGTCATGTTGCGTTTCAAGATCCTGGCCTCGGTGGTTCCCCTGTTGGCGGCTGCGGTGTTCGCCCGCAACGAGATCGGATCGGTCTCGCATCCCTGCATCGCCTTCGGCGAGACCTCGGTCGAGCTCACCTCCCTGTTCTGGACCGCCGGCGTGCATGTCGCCTTCACCGAGGATCCGGAACGGGCCACGGTACGGGTTCAAATCACCGACGATGCCGACGCTGCCGACTTCGCGGTCGTCGACGATGGCGCAAGCGACGAGCCGGGCGCCTGCCAGGGCAATCCGTCGACCCGCCTCATTACGATTGCCTCACAGCCCGTCGACGGCGGCCCGGTGATCTATCTCACCACCGACGGCCCGGCCGATTACCGCATCTATGTCCGGTCGAAGACGTTCTCGCAGAAAGAAGCGGCAGCCCTGATCGTCGGCGCCCGCGGCAACCGCCCGCTCCCCCTCCAGGCCGCCTCGCTTTAAGGCGTTAACACCTCGTCAACCCTGTTTGGAGGCCGCCGCAAAGCCTCAAGTTGTTCGCAAGGTCCGCGAGACATCGTCGCGAACGGCGGTGGCAGGTTTCGGATAAGAGTCGGGGTCGGTGGCAATGGGTCGGACGTTCCGGATCAAGGTGCGCATGCGCCGCTTCAGGCGACAGCACCCCAAGATTGCCTTCGCGATCCGCTCCTTCATGATCTTCTCGGCCACGTTCGGCGGCGCCTATGGCTTCGTCACCGGCAGCCGCGCGCCGAATTCGGGCTACGATCCCAACGCGTTTGCGATCGGTGCGAGCTTCCTGTTTGCACTGGCCTGCCTCGGGCTGGCAACGCTGAGCATGCGGCTGCGTTTCGTCAACAAGCGGATGAAGAAGCTCGCCGCCCACAACGAGGTGCTGATCGATCGCAATTGGGAGCTGAAGGAAGCCGAAGAGCGCGCCCGCAGCCTGTTCGAATCGCAGGGCGATCTGATCGTGCTGCGCGACCATCAAGGACGGATCACCTTCGCCAACGACGCCTATTGCGGGTTGGCCGGACAGGAGCGCGGCGCGCTGGTCGGCACGCGTTTCGATTTCGACGTGCTGGAGCAGGGCGATAGCGCCCGTGAAAGCAACGGCACCCGCATCCACGATCAGAAGATCGCAACGCCGGTCGGCGCGCGCTGGATCGCCTGGCGCGAGGGCTTCGTGCGGCACGACGCCGGTCAGCCCGCGGAATTGCAGAGTGTCGGGCGCGACGTCACCGACCGCACCGAGACCGAACGCGCGCTGTCGGATGCCCGCGACCAGGCCGACGCCGCCAACCGTGCCAAATCGCGCTTCCTTGCGATGGCCTCGCACGAGATCCGCACGCCGCTGAACGGCATCATCGGCATGGGCGGCCTCCTGCTCGACACCTCGCTGACGCCGGAGCAAACGACCTACGCCCGGGCGGTGAAAACCTCGGGCGAAGCGCTGATGGCGCTGATCGAGGAGCTGCTCGACTATTCCAAGATCGAAGCCGGCAAGCTCGATCTCGACCAGCGTCCCTTTGCGCTCTCGACCATGATCGAGGAGATCACCGAGCTGCTGGCGCCGCGCGCGCAGGCGAAAAACCTCGAGATCGCGGCTTACGTCGACGAGCGCCTTCCGCTGGAAGTCGTCGGTGACGCCGCACGGCTGCGCCAGGTGCTGCTCAACCTCGCCGGCAACGCCATCAAGTTCACCGCAAGCGGCGGCGTGGCGCTGATCGTCGAACCCGGCATCTGGCCGAACGAGATCAGTTTTCTGGTCCGCGATACCGGCATTGGCATCGCGCCGGACGCGCAGCAGCGTATCTTCCGCGAATTCGAGCAGGCCGACGACCGCGTCGCCCGCACCTATGGCGGCACCGGGCTTGGCCTCGCCATCTCCGAGCGCATCGTCAAGCGCATGGGCGGTCGCATCACGTTGGAGAGCGCGCCGGCTCAGGGCTCGACCTTCGAGGTCGCAATCCCGCTCGCGCCGTCGCACGGCGACGCCGGACATACCGCGTTTCCGAGCCCCGATCTCGCCGGCAAGTCGATCCTGCTGGTGGCCGACGGCATCGAAGCGTCGCTGATCGCGCGGCGGCTGGAACGCTGGGGTGGCCAGACCTGCCTGGTCTCCGATACGTCCGTCGCGGAAGCGTTGCTGCCGGAACGCCCATGGCATGCGGTGCTGATCGACCGCGCGCTCGGTCCGGTCGTTGCCGACCGCCTGGGCGACATCGCCCGTGGTCACGCGACGCAGCGGCTCGTGCTGCTGACGCCGAGTTCGCGTCACGACAAGCTTTCGCCGGCCTTCACCGGCTTCCTGGTCAAGCCATTGCGCGCAGCCTCCCTCGCCGCGCGTCTTGCGCTGACGCCCGAAGTCGCCTCGCCCGATCTCGCGCCCGAGCCAGTCGAGCCTGCCGCGATCAAAACGCCCGCGAAAGGTCTTTCGATCCTCGTCGCCGAAGACAACGAGATCAACGCGCTGTTGATGCGGTCGCTCCTCACAAAACTCGGTCACCGCGTCGTCATTGCGGTCCATGGCGAGGCCGCACTGGAATCCTGGCTCGCGGCGGGCTCGGCCGGCACGCCCTATGATCTGGTCTTGATGGACATCCAGATGCCGCAGCTCGACGGCATCGAGACAACGAAACGCATCCGCGCCCATGAGACGGCCACCGGCGGCCGCCACACGCCGATCCTCGCGCTCACCGCGAACACGCTGGTGGAAGATCGCTATGCCTGCTTCGAGGCGGGCATGAACGGGTTTCTGATCAAGCCGCTCGATCGCGAGAAGCTGGACGAGGCCTTGGCGGGATTGGCCGCGTCGCGGCAGCTGGCGGTGTAGCGGCAGGCGACACGGCCGTAGGGTGGGCAAAGCGAAGCGTGCCCACGTATTTGCATTTGGCAATACGGATAGAGGCCGTGGGCACAGCGCTTCGCGCCTTTGCCCACCCTACGGCACTGATCGACAACTTCACGACAACCTGATATCGGCCGGCAATCGACGATTGAAATCGACTGCGCGGCGCGCCACCATCCTCCGGGGCATTTGAATCGAGGATTTTGCGCATGGGTGTGCTTGTCCGGCTCGCAATCATTGTCCTTCTCGCTGGTCTCTCCCCGGGCGCTGCCGCCGATACGCCGGAACTCATCTCATCGCTCAAGCAAGGCGGCTATGTGCTGGTGTTTCGGCATACCGCGACCGACGACAGCCAGAAGGACGTCTATCCCTTCAAGTTCGACGACATGAGTGCCCAGCGCCAGCTGAGTGAGAAGGGCAGGGATATGGCGCGTCAGATCGGGGCGGCAATCCAGGAGCGCGCGATTCCGATCGGGAATGTCTACACGAGCCGTCTGAACCGCGCGATCGAAGCTGGCAAGCTGATCGCCGGCAAGGAGGGTAAACCGGTCGACGCATTGACGGACAGCAGCAACGCCAGCGCATCGGGAATGGCAAACCCCACCGCGGCGAACGCAAAGGCCGGAGCGGCCGTGCGTCAGCTCGTCGATCAATCTCCGGCCCCCGGCACGAACACCGTCCTCGTCACGCACAAGACGAACATTGCCGATGCCTTCGGCAAGGAGGCCGGAGACGTTCAGGAAGGCGAAGCCTTCGTCTACCGGGCCAACGGTTCCGGGCCCGCGACTTTCATGGCACGCATCAAGTTCGCAGATTGGACGGCAAAGGCCGGCAAATAGGAGGCTGCGAAGCTACAGCCGCCTCAGCGCCACGCTCTCCACCGCATGATCCGCGCCCTTCTTCAGGATCAGCGTCGCGCGGGGGCGGGTCGGCAGGATGTTGTCCTCGAGATTGGCGAGGTTGGTGCGTTCCCAGATCGCGGTGGCGGTGGCGGTGGCCTCCTCGTCCGACAACAGCGCATAGCGATTGAAGTAGGATTTTGGATTGGTGAACGCGGTGTCGCGCAGCGCCAGGAAGCGCTTGATGTACCAGCGCCGCAGCGCCGCCTCGTCGGCGTCGATATAGACCGAGAAGTCGAAGAAGTCGGAGACCACGGGCACTGCCTTGCCGTCACGCGGCAGCTTGCCGGTCTGCAGCACGTTGACGCCCTCGACGATCAGGATGTCGGGCTGGTCGACCTCGGCCCATTCGTTCGGCACGATGTCGTAGGTCAGATGCGAATAGACCGGCGAGCGCACATGGCGGCGGCCCGCCTTGATGTCGGACAGGAAGTTGAGCAGCAGCTGCAGGTCGTAGCTTTCCGGAAAGCCTTTCTTCTGAAGGATGCCTTGCTGCTCGAGCAGGGCCTTCGGGTAAAGGAATCCGTCCGTCGTGATCAGCTCGACTTTCGGGCGCGGCGACCAGCGCGCCAGCAGCGCCTGGAGCACACGGGCCGTGGTCGACTTTCCGACCGCAACCGAGCCGGCGACGCCGATGATGTAGGGCACCTTGCGGTCGCGGATGTTGAGGAACTGGCGTTCCGCGTAATACAGCCGCTGCATCGCATCGACATAGATCGAGAGCAGGCGCGACAGCGGAAGATAGATGTCCTCGACTTCCTTGAGGTCGAGGCGGTCGTGCAGCGAACGCAGCCGGTCGAATTCGCCCGGCTCCAGCGTCATCGGCGTGTCGTCGCGCAACCGCGCCCACTCTTCGCGCGTGTAGACGCGGTATGGATTATATTGCTGCTCGGGTGCGCGGATATCCATGACGCGACCTTCTCCGTAACGAGCTCAGCTCGGCTAGCTGCCGCTCTTGCGAGACGCTTTCTCTTCCAGCCCGGACATGTTCGTACGTTTGTCCAGCGCCGCTTCCACCTCTTCCAACTTTACGCCGCGCGCCTTGAGCAGCACAAGGAAGTGATAGAGCAGGTCGGCGCCCTCGGCGATCAGATGATCGCGATCGTTTTCGACTGCTGCGATTACGGTTTCGACTGCTTCCTCACCGAACTTCTTGGCGCAATGTTCGGCGCCCTTGTCGAGCAGCTTGCGGGTATAGGAGCCCTCACCACCGGAGGCCGCGCGGGCATCGATGGTGACGGCGAGATCGTGGATCGTGAAACGCGGCATACTGAATACTCGAAACGCGCGTCTGGCCGGTTGGGCCAGTCCCCGCCGGTTGATGTAGCACTTTTATGAACGGGAGTCGTCAGGCATCCAGGCGCATGGGTAGTCCGCGCCGGGCCATGTGCTCCTTGGCTTCACGGATGGTGAATTCCCCGAAGTGGAAGATCGAGGCGGCGAGCACCGCGGTAGCGCGACCATCGCGGATACCGTCGACGAGGTGGTCGAGATTGCCGACGCCGCCCGAAGCGATCACGGGAACGGGAACGCTGTCGGCGATCGCCCGGGTCAGCGGGATGTCAAAGCCCTGCCGGGTGCCGTCGCGGTCCATCGAGGTGAGCAGAATTTCACCAGCGCCGAGCGAGACCACTTCCTGGGCATATTCGATGGCGTCGATCCCGGTCGAGTTGCGGCCGCCATGGGTAAAGATCTCCCAGCGCTCGCCACCGCCGGCGCGCTTGACCCGCTTGGCGTCGATCGCCACCACGACGCACTGCTCGCCGAATTTTTCGGCGGCTTCCTTGACGAACTCGCGTCGCGACACCGCGGCGCTGTTGATCGAGACCTTGTCGGCGCCCGCGCGCAGCAGCGTCTTGATGTCGTCCACCTTGCGGACGCCACCGCCGACGGTCACCGGCATGAAGCAGGCCTCTGCGGTGCGCCGGACCACGTCCAGCATGATGCCGCGGTTCTCATGGGTCGCGGTGATGTCGAGAAAAGTCAGCTCGTCGGCGCCGGCGGCGTCATAGGCGATCGCGGCTTCGACGGGGTCGCCGGCGTCGCGAAGATCGACGAAGTTGACGCCCTTGACGACGCGGCCGTCCTTGACGTCGAGGCAGGGGATCACGCGCACCTTGAACATGTGTCAGCTCCCGGGCGCGTTGCGGATCAGGGTGAGGGCGGCGGCGGGGTCGAGCCGGCCGTCATAGAGCGCACGGCCGGCGATCGCACCGGCGAGCTTTTTCGCGCGCGGTGTCAGCATGGCCTTGACGTCCTCGATCGAGGCGAGGCCGCCCGACGCAATCACGGGAATCGAGATGGCGTCTGCCAGCGCAATGGTCGCATCGAGGTTCAGGCCCTTGAGTAGGCCATCGCGCGCGATGTCGGTGAAGATGATGGCGGCGACGCCGGCATCCTCGAAACGCTGCGCGATCTCCAGCACGGTGACCTGCGAGGTCTCGGCCCAGCCTTCGACCGCGACCTTGCCGTCGCGCGCGTCGAGCCCGACCGCGACGCGGCCGGGGAATTTCTTTGCGGCCGCTTTCACCAGCTCCGGATCGCGCACCGCAGCGGTGCCGATGATGACGCGGGTGATGCCTTTTTCGAGCCAGGCTTCGACGGTCGCGAGATCGCGAATGCCGCCGCCGAGCTGCACCGGGATCTTGATCGTCTTCAGCATCGCCTCGACGGCCTGCGCATTCACCGGCTTGCCGGCAAAGGCGCCGTCGAGATCGACGACATGGAGATATTCAAAACCCTGCTCGACGAAGCTCTGCGCTTGGGCGGCGGGATCGAGATTGAACACGGTCGCACGCGCCATGTCGCCTTGCTCGAGGCGCACGCATTGGCCGTTCTTGAGGTCGATGGCAGGAAAGAGAATCACGGTTTCCATCGCAAAAAGTTCGAGATCAGGGCTAGCCCAAAACGCTGGCTCTTCTCGGGGTGAAACTGCGTACCGATGGCGGTGTCCTTCGCGACGATCGCGGTGACGGGACCGCCGTAATCGGCGCGCGCGAGCACGTCCGCCTCGTTGGCGGCGTTGAGGTGGTAGGAGTGCACGAAATAGGCGTGCTGGCCCTTGGGACCGAGCGGCAGCTTGTTCAGCACCGGATGCTCCGCGAGCACATCGAGCGTATTCCAGCCCATGTGCGGGATCTTCAGGCTCTCGTCGCGCGGCGTGATCTTCTCGACGTCGCCGCCGATCCAGTTGAGGCCTTCGGTGATGACATGTTCCTTGCCGCGGCTCGCCATCAGCTGCATGCCGACGCAGATGCCGAAGAACGGCCGCGCCTTGACGCGGACCGCTTCGGTGATCGCCTCGACCATGCCGTTGACGGCATCGAGCCCGCGCCGGCAATCGGCGAAGGCGCCGACGCCCGGGAGCACCAGACGATCGGCCTCGTAGGCCTGATCGGGATCGCTGGTGACGAACACCTTTTGCGGATTTTCCAGGCCGCGCGCGGCGCGCTCGAATGCTTTCGCGGCGGAATGCAGATTCCCGGAACCGTAATCGATGATGGCGACGCTCATCTTGACCCTCCCGGTTCTGGAAACAATCCAATGATGCCGCCGGCCGGAATCGGCGGCGGGTTGGAAAATTGCTGACCCGGCACGTTGCGGGTCGGCGGCGGGCCGCCGCGATCGACAGCCCATTGATCGTTGACGATGCCGCGCTGCTTCTGGCTCCAGCGCTCGAAGAAACGCCGCTCCGCGGTGTCCTCGTCATCGGCGACGACGACATCGAGTTGCCGCCAGCTGCCGCGTGAGAGAGTCCAGCGGCGCAGGCTCGAGGCCTCGAAGCCCATCAGCAGCGCGACGATGATGTTGGCGAAGAAGATCGAGCCCCGGCCGACGCCGAGACTATGCAGCCCGGCATCGAACGCGGCGAGGAAGACGATCCAGCCGATCAGGGCCAGCCAAAGCCTGTTCCAGGCCAGCCAGAACGGACCGAACACCATGGCCCAGAAATGGAAGCCGTCGCGCACGAACACGAATTTGTCGGTCGCGCGCAGGTCGGCCCCGCCTGGGGTGGGAGCATGAACTGTGTAGACAGGCATTTTCGATGCCCCGTTCTCGAGAATTGAGGTCAATGCCGCCGGCGGCGCCTGGCCACCGAAACGGAGATGTCAGCCGCCAAGCGAGCCCTTGGTGGACGGGATTTCGCCCGCCGCCTTGGGATCGATCGCGACCGCGGTGCGCAGCGCCCGCGCCAGGCCCTTGAAGCAGGACTCGGCGATATGGTGGCTGTTATCGCCATATAGGGTCTCGACGTGGAGAGTCACGCCGGCGTTGATAGCGAAGGCCTGGAACCACTCGCGCACCAGCTCGGTGTCGAACTCACCGATCTTGTCGCGGGGGAAGTCGGCCTTGAACACCAGGAACGGGCGGCCCGAAATGTCGATGACCACGCGCGTCAGCGTCTCGTCCATGGGCATGTGCACGCCGGCATAGCGGGTGATGCCCGCCATGTTGCCGAGCGCCTGCCTGACCGCCTGGCCGAGCGCGATGCCGGTGTCTTCGGTGGTATGGTGATGATCAATGTGCAGGTCGCCCACCGCCTTGACCGTAAGGTCGATGCGGGAATGGCGGGCGAGGAGATCGAGCATATGGTCGAAAAAGCCGATGCCGGTCGCGATATTGGCCACGCCGGTGCCATCGAGGTTCACGGAGACCTCGATGTCGGTTTCCTTGGTCTTGCGCTTGATCGTCGCGGTGCGCATTGAAAGCTGGCTTTCATCCTAGCTTGGAGCCGAAAACGCCTGTCTCTTAACAGCCAAATGACGCCTTCGCTACTGCGGGAACGGCTGGCCGGGCCTCTACTTCTGCCTATGGTGAGCGAATTCGGCCCGGAACGGCCCGTTGTGCCCCGGTTGTCCCTTTCGCCGCGACCGCCTAAATCAGCCGAGACAACGAGGTTTAAGATGCAGGATTCCCAGAACAGCTCGCCGGTCTGGCACGGCACCACGATTTTGACGGTCCGCAAGGGCGGCAAGGTGGTGGTCGGCGGCGACGGCCAGGTCTCGATCGGCCAGACCGTGATCAAGTCCAACGCCAAAAAGGTCCGGAAACTCGGCAAGGGCGACGTTATCGGCGGCTTCGCCGGCGCCACCGCCGACGCCTTCACGCTGTTTGAGCGGCTCGAATCCAAGCTCGAGCAATATCCGGGGCAACTGACCCGGGCCGCCGTGGAGCTCGCCAAGGACTGGCGCACCGACCGTTACCTGCGGCGGCTGGAGGCCATGATGATCGTGGCCGACAAGGACGTCTCCCTGGTCCTGACCGGGACCGGCGACGTGCTCGAGCCCGAGGCCGGCGTCATGGCGATCGGCTCCGGCGGCAATTATGCGCTGGCCGCGGCCCGCGCCCTGATCGACACCGACAAGGACGCCGAGACCATCGTCCGCCGCTCGCTCGACATCGCCGCCGACATCTGCGTCTACACCAACCGCAACGTCACCATCGAAGCGCTGACGGCCGGCTGAGCGGATGGCATTGGCCCGCAGCGACAGCCCGACCCGACCCGCGTTTCCGGCGCTCGCCTGGGTCGGCATCGCGCTGTTGCTGCTGGCGCTGCAGGCCTCGATCCTGTTCGCGATGGGGCGGGTGCCGATCTGCACCTGCGGCTATGTCAAGCTCTGGCACGGCGCGGTGAACAGCTCGGAGAACTCCCAGCACATCGCCGACTGGTACAGTTTCTCGCACGTGCTGCACGGCTTCCTGTTCTACGGACTGACCTGGCTCTTGTTCTCGCGGCGCTTGACCTCTTTGCAGCTCTCCTGGCCGGCGCGGCTGATCATCGCGATGCTGATCGAGGGCGCCTGGGAGATCGTCGAGAACTCGCCGTTCATCATCGAGCGCTACCGCGCCGGCACGATCTCGCTGGATTATTTCGGCGACAGCATCGTCAACTCGGTCTCTGACAATCTGTTCATGGTGCTGGGGTTCCTCACCGCGCGCGTGCTGCCGATTCCTGCAACCGTCGTGATCGGGCTTGCCTTCGAGATCATGCTGGCGCTGCACATTCGCGACAATCTGACGCTCAACGTGCTGATGCTCATCCATCCGATCGAGGCCGTGAAGCAATGGCAATCCGGTCCGCCGATCATTTGACGGTCAAAAAACCGGCTTGTCCCCGCCGGCTTCTAATCCTAGCTAAGGTCCCATGACAGACTTTTCCCCCCGCGAAATCGTTTCCGAACTCGACCGTTTCATCGTCGGCCAGGCCGATGCCAAGCGCGCCGTCTCGATCGCGCTGCGCAACCGCTGGCGGCGGCAGCAGCTGACCGGCTCGCTGCGCGAAGAGGTGCTGCCGAAGAACATCCTGATGATCGGCCCGACCGGTGTCGGCAAAACGGAAATCGCGCGGCGATTGGCGAAACTCGCGAATGCGCCGTTCCTGAAGGTGGAGGCGACGAAGTTCACCGAGGTCGGCTATGTCGGCCGCGACGTCGAGCAGATCGTGCGCGATCTCGTCGAGGTCGCGATCGCCCAGGTGCGCGAGCGCAAGCGCAAGGACGTGCAGGCGCGGGCCCAGCTCGCCGCGGAAGAGCGCGTGCTCGATGCGCTGGTCGGCGCCAATGCGAGCTCGGCGACGCGGGAATCCTTCCGCAAGAAGCTGCGCGCCGGTGAGCTCAACGACAAGGAAATCGAGATCGAGACGCAGTCGTCCGGCAGCGGCATGCCGATGTTCGAAATCCCGGGCATGCCGGGCGCGCAGATGGGCGCGATCTCGATCGGCGACATTTTCGGCAAGATGGGCGGCCGCAGCAAGACGCGGCGGCTGACGGTCGAGGGCTCGCACGAAATCCTCGTCAACGAAGAGTCCGACAAGCTGCTCGACACCGACCAGCTGACACTGGAGGCGATCAGCGCGGTCGAGAACAACGGCATCGTGTTCCTCGACGAAATTGACAAGATCTGCGCCCGCGATGGCCGCGTCGGCGGCGACGTCTCGCGCGAGGGTGTGCAGCGCGACCTGCTGCCGCTGATCGAGGGCACCACGGTCTCGACCAAGCACGGCGCGGTCAAGACCGACCATATCCTGTTCATTGCCTCCGGCGCCTTCCACGTCGCAAAGCCGTCCGACCTGCTGCCGGAATTGCAGGGTCGCCTGCCGATCCGCGTCGAATTGCAGGCGCTGACCCGCGACGACATGCGCCGCATCCTGACCGAGCCCGAGGCCTCGCTAATCAAGCAATACGTCGCCCTGATGCAGACCGAGGGCGTCACGCTGGACATCACCGACGACGCCGTCGACGCGCTCGCCGACGTCGCGGTCGCCGTCAATTCGACCGTCGAGAATATCGGCGCGCGCAGGCTGCAGACCGTGATGGAGCGCGTGCTGGACGAAATCTCCTTCACCGCCCCCGACCGCAACGGCGAGACCGTCCGGGTCGATGCCGATTTCGTGCAGAAGCACGTCGGCGACCTCGCCAAGAACGCGGATTTGAGCCGGTTTATTTTGTAATTCTGGGCGGCCGCGCTATTCATTCCGCCGTCGTCCCGGCGAAAGCCGGGACCCATAACCACCAACGCTTATTGTTGGAAAAGATAGCGGCCCCAGCCTTGGCTCAAAACGAACATTCGTGGCTATGGGTCCCGGCTTTCGCCGGGACGACGCCGGAGGTTGACGCGCGCCGGGTGCCGCGTGCCCACTAGCATTTGGCAAAACCCCTGGCGGCTGCTGCTCGCGATCAACGCGGCGGTCATCGTCGGCGTGTTCGTTCACAAGATCCAGCTGCCGCCTTACGTCCCCTACATCCACCTCCTCGTCGATTACCATTTCGGCTTCATCAAGCGCGCGCTGATCGGAGCTGTTGTCGCGCTGTTCACCGACAAAGTGCCGGTGTGGCTGGTGTTCGCACTCGGCGGCGCGACCTGGCTGGTGACAACAGCGCTGTACGCAAAGCTGTTTCAGAAGACGTTCGGCTTCACCGCGAAGACGCTGCCGCTGTTCGTCTTCATCGCGGGATCGCCGTTCTTCCTGAAGAACTTCATGCACACGCTCGGCCATTTCGACATCTATGGCTGCGCGCTGGCGATCATCCTGTTGCTGATGCCGGCCGGCTCACTCGTGTTCGTGGCGACGGCGGCGCTGTTCTCGATCATCCTCGTGCTGATCCACCACATTCATCTCCTGATGTATGTGCCGACGATCATCACCATCGTCGTGACCAGGCACTATCTCGCTTACGGCCTCAGTCGCGGCAATGTCGCGTTCGGCATCGCCGCCCTCGCCGCGGTCTCCGCACTGTTCTTCGCGGCGCAGTTCCTCGGAACGATGCCGGTGCCGGAAGCGGATTTCGTCGCGTACCTGAAAACGCGGATGGCCGATCCCTCGCGCACCGATCTGCTGCAATTCAGCTACATCTGGTACCAGCCGCTGGCGAAGGAGCTTTCGGATACTTGGGGCCGGCTGCCGCACAACAGCCTCGGCATTCCCGTGTTCGCGCTGCTGATCTGGCTGCACACACCGCTCTGGCGCTATTTTGCGAACCTGATCGGCGGTCTTGCGAACCAAACGCACCGCCGTCTCGTCATCGCGGCGCTGATCGGAATCAGCTTCGCCTATCTCGTGATGTTCGCGATGGTGTTCGACTATTCGCGCTGGATCTCGAACTGGGCGGTCTGCATGTTCCTGATCCTGCATGCGGTGAAGATGCTGCCGGCGAAGCAAGCGGCAGCGCTGATCCCGGAAGAGGACCAGAAGACCAACATTTTCGGCCTGATCGTCACGCTGATCCCGCGCGTCGGAATCGTCCGGCCTTTTTAGTCGAGCATGATCTGGTCGGAAAACCGGTGCCCACTTTTCCGGATCATGCTTTCTAAAACCGCGCCCGCCTGATCCGCACGTAAAGCGCGCCCTCGCCGCCGTGGCCGATGCCAGCCTCCTCGAAGCCGACGACGAAGGCGCGGAATTCCGGCAGGCTCAGCCATTCCGGCACCTGCCGGCGCAGCACGCCGCTTTCGCCGCCGCTGCGGCCCTTGCCGGTGATGACGAGCACGAAGGTCAGGCCATCGTGATGGGCGCGGTGGAGAAAACCGGTCAAGGCGCGGTGCGCGCGCATCTGGGTCATGCCGTGCAGATCAAGCCGCGCCTCGATCTCGCTACGGCCACGTGACAGCTTTGTCCGCTCGCGCTTGCCGAGCGGGGCAAGCGGCGGCATCGCCGGCTTTGACGGACGCGGGGCTGCCGCAGCCGCCAGCGGCCGCGGCGATAGCGCGGGCTTGGCAACATGCGCTGCGGGCGAAGGCTCGGCGCGCGGCGCAGTGTGCACCTTCGTCGCGCGATGCTTCCGCAGCGGCTTGACCTGCTTTGCGACCAGCTCCCACAGCTCGCGATCTTCCTCGGTGAGCCCACGACGGCGCGGCGAGGGACGCGGAGGATCCAGCACGGGCGGACGGGACGATCGCTTCATTGCTGGTGGGGACGACTTTTCATGTGCCTGCGCGGTTCGCGAACAGGTTCTATCACAGGACGCGGCGCCGGCAGCGGCACCGGGCCGGCGATTGCGACGGTCTCGCCCTTCGCCGTGTCCTTGGCCGCCTCCTTGGGATCGGTCTGCGGAAACAGCTTTGCGATCTTCTCCGACGGCCGCGGATCCGGCACCGGCAGCCGCGCGGCGCGCAGGCCGGGATCGAGGCTCTTCGGCACCAGCATCACGAAATGCATGGGGTGACGCAGCCGGCCCGAGACGCGGCCGGCGTCAGCGCCCGCGCCAAAATAGAGATCCGCGCGGGCAGGCCCGATGATGGCCGAGCCGGTGTCCTGCGCGATCATCAGGCGATGGAATGGCGTCTTGGCGCGGTCGGACTCGATCGGCAGCTCGCCCTCGATGAAGAACGGTGTGCCGTAGACGTGGAGCGATTTGTCGACCGCGATCGAACGGCCGGCGGTCAGCGGGATACCCTGCGCACCGACCGCTTCGTCCTTGTCGGACAGATTGACCTCATGGAAGAAGATGTAGGAGCGGTTCTGGCGCCGCAGCTCCTTGGCGCCGTCAGGATTCTGCGCCATCCACTCCCTGATCTTCTGCATCGACATCTCCTCCCTCGGAATGATGCCGCGCTCGATCAGGACACGCCCGACGGCGGTGTAGGGATAGCCATTATAGGAATCGTAGTTGAGCCGAAGGGTGGCACCGTCGTCGAACTTGATCCGCGCCGAGCCCTGGATCTGGGCGAACAGCAGATCGGTCGGATCCTTCAGCCAGGCGATCTCCAGGCCGCGGCCGGCGATCTTGCCGTCCTCGATCTCGCCGCGGTCGTAATAGGGCACCAGCTTGCGGCGGCCGATCTTGCGGTAGACCGATCCCTTGTTGGGCAGGCTGACCGAGGCCTGATTGAAGCCGCGCACGAACAGGTTGGAGGGGCGGCGATAGACCGGGACGTTGTAGACATCGGTCTGCGTGCGCGATCCGTCCAGCACCGGCTCGTAATAACCGGTGACGAAGCCGTCGGGCTCGCCGAGCCGCGAAATCCGCAGCGGCGAAAAATTCTCCTCGAAGAAAATCTTCGCCTGGGCGTCGTCGGCCGGCTCGAGCGATTTGACGGCCCGGCAGGGTTCGCTCAACGAGCCGCCCAGGGCCTTCTGTTCGGGAGCGCCGGTCTGCGCATTGATCGAGCGGCAGCTGGCGCGAAAGGTCTTGTAGGCCGCGAGATGATCGTCCTCGCTCCAGCCCTTCACGTCGGCCCAGGCCAGCGGCAGATATTGCGCGCCGGGAATCTCGAACGGGAGCGGGAGCTGCGGGTAGGGCAAGGCCCGCGGCGGGATCGCAGCGACTTCGGGAAGGTGGTGGTAATGGCTGCGGTAGTGACGCCGCGCAGCCTCGGCGCCAAGCGAAAACGAAGCCAGCACAACGAGGCCTGCGCAAAGCGCCGTCGCGCTGTTCTTCAGAAAGATCTTAATTCGCGCTTCCGGTGCCAACCAGCTTCCAGTTCGGATCGCGAGAGGTGGTGTCGCGGGCGAAAGTCCAGATATCGGTGATATCGGCGACCTTGTCGGCGCTACCGTCGACGATGTTGCCGGCCTTGTCACGGGTGGCCGAGATCATCTGCGAGACGAAGCGGATGGTCAGCTGCGCCGTGCGGTCGCGCAGCTCGGCGCCGACCAGCTCGGCCTTGTCGATCGAGACGAAGCGCGTCTCGGTCTTCTGCTCGTTCTTCTCGCGGTCCTTGATCGCGGCGTCGAAGCTCTCATAGACCTCCGACGACAGCAGGTCGCGCAGCGCGCGGCGGTCGCCATTGGCGAAAGCCAGCACGATCATCTCATAGGCGCCGCGGGCGCCCGAGATGAAGTGACGCGGATCGAAGGTGGAATCCTTGTCGACGATGGCATCGAGGCCCTGGGCGAGCGCAGTGCCCGGTTCGGTCAGGCCCTTCCAGCGATCGGAGGGCGGAGCCGGCTCGGCCGTCGGCGCCACGGGCGCCTGGTCGATCACCTTGCCCGGCATGGTCACGACGTTCTTGTCCGGGGCACCACCCAGCGTGTTGCGAGCCGTGCGGTCGAACGGCGGCCGTTCGTTGCCGGTCCGCTGCCCCAGCACGCTGCGCAGTCGCAGGAAAATAAAGACCGCCAGCGCCAGGAAAATGATGGTGTAGATGTCCACGTGGTATTCGCTTTCTGGTCTTTTCGAGAAGGGGCCGTCGCCGGGAAAATCGATCCGGCCAGTAGACCGTTCCATACGGGAACGGCAAGTCTACATCACCATTTTGGGTCCGAGCGTCACGTCCGCCGGATGTAGGCACGAAATTTGGCCCGGCCAATGGCGCCTTTTGGCACAGCGCGGAGTGTAGCGCGTTTTATGCTTAAGGGGAAACCCGATCCTGGCCGGAAATCGCGCATCTTCAAGCGTTTAACATGCGATTTCGGGTTAGGGACGGGTCAAACGTCACAGTTACGGGCGCGGCCCGGATCGATCCTCCGGAGCCGTTCGTCCTTGTCGAATGAGGCGGCCCTATGTTAGCCAACCGCCGCGAAATTCAGCCCAAATCGGGTAAGGAGACACTTCGATGACCAACGGTAACGGTACCCCTCCCGAGGCGGCCCAGGCTCCCCAGCTCAACGTGCTGGCGCAGTATACCAAGGACCTCTCGTTCGAAAATCCGAACGCACCGGGCTCGCTCCAGCCGCAGAACCAGGCGCCCCAGATCAACATCCAGATCAATGTCAGCGCCAACAACCTCAGCGATTCCGAGTTCGAGGTCACGCTGTCGGTCGAGGGCAAGGCCGAGAACGCCGGCAAAGTGATGTTCTCGTTCGAGCTCGCCTATGCCGGCGTGTTCCGGATCGTCAACGTGCCGAAGGAAAACCTGCACCCGCTGGTCATGATCGAGTGCCCGCGCCTGCTGTTCCCGTTCGCCCGCGAGATCATCGCGACCGCCGTGCGCGACGGCGGGTTCCCGCCCCTAATGTTGGACCCGGTCGATTTCGTCGGTCTCTATCGCCAGAACATGGAGCGGCAAATGGCCGCCGGTGGTCAGGCCGGCCAAGCGTAAGGCTAAGGCCTAACCAGCAGGATCGACGGCAGCTGGAGCGGGCAGGAACTCGTTCCAGATCGCCTTATCGCCGAGCGTTGCGATGAAAGCCCGGTGGGCTTCGCGCTCGGCGTCTGACACCCGCGGCGCGAGCGGCACGGACCGCTGCCGCCGCGGCGCATCGCCCGCGGCATTGACACGAATCTCCTGGGTGTCCGACGCCAGCAGCAGCTGCGACTGCCGCGCCCCGACCAGATCAACATAGACTTCAGCGAGCAGTTCGGAATCGAGCAGCGCGCCGTGCTTGGTGCGGTGTGAATTGTCGATCGAATAGCGCGAGCAGAGATCGTCGAGCCGGTTCGACACGCCGGGATGCTTGCGCCGCGCCAACAGCAGCGTATCGACCAGCCGCTCGCGCGGGATCGCGGGACGCTTGATCCGGTCGAGCTCGGCATTGATGAAGCTGATGTCGAACGAGGCGTTGTGGATCACCAGCGGCGCATCGCCGATGAATTCCAGAAACGCGTCGACCACCTCGGGGAATAGCGGCTTGGTCGACAGAAACTCCGCCGACAGCCCGTGCACCGCGAAAGCCTCCGCCGGCATATCTCGTTCGGGATTGATATAGACGTGGTACGTCTGGCCCGTCGGCATGCGGTTGAAGATCTCGACGCAGCCGATCTCGACCAGACGATCGCCGCGCAAGGGATCGAGGCCGGTGGTTTCGGTATCGAGAACGATTTCACGCATGATTCTGAGAGGTCTGAGGCGCCGTGTGGAGCGGCGAATCAGGCTCGCCGCTGCGGCATCTTAACGACCTCGGCCAGGATGTGCGTGATTTGCGCGCGCACCGGCTCAAGTCCGTGTGAGGTATCCACGACGAAATCGGCCCGCTTGCGCTTTTCGGCATCGGGCGTCTGCTTGGCGATGATGGCGTCGAGCTTTGCTTCGTCCATGGTTCCCCGCGCCAGCACCCGTTCGCGCTGGACCTCCGGCGAGGTCGAGACCACGACCACGGCGTCGACGCGCTTCTCGCCACCTGTTTCGAACAGCAGCGGAATATCGAGAACCACGACCGGAGCCTTGGCGGCTTCGGCATCGGCAAAGAATTTCTGCCGGGAGGCACCGAGCATGGGGTGAACGATCTGCTCAAGCTGCTTGATCGCGGCGGGATCATGCACCACGCGCGCTGACAGTTTGGGACGATCGACCTTGCCGTTCGCGGTGGTGCCGGGGAAGGCGGCCTCGATCGCGGGCGCGGCCTCGCCTTCATAGAGCTGATGGACGGCGGCATCGGCGTCGTAGACGGGCACACCGGCCTCCGCGAACAATTTCGCGGTGGTGGATTTGCCCATTCCGATCGAGCCGGTCAGTCCGAGAATCCGCATCAGCGCAAAACCATCCCTGTCAATCACACCGTCATGAGCCGTTCGCGCCGCAGGAACGCAAGCAGCGGCAGCAGCGGTAGGCCGAGAATGGTGAAATGGTCGCCCTCGATCCGCTCGAACAGATGGATGCCAAGGCCTTCGAGCTGATAGGCTCCGACGCTGGTGGTGACGGCATCACCGGCGGCGTCGAGATAGGCCGAAAGCTCGGCCTCGGTCATAGCTCGCATGGTCATGCGGGCAATCGACACATCCTCGAAAACAATCTTGCCGTCATGCGCCACTGTGACGGCGGAATTCAGCTCGTGGCTGTGACCGGCGAGATCGCGCAACTGCGCCAGCGCCTGTGTCCGACCGGTCGGCTTGTTGAAGAGGCGCTCGCCGAGCGCGAGCGTCTGGTCGGCGCCGATCACATAAGTTCCGGGACGATTGGCCGAGACGGCCTTGGCTTTCTCGCCCGCCAGCAGCAGGGCGATCTCGCGCGGGCTTGAAAGTCTCGAAGCAGCCTGGATACCGCGCTCGTCGATGTCGGCGGTCGCAGTCTCGAATTCGAGCCCGGCGTTCGCCAGCAGCATTTTGCGTGCGCTGCTCTGCGAGGCCAGGATCAACGGAGTTTTGCCGCGCCACAGAGCCATTTTCAAAAGCTATTCAGAAGGCCGGTTACGCTGGCGATCGCTGTAGAGCTTCATGATCGCCGCCGCGGTTTCCTCGATCGAGCGCCGCGTCACGTCCAGCAGCGGCCAGTCGTGCTTGGCGCTCAGCTTGCGCGCGAACGCGACCTCCTCGGTGACCGACTGCCTGTCGGTATAGGTGTCGCTGCCGGATCCGGATTCGGCGCCCATGGAGAGCAGGCGGTTCTGACGGATCTGGATCAGACGTTCCGGTGTCGCATGCAGGCTGACCACCAGCGGCCGGGTCAGCGTCTCCAATTGCGCCGGGACAGGAATGCCCGGGACCAGCGGCACGTTCGCAGTGCGGATGCCGCGATTGGCAAGATAGATCGACGTCGGCGTCTTCGAGGTGCGGGACACGCCGACCAGGACGACGTCGGCTTCCTCGAGCCCTTCGACGTGCTGGCCGTCGTCATGGATCATCGTGTAGTTCAATGCGTCGATGCGCTTGAAATATTCGGCGTTGAGCACGTGCTGTGCGCCGACGCGACCCGTCGTCGCAGCGCCGAGATAGGCTTCGAACAGCTGCATGACCGGGCCGATGATCGACAGGCTCGGAACATTGATCGCCTTGCACTTGTCCTCGAGCCGCGAGACCAGATCCTTCTCCAGCAGCGTGAACAGCACGATGCCCGGCGCTTCCTCGATCTCGTCGAGCACGCGGTCGAGCTGCTTCTGGCTGCGCACCAGCGGATAGACATGTTCGACCGGCGTGACGTTCGCGTATTGCGCGGCGACGGCGCGCGCGACCGTGATCAGGGTCTCGCCGGTGGAGTCGGAGACGAGGTGCAGATGGAAATAATTGTTCGAGGTCGGCACAAAATCTCTTTGTATGTCGGCGGTGTGGTTTGTGGATTTCTGTGGACCTTAACCCCTCGGAAAGGGTTGCGCGACACCAGGGGCGGGACAAGTGCCAATTTTCTTCACACCACGGCCCGTCAGAATAACTCCGGCGGTCGGTCGCGCGAGAAGCGGGATTGCGCGGACAAGCCCCTTGATAGGCTGCGGATGGAAATGCGCAAGCCTTTGAGTCCGGACCACTTATCTGGTCGGGCGGGAACTGTCGCGGACATGTTGATGGATGTGAACAAGCGTCTGCGAAGTGGCGGACGGCATTGTGTGAGTCCAATCCACGGTCACTCAGACTCAAACCTTAAGAATCTAAGATTCTTTATTGGAGAAGGGCGCTCCAGCGAGATATGTGTGCAGGTAAGATCTTAACGAGTTCTTACTATCCCCAGATCGCCGAACGGCTGGGCGCACAGATGGACGCCGGACATGTTTGAAGACGTCTATCTCTGGATCAAGGCGCTGCACGTGATCGCCGTCATCTCCTGGATGGCCGGCATGCTCTATCTGCCCCGGCTGTTCGTCTATCATTGCGAGGCCGAGATCGGCTCGAAACAGTCCGAAACCTTCAAGGTGATGGAACGTCGCCTGCTCAAGGCGATCATCAACCCCGCCATGATCGTCACCTGGCTTGCCGGGCTTTACCTTGCCTGGGCCGGCCATTGGTTCACCTTCGGCTGGCTGCACGTAAAACTGGCACTGGTGCTGGCGATGTCTGCGGTCCACGGCTTTTTTTCCCGCTGGCTCAAGGACTTTGCTGCCGACCGGCGCCCGCACAGCCAGAAATTCTTCCGAATTATCAATGAGGTGCCGACCGTCCTGATGATCATCATCGTCTTCATGGTGATCGTGAAGCCGTTCTAGGCAATCATCGGGAACGATCGCCCAGCGCTTCGGCTTGCGGAGTGGGAAGCGATTTTCTATATTATCGATATCCCACCCAACGCAGGCGGATGTGGTTGTGTCCGAGCTTTTTGAAGGCCGGACACCGCATCAGGTTTGAAGCCCCCACCGGCACTTAACCTTGCCAGACCTGCGGACCTTACCTTCTCACGTCCGCATTTCAGAGCCTCCTCGCACCCCTCCCAAGGTTACCCCACAGGACCACCCCAATGCGGGAAATTAAACTCCAGGACCTCAAGTCGAAGACGCCGGCCGAGCTCGTCTCGTTCGCGGAAGAGAACGGGGTCGAGAATGCCAGCACCATGCGCAAGCAGGAGCTGCTGTTCGCCATCCTCAAGCAGCTTGCGCTGGCCGAGACCGACATCGTCGGCGAGGGCGTCGTCGAGGTGCTCTCCGACGGCTTCGGCTTCCTTCGCTCGCCCGACGCGAATTATCTGCCGGGCCCGGACGACATCTACGTTTCGCCGTCGCAGATCCGCCGTTTCGGCCTGCGCACCGGCGACACCATCGAAGGCCACATTCGCAGCCCGAAAGAGGGCGAACGCTATTTCGCGCTGCTGAAGGTCAACACGCTCAATTTCGAAGACCCGGAAAAGGCCAAGCACAAGGTCAATTTCGACAACCTCACGCCGCTGTTTCCGAATCAGCGTTTCCGCATGGAAATCGACGATCCGACGCGGAAAGACCTGTCTGCGCGCGTGATCGACATCGTGGCGCCGATCGGCAAGGGCCAGCGCGCACTGATCGTCGCGCCGCCGCGCACGGGTAAAACCGTGCTGATGCAGAACATCGCGCACTCGATTACCCACAATCATCCCGAATGCTATCTGATCGTGCTTTTGATCGACGAGCGTCCGGAAGAAGTCACGGACATGCAACGCTCGGTGAAGGGCGAGGTCGTGTCGTCGACCTTCGACGAACCGGCCGTACGTCACGTCCAGGTTGCCGAAATGGTGATCGAGAAAGCCAAGCGCCTCGTCGAGCATGGCCGCGACGTCGTGATCCTGCTCGATTCGATCACGCGTCTCGGCCGCGCCTACAACACCGTGGTGCCGTCATCCGGCAAGGTGCTGACCGGCGGCGTCGACGCTAACGCCCTGCAGCGCCCGAAGCGCTTCTTCGGTGCCGCCCGCAACATCGAGGAGGGCGGCTCGCTGACCATCATCGCGACCGCGCTGGTCGATACTGGCAGTCGCATGGACGAAGTCATCTTCGAAGAGTTCAAGGGCACCGGTAACTCCGAACTGATCCTGGACCGCAAGGTCTCGGACAAGCGGACCTTCCCGGCCATCGACATCTCGCGCTCCGGCACCCGCAAGGAGGAGCTCATCACCGACAATCAGGTGCTGAAGAAGATGTACGTGCTCCGCCGCATCCTGAACCCGATGGGCACCATGGACGCCATCGACTTCCTGCTCGACAAGCTGCGCTCGACCAAGAGCAATTCGGAGTTCTTCGACTCCATGAACACCTGAGCCAGGGTGCAGCAGAAGATCACAGGGCGCCTTCGGGCGCCCTTTTTGTTGTGCGGCTTTGCTGCGGGAAAAGTGCAGCATGGCGAGCGGCCGGACCTCAATCCCGTACTTCTCTGAAGCTGTTGATATATCGGGATAATGATTGACTTCTGACCGGCCGAAATTGTCTCGGACAGCGGTTTCTGCACCAGAATCTCAAGATTATATTGCAGAGCAATATGAAATTTGTTGCAGGCCAGGCCGCAGCAAAATCGTCGTTGCCGTGGTCCCGGACGAGCCGTTTGCCTTTTCCTCGCCAGCCGGACAAATAGGCCATGCACCCGCGTGACCAGACCATCTTTGCGCTGTCGTCCGGCCGTCCGCCGAGCGCGATCGCGATGGTACGAGTCTCGGGCCCACACGCCGGCCTGGTGTTGACGGCACTGACCGGCAAGCTGCCGACGCCGCGTCAGGCCAGCCGCCGGCTGCTCCGGGACCATTCCGGCCAACCGATCGACGATGCGGTCGTGCTCTGGTTTCCGGGGCCGGGGACCGCGACCGGTGAGGACGTCGCCGAATTTCACGTCCATGGCGGACGCGCCGTGCTGGCGGCGCTCCTCGCCGTTATTTCGTTAATTCCGAATACGCGTGCGGCGGAGCCCGGCGAGTTCACGCGGCGCGCATTCGAGAACGGCAAGCTCGATCTCACCGAGGCCGAGGGTCTCGACGATCTCATCCACGCCGATACCGATCGCCAGCGCCGCCAGGCGCTGCGGCAGTTGCAAGGCCTGCTCGGTAATCGCGCGCGTGATTGGCGCGAGCGGATCATCGAGGCCTCGGCGCTGATCGAAGCGGGAATCGATTTTTCCGATGAAGGCGATGTGCCTGCGGAATTGCGTGCGCCGGCGGTGAAAGCGATCAAGGCGCTTCACGACGAAATCACAAAAGTCCTTGCGGCACAGGGACATTCCGAACGCCTCCGCGACGGTCTGGTGGTTGCGATCGCAGGCGAGCCGAATGTCGGCAAGTCGACGCTGATGAATCAACTCGCCCGCCGCGACGTCGCGATCGTTTCGCCGCACGCCGGCACCACGCGCGACGTGATCGAGGTGCAGCTCGATCTCGACGGCTATCCGGTCACGGTGATCGACACGGCCGGCATCCGCGAGACCAATGATCCTGTCGAGCAGGAAGGTGTGCGCCGGGCGAGGGCGCGGGCCGAAGACGCCGACCTCGTGCTGTGGCTGGTGGAGGGCGAGCGCGCCGTCGATCCGTCCGGCGGCCAGGTCTGGATCGTCCGCAACAAGATCGATCTTGGAGGAGCACGGTCACCCGGCGAGTTCGGGATCTCGGCGAGTCGGGGCGACGGAATTCCGGAGCTGGTCGAGGCCCTCGTGAAATTCGCGGCGGACTTCTTCGGGACCACCGAGGGCGCATTGGTGACCCGGGCCCGGCAGCGAGACTTGTTGAGCCGCGCCTCGGACAGCTTGCGCCGGAGTCTCGACCTTGTAGAAGAGGGCGAAGAGCTCGCGGCCGAAGAGCTGCGTGCCGCGGCTTATGCCCTGGGCCGGCTGCTCGGCCGGGTCGACGTCGAGGACGTCCTCGGGGCCATTTTCCAGAAATTCTGCATCGGGAAGTAGCGCTAGTTCTTCAATGTAGAACTAGCGCTTGTTCCATTGCTTGCGTTTCACGTGAAACAGGGTTTGGGGGTTCCGGGCCGTTTCACGTGAAACAGGTATCGTAGGGTGGGCAAAGCGGAGCGTGCCCACGATCTCGGTCCGAATATGCCGGCGGCTCGTGGGCACGGCGCGCGAAGGGTGCACCCGCCTTTGCCCACCCTACAGGGTCTGTTCCGCGCATTGTTTCACGTGAAACAGCAGCCGTTTGGACGCACTTCCTACTGTGCATGGGGTTGTTGTCGCGGCACTGCTCTCAGTCGCTCCAGCACTTCCGTTTCACGTGAAACACCCGCCTCCCCAGTTTCCACTTCCGGCTTTCCTGCCGCTGAGCTAGAAGTCCGGCCATGCGACCAGAGCGAGAGAGTTTCGACGTCATCGTCATTGGCGGCGGCCACGCCGGCTGCGAGGCCGCGGCTGCGTCTGCCCGGATGGGCGCGACGACCGCTCTGGTGACACACCGTTTCTCGACCATCGGCGCGATGTCCTGCAATCCCGCGATCGGCGGTCTCGGCAAAGGTCATCTGGTCCGCGAGGTTGATGCTCTCGATGGTCTGATGGGCCGCGTCGGTGATGCCGGCGGCATCCAGTTCCGCGTTCTCAATCGCCGCAAGGGCCCGGCTGTCCGTGGTCCGCGCGCCCAGGCGGACCGGAAGCTCTATGCCGCCGCCATGCAGGCCGCGATCCGGGCGACCGAGGGTCTTTCCGTCATCGAAGGCGAGGCCGACGAACTGATCGTGGTCGATGGCCGGGTCACGGGATTGCGCCTGGCGGACGGTCGGGCGCTCCGGGCAGGGGCTGTCGTCATCACCACCGGCACCTTTCTCCGCGGTCTGATCCATCTCGGCGAGAAGAATTGGCCTGCCGGCCGCGTCGGCGAGGCCCCGGCGATGGGTCTTTCGGCCTCCTTCGAGCGTGCCGGCTTCACCCTCGGACGGCTGAAGACCGGGACTCCGCCGCGTCTGGACGGCTCCACGATCGACTGGTCCGCGGTCGAGATGCAGCCCGGAGACGAGCCGCCGGAGCCGTTCTCGGTCATGACCAAAGGGATCACGACCCCACAGATCCAGTGCGGGATCACCCGGACCACGACCGCCACCCATGAGGTGATCCGGGCCAACGTTCATCGCTCTCCGATGTACTCCGGTCAGATCAAGAGCTCCGGTCCGCGCTATTGTCCCTCGATCGAGGACAAGATCGTCCGCTTCGGCGACCGGGACGGCCACCAGATCTTCCTGGAGCCGGAAGGTCTCGACGACACCACGGTCTATCCCAACGGCATCTCGACCTCTCTGCCGGAGGAGGTCCAGCTCGCGATCCTCGCCAGCATCCCTGGCCTGGAGCGGGTCAAGATGGTCCGCCCGGGCTATGCCATCGAATACGACCACATCGATCCCCGCGAACTCGATCCAACCCTGCAGACCAAGCGTCTGCGCGGTCTTTTCCTGGCCGGGCAGATCAATGGCACGACGGGATACGAAGAGGCCGCCGGGCAGGGCATCGTGGCCGGCCTCAACGCGGCGCTCTCCGCCAGCGGAGCTGCACTGACAGTGTTCGACCGTGCGGACGGCTATCTCGGCGTGATGATCGACGACCTCGTGATCCGCGGGATCAGCGAGCCCTATCGGATGTTCACCTCACGGGCCGAATACCGGCTGACCTTGCGGGCCGACAATGCCGATCAGCGCCTGACCGAGAAGGGGATCGCGCTGGGCTGTGTCGGGAGTGCCCGGACCCAGCATCATCGCGCCAAAATGGACGCCCTGAACGCCGCGCGGGCGCTGTCGAAGTCACTGACCATCACCCCGAACGAGGCGATCAAGCACGGGCTGTCCCTGAACCGGGATGGCCAGCGCCGCTCGGCGTTCGAACTGATGGCCTATCCGGATATCGGCTGGAGCCAGGTCCGAGCGATCTGGCCGGAGCTGTCCGCCATCGATCCCGTCATCGCCACCCACCTCGAGATCGACGCCAAGTACGACGTCTATCTCGAGCGCCAGAGCGCTGACGTCGAAGCCTTCCGGCGCGACGAGGGGATGGTGCTGTCGGAGGTCGACTACAGCCTCGTCCCCGGTCTCTCCAATGAGGTTCGGGCCAAGCTGGAGAAGGCGCGGCCGTTCACCGTCGGCCAGGCCGGTCGGATCGACGGCATGACGCCGGCGGCCCTCGGCATCCTCGCGGCCTATCTCCGCCGCGAGGCACGCAAGACTTCCAAAGCAATCGCATAGGCGTTTCACGTGAAACAGCGCGGCGGGGACAAACCGCTCTCCCGACGACCCGGAACAGGTGAGGGCGCCGGTCGTCGAACCGAGCCGGCACCGACCAGGCCTAAGATCGACAAGGCCAACGCCAACGATCAGGCGCTCGATTCCATCATCGCCGCGGACAAGCGCACGGCCCTGAAGCTCGCGCCCGTTTCACATGAACTAGAGGCGCGGCTCGATCGTTACATCGCGCTGCTGCGGGAGTGGCAGGCCAAGACCAATCTGGTCGCGCCCTCGACCTTGCCGCAGCTCTGGACCCGTCACATCGCCGACTCGCTTCAGCTCGTCGACCTCGCGCCATCGGCAAAACGCTGGGCCGACCTTGGCAGCGGCGGCGGATTTCCAGGCGTCGTGCTGGCGTGCGCCATGGCGGGGTCGCCGGGCGCGAGCGTCCACCTCGTCGAGCGAATCGCCAAGAAGGCCGCTTTTTTGCGCGAAGCAATCCGCGTCACCACATCTCCGGGAGTCGTACATCTCGCTGAGATCGGGGATAATGTGGATAGAATCACCGGCCCCGTCGATTGCGTCACCGCCCGCGCGCTGGCTCCGCTACATCAACTCATCGGCTTTGCGGAGCCGCTGATGCGCCAGGGCGCAAAAGCGCTGTTTCCGAAGGGTCAAGATGTAGAGGCTGAATTGACCGAAGCCGCTAAATATTGGAATATTCAGCCGCAACTCCACCGAAGCCGGACCGGTGACGGTTGGATCGTCGAGCTGACTTCAGTTGAACGGCGCGGGTGAGGCACTCAGGGGTTGAGTTGGGGAATTTTCGATGACCGTGATTGACGAGCCGCAGCAAGAACAGACCGATCAAGTGCCCCATGGTCACCCACGCATCCTGGCGTTGGCGAATCAGAAGGGCGGCGTGGGAAAAACAACCACGGCGATCAACCTTGGCACGGCACTCGCCGCGATTGGCGAGCGCGTCCTGATCGTCGACCTCGATCCGCAGGGCAACGCCTCGACCGGCCTCGGCATCGATCGCCGCAACCGCTCTTGCTCGACCTATGACGTGCTGATCGGCGAAGCCCCGCTGCGCGAAGCATTGGTCTCGACCGCGGTGCCGCGGCTGCACATCGCGCCTTCCACCATGGATCTCTCCGGCCTCGAGCTCGAGCTCGGCACCACGCCCGGACGCGCTTTCAAGCTGCGCGATGCGATCGGTGCGCTCAACAACAACGTCTCGCCGGACGCCGATTACACCTACGTGCTGATCGACTGCCCGCCGTCGCTGAACCTGCTCACGGTCAATGCGATGGCCGCGTCGGACGCGATCCTGGTGCCGCTGCAGTGCGAGTTCTTCGCACTCGAAGGTCTGTCGCAATTGCTGCAGACGGTGGAGCAGGTGCGCTCGACGCTGAACCCGAACCTGTCGATCCACGGCATCGTGCTGACCATGTTCGACTCGCGCAACAACCTCTCGAACCAGGTCGTGGCCGACGTCCGCCAGTTCATGGGCGAGAAGGTCTACAAGACCATGATCCCGCGCAACGTGCGCATCTCGGAAGCGCCGTCCTACGGCAAGCCGGTGCTGGTCTACGATCTCAAATGCGTCGGCAGCGAAGCTTACTTGCGACTCGCCACCGAAGTCATCCAGCGCGAGCGCGAGCTGCGCGTCACGCATTGAAGCGACGTTGATTCGTAGGATGGGTAGAGCGCAGCGAAACCCATCATCATTTGCACGAACGGCGATGGGTTTCGCTTCGCTCTACCCATCCTACAAGTTTCGAAATTTCAGTTCTGGAGTGCTGCAGCGTGAATCCAAGGGAGCTGGCGATGGCCGACGAAGCGCGTTCGCGACTGGGCCGGGGTCTTGCAAGTCTGATCGGTGATGTCGGCGGCGAGGCTCAGCACGTCGACCGTCCGCGCGCGCAGCGCAAGGTGCCGATCGAATTCATCAAGGCCAATCCGCGCAATCCGCGTCGGACCTTTTCGGACACCGAGCTCAAGGAGCTCTCCGAATCCATCAAGCAACACGGCGTGATCCAGCCGATCGTGGTGCGCCCGGTGAAGGGCACGCAGGATCGCTTCGAGATCATCGCCGGCGAACGGCGCTGGCGCGCCTCGCAGATGGCCGGCCTGCATGAAGTGCCGATCGTGCCGGTCGACATCAGCGACAGCGATGCGCTGGAATTCGCGATCGTCGAGAACGTGCAGCGCGAAGACCTCAACCCGATGGAAGAGGCGCTCGGCTACCACGCGCTCGCCAACGAATTCAAGCGCAGCCAGGACGACATCGCCAAGGTCGTCGGCAAGAGCCGCAGCCACATCGCCAACATGATGCGGCTGACCAAGCTGCCGGCCGAGGTGCAGGCCTTGATCACCAGCGGCGATCTGACCGCCGGTCACGCCCGCGCATTGATCGGTGTGCCCGATCCACTCGCCGCTGCGAAGCGTATCGTCGCGGAGGGCCTCAACGTCCGCCAGGCCGAAGCGCTCGCGCATGAAGAGGGCGTGCCGGAGCGAAAGCCGCAGAAGGCCCGTGCGACTGCCGGGAAGGAAAAGGATCCGGATACGATCGATCTCGAGAAGCGCGTCAGCGATGCGCTCGGCCTCAAGGTCACCGTCAATCACCGCGATCCCGGCGGCTCTGTCCAGATCAACTACCGCAACCTCGATCAGCTCGACGAGGTGATGAAGCGGCTCGCGAAGGGCGCGCTGTAGGCGTCGGTGTCGTCCTGGCGAAAGCCAGGACCCATACCGCGCGATCCATCGATTGGATCGGGTCGCAGTACCGGACTGCGAATCTTCGCCAAACCGCTCCCTGTGGTTATGGGTCCCCGCGTTCGCGGGGACGACACCGAGTGTGTGGTGCGCGTCTGGTCCCATGTCGTCATTGCTTCGCTTCGCTCGCAATGACGGGGAGAGAGCGGGGCCTACCCCCGCCGCTTCGCATTCGCCGCGATGGCCATCAGCGTGCGCTGGGCGATTGCCGCGGCGAGCGTCGATTGCTTGCGGGTGTCGAGCGCGGCGGTCGCGAGCTGCTCGATGATGCCGGCGAGCCGTGCCACGCTGAAATTGCGCAGCGCGGTTTCGACCATCGGCTTTCGTGAAAAATGCAAGCGCGGATATCCGCCGTCGAGCACGGCGGAGGCAGGCTGGCCGTCGGCGATCGCGAGCGCGGATTTGTGCAGCCACGCGGCCTGGCGCTGCGCGGCCGAGATGATCACGCCGGGATAAGTGCCGGCGATCATGGCCTTTGCGAATTCGGTCTCGACGATATCGGGACGGCCGGCGAAGGCGCCATCGACGATCGGATCGAGCTTCAGCTCGGAGGCATCCGCGACGACGGACATCACATCATCCAGCGTGATCTCGCCCTTGCCGTGGGCATAGAGCGTGAGCTTGCGCAGCTCGTTGCGCGAGGCCTGGCGGTCGCCGCCGAGGAACGACATCAGCGCGGCGCGGGCATCTTGCGCGATGCGCAGGTTCGCGATGCGAAGCTCGTCCTCCATCAGCTTGGCGAGGTCGCGCTCGGTGTCGGGATAGCAGCCGATCGCCACGGCCGTCTTGGCCTTCTCGCAGGCCTTGCGCAGCGGCGATTCCGGGCGCAGCTCGCCGGCCTCGATCACGATGCGGCATTCCTTCACGTTCATCTCGGCCAGCGTGTCGACGCCGCTGGCAAAGCTGCGCGAGCCGGCGCGGATGCGAATGGCGCGGCGGCCGCCGAACAGCGGCACGGTCATGGCCTCGTCGACCAGGCGCGACGGCTCGGCCGAGAGCTCGTCGCCGTCGAGTTTGACCAGGGAGAAGGGATCGTTGGGATCGTCGACGGCGGACGCAATCAGTGCGTCGGCTCGCTCGCGCACGAGGCCGGCATCGGGACCGTAGAGCAGGATGATCGGACGACCCGCGTCGGGGCGGGCGAGGAAGGCGTCGATCTCTTTTCCGCGCAACGCGACCATCGGGCCCAATATGGATCGAGACTCCGGGCTCGCCCGTCAGGCACCCCGAAAGGACAGACTAGGTGCCCGCGGTGAAGAACGCGGCGAGCCTTGTGTTGATATTGTCGGCAATCTCGTTGGAGGCACGATCCTCGGCGTCACGCACCGCGCGGTTGCGGGAGAAGCGCTGGTAGGAGCCGGGCATGTCGTAAGACACGCGCGAGAACGTCGTGCCGGTCATCACCGATTTGCCGGTCGCGATCTCGATCAGATTGTACTGGCAGTCGATGCCGTAGTTCTCGCTGTTCGGCAGGCCGGTGTTGGGATCGACGATCAGGGACGTCTTGCTGGAGGTGAAGCGGATCACCAGGCGGTGGGTCGGCGGCATGCCCGTGGCCGAGCCGTAGAGCTTGAACGCCAACGCGTTGCGGACTTCAACGCCGACGCGGGCCTCGCGGGAGGCATTTGCCTTGTCGATCGGCGGAAGATCGACACCCATCAGCTTCTCGCGCAAGCCGGGGGTGCCGTCGGTATGCTCGGCATACATCGGCTGGAAGCAGCCGGCCGTCGTCGCCGCCAAGGCGGCAACCGCCAGCAAGCGGGCTGCGATACGGATCCTAGCCGACAACATTCACGATCCTCTTGGGGACGATGATCACCTTGCGGACGGGCTTGCCGTCCAGGGCCAATTTTACCGCATCGAGGGCCAAAACGGCAGCCTCGATTTCCGGATTCTGGGCCGCTGTTGCAACTGTGACATCACCCCGTTTCTTGCCGTTGACCTGAACCACGAGGGTCACGCTGTCTTCAACCAGCAAATCGCGTTCGATTTGCGGCCAATTGGCCTCGGAAACCAGCCCCTTGTGGCCGAGAACCTGCCAGCATTCCTCGGCCAGGTGCGGCATCATCGGGGAGAACAGCTGGACCAGGATCTGGCTGGCCTCCCGGATGGCCCAGGCGAGATCGGCCGCCGGCTGGCCGGGGCGCTGCAGCACCTCCGAAAACGTGTTCGTGAATTCGCGGATATGGGCGAGGCAGACGTTGAAGTGCAGCCGCTCGACGCCGGTCGTCACCTTGTCGAGCGCGCCGTGGGCGGCCTTGCGCAGGAGGAGCGCGTCGTCGCCGAACGAGGCCGGCCGGGCCACGGGGGCGGCCTTGCCGAGTTCAACCGCATCGTTCACCAGCCGCCACAGCCGCTGCACGAAGCGCGAGGCGCCTTGGACGCGCTCGTCGCTCCAGATCACGTCGCGGTCGGGCGGGGAGTCCGATAGCATGAACCAGCGGGCAACGTCGGCGCCATAGGTCGCGATGATGTCGTCGGGGTCGACCGTGTTCTTCTTCGACTTCGACATCTTCTCGATCGCGCCGATCTGGACGGCTTCGCCGGTCGCGAGCAGCGTGGCACGGCGGTCACTGCCGGTGCCTTCGACCTTCACCTCGGCCGGCTGCACCCAGCTGCCGTCGGCCTTCTGGTAGGTCTCGTGCACCACCATGCCCTGCGTAAACATGCCGGCGAACGGCTCGTCCAGCGCGATGTGCCCGGTCGCCTTCATGGCGCGGGTGAAGAAGCGGCTGTAGAGCAGATGCAGGATCGCGTGCTCGACGCCGCCGATATACTGATCGACCGGCAGCATCCGGTTGGCGACCGCAGGCGTCGTCGGCGCGGTCTCGTTCCAGGGATCGGTGAAGCGCGCAAAATACCAGGACGAATCCACGAAGGTGTCCATGGTGTCGGTTTCGCGCTGCGCCTTGCCGCCGCATTTCGGGCAGGCGACGTGCTTCCAGGTCGGATGATGATCGAGCGCATTGCCCGGCTTGTCGAAGCTCACGTCCTCCGGCAGCACCACCGGCAACTGGTCATCCGGCACCGGTACCACGTCGCACTTGGGACAGTGGATGACGGGAATCGGGCAGCCCCAATAGCGCTGGCGCGAAATGCCCCAGTCTCGCAGGCGGAAATTGACCTGGCGCTCGCCGACCGGCGCGTTGCCGCGCAGCTCGTTTTCCAGGCGTTTTGCGACTTCGTCCTTGGCTTGATCGATGGTCATGCCGTCGAGGAAGCGCGAATTGATCATGCGCCCGTCACCGTCATAGGCGGTGTCGGATATGACGAACGTCTTGGGATCCTGGCCCTCGGGACACACGACCGGCGTGTTGCCGAGATTGTACTTGTTGACGAAGTCGAGGTCGCGCTGGTCATGCGCGGGGCAGCCGAAGATCGCGCCGGTGCCGTATTCCATCAGCACGAAGTTCGCGACATAGACCGGCAGCTTCCAGCTCGGATCGAACGGATGCACCGCGCGGATGCCGGTATCAAAACCCTGCTTCTCCGCGGTATCGATGATCGACTGCGCCGTGCCGATCTTCTTGATGTCGGCAATGAACTCCGCAAGCTTCGGGTTCTTCGCCGCGGCTGCCTGCGCCAGCGGATGATCCGCCGAGATCGCCATGAACTTCGCGCCGAACAGCGTGTCGGGGCGCGTCGTGAAGATCTTCAGCTCGCTCTCGCCGGCAGGCGTGGTCGCCTGGTCCAGCGCGAAGCGGACCAGCAGTCCCTCGGAGCGGCCGATCCAGTTGCGCTGCATCAGCCGCACCTTGTCGGGCCAGCGGTCGAGGCTATCCAGCGCGGACAGCAATTCCTGCGAGTACTTCGTGATCTTGAAGACCCACTGGCTCATTTCCCGCTGTTCGACGACAGCACCCGAACGCCAGCCGCGGCCGTCGATCACCTGCTCGTTGGCGAGCACGGTCATGTCGACCGGATCCCAGTTGAGCTTGCGCTTCTCGCGCTCGGCGAGACCCGCGGCGAGCATGTCCAGAAACATCTTCTGCTGATGCTTGTAGTAGCTGGGGTCGCAGGTCGCGAACTCGCGGCTCCAGTCCAGCGACAGCCCGATCGAGCGGAGCTGCTTCTTCATCGCGGCGATGTTGTCGTAGGTCCAGGCCTTGGGCGCGACCTTGCGCTCGATGGCGGCGTTCTCGGCCGGCAGGCCGAAGGCGTCCCAGCCCATCGGATGCAGCACGTTAAAACCCTTGGCGCGCATGAAGCGGGCCAGCACGTCGCCGAGCGTGTAGTTGCGGACATGGCCGATATGGATGCGCCCGGACGGGTAGGGGAACATCTCCAGCACATAGTATTTCGGCCGCGAATCGTCGTTCTTCGAGACGAAGATCGCCTGTTCGTCCCACTGGCGTTGCCAGCGCGGTTCGGCGTCGCGGGCGTTATAGCGTTCGGAGGTCATGGAATCGTTGCGTTTTCGTGGTTTCGGCGGCCTGAAGAGGCCGGACTAGGCCATAGAAGTCCTCGGGGGGTCAATGGGTTGCCGCCGGCGGCGGTGCCCCGCAATGCTGCTCCGCAAAAGTACGGATCAGGGCATTGGGATCGGATTAAGGGGCCGGTGCGAATTTGGCCCTCACAGCACCCCCTGCAGGCGATGGATTCAGGCTTCGACGATCCCGATTACGACTATGCCGCGTCCATTGCCGGACGGGCGGTGCGGAGCATGGAAGACCAGCGGATTCCGCCGACGCCGACCAATTTTGCCATCTGGTTCCAGTATTACGCCGGCAGCCATGATGACCTGCGCAACGCCATCGACCTCCTGATCGACCACAACCGTCCCTTCGACACCAGGACCAATCAGGACCTGTTCGAGACCTATATCGCGCCCCAGGTGAGCGCCGTCGTGGTCCACACGTCCGAGCGGTTGCATGCCTGATGGGCGCGGCGAAGGAGTTTTTGGCCACCGCGATCGCCGACAATCGCTCCCAGATGCAGGCGATCAGCCAGGTGGCCGACCAGGGCCAGGCCGGCGTCGATCCGAAGACACTGGTCGCCCAGCTCATGAACGAGCTGGCGCGGGCGGCCACCCGAACGACGCGGCTCGAGGCGGGCTTTGCAGAAAAGACACGCGAGCTCGACGTGATCCGTGATTCGCTATCCAAGTCCGAAGAGCGCGCCCGGACCGACACGCTGACCGGGCTGGCAAACCGGCGGGCGCTGGATGAATTCCTGCGCAAGGCGCAGACGACGGCGGATTGGGGCGAACCGCTCAGCGTGCTTCTTCTCGACATCGACCACTTCAAGACCTTCAACGACAATTTCGGCCACGGCGTCGGCGATCAGGTGCTGCGTCTGATGGCGAAGGTGTTGCGCGAAAAGGTGCGCCCGCGGGATCTGTCCGCGCGCTATGGCGGCGAGGAGCTGATCGAGCGCTGCGACCGCGCGCTCTATCTTGCCAAGGGCGGTGGGCGCAATCGCGTGGTGACGGAGAGCGAGCTCGATCGTGCCGAGGCTGCGGGTTAGATCGAGCACAACGCGCGCGGAACAAGCCGTCGCGCTTTAACCTGCCATCGCGATTTCGGCGGTGGTGCCCTCGATCCGCAAAATGCCGTGCTCGACGACATTGTTGCGGCCGCGATGTTTGGCGGCGTAGAGCGCAGCGTCGGCGGCTTCGATCAGATCGCCCGGACGCAAGGTCTCGTTCGGCCGCGTCGCCGCAACGCCGATCGACACCGTGACCACCATGTGGGCGGAGGTGATGTGCGGCAGGCAAAGCTTCAGCACCGCGGCACGCACCAGCTCGCCGATCTCGACAGCGCGGTGCACGTCGGTGTTCGGCAGCAGCAGGCAGAATTCCTCGCCGCCATAGCGCGCCGCAAAGCCCATGGTGTCGGCGGCGATGCCGGACAGCGATTCGCCGAGCCGGGTCAGGCAGGAATCGCCTTCGAGATGGCCGTAGGTGTCGTTGAACAGCTTGAAATGGTCGACGTCGATCATCAGAAGCGCAAGCTCGCTGCCATATTGCTGCGCGCGCATCCACTCGAAGTCGAGACGGCTCTGGAAGCCGCGGCGGTTGGCAAGTCCTGACAGCATGTCAATCGACGCCATCACCGTCAGCCGGTCATTGGTCGCAATCAGCTCGCGCTCGCGCTGGCTGAGCTGCGCCGCCATCGCGTTGAAGGCGCGCGCCAGCGGCACGAATTCGGACGGCAGCCGGTTGCGCGCCGCGCGGGCCGACAGATCGCCCTCGCCGAGGCGCTTGGCCATGTCGGCAAGCATTTCGATCGGCTTGATCACGAGCTTCTCGGCGGCGATCAGCGCGCCGAGCAGCACGAACACGACGACGAAGGCGAGCTGGAGATAGGCGGTGCGGATGTCGCGGCTGACCGCCGCGGACACCTTATCCTCGTCGATGCTGGCGATCAGGCGGGCATTGGTGCCGGCGATGCGCGTGTAGCTGACCGCGCGCCGCGATCCGTCGGCGGCGAGAAACGACAGCGAGCCTTCGTCCTGGTCGGAGCGCAAGGCCATGTCGGCGATCGCCGACATCAGCGGCATATTGTCGAGCGGGCGTCCGACCGCGCTGTGCTGGTCGGCGGGCGCAGCCAGCACGGTGCCGGCGCTGTCGACCAGCACCGCCGTGATGCCGGCGCGGCCGCCCAGATTGTTCATGACCTTCGACATCCAGTCGAGGTTGACGGTCGCGAGCACGACGGCATCGGCAACGCCGCTGAACGCGGAGACCGGATAAACCGCCATGACCGTCGGCGACTGCACCGGCCGCGACAGGATGAAGTCGGACAGCACGAAGCGGCCGGTCTCCTGCGCCTGCTGGAAGTAGGGCCGATCGGAGAGATCGAGGCCGACATACATGTTGTTGGTCGCGCACTGGATACGGCCGTCCTGGCCGGCGATCAGAAGCGTGCGGATCCAGGGAAGACTCGTCGGCAGGCTCGCGCGCAACACGTCGCAGCTCTTGCTGACGCCGCCGGCGGAGGCGCGGATGAAGGCTTCCGATTTCAGGATGGTCTCGACCGACGAGATCACCTCGCGCTGCGCGTCGGCGCTGTGCCGTGCGACGGTGGTGAATTCAGCGGTGGCTTGCGCGATCTGCTTGGTGCGGGTGTCCTCAAGCGAGCGAATGCGCTCGAGCATCAACGGCGCGACCAGAATCACCGCGAGCAACGCAAGCCGGGCCCTGATGCCGAGGACCTGCTTGAGTTTTGCTCGTTTGCGGTTGAAACTAACGTTTGCCATCTTCACTACCCACCCCGCGGGCAAGGTAAAGCGAAGGGTTCAAAAACTCTTTCTTGAACTCGGTAAAATTGGAACTACCTCCGTTACTCCTGCAATTGATCGACGTCATGACAGATGAAAACGCCGCGCCGGTAACCGGCGGTTCACCAAATGCGCTCGCCGCGGTCGAAGCGGAAATTGCACGCGCCTGCAAGGATGCGCGCCGCGAGCGCGCATCCGTGACGCTGATTGCGGTGTCCAAGACTTTCGCCGCGGATGCAATTATCCCGGTTATCGGCGCCGGACAGCGCGTGTTCGGCGAGAATCGCGTGCAGGAGGCCAAAGGCAAGTGGCCGGCGTTAACGTCCGTTTACCCGGACATCGCGTTGCATCTGATCGGGCCGCTGCAATCCAACAAGGCGAAAGAGGCGGTGGCGCTGTTCGATGCCATCCATTCGGTCGACCGTCCGAGCATTTGCCAGGCGTTAGCCAAAGAAATCGAATCCCAGAACAAGCACCCGCAACTCTTCGTGCAGATCAATGTCGGAGAGGAGCCGCAGAAGGCCGGCGTCGCGCCCGCTGACGCCGACGCCTTCCTCGCGAGCTGTCGCGACACCTACGGCCTGACGATCTCCGGCCTGATGTGCATCCCGCCGGTCGACGAGCCGCCGGCGGCGCATTTCGCGCTGACCGCCAAGATCGCTGCGCGCAACGGATTGCAGAACCTGTCGATGGGCATGAGCGCAGACTATGCGACCGCCATCATGCTGGGCGCCACCCATGTGCGCGTGGGCAGCGCGATCTTCGGGCACAGGTAGTTGCTGTCGTCCCGGCGAAGGCCGGGACCCATACCGCGTGATCTTTCGGTGGCGGATGGTCTTGGTACCGGCGAAGGTTCGGCAACTGCCGGTCTTCGCCAAACTTCTCCCTGTGGTTATGGGTCCCGGCCTTCGCCGGGACGACAGCGAGGCCTACCCAAACCTCACGGACACCTTCCCCAACACGCCAAAATCCACCGCAAAATGATCGCCGGCCTGGATCGGGAGTGGCGGATGGCACGTGCCCGTCGTCACCACCTCCCCTGCCCGCAAGGTGATGCCGAGTCCGCGCAGCTCGTTGGCGAGCCAGGCCAGGGCCACGCGGGGATCGCCGAGCACGTTCTTGCCGTGACCGACATAGCGCTCGCCGCGCAGCGTGATTTGCGGCCGTTCCTCGACGAGATCCATCGCGCGCCAGTTGGCCGACGTCGCGGCACCCAGCACGAACAAATGCGCGCAGGCATTGTCGGCGATCAACTGCGCCTCGCCGGCACGGGCAAAATCGGTAAAGCGCGAATCCGGAATTTCGATCGCGGGATGCAAGCTGTCGACGGCCGCAAGCACCTCATCGACGCTGTAGGGCGAAGGCCGTGGCGCCAGATCGCGTCCCATGCGGAAGCAGAATTCGGGCTCGCCAACGCGCATCGCGTTGCCCTTCATCGATGCGGTGCCGCCGTCGGCGATGACGGTGTCGCGCATGATGCGACCGGCCAGCGGGCCCGCGACATTGATGTGCTTCTGTCCGGCCTCGCTCGTCGCGGCGATCTTCCAGCCGAACACTTGATCGCCAAGTGCGGCCTGCACCGCGTAACCGTCAGCGCGGCTTTGGGGTCGAAGCGGTGGCTCGAGCGCGTCAAGCTTGCTGCCGTCGCGCCAATGTTGAACGAGGACCTGCGAGGCGGCGGCGATCTGATCCTTGTCGAGCATGTGTTCTCACCCGATGATGATTCTTGTTCTTGGTCCGATCAGCCGCAGCAATTGTAGCATCGCCGCCTTGGTCATGGAGACGCAGCCCGCGGTCGGGCCGAAATTGTCGCGCGCCAGATGCAGGAACACCGCGCTGCCGCGGCCGGCGATGCGCGGCCTGGTGTTGTGGTCGATTTCGATGATGAAGTCATAGAGATGGTCGGCGCGCTTGAGCCGGTCACCGCCCTCGCCCTCCCCGCGCCGGATCCACCGGTTGTAGTGGCGATCGGCGGGATCCTCGCACCAGGCGTCCGCGCCGGTGATGAGCCGGGCCGGTAGAAGCGTCCGGGGGCGGCTGTGCCGGTCGCCCCGCCACCACAATTGCCGGGGTCGAAAGCTGCCCCTGGGGGTGCCGCCGTCGCCCTCGCGCTTGTTGGCCAGAATGCCGCCGCGCCCCAGCGCCACCGGAATCGTCAGCTGTCCGGCCGTCAGCCAGCCCCGGCGCGGATTGCCGGCGGCAGGCTTAACGCGGATCGCCGAGAGCTGCTGGACGCGTCGATTCATGGTATAAGCATCTGACTTGGCGTGAGTTTTCATGTGACCGGGCGGTATCGAATTCATTACAGGACATTCATCAATCCGCCCTGCTATTCTGGGTTAGAGTAATTCCGGCTTGTGAATCGGTAACAGCCCACTACTTCAACACGAACAACAATAAAAACAGCGACCCTTTAAACTTCCCATCACGGCTGGGTGCGGCATGCATGCGCGCCTGGTCGACCCCAAAAGGATGATCCCCCATGGCCAATGCCCGCAAGATCCTGATCGTGGATGACGATACCGATCTGCGCGACACGTTGGTGGAGCAATTATCGCTGCACGAAGAATTTGAAGCCTCCGCCGTCGATACTGGCGCCAAGGGCGCCAGCGCCGCAAAGGCCAACGCCCCCGATCTCGTGCTGATGGATGTCGGACTTCCCGACACCGACGGCCGCGAAGTGGTCCGCTCCCTGCGCAAGGGCGGCTTCAAGGCGCCGATCATCATGCTGACGGGGCATGACACCGATTCCGACACGATTTTGGGCCTGGAATCCGGCGCGAACGATTATGTCGCAAAGCCCTTCCGTTTTGCCGTGCTGCTGGCCCGCATCCGCGCCCAGCTGCGCCAGCACGAGGCCAGCGAGGACGCGGTGTTCTCGGTCGGCCCCTATTCCTTCCGTCCCGGCTCGAAGATGCTGACCGCTGCCAATGCGCGCAAGGTCCGCCTCACCGAGAAGGAGACGGCGATCCTGCGCTTCCTCTACCGCGCCGGCCAGATGCCGGTGTCGCGCGAGACCCTGCTCCAGGAGGTCTGGGGCTACAATTCGGGCGTCACCACCCACACGCTGGAAACCCACATCTACCGTCTTCGCCAGAAGATCGAGAAGGATGCCGCCAACCCGGAAATCCTGGTGACGGAAGCCGGTGGCTACAAGCTGGTGCCGTGATACGTTCCAGGAACGCGCGATTCGTCGTAAATTAGCGCGTTCCACGAGCCTCGGACCGGAATGTCAATCGATGACGACGTAGCGCTGCTCGAGCGTGTCCCGACACTGCGCCTGTTGGGAGACGCCTCGTTGCGCATGCTGGCGATCGGCTCCGAGCAGCGTGACTTCGTGCGCGGCGACATCCTCTTCAATCTCGGTGACGATGCCGACGCCGGCTTCGTGGTCCAGCGCGGCGCCTTTCGCGTCGATGACGGCGCCGGCGCCGAGATGATTGCAGGCCCCGGTACGCTGATCGGCGAGCTCGCGCTGGTCGTGCCGATGAAGCGGCCCTCGGGCGCGGTGGCGCTGGAACATTCCTCCGTCATCCGCGTCGCGCGCAGCCTGTTTCAGCGCGTGCTCGAAAGCGACCCCGCCGCCGCGCTCCGCCTCCGCGACGAGTTTGCGGTTCGCTCAAGCCAGATCGCGAGCGACATTCTGATGGCGGGTGCGAAGCTGAGCACCTGAGCGCGGCAGATTTAGCCGAGCCCTGCTCCGCCGATGTCATCCTTTGCTCAATTCATACAGCGCGCTGCGGTCGTCCTGGTATAGAAGCCGCAGTCCCGGCATGACCGGCAGGTGCGACGCATCGACGTCGAGCAGCCAGACATGATCGAAGCGATCGCGCGGAATTTGCGCGATCCTTTGCGCGAGCGCGGCGCTCAGATCGCCATCGCAGTCGCCCGGGGGGGCCTCGATGTACTGAGACGGATCCGCGTTGAACGCGGTGCCGCGTGCACGGAGCGGTGTCAGGAGTTGCTGACCACCCGATGCGTCCCATTGCGAATTGACGAAGGCGTCGCGCCGGACGATGGCGAGCGACCCCAGATGCGCGACACGCGGCGCACGCCATCGCTCGCAGCTTGGCGGCCGTGTCAGGACGGCGATGCTTGCGCCGCGCGGAACGTCGTTTAGGGCCTGCAAATGTTGCGCGTAACCGGAATCATAGGCCGCAAATCCGGCAGCCATGGCGGCGATCCGAATCGCAAAAACAGCCAGCGTCATGGCGGCGATCATCGCGGCGCCGCGCCGCAGGCGGTCGGTGGGCGCGATGGCGGTGAGGCCGACGATGAAGAAGATGGGCCATAGCCGCACATCGGCATAGACCGCGCCGAACATCTCGCCTGGCATCAGCAGGATCAGAATGAGGAGGCTTGCGGCTCCGACCAACAGTGCCGGATTGCGCCTGACGTCGCGGCTGCGGATTCCAAAGTACAGCAGGCCGATGGCCAGCAGCAGGCTCAGCGTATCGAGCCAGATATTCTGGTCACGCAGCGTCCAGACCAGTCCAGTGATCTTCGTACTGATGTCGAAGAAATGCCCCGTCGCGGCGGCGCCATTGCCTTGCCGCCAGACGATCATGAGCAAAGCGGGAATCATGACGGGCCAGGCGCGTCGCAGAATGACGAGCACCATGGAAGGCCATGCTGCCGGCGCACGATTCCAGCTGCGGCAGAGCTCGAAGGCGCCGACGAGGACGACCAGAACGACCCAGCCATAGGCGTGAGCGAGCCAGACCAGGCAGGCGGCCGCCGCGAACAGCGCGACGCGCACCAGCGAGCCGTTCTTCCCTGTCGTCTCGACCCAGGACGCGAAAACGTGCAACGCGAGCGCACAGCCGAGCCAGTAATTCACGAAGCCGAGCTGGAACGGATAGGCCATCGCGAACCATGCGGCCGCAATGGCAAAGGGCGTGAGCTCGCCGTGCAGCGCCCGGCTGATACGCCCGATCGCGGAGATCATGAGCAGCGGAAGCGCCAGCGCAATCAGCCAGGCCGCGCGTTCGAGACCGAGCAGAGGCGCCAGCGGCGCGATGAGCAATTCGACGCCGAGATTGCCGACCAGTTGCCAGTGAAAATCCCAGCTCTGCTGGAGCGCCGGCGAGTCCGCCAGGTGCAGCTGCACATGGTAGCGGCCGATATGAGCGAGGTAATCGATCAGCGGCGGCGTTTGCACGAACCAGAACGGGACCGTGCTCAGCAACATCAATCCCGGCACGACGAAACGGGAATTCCACCACGCACGAACCGGTGGTTCTGGGGGCTCTGACGGTGCGGGCGTGCCCATCGTCGTCTCCGAAGGCCTAGACGTCCAGCGTCACCGTCACCGGCACGTGGTCTGACGGCCGTTCCCAGCTTCGCGCATCGCGCAAGATTTTGAAATCCTGGATCGCGTCTTTCAGCGCGCGCGAGACCCAGATGTGGTCGAGCCTGCGGCCGCGGTCGCCGACGGTCCAGTCGGCGGAGCGATAGCTCCACCACGTGTAGACCTTTTCCGACATCGGGATGCGGTCGCGCGCGACGTCGACCCACTCGCCGGCGCTGAGTGCGGCCTGCAGCTTCTCGGTCTCGATCGGCGTGTGCGAAACGACCTTCAGCAGTTGCTTGTGCGACCACACGTCGTTCTCGTGCGGCGCGACGTTGAGATCGCCGACCAGGATGTGGCGATCCTCCCCGCGCGGATGCAGCGGTTCGCACGTCTTCATCTCGTCGAGGAAGCGGAGCTTGTGGTCGAACTTCTCGTTCAGCGCGGGATCGGGAATGTCGCCGCCGGCAGGCACGTAGAAATTATGCAGCACCAGCGGCTTCGCGATGCTCGCCTTCTCGCCGAACGACACCGAGATATGACGCGAATCCACCTTGTCGCAGAAGGTGCGGATGTCCGTGGATTCGAACGGAATCTTCGAGACGATGGCGACGCCGTGATAGCCCTTCTGCCCGTTCAGCGCGACGTGCTCGTAGCCGAGCCGCTTGAAGCGCTTCAGCGGAAAGGCGTCGTCGATGCACTTGGTCTCCTGGAGACACAGCACGTCCGGCCGCGCGCTCTTGAGAAACTTCGCGACCAGATCGATGCGCAGCCGCACCGAATTGATGTTCCAGGTTGTCAGGGAAAGACGCATGGGAATTGCGTCTTAGCATGGATTGGCGTGGGGGAATCGCTTGTCCACAGGGGCGGTGCCTACCCCGGCGACGGCACGCTGTAATTGGTGAAGTCGATCTTGAACATGCTGGGATCGAGCTTCTTGCCGGCATCGAGATTGTAGACCGCGATCGTGGTGTCGTAGCCCTGCGGATCGGTGACGGTCCATTGCTTGAGCTGGCCGTCCTTGGCGCCGATCATCAGCAGCAGGCGGCTGGTGCCGACCAGCGCCTGCTTCTCCTCGATGGTGACGCTGATGAAGAGATCGTCGGCGGTCACGTTGACCACGTTGGTGTCCTTCATCAGGTCGATGCGGTCCGACAGCAGGAAGCGCAGCGGCGTCTGCGACAGCGGATAGACGTCCTGGGTCGCGAGCTTGCGGTCGCGCACCACCACCGAGGATCCGTCGGCGACGATGTCGATCGGGCTCGGCGGATCATATTCGAAGCGCAGCTTGCCCGGCTTCTGGATGTAGAAATCGCCCTGTGTCTTGCTGCCGTCGGGGCCGACCTGGACGAAGTTTCCGACCAGCGTCGATAGCGACGACAGGTAGGCGCTGACCTTGGCCGCCTGCGCCTTCTGCTTGTCGTCGAAGGTCTGGAAGATGCTGCTCGGCACGTTGCGGCGCGGATCGGGAATGATCGGATTCGGCGGTGTCTGCGTCGCGCCGGTGATCGACGGTCCGCCCGACGGCGGAGCCGCGTCGCGGGCCTTCGGTGCCGGCTTCGGCACGGGGACCGTCTGCGCCATCGACGCCGAGGTCACCATCGCGGCGGTGGCGAGAAGCACGGCCGCCACGCGCGCGCCGCGCGTGGCAAAAGAAGCCGCGAATCGAATGTCCGGATGTTGGGTCAACGCGTCGTCCTGTATGGCTGGGCGTCGTTTTAGCGTGATTTCGGGCAAAAGCAGATAACGATTTTGCGTGAAATAGGACTTTGAGGCGGCTTGCCTCACATATGGCTGTCTTCTTCCTCGACCAGAATCTCGCGCTTGCCGGCGTGGTTGGCGGGGCCGACGATGCCTTCCAGTTCCATGCGCTCCATCAGCGATGCGGCGCGGTTATAGCCGATCTGCAGGCGGCGCTGGATGTAGCTGGTCGAGGCCTTGCGGTCGCGTTTGACGATGGCAACGGCCTGCTGGAACAGGTCGCCGCCGCCATCCGCGCCCATGCCGCTGGCGTCGAACACGGCGCCACCGTCCTCGTCTTCGGTCGGCTCCTCGGCCGTAACCGCCTCGAGATATTCGGGCTGGCCCTGCGTCTTGAGGTGGCGCACCACCTTCTCGACTTCATCGTCCGAGGCGAAGGGACCGTGCACGCGGCTGATGCGGCCACCACCGGCCATGTAGAGCATGTCGCCCTGGCCGAGCAGCTGCTCGGCGCCCATCTCGCCCAGAATGGTGCGGCTGTCGATCTTCGAGGTGACCTGGAAGGCGATGCGGGTCGGGAAGTTCGCCTTGATGGTGCCGGTGATGACGTCGACCGACGGACGCTGCGTCGCGAGGATCACATGCAGGCCGGCGGCGCGCGCCATCTGCGCGAGACGTTGGACGGCGCCTTCGATGTCCTTGCCGGCGACCATCATGAGGTCGGCCATTTCGTCGACGATGATGACGATGTAGGGCAGCGGATCGAGCGAGAGCTTCTCTTCCTCGTAGATCGCCTTGCCGGTTTCCTTGTCGAAGCCGGTGTGCACGGTGCGCGTCGGCTCTTCGCCCTTGGCCTTCAATTCGCCCAGGCGCGTGTTGTAGCCGTCGATGTTGCGCACACCGAGCTTAGCCATGTTCTTGTAGCGCTCTTCCATCTCGCGCACGGCCCATTTCAGCGCGACCACCGCCTTCTTCGGATCGGTCACGACCGGGGTGAGCAGATGGGGAATGCCGTCATAGACGGAGAGTTCGAGCATCTTCGGATCGACCATGATCAGCCGGCACTGGTCCGGGCGCAGCCGATAGACCAGGCTGAGGATCATGGTGTTGATCGCGACCGACTTGCCGGAGCCGGTGGTACCGGCGATCAGCATGTGCGGCGTGCGCGCGAGGTCGATGATGACGGGATCGCCGCCGATGGTCTTGCCGAGGCAGAGCGGCAGCTTTGCAACCGTGTCGACGGTCTCCTTGGCGACCAGCAGCTCGCGCAGATAGACCTTTTCACGATGCGCATTCGGCAGCTCGATGCCGATGGCATTGCGGCCGGGGACGACGGCGACGCGCGCCGACAGCGCGCTCATCGAACGCGCGATGTCGTCGGCGAGCCCGATCACGCGCGACGACTTGATGCCGGGCGCAGGTTCGAGTTCGTACAGCGTGACGACCGGGCCCGGATTGGCCTTCACGATCTCGCCGCGCACGCCGAAATCCTGCAGCACGCCTTCGAGCGAACGCGAATTGGCTTCCAGCTCGGCCTTGCTGAGCGGCTGGCGATCGCCGGCCTTCGGTGCAGCGAGCACGGAGACGGAGGGAAGCTCGAACTTGTCGGAGGATTTCTTGGAAGCGGCTTTCGGCGCAGCCTTCTTGCGCGTCGCGCGCGCGGGCGCCTCTTCCTCTTCCTCCTCCTCCTCGTCTTCCTCTTCTTCTTCCTGCTCGTCCTCGTGCTCCTCGTCCTCGGACTGCGGTGAGATCGAGGGCGCGGCGCGGCCGCCGAGATTGGGTTCCTGCCGGCTGAACGAAACGGCCTTGGTCTTCGAGCCGCTCGACACCAGCGAGCGGTAGGCCGCGCCGAACAGCCAGATCAGCCGCGCCTTGGTGCTCATCAGCGCGTGGAACAGCCAGCCCAGCGATACCGAGCCACGATCGCTCTCCTCGTCATCGAGCGGCTTGTCGTCGTCCTCGATCTCCGCGAGCTCTTCGTCATGCTCGCGGGCGCCGAGCCCGCAGGCGATCAGGAAGGTCGCAGCGAGCGCGACGAACAGGATGATTCCGAGCACCATGCGATAGATCACGCCGGGAGGCCCGAAGATCACCGCCGGCGCGCGCACCAGCGCATCGCCGACCACGCCGCCAAGCCCGGTCGGCAGCGGCCAGGCGCCACCATGCGGCCAGCAGCTGACGAAGCCCGCCGCGATCACGGTGCAGAGAATCCAGGAGCCGAGCCGCAGCGCCTCGCGGTCGAACGGGCGATGCGTCATCATCCGCCAGCCCCACACCGCGACCGTCAGGATCAGCATGATCGCGCCGAGCCCGAGGATCTGCATCGCAAGGTCGGCGCCGATGGCGCCGGCATAGCCGAGGATGTTGTGGATCGGCCGCGAGGTCGCGTGGCTGAGGCTCGGATCCTGCACCGACCAGGTCATCAGCGCGGCGGACGCGACACCCGACAGCGTGATCAGGCCGAGGCCGGTGAGCTCGCGCACGCGCCGGCTCAGCGCCTCGCGGATCGAGGGCGGCAGATGGCCGACCAGGGGAATCACACGTTCGATTGCCGACATGCTCATGGGCCCGCCTAACCCAGAGTTTCGACCAGCCGGTGCAGCGCCTGCGCCGTGGTCTCACTATCCTGCACCAGTGCCAGGCGAATGTAGCCGGCACCGGGATTGAAGCCGTCGGGCTGACGCCGCGCCAGATAGGAACCGGGCACCACGCGCACGCCGGCTTCCTTGAAAAGCTTGAGAGTCACCGAGACGTCGTCGCCGATCTCGGACGTATTGAGCCAGACGCAGAAGCCGGCGTCGGGCCGGCGATAGCCGTAACGATTGCCGATGATCTGGTCGGCGAGATCGAACTTGATCCGGTACAGCCGGCGGTTCTCCTCGACATGGGCCTCGTCGCCATAGGCAACGGTCGCGACATGCTGGAGCGGCACCGGCACCTGCGGCGCTGCGATGTTGCGCAGCTCCAGGAACATGCCGATGAGCTTCTTGTCGCCGGCGGCGAAGCCGACGCGCAGGCCCGGCAGGTTGGAGCGCTTCGACAGCGACTGGAACGCAGCCACGCGGGTGAAATCGGGGCCCGCGCATTCAAGCGCGCTGCCCGGTGCCTCGCGGGTGTAGATCTCGGAGTAGCACTCGTCGCTCAGGATCACGAAGTTATGGCGATCGGCGAGGCTCTTCAGGCGCGTGAAATAATCGCGCGATGCGACCGAGCCCTGCGGATTGGCGGGCGACGCCAGATAGAACGCCACCGTGCGCGCGAGGGTCGCTTCGTCGATGGCGTCGAGATCGGGCAGGAACCCGTTGTCGAGCGTCGTCGGCAGATAGACCGACTCGCAGGCCGCGGCGCCGGCGCCGGCGCCATAGACCGGATAGAACGGGTTCGGCATCAGGATGGCGGGCTTGCCGGGCTTCGGCCCGACATAGCGCGCTGCCGCGATCGCGGCGAGGAACAGCCCCTCTCGGCTGCCATTGAGCACGAGAATCTCGGCCTTGGGGTCGAGCGGCCGCGGCAGCTTGAAGCGCGACGACAGCCAGGCGCTCGCTGCCTGGCGGAATGGCTCGGTGCCCTGGTTCATCGGGTAACGGCCGAAATCGGCGATATGCTTGGCCAGCACCGGACCGACGAAATCGGGCACCGGATGCTGCGGTTCGCCGACTGCGAGCGAAATCAAGGGTTTACCGGGCTGATGCGGCGCCAACAGCTCGTTCAGCCGGACAAAGGGCGAGCGTTCGGTGTCGGAGCTTCCACTGGCCTGCGGCGCACGGGATGAAGCGGTCATGACCATTCTGGGCGCCAGTACTCTCGGAACGGCCGGTCGCGCGCAGGCGCCGGCGGGAAAGCGGTTCAGTTCACCATAGATAGGGCGAGGTTAAGACGCGATTAACCATCGGTCGGCCGACCCGTCCAGAGCGGGAATAATGAGGCCGGATAACAACGGGATGCATGGCTTATACGCGTCGCCGCGGCGCGATCGCGTCGATGACGCAATCGCCGCCGCGGTGTTGATCCGCCGACAGGCGGTGCCGGTCAGTGTGCCGGCAGCTTCTCGAAGGTCGCCATGCCCGCGGGGATCGCGTGGAACTCCTGCTTGTCGCAGGTGTAGATCGCCATCTGCGGATGGAACTGTTTGGGTTCGTCCAGCGTGCCGACCTTGAGGATGGCCGCCGGCAGTCCCGGAACCTTGGTCACCAGATGGGTGCCGCATTCGGCGCAGAATTCACGGGTGACCGCGCGCTCGAGGTCCTTGCGGGTGAATTGCTTCGGTTGGCCGGTGATGTAGCTGAAGCCTGCCGCCGGCATGGCGATGAAGGTGTTGGGCGCGCCGCCCGAAATGTACTGGCACTCGCGGCAGTGACATTGGGCCTGCATCATCGGATCGCCCTCGGCCACGTAGCGCACTTCGCCGCAATAGCATCCGCCTTCCAAACGCATGACGACCTCCCGTTTTGTTGTTCGTTGTGGTCGTTATTTCTGCGCCGGCTACCTGGAATGGCAATCTTTTTCTGCTTCGCGCGGGTCAAAAAGAATCCCGCCAAAAAGAAAGGGGCTCCAACTTGCGCTGGAGCCCCTCAACGGTCGGGGCATTGCCGGGTATGTGCCCAAACCGTAGTTGTGGACGCGATCCCCGAGGAGAGATCGCGTCCGGGAGGAGAGGTTACATGTTGTAGGCGCGCTCGGTGTGGTCGGTGATGTCGAGGCCTTCACGCTCGCTCTCGACATTGGCGCGGAGGCCAACGATCACATCGACGACCTTGTAGAGGATCGCCGAACCGATGCCCGACCACACCAGCGTGGTGCAGACGGCTTCGATCTGGGAGATCATCTGCGCGGCGAAGTCGTAATCGGCAACCTTGGGCGGGATCGCGGTGTAGTCGATGATGCCCGCACCACCGAGAGCCGGATTGACCAGGATGCCGGTGCCGAGTGCGCCGACGATGCCGCCGATGCAGTGCACGCCGAAGACGTCGAGCGAGTCATCGTAGCCGAGCGCGTTCTTCACGACGGTGCAGAAGAACAGGCAGACCACGCCGACCACGAGGCCGAGGACGATCGCACCCATCACGCCGGAGAAGCCGGCGGCAGGGGTGACGGCCACGAGGCCCGCGACAGCGCCGGAGATGACGCCGAGCACCGACGGATGACCCTTCACGATCCACTCCGCGAACATCCACGACAGCGCGGCGGCTGCGGTGGCGACGAAGGAGTTGGTCATGGCGAGGGCAGCGCCGCCGTTGGCTTCGAGGTTGGAGCCGGCGTTGAAGCCGAACCAGCCGACCCAGAGCAGCGAGGCGCCGATCATCGACATGGTCAGCGAGTGCGGAGCCATCAGCTCCTTGCCGTAGCCGGTGCGCTTGCCGATCAGCAGAGCGCCGACGAGACCTGCGATGCCGGCGTTGATGTGCACCACGGTGCCGCCAGCGAAGTCGATCGCGCCCTTCTTGAAGATCCAGCCGGCGTCGGCGTTGATCTCGTCGAGCTTGGCCTGAGCCGCGGTCTTCGCAGCCGCGTCACCCGCAGCGGCCAGAGCCTTGGCAGCGTCCTGGATCGCGTCCGGGCCGGGCCAGTACCAGACCATGTGCGCGATCGGGAAGTAGATCAGCGTGACCCAGAGCGGGATGAACAGGGCGATCGCCGAGAACTTCATGCGCTCGGCGAAGGCGCCGACGATGAGGGCGGGCGTGATCGCCGCGAAGGTCATCTGGAAGCACACATAGACGAGCTCCGAGATGTTGGCGTCGACCGAGAAGGTCGCGGCCTTCGAGTCGGTGGTGACGCCCATCATGAAGGCCTTGGAGAAGCCGCCGATGAAGTCGGAACCGCCGGTGAAGGCGAGGCTGTAGCCGTACACGGCCCAGATCACGGTGACGACGCAGACGGTGTAGAACACCTGCATCAGGACCGAGAGCATGTTCTTGGAACGAACGAGGCCGCCGTAGAACAGCGCGAGACCCGGGATCGTCATCAACAGCACGAGCACTGTCGATGTCAGCATCCAGGCGTTATCTCCCTTGTTGACCGTTGGCTCGGCATAGGCCGCGGTCGCAGCGAACAGGCCGACTGCGAGAGCCGCCAATCCCGCGCCATAGGGACGCTTAAACGTCATTTCATTTACTCCTGATTGGATTTTGGTTGAGCGCGAAATCAAAGGGCCGCGGCGTCGGCCTCGCCGGTGCGGATACGGACCGCATGGTCGAGGTTGATGACGAAGATCTTGCCGTCGCCGATCTGTCCGGTTTTTGCAGCCGACGTGATGGCATCGATGGTCTTGTCGACCTGCTCGGAGGCGACAGCGACTTCGATCTTGATCTTGGGCAGGAAGCTCACGGCATATTCGGCGCCGCGGTAGATTTCCGTGTGGCCTTTCTGACGGCCATACCCCTTGACTTCCGTCACCGTGAGACCGTGAACGCCAATGGCGGTCAGGGCGTCACGGACTTCTTCCAGCTTGAATGGCTTGATAATCGCCATAACAATTTTCATGGGTCCTATCCCCGCTTGGGCCCGGTCCGGACGTGGCCGGGCGTTTCTCGACTGGTTCGCCACGAGGGAGAAGTTCACTACGCGGGCACAGCCGGGACCCTTAGAATCAAATGCCGTGCCAGATCGGGCGGCTTGCCTAACGGACTATGAAAGCGGGGGTTTTCGCGTTTGACGGGTATTGCGGTGCAGTGCGCTATTACGTCGCGCTCAATCCGTGGTCAGGCCTGATCAAAAATCGGGCACGACAGGCTGCCGACACAATTGCTGCCCACGCGTCGGGCAGGTTGAAGGTATTTTATTACAGGAGAGGTCCCCCCAGGGGCCCCTCTGCGCTGCGAAATGTCGAACCGGCCCTCGGTGTGCTCACGGGATGCGCGCAACCGACCTGGACCTGGACTTGGACCGTCAGGCGGCCTCGCGCTCGGCAAAGACCCGGTCGACCAATCCCCACTCCACCCCTTGCTGGGCGGTCATGAAATGGTCGCGGTCGAGCGTCCGCTCCACCTCTTCCTCGGTACGCCCGCAGTGCTGGGCATAGAGCCGGGTGATGCGCCGCTTGGTCTCCTGCATTTCGTTGGCATGGATCAGGATGTCGGACGCCTGGCCCTGGAAGCCGCCGAGCGGCTGATGCACGTGCAGGCTCGCATTGGGCAGCGCGGCGCGGTGACCGGGCTCGCCGGCCATCAGCAGGAACGACCCCATCGAGCGCGCGGTGCCCATGCACAGCGTATGAACCGGCGCCTTGATGAACTGCATGGTGTCGTACATGGCGAGCCCGGAGGTGACCACGCCGCCATAGGAGTTGATGTAGAGATTGATCGGCCGGTTCGGATTCTCCGCCTCCAGGAACAGCATCTGCGCGCATACGAGGCCCGACATCGCATCATTGACCTCGCCGTTGAGGAAGATGATGCGCTCGCGCAGGAGCCGCGAATAGATGTCGAAGGATCGTTCGCCGCGCGCGGATTGTTCGACGACCATAGGGACGAGCTGAAGCATGTCGCGCATCGGCGACCTCCATGTCTGCAGGTGATGAAGTCTTAGTTGGTGTCAGGCAGCCGCGCGCATCAGGCAGCAATTGCTGTTGGCTGCTCGCGGGAGCGTGACCTCGCAGGCTTGCTGGATGATCCGGAAGCGCGTGCCGCCGTCCTCGTTCGGCTCGATCCGGAAGATGACGTGGCTCTCGCGAAACGGCGGTTCTGAATCGCGCAGCCGGTAGCGCACCTCTTCGCCTGTGATCGTTGATTCCGGCTCGGCGCCCGCAAGGTCGCAATCCGGCAGCCAGCGCTCGCGCAGGGCCGGAATGGTCACGGCGCGCCAGACCTTTGCCGGCGGCGCATCGAATTCATATTCGAGCACCAGCTTTGCATCGGGACGATCAGTTTCGACTGCGTCGCTCATTGATCCATATCCTTCAGGAGGTCAGCGAGTGCTTCCATGCGCTTCGGCCAATAGGCGCGGTAGCGCGCAAGCCATGCCCCGATCGCCACGATTCCGTCGGGGTCGACTTCGTAATTCACAAAGCGGCCCTGCCGCTGCTCGCGCACGAGCCCTGCCGCGCGCAGCACCGAAAGATGCTGCGACATCGCCGGCTGGCTGATCTCCAAACCGTCGCGCAAGGCGCTGGCGTTCAGGCTTCCGCCGGCGAGCTTCTCAAAGACCTTGCGCCGCGTCGGGTCCGCCAGCGCCTTGAAGATGTCCGCTTCGATCATGCCGACACATAAGCACGTGCTTATGTGTTGCGCAAGCCCTTCCTGACAGTCCCGCTTACTGGAGCGCTTCGCCGTGTTGCGAGATATCGAGTCCCTCGAGCTCGTGCTCGCGCGACACGCGCAAGGGCACGAACAGGCCGACCAGCTTGAGCAGGATGAAGCTCACCCCCGCCGACCAGACGAAAGTGACGGCGACGCCGTAGAGCTGGATCAGCAATTGCTGCGGATGACCCTCGAGCAGGCCGGCGGTGCCGCCGATTGCGCTGGTCGCGAACACGCCGGCGAGCAGCGTGCCGGTCAGTCCGCCGATGCCGTGCACGCCGAACACGTCGAGCGAATCGTCGTAGTTGAAGCGGTGCTTCAGCCAGGTGCAGGCCCAGTAGCAAATCCCGCCTGCGGCGATGCCGATGACGATGCCGTGCCACGGCGCGACGAAGCCGGACGCCGGCGTGATGGTGCCGAGGCCAGCGACCGCGCCCGAGATCATGCCGAGCACGGACGGCTTGCGCCGCGTCGACCATTCGATCGCGCCCCAGGTCAACGCGCCGGAGCAGGCCGCCAGATGCGTTGCGATGATCGCCATCACCGCGCGCGAATTGGCTGCTCCCGCCGAGCCGCCGTTGAAGCCGAACCAGCCGACCCACAGCAGGCCGGTGCCCATCACCGCGAGCGAGAGATCGAACGGCGAGAGATTTTCAGTGCCGTAGCCGTGACGCCGCCCCATCACCTTCGCAGCGACGAGGCCACCGGTGCCGGCCGACAGATGCACGACGAGACCGCCGGCGAAATCCAGCACGCCCATGCTGTTGAGGAAGCCGCCGCCCCACACCCAATGCGCCAGCGGAATGTAGACGAAGATGAACCAGGCGACGGAGAACAGCAGATAGGCGGAGAACCGCATCCGGTCGGCGACGGAGCCCGCGACCAGCGCCACCGTGATGATCGCAAACGTCATCTGGTAGAGCATGAACAGCGCTTCCGGGATCGTCTTCGCCGCCGGGTTGACGCTGTCCATGGTCATGCCGGCGAGAAACCAGCGGTCGAGCGAACCGAGCCACGGGCCGTCGCCGACGAAGCACAGCGAATAGCCGAACGCGACCCAGAGAATGGAGATGATCGTCACCGCGGCGAGGCTCTGCGCCATGGTCGCGAGCACGTTCTTCTTGCGGACCATGCCGGAATAGAACAGCGCGAGCCCCGGGATCGTCATCATCAGCACCAGCGCGGTGGCGACGATCATCCAGGCGGTGTCGGCGGTGTTGATCTCGCCCGTCGCGGCGCGCGCCGGCGAAGCCATGACCAACGCAAATCCGATCGGCGCAGCCACAGCGGCTACGCGGCGCAACAATCCCGCCATGTCATTTCCCCCGGCATCAATTGGCGTCGCACGCTATGGCGTCGTTGCCCGGTGCGATCGAAGAAGGCGTGTATTTATCTAGAGCGCGTCGCTGTCGGTCTCGCCGGTGCGGATGCGCAGCGCGTGGTCGATCGGCGTGACGAAGATCTTGCCGTCGCCGATCTGCCCGGTGCGGGCGGTCGCGGTGATCACGGCGACCGCCTTGTCGGCGACGTCGGAGGCGACCGCGATTTCGATCCGCAGCTTCGGCAGGAAGTTCACGACATATTCCGCACCGCGATAGATCTCGGTGTGACCCTTCTGGCGGCCATAGCCCTTCACCTCGGTCACGGTCATGCCGTGGACACCGATCGCCGTCAGGGCCTGGCGGACCTCATCGAGCTTGAAGGGTTTGATGATCGCGACGACGAGTTTCATGGTCAGGCCTATTCCCCGGGGATGCGCCGCGCCGTATGTCCCCGGCGCCGCGTCAATCTGGCATCTTTCCGGGCAAATGGCACAAAAAACTTGCAGATTGAAGCGGAAAAACGTTTGGCCAAGGGAGGCCATGTGAACGGCCGCCTCTGTACAGGGCAACGGTTCATCCTTCACAATGCATTTTTCGCATGGATGCGGTGAACCCGCACCTGTCGAGCGGTACATAAGTATTTTGGGGGCGCTTCATGGCGAGTTGGTTCTACGCATCCGAGGGCAAGCAGCAGGGGCCCTATCCGGAGGGGCAATTCCGCGACCTGATCGCCCAGGGCGTCGTGCGCGGCGATACGCTGGTCTGGTCCGAGGGCATGGCGGGCTGGCAGAAGGCGGCCGAAATTCCCGGTCTGATGGCAGGCGGCGGCGCGCCGCCGATCATTCCCGCCGGAGGGCCGCCGATGATGGGCGGCGGAAGCTATGCCGGTGCCGGCAGTGCGGCCGGCGGATCGCTGTCGGTCGATTTCGGCATCCTCGACTTCACCTGGCGCACGCTGGTGATGCTGATCGGCTCGTGCTTCATCATCCCGATTCCGTGGCTGTTCGTCTGGTACACGCAATGGATCGTGTCCTACGTGAGGGTCCCCGGGCGGCCGAACCTCTCCTTCACCGGCACTGCCATGGCGATCGTGCCGTGGTTCTTCGGCTTCATCGTCGCAGCCATTGTCATCGGCTACATCGGCAGCCAGATTCTGAGCACCGCATTCTACATCGTCCAGATCGTCCTCTACTGGATGCTGCTGAAATGGATGATTGCGAACATCGCCTCCAACGGGCAGCCGCTCGGCCTCAGCTTCACCGGCTCGGTGCTGGCCTATATCGGCTGGAACCTGCTGTTCGCGATCTCCATCATCACCATCATCGGATGGGCTTGGGTCGCCGCGGCACAGCTGCGCTGGACCTATCGCAACATCCAGGGCACGCGTCGCGAGATCATCTTCCGCGGCAGCGGTCTCGGGATTCTCTGGCGCGGAATCGTGGCCGCGATCCTGTGCAGCTTCATCATCCCGATCCCGTGGGTCTATCGCTGGATCATGAACTGGTTCGCATCGCAGACCGAGCTCGCGCCGCGCGGCGCGATGTAAGCACGACCCAAACAGCCCCGAGCGCGATTGTTCGCGCTTGGGGCGCGATCAGCTCCGCCGCTCGCGCACGGAGCCTTCCTGGGCTACGGACGCCACCAGCGTGCCGTCGGGCTTGAAGATCGAGCCGCGGGTCAAACCGCGGCCGCCTTGCGCGCTCGGCGAATCCTGCGCGTAGAGCAGCCATTCGTCGGCACGGAACGGGCGGTGAAACCACATCGCGTGGTCGAGGCTCGCCGGCATCATGCGCTTGTCGAACAGCGTGCGGCCATAGCGCGCCATGATCGCATCGAGCAGCGAGAAGTCCGAGGCATAGGCGAGTGCGCACATGTGCAGCGCCGGATCGTCCGGCAGCGTCGCCGCCGTCTTGATCCAGACATGGATACGGCCGTCCTCGATCTTCTGGCCGAAGTAGCGGCCGAGCTCGACCGGGCGCAGCTCGATCGGGCGATCCGATTCGTAGTAGCGGCGGATGAAGTCCGGCATCTCGCGGAACATCGGCTGCTTCGCCACCTCCTCCGCCGTGAGCTTTTCCGGCGGTGGCACGTCGGGCATCTTCTCCTGGTGGTCGAACGCGGTCGCTTCCTCGGCATGGAACGACACCATGATCGAGAAGATCGCGTTGCCGTGCTGGATCGCGGTGACGCGGCGGGTCGAATAGCTCTTGCCGTCGCGGAGCCGTTCGACCTGGTAGATGATCGGGATCTGCGGATCGCCCGGCAGGATGAAATAGCAATGCAGCGAATGCGGCAGCCGCCCTTCGACGGTACGGCAGGCCGCGACCATCGCCTGTCCGATCACCTGTCCGCCGAACACCCGCTGCCAGCTCGTCTTCGGGCTGTTGCCGCGGAACAAATTCACCTCGAGCTGCTCGAGGTCGAGGATCGAGATCAGGTCGATCAGGCTCTTGGACATGGAATTCAGCTTTCGCATCGTCATTCCAGCTTCGCTGCTCCGGAATGACACAATGAGGGCGTTCCGCCCTTGTTTCACCGCACTGTTTCGCCCACCTCAAGTCTGCTAGCAAGACCCGAGAATTGGCCGGGAATTTTGTATGTCACAGAATAGCATAGTCATTGGCGGCGGCGCGTTTGCGGGCCTGGCGCTTGCACTTGCCTTGCGCCAGGGGCTCGGGCCCGAGATTCCCGTCATCGTCGCCGATCCCGCGCTCGCCACACGGCCGAGCCGTGATCCCCGCGCCACCGCCATCGTCGCGGCCTGCCGCCGCCTGTTCGAGGCGCTCGGCGCCTGGGACGACGTCAAGGCTGAGGCCCAGCCGATCCTCGACATGGTCGTCACCGATTCCAAGCTCGAGGACGCCACCCGCCCGGCATTCCTGAATTTCGCCGGTGACGTCGCGCCCGGCGAGCCCTTTGCGCATATGGTCGAGAACCGCCGCCTGATCGATGCGCTGGTCGTCCGCGCCGAAGCCGAAGGGATCGATCTCCGCGCGACGATTGTTGCGTCCTACGACGCGAGCGCCGATGGCGTGGATGTGACGCTCGGCGACGGCAGCAAGATTGCCGCGAGCTTGCTCGTCGCCGCCGATGGCGCGAAGTCGAAGCTGCGCGAGCGGGCCGGCATCGCCACCCATGGCTGGGAATACGATCAATCCGGCATCGTCGTCACCGTCGGCCACGAGCGCGATCACGACGGCCGCGCCGAAGAGCACTTTTTGCCCGCGGGCCCCTTTGCGATCCTGCCGCTCGCAGGCAAGCGATCGTCGCTGGTGTGGACCGAGCGCCGCGCCGAGGCCGCGCGCATCATTGCGCTCGGCGACGAAGAGTTTCACGGCGAGCTCGAACGCCGTTTTGGTTTGCATCTCGGCGAGATCAAGGCGCTCGACAAGCCACGTGCGTTCCCGCTGTCCTATTTCGTGGCGCGCTCCTTCGTCGCGGAGCGCCTCGCGCTGGTCGGCGATTCCGCCCACGTCATCCACCCCATCGCGGGGCAAGGCCTCAACATGGGGCTGAAGGATGTCGCAGCCTTGGCCGAGGTCGTGGTCGATGCCGCGCGGCTCGGCATGGATCTCGGCGGCGCCGATGTGCTCGAGCGCTATCAGCGCTGGCGTCGCTTCGACACCATGGCGATGGGGGTTGCCACCAACTCGCTGAACTTCCTGTTCTCCAACCAGTCGACGCTGTTGCGCACGGTGCGCGATATCGGCCTCGGTATCGTCGACCGCACCCCGCCGCTGAAGAATCTGTTCATCCGCCAGGCGGCGGGTTTGACGGGGGAGATTCCGAAGTTGCTGAAGGGCGAGGCGCTGTAGCCATCGAGTTCCCGCCGGCGCCTCGTTCTCCGCTGTCGTCCCGGACAAGCGAAGCGCAGATCCGGGACCCATACGCCGCAGCAAGAGTTTTGCGAATATTCGGAGTTACCAGCTTCGTCCCAAACCACGCCCTGTGGTTATGGGTCCCCGCGTTCGCGGGGACGACAGCGAGACTATTGCGACGCTATCGCGTAAATCTCGCGTCGGTCTCAATCGATCTTGCGCGCCTCTTCCGGCAGCATGATCGGGATGCCGTCGCGGATCGGATAAGCGAGTTTTGCGGACCGCGAGATCAGCTCCTGCTTGGCCGCGTCGAATTCCAGCGGGCCCTTGGTCAGCGGGCAGACCAGGATCTCCAGCAGTTTGGGATCGACGCTGTTTTCGGGACGTTCGGTGGGCGTGTTCATCGTGGTCTCCGGCGATCGGCTGCCTGTAGCATAGAATAATTCGCCCGCCCATCGCGGGCTAGGCCGAGACCATCCGCTGGATCTCGTCGAGCAGGCCCTGCAGGCGTGCGGCCGGCACCGGCGCGGCCGAGAGCGCATAGCCCAAAAACGTCCAGTACAGGATCTGCGCGCGGGCCTGCGCGCTTGAGGCGGGGAATCCGCGGCGTTGCAGCAGGGCCTCGATATAGTCGAGCCTGCGGCGGTCGATGGCGCGGACGGCCGCCTGCGCCGCCGGATCGAACGCCGCCCAGTTGCGCACCGCGCGCTCCAGGTCGAGCCGGGCGCCGAAGGTCCGGCGCAGCAGCGCCGTCAGCGGCTCGTCGCTGTCGGCCTCGACGCGCGCGATGATCTCCTCGGCGGCGATCTCGCGCCAGCGCTTCAGGATGGCCGCGTGGAACGCGCCGAGATCGGCAAAATGCCAGTAAAAGCTACCGCGGGAGACGCCCATGGCTTTTGCCAATGGATCGGCCTTCAGCGCGGTGAAGCCGCTCCTGGTGAGTGCCTTGAGGCCCTGGCTGATCCAGTCGTCGGCGGAAAGCTGGTCGGTCATGTCGGGTTCCGAAGTCGGGCCATACACTAGTGTATTGACAGGCGGCAGGCCAGCCTCTATCTCACCATACACAGATGTATGGAGGCGTCGATGCGTGATCTCTTGCTCCAGTGCGCTGGAATCCTTGCCATCGTGGTGGCCGTCATCCACGGCGTCCTCGGCGAGACCAAGGTTTTCCCCCGCGCCACGATCGAGCCGCCGCGGCTCCGCACCCTGATCCGCCTGGTCTGGCAGGCCTCGACCGTCGCCTGGATCGGCTGCGGCGTGCTCCTGATCGCGACGCCCTGGATGGACTCCGCGCCGGCGCGCCGCTGGATCGTCCTCACCATGATCTGCGTGTTCGGCTTCTCCGCCTGCGCCAACGCATGGGCGACGCGTGGCCGCCATTTCGGCTGGATGGCGCTGAGCGTGGTCGTGGCGATGGCGGTGGCCGGCTACTGAGGGCGGTGCGGAATTGCAGCCCGTCGAATCCGTGAGACGTAAGGCCGCAGCGCGCCGCAAAACCCGCCCTGCCCTCGGACCGCGCTGATGTTTTGGCGACCGTTAGAATATCTCTAAGGCGTCGCGGCTCCGAACCCCGATTGACTTCACCCTCCCCTTTGTTTCCTTCGGGCGCGCTTCGCGCACACGACAGAGGAGGAGACATTCGTGAGAGTCATTCGTGTTCTTGCCATCGCACTGACGGTCGGGATCGGCATGGGGTCGACGGCGATGGCCGACGGTTTCAAGAACTGCACCAAGCTCGACAAGGCGTCGTGGAAGCCGGCGAGCGAAGCCGAAGCCAAGGCCAAGGCACTGGGCTACGAAGTGCGCCGCTCCAAGATCGAAGGCTCGTGCTATGAGGTCTACGGCGTCAAGGAAGGCAAGCTCTACGAGCTGTTCTACAGCCCGGAAGATCTCAGCCTGAAGCACACGATCGCCAAGTAGGCCTCTGCGCCAAAGGGTGGTCAAGGGTGGTCCCGGCTTGAACGACAAAGCGCTGCGAGAGACGCGCGGGGTGTCCGACCGACGCCCCGCGGATCGGACGGTGGCGGTCTGGGACCTTCCGCTGCGGCTCTGGCACTGGGCGCTCGCGGCCAGTGTCCTGGCCGCGTGGTTCACGCCCACCGTCTACGACAGCCTTCACCGCATCGTCGGCTACACCGTCATCGGGCTTTTGGCGTTCCGCCTGGTCTGGGGATTTTGGGGCAGCCGCTATGCGCGCTTTCGCATGATCGGTGTCAGGCTTCGCGCTGCGCCCAACTATCTCTGGAATCTGCGTCGCGGCATCACCGGCCGCTACATCGGGCTCAATCCCGCCGGCACGTTGATGCTGGTCGCGCTGCTGTTGTCGCTCACCGTCTCGGCGATCACGGGCGCCCTGTCGGTGACCGTCACCTTCTTCGGCGTCTGGTGGATCGAGGACACCCACGCTTACGCATCCGACGCCGTGATCGTCCTGGTCGTGCTGCACATCGTCGGCGTGGTCGCGATGGGCCTGCTTCAGCGCGAGAATCTGATCCGCGCGATGATCACGGGCCGCAAGCGCATCCGCCATCATTCGTAGAGTTCTTAGGCGCGAAACTCTTTCCTCGTCATGGCCGGGCTCGACCCGGCCATCCACGTCTTACCTGCAGCACGAAAAACGTGGATGCCCGGGACGTCTACCGCGAAGACGCGCTTCGCGCTTTTGCCCGGGGCATGACGGAGTTGGAGGCTGACAGGCTCAGTCTTACTGCAACGGTGGATCGCCGCTGGTGCGCTTCTTGGCGAGGTCCATCTCGGTCACCGCGATCAAGATCTCGGCGCGGGTCTTCAAATCCAGTGCTTCCAGCATCGCCTGCTTCTCGGCGGGGCCGTAAGGCGACATCATCGCCAGCGCATTGACCAGCGCCTCGTTGGGCGCGCTCTCGACGCCTTCCCAGTCGACCTTGAGGTTGTTGGCCTTCAAGAAATCCGCCAGCACCGTCAGCAACGCCTCGCGATCGACGTCGTCCTCGCCCTTGCGCGCGGTGAAGTCGTCGACGTAGGCGAAGAAGTCCACCTTGCACTGCCGGTACGCGGTCAGCACCTCGAGCTCCTCGACCACCTTGAAGCGTGCGACGCCGGTGAGCTCGAGGATGTAGCGGCCGTCGCCGGATTCGGCGAGCTGGGTGATACGGCCGACGCAGCCGACGCGGAACAGCGCTGGCTTATCGGAATTTTTCGGCGAATGCGCCGCGTCCGGCTGGATCATGCCGATCAGGCGATGGCCATCGCGAAAACTGTCGTCGACCATCGCCAGATAGCGCGGCTCGAAGATGTTGAGCGGCATCTGGCCGCGCGGCAACAGCAGCGCGCCCGGCAAGGGAAACACCGGGATGATTTCCGGAAGGTCGGCGGGGCCGCGATATTCGATGTTGATCGGCATCTGGTCCCCGCTGACGCGCTAATCCTATGAAAACAGGATCGTCGACAAGCGCTTGCGCCCCTCGACGGTCGCTTCGTCCGCACCGCCCCAGGCCTCGAAGAACTGCACCAGCTGCTTGCGGGCGCCGTCGTCGTTCCATTTGCGGTCGCGCTTGACGATCGCGAGCAGTTGCTCGGTGGCGGCGGCACGGTTGCCCTGCGCATTCAGCGCGGTGGCGAGATCGAAGCGGGCCTGATGATCGAGCGGGTTTGCGGCGACTTTCTGTTCCAGCTCGGTGACGGGCCCGAGCTGTTCCGCCTGCTCGGCGAGGTCGATCGCGGTCTGCACGGCCTTCACGGCCGCATCGTTGCGCTTGGATTCCGGCACCATGGCCAGGGTCTGCTTGGCCTGCTCCATCGCACCGGAGGTGACGTAGCATTTGGCGAGGCCGGCAAGCGCTGCGATGTTGGTCGAATCGTACTGGAGCACCTCGGCGTAGATCTGGGCGGCGGCTGCGGCGTCGCCCTCGGCGAGAACGGCCTCGGCCTCCTGCAGAATCTCGGCGATGTTGGGCTCGCCGGGTGCCGTCACGCCCTTGGTCACCTTTTCGATGAAGGCATTGATCTGGCTCTCCGGCACCGCGCCCATGAAGCCGTCGGCGGGCTGGCCGTTGACGAAGGCGATCACGGCCGGGATCGACTGGATGCCCATCTGGCCCGGGATCGCCGGATGCTGGTCGATGTTCATCTTGACCAGCTTGACCTTGCCCTTGGCCGCCTTGACGGCCTTTTCGAGCACGGGGGTGAGCTGCTTGCAGGGGCCGCACCACTCCGCCCAGAAGTCGATCAGCACCGGCTGGCGCTTCGATTCCTCGATGACGTCCTTCACGAAGGTCTGTGTGGTGGTGTCCTTGATCAGATCGGCTGCAGCCGGGCTCGCTCCGTTACCCTGGTCGATGATCGTCACGGGATCCCCTCGTCTGATGTCTGGAATGGCGGGTCTTTAGCACGTCGCCATCACATATGCTTCGTTTCAGGCCCTAAAATTGGGCCGGGTCGGCCGAATTTCAATCCGTCCGCGGCGATTCGGTGGTTCCTGGGCATTTTGGGGTGATTCGACCGGATTTGGGCGCATATTGGGGCCCCGAAAACGTATTGATGCCGCCGGTAGCTGTTGCAATCGCCTCCCGCTTTTGGCATACGACAGCCGTTGCCGGCGCGTCACGCGACCGACACAGGATGCGGGTGTAGCTCAGTGGTAGAGCACGACCTTGCCAAGGTCGGGGTCGAGGGTTCGAGCCCCTTCGCCCGCTCCAATTTTTCCCAGCGCATCCAGCCAAACCGGGTCGGGCCGTGGTTTTCCACGCCGCTGGCGGCTGGCTTGGGTCTCCCATGACAATTCTGGTCACCGGCAGTGCCGGCCACCTCGGCGAGGCTATTCTTCGGACGCTCCGGCGCCGCGGGTCGTCTGCGCGCGGGATCGACCTGAAAGCATCGCCTTTCACCGATGCGGTCGGCTCGATCGGCGATCCCGGCTTCGTCCGGGCGCAGATGGACGGTGTCTCCGCCGTCATCCACACCGCGACGCTGCACAAGCCGCATGTGGCGACCCACGGCAAGCAGGCCTTTGTCGACACCAATGTCACCGGGACGCTCAATCTGCTCGAGGCGGCTGTCGCCGCCGGCGTGACGAGTTTTGTCTTCACCAGCACGACCAGCGCGTTCGGTTCGCAGCTCAGGCCCGAGGCCGGGCAGGCGGCGGTGTGGGTCACCGAGGAGCTGCCGTCGGTGCCGAAGAACATCTACGGCACCACAAAACTGATGGCGGAGAATCTGTGCGAGCTGTTCTTTCGCGAGAGCGGCTTGCCGGTCGTCGTGTTGCGGACCTCGCGGTTCTTTCCGGAGGACGACGACGATCCCGCGATGCGGTCGGCTTACCCACTGGACAACGCGCAAGCCAACGAGCTGCTCTATCGGCGGCTGGACATAGCGGACGCGGTCAGCGCCCATCTGCTGGCCGTAGCGCGAGCGCCGGAGATCGAGTTCGCCCGCTATATCGTGTCGGCGACAACCCCGTTCGGACAGCACCATCTCGCTGCGCTCGCGCGTGATGCTGCCGGCGTCGTGCGCGAGCTCTACCCGGATTGCGCCCAGCTCTACGCGGCGCGGGGCTGGCGGCTATTTCCCGGGATCGACCGCGTCTATGTCAACGCGCGCGCACGGCGCGAACTGGGCTGGCATCCGGAATTCGATTTCGTCCATGTGCTGAGCAGCCTGCGCGATGGCTCCGATGTCCGCAGCTCCCTGGCGCGTGAGGTGGGATCGAAGGGCTATCACGACAGGCAGTTTGACGACGGGCCGTATCCTGTCGCCGGGTAGCTCTGGCCGTCATTCCAAACGGATCTGCACGCCGCCGGCTCCGTTCAGCAGGCGCCTGAGGTGATATCCGGCCAGGCGATCGCCCGCGTTGTTTGCGACCAGCGCCGCGAAGGCCGGCAGGGCATCCGCCTCTTTTCCCTCCAGCTTGGCATAGGCTTTGAGATAGCCGGCGGTGTTCTCGGTCGCGAAGTCCGCGGCCGACATCGGCTCGAAAGCCTGGATGGGCTCGCTCCTGCCGCGCAGCATCAACTCGCCGATCGGCCGGCCATGGAATCGGTCCGCCCGGCCGGCGACGGCGCCGCTTGCGCAAATCCTGGTTCCCAGGAACTTGTTCGCAGCCTCCAGCCGCGCAACCGTGTTCATGGTGTCCCCGTGAGCGGTGTAGTCGAAGAACCTTTCTCCTCCGAAATTGCCAACGAGCGCCGTGCCGGCATGTACGCCGATGCGGGTCGAGCCGAAATCGACGTCCCTTTGCTTCCAGCGCAACCTGAAATTCTCGGCCCAGCCATCGAGTGCATGCGCGCAGGAAATGGCACGCGTTGCGTAGTCCGCCTGGTCGGCCGGCGCGTTGAACAGGACCTGGATCGCGTCACCCACCACCTTCGCGACCGTGCCCTCATAGTTGAAGACGATCTCGGTCATGCCGAATATGTACTCGTTCAGCAAGTCGCCCAGAATCGAGGGCGGCATCTTCTCGACGAGAGACAGGAAGCCGGTGATGTCGGTGAAGATCACACCGATCTCGCGAGAGTGCGCGTTCATGCCGTCGCCTTCCGAGCCGCGGGCCAGGCGTGTGGCAAGCTCGGGAGAAAAATAGCGCGAAAGGGATGTGTGGGCGCGCTCGGCTTCCAATTGACGCCTGCGAATATCGCGCATCATGCCGACGTGACGTATTGTCTTTTTGAGCGTCAGCTCCAGGTCTTCGAGGTCGATCGGCTTGGTCACGAAGTCGAAGGCCCCCCGGTTCATCGCGCCGCGGATATTCTCCATGTCGCCATAGGCCGAAACGATGATCGTCGATTTCATGTCGTCCGCCTGCTGCAGTTTCTGCAGCGTGGACAGGCCGTCCAGCCGGGGCATGTTCAGATCCAGCAGCACGACCTCGATTTGAGGATTTCCCTGCACGGACTGCAGCGCCTCCAGCCCGTCATGGGCGAACAGGAAGCTGATCTGTCCATCGCCGATCTGCCGCTCGAAATGCTGAAGGATGACATCCTTCAGATCGGGCTCGTCATCGACAACAAGAACCGTTGCGGTCATGGCAATTCCAATCCGGGCTTATTCGAGCTTTCCGCGGGGCAGGCGTACGATGAACTCACAGAAGTCGCCCGGCTCCGTCTCGACATCGATGGTGCCGCCATGTTGCTTCACCACCACGTCATGCGAGATGGACAGGCCGAGGCCGGTCCCTTCGCCTGCGGGCTTGGTCGTGAAAAAGGGATCGAAGATCTTGTCTCGGATCAGCGGCGAGATGCCGTCGCCGTTGTCGCGGATTCGCACCTCGACTGAATCGCCCAGATTGACGGTCTTGACGCTCAGCATCGGCTCAAAGTCTTTTCCCGAGCTGTCGGTCCGACGATGGGTTGCGGCGTAAAAGCCGTTGGAGATCAGGTTGAGGAAGACGCGGGAAATCTCTTGCGGGTAGAGGTCGAGTTTCCCGGCGTCATCGTCGAGCTCGCGCTGCAGCTTCACGCTGAAGCCTGGTCGTTGCGCCCGTGCACCATGGAACGCCAGATTGAGAGTCTCATCCAGGAGGCCGTTGATCTCGATGGGGCGATGATCACCCGATCCGGAGCGCGAGTGCATCAGCATGTTGTTGACGATGCTGTCCGCCCGTTTGCCGTGCTGGACGATCTTCGCGAGATTGTTCTGGATGGTGATCGTCAGGCGATTGATGTCGACGACCGTCTTCGAAGGCGTCGTGGCGTCGCCGAGAACGGCCATCAGCTCCGCTACCCGGTCGCTCGATAGCCGGGCGAAATTGTTGACGAAGTTCAGCGGATTCTTGATCTCGTGTGCGATGCCGGCGGTCAGCTGGCCGAGTGATGCCAGCTTCTCCGCTTGAATGAGCCGGTCCTGCGTGGCGCGCAGTTTTTCGAGTGATTGGGAAAGCTCCTGCGCCAGCTTCTTGTATTTTTCCTCGCTTTGGCGAAGCGCTTGCTCGGCTAGCACCTGATCCGTGACATCGGCGTGAGCGCCGACCAGGCGGACGGCCTTTCCGTTGTCGTCGCGTTCGATCTCCGTCTTCGCGAGAATCCACCGCGTCTCGCCGTCACAGGGCCGAATGATCCTGTACTGTATCGAGTAGCCCTCGACGTCGCCGTTGATGGCGTCGAGAAACGTGCCTTCGGCCCTGGATCGGTCCTCCGGATGGATGCGCCTCACCCAATCTTCGTGGGTTTCGGTGGCGGCTTCCGGCGGCAGGCCGTGGATGGCGAGGTATTCGGGCGAGCGACGATTGCGGAAGCCGGCGGTGAGATTGACCTCAAGGCCACCGATCTTTCCGATCTGCTGAACGCGAGCCAACTCCGCCTCGCGTGCCAACAGGGCCAGCGTCGCCCGATATTCCTGGGTCTCATCGCGGCAGACAACCAGCACGCCCTGGACAGTGTCTCCCTGCTCGATCGGGCTGAAACTGTAGGTCCAGTAGTGCTGCTGTGACCCGGCGAGGTCCGCCGGCATCAATCGATGTTCTCGCCAAACGCCGCCTTTGCCGCTCATGACGTGCTCGACGTCAGGACCGATAACCGACCAAAGAGCCCGCCAATAGGAGCGTCCGGATGTCCCGAGCGCCGGCTTTTGGAGTGCGTTCGCTGCGATCGCGGAGAAGGCGTCGTTGTAGAACTGGATCAGGTCCGGTCCCCACCAGACCAGCATCGGGTGATTGGTCGTCAGAAGGACTTTCAAAAAGATCCGCAGAGGTTCCGGCCAGCGATCAGGCGTGCCGAGCCTGGTGCTGGACCAATCGAATTGGCGCATGGCAGCGCCCATCTCTCCACCCCCGGTGAGACATGATTCCAGCAAATCTCCTGAATCCGACATTCTCATCGTCCAGGCAGGAAGGGGATCAGACCTCTCAATTCCCAGTCGATCGGGTGCAACGAAGGGAAGTGTTACCTTCTCAAGCTACTAAAACGCGAGTTGATTGGAAACTCCGAAAGTCAAGCGCGGCCCCGCGGCAAGGCTAGCAGGGATCATCGATGCCATATGTGAACGGCTTCACTGCGTGGTGCCCGCATGCAGCTCGTGCGGCGCAGGCCGGGAAAGGGGATCACGACGCGCAATTTGACGACGAACCTGTCCCTCCGCCAAACAGTCGCCGCTTTTGTCAAATCGCACGATGTTTCAGCTGCGTGGCTGGTGGCACCGCGCATCGTCCGGTCTCGACCGTTCTACTGTGCATGGGGTTGTTTTCGCGGTTCTGGATTGGTCGACCATTCTGCTGCCTGCAAATGAGGCGCACGTCATTGCGATTCCGCGTTGCAGCGAGATTGTTGTCGTTATCTCGTGCGTTCGAATGGAAGATCCGTCTCAATTTTTATTGAGCGCAACTGCAGTGCACGTGACGCGCTTTTCACCGTTCGCAGATGTGCTAACCTTTTTGCGTCTGCCACCTCGACAGACTCCAAACTTCGCCTCTCGAACTATCAGAACAAAATAACGTGCAGCCCTGACGGCTGCCTTAGGGGAGTGACGCGATGAAATCGATCATCCATCGATCCGTGTTGGCGCTTGCAGCGGTTGCCCTTCTTGCCGGGACCAGCGTTGTCAATGCACAACAAGACAAGGGCCGGGCCCTGAAGAAGTACGAATCCGGCACCAAGGAATTCTGGACCCATCCGCCGGATGACTGGTTCCTCGGCGACGAGACCGAGGCGCAGAAGGGCCTCGCGCCGCCCTCGGGTCCGCCGACCGGCGCCTCCGATGCCGAGCTCGCCAACATCATCAAGAAGGTGAAGCTGCCGGCGGGCTTCAAGATGGAGGTCTACGCCTCCGGCGTGCTGGCCGCGCGGCAGATGGCCTGGGGTGACAAGGGCACGCTGTTCGTCGGCTCGTTCGGCCTCGGCAACGTCTATGCCATCAAGGACAATGGCGGGAAGAAAGAGGTCAAGACCATTCTCAAAGGGCTGAACATGCCCACGGGTCTGGCCGTCAAGGACGGTGCGCTCTACGTCATCGCGGTCGACAAGCTGATCCGCTACGACGACATCGAGAACAAGCTCGACAATCCCGGCGAGGGCAAGGTCGTCTATGACGACATGCCGTCCTACGCCGCGCATGGCTGGAAGTATCTCGCGGCCGACAAGGACGGCTGGTTCTACATTCCGTTCGGACCTCCCTTCAACGTCGGCATTCCCCCGACCAGCGTCTCGCAGATCCGGCGCGTCGATCCCAAGACCGGCAACGCCGAAATCGTGGCGCTCGGCGTCCGCAACTCGGTCGGTGGCGACGTCGATCCGCGCACCGGAAAATACTGGTTCACCGAGAACGCCCGTGACTGGGTCAGCGACGATCTGCCGTCAGACAAGCTGAACATGGTCTCGAAGATGGGCGAGCACTTCGGCTATCCCTACTGCCACCAGGGCGACCTTCCCGATCCGAAGTTCGCCATGGGCCACAAATGCTCCGAGTTCACGCCGCCCGTGCTGAACCTCGGCGCCCACGTCGCTCCGCTCGGCATGAAGTTCTATACCGGCGACCAGTTCCCCGCCGAGTACAAGAACAACATCTTTATCGCCGAGCACGGCTCCTGGAATCGTCACAAGTACCAGGGCGGCAACATCACGCGCGTGATCGTCGGACCCGACGGCAAGAATGCCAAGAAGGAGGTGTTCGCCTCCGGCTGGATCGAGGGTGACCAGGGCTATCTCGGCCGCCCCGATGACATCATCCTCGCCAAGGACGGTTCGATCCTCGTCGCCGACGATTGGGCCGGCGCGATCTATCGCATCAGCTACAGCAAGAAGTAGCGTACGACGACACGAGGCTGCGGTGGCCGGGAGCCGCCGCAGCCTCTTTCATTTCAACTTCGATGTCGTTCCGGAATGCGTGCCAGCGCAACTCCGGAACTCATACCCTCGACTGGGGGTTATGGATTCCGGGCGCGAGCTTCGCGCGCCCCGGAATGACGCAGTCGACAGATCGGAATTCCATCATGCGCCGGCAGATCATCTCGCACGCAATCAGCGCGGCTGCGCTCCTCACGCTTGGCGCCCTCTCTGCAGGCGCCGCCGACAATACCGCGGTCCAGGAGAAGGCGGCCGTCTGCTCCGGCTGTCACGGCGAGAACGGCATCTCGCAGACCGAGAACATTCCCTCGCTGGCCGGTCAGCCCGATCAATTCCTGCAATGGCAGCTCGTGTTCTTCCGCGCCGGCTCACGCAAGAACGAGCAGATGCAGCCGATCGCCCAGGAGATCACCAACGAGGATATCCGCAGCCTCGGTGCCTATTTCGCTGCGATGACGCCGCCGAAGCCGGCGGAAGACAAGGACCCGGACCTCTCGAAGAAGGGCGCGCAGGTCGCGGTCGGCCGCCGCTGCGCCTCATGTCATACGGACAGCTTTGCCGGCACCAAGGCCGTCGCGCGGCTTGCGGGTCAGCGCGAGGAATATCTCGTCAAGGCGCTGCAAGACTACAAGAGCAGCCAGCGCGTCGGCGGCGGCGGCGCCGCGATGGCCGACGTCGCCTATCACATGAGCGAAGAGGAAATCACCGCGGTCTCGCACTATCTCGCGTATTTCAAATAGCGCTGCGGTGCTGTTGCGACAAGTCCAGCTGTCGTCCCGGCGAAGGCCGGGACCCATACCGCGTGCTCCATCCGAGATTGGAAGTATGAGTACCGCGGAAAGCTGAACAACTATCGGTCTTCGCCAAACCGCACCCTGTGGTTACGGGTCCCGGCTTTCGCCGGGACGACCCCGGAGTATGCGGTTGGTAAACTACCCCGCGCGCTGCTTCTCATACGCCTTCAGATGCGTGTACGCGATTCGCAGCTTCGGCACCGGGACCTTGGCGGCATCTGCGCGCGCGATGAGGTCGCCGATCACGTGGTCGGCCTCGACCGGAAAGCCTCCCTTGATGTCGCGGAACATCGAGGCCGTCATCGGCGAGCCCTCGGTGGTGAGATTGCCCTTCACGCGCTCGAAGAATGGTCCGCCCGGCGTGTAGCCCGACGCGGTAGCGATCGAGCTGGTTTCGTCGAGCATGCCGAGCAAAAAGTCGCGACCGCCGGGCGCGGCGAGGATGTTGCCGACGGAGGTGCGCATCAGGCTGGTGGAAGCTGCGAGCGACGACAGGAACACCCACTTCTCCCACATGTCCTGCATGATGTTCTGGCTGGCGGTGGCGCCGACAATGCCGCTCTTGAAGGCTTCGTCGATCGCCTTGACGCGGTCCGACGGCTTGCCATCGCGCTCACCGTAGCTGATCGCCTGCATCGGCTGCAGCTGCACCACTTCGCGCTTCTCGTTCAATGTCGCGGCAATGGCGCAGAGACCGCCGAGCACGCGCTCCTTGCCGAACTTGGCATCGAGCGTGTCGAGATGCTTCATGCCGTTGAGCATCGGGATGATCGCGGTATTCGGACCGACTGCGGCCGCGAATGACTTGATGGCATCGTCGAGGTCGAACGCCTTGCAGCTCAGCAGCACGACGTCGAATTTTTCCTTGAGCGCGTCGGCCTGCACGGTCGGCGGGTTCTTCAAGGTCACGTCGCCATTCGGGCTCTTGATGACGAGGCCGTCGCTCGCGAGCTCGCCGGCGCGCCTGGGGCGGACCAGGAAGGTGACGTCGCGGCCGGCCTGCAACAGCCTGCCACCAAAATAGCCGCCGATGGCGCCGGCGCCGACCACGAGGATACGCATGGGAAAGTCCTTATTGTTGCTATTGGCGGTCTATCTATAATCGCCCTTGCCCGCGAAGCGAAGCAATCCAGAATGGTGCCGCGATCACATTCTGTCGCTGGAGATGTGGAGACTACGTCTCCAGCACCATCTCCTCGACCTCGCGCAGCTGCTCCTTGCCGAAGAACATCTCGTTGCCGACGAAGAAGGTCGGCGAGCCGAACGCGCCGCGCGCGACCGCTTCCTCGGTATTCTTGATCAGCTTGCCTTTCACCTCCGGCTCCTGGGCGCGGGCGAACAGCTTTTGAGCATCGAGGCCCGAGGACGCCAGCGCCTTCGCGGCAATTTCAGGATCGTCCATCTTCTTCGGCTCGCGCCACATGTGGTGGAAGGCGGCGTCAACGTACTTCTCGAACACGCCTTCGAGCTGTGCCGCGATCGCGGTGCGCATCAGGTTCAGCGTGTTGACGGGAAAGTTGGGATTGAAGACGTAAGGCTGGACCTTGAATCGCTTCAGGAAGCGCTCGGTCTCGACCTGCTGGAATTCGCGCTTGTTCTTGATGCCGGCGAGCGTTTCGGCCGGCGATTTGTTGTTGGTCGACTTGAAAATGCCGCCGAGCAGGATCGGCACATACTCGAATTTAACGCCGATGCGTTGCTCGATCGCCGGGATCGCCAGATGGCTGAGATAGGCGTTCGGGCTGCCGAAATCGAACAGGAATTGCGGGGCTGTGCGGGTCAAAATCGTTCTCCCTGACATCACTTTTCATCCATTGTGGCGCAGGGCGCGCCACAGGTCCACCGTTTAATGATGGTCATAATATCTTGAGGGTCAGACCAGGCGCTGGATCGCCTTCTTGCGCCACACCAGGAGGTAATAGCCCATCTGCAAAACGAACATGGCGCAGAACACGATCGGATAGGCGGCCCATACGCCCTCGAGGCCGATGGTGCGGCTCAGGATCACCGCCGCCGGCAGCTCGATCGCGACGATGGCTGATATCGACAACAGCATCGGCGTCAGCGCCACGCCCGCCGCGCGCATCGCGCCGGAAAACGTGGTCGCAAGGCCGAACGGCACCGAGCTCCACAGGGCGACGAAGAGCAGCCCCTTCGCCAGATCGAGCACGGCGCCGTCCGTGATGAAGATACCGAGCACGGCGCGCGGCACCAGATAGATCAACGCCACGAGCCCGCCAGTCAGCACGAGGTTGAACGTCAGTCCGGTGCGGACGATGCCGTCGAGCCGCGCCCGGTCGCCGCCGCCGATGGCTTGCGCGCCGAGGATCGAGACGGCGATCGAAATCGACATTGCCGTGAACTGCGTGTAGCCCATCACCTGGTTGACCGCACCGTAAGCCGCGGTCGCATCCGAACCGAAGCCGTTGACGAGGCCGAGCAGAACCAGCTCGGCGATCGCCATCACCACCATGCCGACCGCACTGGGTAATCCGATGCCGAGGATTTGTCCGATCATAGCGCGATTGAGCCGCACCTGTCGCAGTAGTGAGAAATCCGGCGCGAGCGCGTGCTTCTTCCGCAGCAGATAGGCCGCGAGCGCAAGCAGCGTCACTGCATTGGAGATCGCGGCCGCCCAGGCCGGGCTGGTGATGCCGAACGCCGGCAGCCCGAAAGTGCCGCGGATCAGCATCGGCGTCAGGATCAGCCCGATCGCCGTCGACAATGCCAGCACCAGCAGCGGCGTCACTGCGTCGCCGACGCCGCGGATCATCGCCGTCATCAGCAGGAAGGTGAAGCCGAGCGGCATCGTCAGCAGCATGATGCGCGCGTAGCGGCTGGCCTGGTCGAGAATGTCCGTGGGCGTTGCGAGCAGCATCATCAGCTGCCGGCTGAACAGGCCGCCGGTCAGTCCCACCGATATTGAGAGCAGCAGGCCGACGGCGAGCGTCGTGCCGACCACGATCTTGATCCTGTCGAGCTTGCCCGCACCATAGGCTTGGCCGATCAGCACGGTCGCGCCGGTGCTCAGGCCCATGACGAAGGCGAACAGGAAGAAGAACACCGGGAAGAACACCGAGACCGCCGCGAGCGCGTTCACGCCGATCATCTGGCCGAGATAGACATTGCTGACGGTGCCGAACAGCGATTGCAACGCGTTGCTCAGCATCAACGGTGCGAGAAAGCGCAGGAAGTGTTTCCAGAGCGGTGTCGGAGCGGACATGGATGGGCCTTTCATCAGGGCAAGCGAAGCCGTTGCCGCGCGAAGCACGCGCGGCCCGGCCGTCGATGGGGGTGTTGGAGAGCGCCGCGCGGTTTACGCGCGGTCGCTGTAGGCGAGCTTGACGATGTGGTCGCGGATGTCGGTCGGCCAGTCGGCGATCAGTCCGGTGAAGCGCCGCCGGTCATCTGCGAACAGTGCGCGCGAGGCTTCCTCGAACTGCGCGAGATTGCCGGCCATGGTCGACATGAAGTGATAGGCCGCATCGCGCGCCTGCCGCTCCCGATCCTTGTCGCCGCTCGCGCGTCGCGCCTCGTCGACGAGTTTTCGCAGCGCGACCGAAGCACCGCCCGGCTGCGCGCCGAGCCACTCCCAGTGTCGCGGCAGCAGCGTCACCTCGCGCGCGACCACGCCGAGCTTCGGCCGGCCGCGCCCGCGCGGCTCGGTCGGTGGTGCATCTTCTTCGACCGGCGGCGGGATCAGCTTGGCCAGGCGCGCCAGCACCTCGCGGTCGCCGCCGCGCAGATCGAAGTCGATCGATCGGCCGGTGGCGTCCTCGAAGATGATGATCGGCTCGTCCGGCCGCGGCGCCACCCGCTTGACGACCAGCGCGACCTCTCCTGCCGGCCCGGACACCAGACGACGCGGTCCCTGGAAAGCGGTGAAAATCTTCTGCATTGAAATCATTGCCATATTGACGATCTTGGGCGATTTAATACCCGGGTAAATTGCGAAGGTCAATATACCCGGATGAAAATATCCATCCGGATGGCTCGACATTGCGGTCCCGGGCTGGCACCTACGCGACCGACCGACCACGCTTAAGCCCCGAGGATCTCGCGATGCTGACCGTCCACCACCTCAACAATTCGCGTTCGCAGCGGGTGCTGTGGTTGCTCGAGGAGTTGGGCGTCCCCTACGAGATCGTGCGTTATCAGCGCCAGCCCGACATGCGCGCGCCGAAGGAGCTGCGGGCGATCCATCCGCTCGGCAAGTCACCGGTCATCACCGACAACGGCAACACCATCGCCGAGTCCGGCGCGATCATCGAATATCTCATCGCGACCTACGGCAACGGCCGACTGATCCCGCCGCCGAACACGCCGGAGCGGCTGCGCTTCACCTATTGGCTGCACTATGCGGAAGGGTCGGCGATGTCGCCGCTGCTGCTGAAGCTGCTGTTCACGCTGATGCCGAAGCGCGCGCCGGCGCTGCTTCGTCCGCTGGTGCGCAAGGTCTCGAACCAGGCGCTCACCGCGCTGGTCAATCCGCAGCTCAAGCAGCACATGGATTATTGGGAAGGCGAGCTCGGCAAGAGCGAATGGTTCGCCGGCAACGAGTTTACCGCGGCCGACATCCAGATGAGCTTTCCGCTTGAAGCAGCCCAAGCGCGCGGCGGGCTCGAGCAGGGCCATCCCAAGGCGATGGCGTTCCTGGAGCGCATCCATGCGCGGCCGGCTTACGCGCGTGCCCTCGAGAAGGGCGGGCCGTACCAGGTGGGGCGGTAAGCTTCCTCACCGCCCCGCGATGATCCGTCAGTCCGCGTGGAGCACGCGCCCGCGCGTCTCCGGCAGCGCGAAGGCGGCGATGAAGAACAGCGCGTAAGCCACCACTGCGAAGATCGCGATCGCGTTGGCGAGCGATGTCGATGCCGACAGCGCGCCGACGAGGAACGGAAACAGCGCGCCGATGCCACGGCCGAAATTGTAGCAAAAGCCCTGGCCCGAGCCGCGCAACCGCGTCGGATAGAGCTCGGTCAGGAACGCGCCGACGCCTGAGAAATAGCCCGAGGCGAAGAAGCCGAGCGGGAAGCCGAGCACCCACAGGATCTCGTTGGTGAGCGGCAGCTGCGTATAGAGCAGCACGATCGCCATCGCGCCGATCGAGAAGATGAGGAACAGGTTGCGTCGCCCGATCCGGTCGGCGAGCCAGGCGCCGACGAGATAGCCGATGAAAGAGCCGATGATCAGCGTCGAGAGATAGCCGGTGGAGCCGACGATCGACAGATGCCGTTCCTTGGTCAGAAACTGCGGCACCCAGAAGGTGATCGCGTAGTAGCCGCCCTGGCAGCCCGTCGCCGCGAGCGACGCCAGGATCGTGGTCTTCAGGATCGGGCCCGAAAAGATCTCCCAGAGCGCGGGGCGGTCGCCGGCCGCGGCCTGCTTCGCGCGGGCCTCCGCCGCGATCTCGGGTTCGGTGACGGAGCGGCGGATGTAGAACACCAGCAGCGCCGGCAGCGCGCCGATCACGAACATCCAGCGCCACGCCGTCTCCGCCGGCATCAGTGAGAACAGGATCGCCTGCGACAGCACCGCAAGGCCCCAGCCGACCGCCCAACCCGATTGCACCGAGCCGACCGCGCGTCCGCGATATTGCGGCCGGATCGCTTCGCCCATCAGCACGGCGCCCGCCGCCCATTCGCCGCCGAAGCCGAGACCAAGCACCGCGCGCGCGATCAACAGCTGTTCGAAATTCTGCACGACCGCGCAGACCAGAGAGAAGAACGAGAACCAGATGATGGTGATCTGGAGCGTCCTGACCCGCCCGATATGATCGGAGAGATAACCGCCGAGCCAGCCGCCGATGGCGGACGCCAGCAGCGTCACCGTGCCGGCAAGACCGGCTGAGGCCGCATCGACCTTCCACAGTGCGATGATGGTGCCGATCACCAGCGGATAGATCATGAAGTCCATGCCGTCGAGCGCCCAGCCCGCAGCGCAGGCCCAGAACGTCCTTCGCTCCGGCGCGTTCATGTCGCGATAGAAGGCGAGAAGGCTGGTGTCCTCGATCTCGGCGCGTTCGATGCGCCCAGTCGGATCGGCTGTGGTCATGTGCGTTTCCCCGGCAAATTCGTTTGGCCGGGCGGTGGTAGCACGCGCGGCGGCCGGCGCAAGCCAGCGCGCGCGGTCGTGCCATGCAGGGGCGGGGTTGCAGGGGCAGGGTTACTGTCCTGCCGCTTCCGCGCCGCGCGTGCGTGGATCGGGTGCCCCGAGGGGTCGGCGTTATGGCAATCGAATTGGCCGACGTCTGTCCCATCGGCTCGACGATGAGATGATCCATCGCCTTCAGCTCGAACAGGACATCGTCGGGAAAGCCGTGCTCGATGCGCACCTCGTCCGGCAGCCATTGATGATGCAGCCGCGGTGCGGCGACGGCGGCGGCGACGTCCATCTTGTAGTCGAGCACGTTCACGATCACCTGGAGCACGGTCGAGATGATGCGGCTGCCGCCGGGCGAGCCTGTCACCAGCACCGGCTTGCCGTCCTTCAGCACGATGGTCGGCGACATCGAGGACAGCGGCCGCTTGCCGGGCCCGGGCAGATTTGGCTCGTAGCCGACGAGGCCATAGGCGTTGGAGGCGCCGACGGCGGCGGTGAAATCGTCGAGCTCGTTGTTGAGCAGCACGCCGGTGCCATCGGCGACGAGTCCAACGCCGTAGCTGAAGTTGAGCGTGTAGGTGTTGCTGACGGCGTTGCCGCTGCTGTCGACGACGGAGAAATGCGTGGTGTTGCTGCCTTCACGCGGTGCGGGCGGAGCGGAAACGATCTCCTTCGACGGCGTCGCGCGATCGGTCGAGAGGCTCGCACGCAGTTTGGCCGCATAGTTCTTCGCGGTAAGCGTTTCGATCGGTGCATTGACGAAGGCCGGATCGCCGAGATAGCGCGCACGATCGGCATAGGCGCGCTTCATCGCTTCGATCAACAAATGCAGCGATGCCGGCGAACCCTGTTTCAGATCCGGGAGCTGAAAGCCTTCGAGGATGTTGAGCGATTCCACCAGCACGACGCCGCCTGACGACGGCAGCGGCATCGAGACGATGTCGTAGCCGCGATAAGTGCCGCGCACCGGCGAACGGATCACGGCCTGATAGGCCTTCAGATCGGCTGAGGTCATGATGCCGCCGGCATCGGACACGGCCTTGGCGAGCTTCTCCGCTACGGGGCCCTCATAGAAACCGCGTGGTCCTTGCGCTGCGACACTCGCCAGCGTGTCGGCGAGATCGCTCTGCACCAGCCTGTCGCCTTCGCCAAACGGCCTGCCATCCGGCTTTGCGAAAATTTTCGTTGAGGACGGCCAGCGTGCCAGCCGCGGGTACCATCCCGGGAGGGTATCGGCGATGTCATCGGTGACGATGAATCCGTCGCGGGCGAGCGCGATCGCCGGTTCGAGCAATTGCGCCAGCGTGAATTTACCCGAGCCGTATTTCTCGAGCGCCAAAGCAAGGCCGGCGACCGTGCCGGGCACGCCGATGCCAAGTCCGGAATCGCGCGACTTGGCGGGATCAGGCTTGCCGTCGGCTCCAAGGAAGATCTGTGCCGTGGTCGCCGCCGGCGCGGTCTCGCGGTAGTCGATCGCGATGTCCTCGTTGCGTTCGGCGGAATGGATCACCATGAAGCCGCCGCCGCCGATATTTCCGGCGCGCGGGTAAGTTACCGCCATCGCAAAGCCGGTCGCGACGGCCGCGTCGACGGCATTGCCGCCACGCTGCAGGATGTCGGCGCCGACTTGCGCGGATATCTTCTCCTGCGCCACCACCATGCCGTGTTCGGCGGGAACGGCATGCACCGTGTCGAGCGCGGGCGGGACATAAGCCCGTCGCGCATCCTGCGCGGTCGCCGATGCAAGACCAAACGCCAGAGTGGCGATGAAAGCGAAAAACGTCCGGCGTGTCGAAAATAGTGACATCATCAAATTTCCGCGGGGCCTTCAGGCCAATTCAAAGGTGTCGCTGTAATGCTATACGGTTTGCGCTAAGAGAGACAAAACTGTTTGTGATGGGGACTGCTTGATGACGACGATCGCCCCGGAGGCGCGCATGGCCGGCGCCTCGCGGACCTATCCGCCGCGCGCCGCTGTCGTCAGCTGGATCTTCTTCGATTGGGCCGCGCAGCCTTATTTCACGCTGATCACGACCTTCGTGTTCGCACCTTATTTCGCCACCAGCATCGCGCCGGATCCCGCCACGGGTCAATCGCTCTGGGGGTTTGCGATGGCAGCAGCTGGCATGGCGATCGCGCTGCTGTCACCCGTGCTTGGTGCCATCGCGGATGCCGCCGGCCGCCGCAAGCCGTGGATCGCCGCGTTCGGCGCAGTGCTCGTGCTGGCCTCCTGCGCGCTGTGGATCGGCAAGCCCGGCAATCACGCCATCATTCCGCCGTTGCTGATCGCGGTCGCGCTTGCCAGTGTCGGTGCCGAGTTCGCCACCGTCTTCAACAATGCGATGATGCCGACCCTGGTGCCGCCGGAGCGCATCGGCCGTCTCTCCGGCACCGGCTGGGCCACGGGCTATATCGGCGGCATCGTCAGCCTGATCATCGTGCTCGGTTTCCTCGCGGCCAATCCGGAGACCGGCCGCACGCTGCTCGGCTTCACGCCGCTGTTCGGGCTCGACCCCGCCACCCACGAGGGCGATCGTGCCGCGGGACCGTTGACCGGGCTGTGGTTCATCGTCTTTGTGACGCCGATGTTCCTGTTCACGCCGGATTATCCGGCGAAGCGCCCGGTGCGCGAGGCGCTGCATGAAGGCCTGGCGGATCTGAAGCGATCGCTGAAGGATCTGCCGAAGCAGAAATCGCTCGCGGCGTTTCTGCTCGCCAACATGATCTACACCGACGGCCTGGTGTCGCTGTTCGCGTTCGGGGGTATCTATGCCGCAGGCACCTTCGGCTGGCACACCATCCAGATCGGCACCTTCGGCATCATCCTCGCTGTCGCCGGCACCTTCGGTGCATGGCTCGGCGGCAAGCTCGACGACTTCCTCGGGCCGAAGCGCGTCATTGCCGGCAGCTTGCTGATCCTGCTGATCGCGGTCGCGGCGATCCTGCTGGTCGACAAGGATAGCGTGCTGTTCGTCAAGGTCGCGCCGCCGGTCCCGGGCGGTCCGATGTTCGCCGCCGCCGCCGAGCGTGCCTATATCGTGCTGGGCTGCCTGATCGGTGCAGCCGGCGGCCCGCTTCAGGCGGCGTCACGCACGCTCCTGATCCATCTCGCGCCGAAGGATCGCATCGCGCAGTATTTTGGTCTGTTCGCGCTGACCGGAAAAGTGACGTCCTTCATCGGACCGCTGCTGATCGGCGTGATCACCGCGGCCACCGCGAGCCAGAAGGCCGGCATGGCCGTGCTGGTGGTGTTCTTCGTGACAGGGTTTGCGCTGCTGATGCGGGTGCGGGAGTCCTAGCTCCTCTCTTGCCCCATTCTCCGCTGTCGTCCCGGCGAAGGCCGGGACCCATAGCCACAGTGACAAGTTTGACGCGAGAGCCCCACTCCGAGTCTTCGCCAAACACCTTTTCGGGGGTATGGGTCCCGGATCAGCGCTCCGCTTCGCTGCGCTTGTCCGGGACGACGTGTGGCGAGATCAGTATCAGTGCCTGAAATGCCGCGTTCCCGTGAACACCATGGCGATGCCGTGCTCGTCGGCGGCCTTGATCACCTCGTCATCGCGCATCGAACCGCCGGGCTGCACCACGGCGGTCGCGCCGGCTTCGATGCAGGCGAGCATGCCGTCGGCGAACGGGAAGAATGCATCCGACGCGACGACCGAACCCTTGGTCAACGGCTCGGTGAGCTTCAGCTCGTTGGCCGCATCCTGCGCCTTGCGAGCGGCGATCCGCGCTGAATCCACGCGGCTCATCTGGCCCGCGCCGATACCGACGGTGGCGAGATCCTTGGCGTAGATGATGGTGTTCGACTTGACGTGTTTTGCGACCCGGAACGCGAACTTGAGGTCACGCATCTCGGCATCGCTCGGGGCGCGCTTGGTCACGACCTTGAAGGTCATGTCGTCGACCACGGCGTTGTCGCGGCTCTGCACGAGCAGACCGCCTGCGACGGTCTTTGCGGTGAGACCAGCAGTACGCGGATCGGGCAGGCTGCCGGCGAGCAGCAGGCGAAGGTTCTTGCGCGCGCCGATGATGGCGATCGCTTCCTCGCTGGCATCAGGCGCGATGATCACCTCGGTGAAGATTTTCGTGATCTCGCGCGCGGTATCGGCATCGAGCGCGCGGTTCATCGCGATGATGCCGCCGAAGGCCGAGGTCGAATCGCAGGCCAGCGCCTTGCGATAGGCGTCGACGAGGTTCGCGCCTTCGGCGACGCCGCAGGGATTGGCGTGCTTGACGATGACGCAGGCCGCAGTGCGCTTGGTGTCGAACTCGCCGATGCATTCATAGGCCGCATCGGTGTCGTTGATGTTGTTGTAGGAGAGCTCCTTGCCCTGCAGCTGCCGCGCGGTCGAAACGCCGGGGCGCTTGTCGGGCGTCGCGTAGAACGCGGCGGTCTGGTGCGGGTTCTCACCGTAGCGCAGCGACTGGATCAGCTTGCCGCCGAAGGCGCGGAAATCGGGCGCGTCGATTTCGAGCTGGCGGTTGAACCAGTTCGAGATCGCAGCGTCGTAAGCCGCGGTACGCGCATAGGCCTTTGCGGCAAGCCGCCGGCGCAGCTTGAGCGTCGTTGCGCCCTTGTTGGCGGCGAGCTCGTCGAGCACGGCCTTGTAATCGTCCGCTTCGACCACGACGGCGACGTCGTCATGATTCTTGGCGGCGGCGCGGATCATCGCGGGACCGCCGATGTCGATGTTCTCGATGCAATCCTCGAAGCCCGCGCCTTTCTCGACGGTCGCTTCGAAAGGATAGAGGTTGACGACGAGCAGGTCGATCGGTGCGATGCCGTGCGCCTTCATCGCCTCGGCATGTTCCTTGTTGTCGCGGATCGCAAGCAGGCCGCCATGCACTTTCGGATGCAGCGTCTTGACGCGGCCGTCCATCATCTCGGGGAAACCGGTGAGGTCGGAGACGTCCTTCACCTTGAGGCCGGCCGCGGCGATCGCTTTCGCGGTGCCGCCGGTCGAGACCAGCTCGACATCGTGCGCGGCAAGCGCCTTGGCGAATTCGATCAGGCCGGTCTTGTCGGAGACGGAGAGAAGGGCGCGGGTGACGCGGCGGGGATGGTCAGTCATGAGCAAGATCCTCTGTCTTAAGGAGTGTCTATGCCCAGGCGCGCGGCGGATATGTGTCGCGCTTCCCGATGGTGCTCCATCCAAGGTCGCCAGTCGCGCGAACGAGCGCTCGATAGCAGCTTTCGAGGCCCTTCACAACGATCAGATGGGACCGAATCGCGCCTGTTTACAGCGGAAGTTCCGGTTCGCGCCGGGCGTTGCGGCGGGCATTGGTGACCGCCGGCGAGGCCGAGGAACGCACAAAGCTCCAGCGGATCGAGGGCCCCTGGCGCGCATCCTGGCGGATCACGATCTGCGCGGTGCGGCGGGGGCCGTCATTGCCGGCCAGGAACACGCTGTCCTCGAGATCGACCTTGTCGTCGAGCGCTTCGAAGGTCCAGACGTCGCGGTTCGGCAGCACCAGCATGACGCCGCGCGCATCCGACAGCCGGCTCGCCTTCACCGCGGGATGCAGATGGAAGCGCAGCGCGAAATCGGCGTCGGCGCCCTTGAGGCGCGCGCCCTGCGGTGGCGACAGCGTGTCCTCGCCGTCGATCCGCGCGCCGTCATTGGCGACCATCAGCACGCGGCGATGGATCACGCCGAACTTGGCGAGATAGCCGTCATGCGACGTCGTGAGCAGCGTGCCGTCCTGCACGACTTCGCGATAGCTCTCCACCTCACGGGGGCCGCTGATGATCGGCGCGCCGTGCAACAGCCGCTTCATCGCCGACATCTCGACGAACTGGCAGGACGACGTCTCGTGATAGGTCAGCGTCGAATGCGCCGCGGTGCCGCGCGCGAACGGCCGCCAATTGTCGCGGCCGGTGGTCGGCATGCCGCAATTGGTGACGATGCGGCTGATGCCGGAGGACAGTTCGAACGACAGGCAGCCGGCATGCGCGTCGTGGCTGACGCCGGGCGGCGGCGGCGGGCCGGTGTCGATGATCAGTGTGGTCGGGCCGGCATCGAGCCGCTGGAAGCCGGTGTGCGGCATGTTCGCCATCGGCGCGCCATGGGTGTCGTCATAGGCAAGCAGCGTGGCGAGCAGATCCGACGGCGTCGCGCTCATGCCGTTGAACAGCGCGAAATTGCCGTCGCCGTGCCGGAAGAAGCGCAGCATCGGCATCATGCGGTCGATCGCATTGAGCAGCGCCGGCGGCGGCGCGATGTTGCGCGCGGCAAACGTCTGACGCAGCGGCAGCAGGTCGATCAGCAGTTCGATCAGCGCGCCCGGGTTGCGCGAGATGTGGCCGCCGTCGGGGAGAATCTGCCGCTGCAATTCGTCGGAGAGCTTTTTCGACGCGCTGCGGATGTGGCGGGCCTGGTTGGCGAGGCAGAGCGTCGTGTAGCACAGCGCGATCTGCACCTGGAGCTTCGGCACCCCGTCCGGGATGTTGACCATGGTGAAGCGCAGGAAGCGGATCTCGCGTGCCAGCGCGCGCAGATAACGGCGGTAGAATTTGTTGTCGGTGTCATTGAGCACCAGCGGCGCCTGCGACAGCAGCGAGATGACGCGCCGCGCCAGCACATCGGCGCGGCGGGCGACGGGCCGGCGCTTGTTGGCGGGATTGCTGATCCAGTCCTCGACCAGCGCACGCGCATTCGCCCGGGTCAGCGCGGTGTCGGCGGCGCGCAGGTGCCGCAGCCAGCCGAAGCCGAGCAGCGCGACCTCCCAATCCTCCGAGGGCGGATCGAGATCGAAGATCGAGCGGCCGTGGCAGTTGACGATCTTGCCGGCGAAGACGAAGCGCCCGGCATAGATCTCGGCGGCGCGGGTCGCATCCGCGGTGCGCAGATCATGCGGCGCAATGATCAGCCGATCGGTGCGGCCGGGCCAGACCCGCGACAGCGCAACCGGACCGCCGCTCGCGCGCGCGAGCATGTTCCGCGCGAAGCGGTTCATCACCAGCGTCGAGATACGTCTGCGTTGAGCGACCGACACGCCTTGCCTTGAAGGGGGAGAGGATTCCGACGAATCCTTATTAATCCCAAAATCGGACCGCGGACACCACCTTGAATGGCCCCGAATCAGTCCAGTGGTAGCAAAATCCGGTGCAAAATCAGGATTTAACGAGCCGGGCCGCGAAAAATCCGTCGAGCCCGCCGAGCTTCGGGTCGGCGTGCGGCAGGTGGCTCGGCAGGGTCCGGAGATCGCCCTCGGCGGTGATGATCTCGCTGAGCCCGGAGACCTCGCTGGCCTCGATCGGCACGCGGCGAAGCGCAGGCTCGGCGGCGAGAAGCGTCGCGACGGCCCGCTCGCCTTCTTCGGGTTCCAGCGAACAGGTGCAGTAGACCAGCGTCCCGCCGGACTTGAGCAGCGAAACGGATTTCTTCAGCAGCCGCTGCTGGAGAACCGTCATCGCGGCGACGTCGGATTCCTGCCGCAGCCACGCGACGTCGGGGTGCCGGCGGATCGTCCCGGTCGAGGTGCAGGGCGCGTCGATCAGAACTCCGTCGAGGCCATCCGCCGGGCCCGCCCATTCCACGGCGTCGGCGACGACAGTCTCGGCCTGGAGCGACAACCGGGTCAGGTTTTCGCGCAGGCGTGCCACCCGGGCGGGTGAACGGTCGATCGCCGTGACATGCGCGCCGGCCTGCGCCAACTGCGCGGTCTTGCCGCCAGGTGCAGCACAGAGATCGGCAATGGATTTGCCTTTGATGTCGCCGAACAGCCGGACCGGCAGCGCGGCGGCGGCGTCCTGCACCCACCATTGTCCTTCGGCGAAGCCGGGCAGCATGGTCACCGAGCCATGCAGCAGCGTGCGCACCGATCCCGTCGGGAGCACCTCGCCATGCAGCCGGCTCGCCCATTGTGCAGCGTCGGACTTCACGGTGAGATCGAGCGACGGTTCGTGGCCGAGCGCGAGCGCCATGTCCCGCGCAGTCGCCTCGCCGTAATGCGCACTCCAGCGCGCCAGCAGCCAGGGCGGCAGATCGAGCGATTGCGTCGAGACTTCCTCGACCAGCGCCTGGCCTTCGCGCGCGCAGCGGCGCAGCACGGCGTTGACGAGGCCGGCATAGCGCGCGGCGCGCCGGTCGGATTGCACCAGGCGCACCGAGAGATCGACCGCGGCGTGATCCGGCACGTCCATCCAGAGAATCTGGGCAGCGCCGATCAGGAGCGCGCTCTGCGCGCGCGGTGCCTCGGAGGGAATGCCTTTGTCGAGCAGGCGCGACAGCACATGGCCGAGCGTGCCGAGGCGGCGCAGGATGGTTGCGACCAGCCGCCGCATCAGCGCGCGGTCACGGTCGGCGAGCGTCTTCAGTCCGGGATGAGCGCCGGAACCGTCGAGCTGGTCATCGAGCGTGCGGTGCTTGTGCAGGACGCCGTCGACGATGTCGGCAGCGATCCGCCGTGCCGCGAGACCAGGCACTTCGGACGGAGGGGCAAAACGTTGAGATGGCATGCGGAAGTAAGGTTCTGAGCGAGCGGCAGTTCCGCCAATATGGGCGCATGCCTTAAGAACACCAGCTGTGGCATGCGAATATGCCAAATGTAAGAATGGCCTCTGGCGATTTCAGCCCGTCGCGGCCATTTCAGCAATGCGTAATTGGACGTCGCGCATGTCGCGATCCTGCGCTAGGACCCGGATTATGAACGACCAGCCTCCCGCTCCCGATCGCAAGCCGTTGCCGCCGGCCGCCCAGCGCGCGCTGGCCGAAGCCGAGGCGCGCCGGCAAGCCGCCGCTGTTCATGCCGAGGCGGCACCGAAGGAGTTGCAGGGGCCGAAGGGACCTGAGCCGACGCGCTACGGCGATTGGGAGCGCAAGGGCATCGCTTCGGATTTCTGAGACGCTGGTCTTTTCAAGCTGACTTGTCGATTTGGCCGACTCAGCCCTAGCGTGCGCGGATGCCGCGCTTCGATCCAGATAGCTCCTATCGGCCGTCTTATGGCGGTTCGCCGTTTGGCCGTCGCTTCTCCGGACTGTTGCCGTGGATGTTCGTGGTCGGCATCGTCATGGCGGTCGTGCTCACCTTCCGGCACGGCACCGACTGGCGGATTCCGCATCCGGCTGACGAGCGCGCGCAGGATGCCGAGATCATCCTGCAGCAGTCCGGCAATCCCGACAGCCGCCTGCCGATCGACGTTATCCGTACCATCGATGGCGACACCTTTCTCGCGCGCGTGCATCAACGCGACGGGCGCGATCTCGTTGCACGGATTCGTCTGCGCGGCATCGATGCGCCCGAGATGAAGGCGTCCTGCCAGGACGAGCTGGACAAGGCGGAAGCGGCCACCGGGGCGCTGCGCAATCTGCTCGGCCAGGGCGGCGTCACCATCTACAATCTCGGCTCGGAGAAATACGGGCGCGTTCTCGCCGATGTCGCGACCAGACGGACCGCCAACGTTTCGGCGGCGATGCTCGCTGGCGGTTTCGCGCGCAGCTACAATGGCGGTCATCGCGACGGCTGGTGCACGCGCGGCTGGCGTTTCTGGTAACAAAAAAAGCCGCGTCGAAACGCGGCTCTTTCAAACTCTGTTTGGGTTGCGACGATCAGCGCGCCACGACCACCGTGGTGCCGACGGAGACGCGGCTGTAGAGATCGGTGATGTCGTCGTTGAGCATGCGGATGCAGCCATAGGAGACGAAGCCGCCGACCGAGCCCGGCACGTTGGTGCCGTGGATGGCATATTCGCCACCAGCCAGCGTCATCGCAGCAACGCCCATCGGATTGTACGGCGAGCCGCCCGGGATCACGTCGGGAAGCTGCGGCTTGTCGCGCTTCACCTCGGCGGGCGGCGACCAGGCCGGATTACGGTACTTGCCGTCGATGCGGGTGGTACCGGCCCACTGCTTGCCGGACTTGCCGACGCCGACCGGATAGCGCACGGCGTGGCCGTCATCGAGAATGAGATAGAGCCGGCGCTCGCTGGTTTTGACCACGATGGTGCCGGGCGAATAGTTGGCGACGTGCGTCCCCACCATTTCAGGCCGCGCCTCGGCAGCCGTCGACATCAAGACCCCTGCCCCGATGGTGGCGGCCAGCGCCACAGCAACCTTCATCGACATCGATATTTCCCATCGTTCAAAATGACGCAAAAACCGGCAATCGCCTGCTCGCCCAGAGATTCTTAACCGCACCTGTTAACCGGATGGTTTCCACGCACGGCCGCCGAGGGCCAGCCAGCAGGGGGAACAAAGGAAATGTTCGAAACAAAGTAAATGACTTGAAAACAACACTCGGCGGCAAAGATGCCGCCGCGCCGGCGTCCGTCCTGACAAGTGCGTGAGGGCGTGAACGGGGGTTTGTTTGGGACGACGTTGGCGCGAAAGGCAGTCTCGTGTCCCGGACGCGCTGCAGCGCTCTTGCGCTGTTGCGCAGAGCCGGGACCCAGCTTCTTCTTTTCGTGGATAGATGGGCCCCGGTTCTGCAGCGCACCGCTGAAGAAGCGCTGCGCTGCGTCCGGGGCACGAGGCCGTTCCTACGCCGACTTCTTGTTCTGCCGGTTCTTCACGAGGTCGTCGACCACCGCAGGATCGGCGAGTGTCGAGGTGTCGCCAAGGCTGCCCGGCTCATCCTCGGCGATCTTGCGCAGGATGCGGCGCATGATCTTGCCCGAGCGGGTCTTGGGCAGGCCGGGCGAGAACTGGATCTGGTCTGGTGCCGCGATGGGGCCGATTTCCTTGCGGACCCATGTGACGAGTTCCTTGCGCAGCTCGTCGCTCGGCTCGACGCCGGCCATCAGCGTCACATAGGCATAGATGCCCTGACCCTTGATGTCGTGCGGATAACCGACCACGGCGGCTTCCGACACCTTCTCATGCGCGACCAGCGCGCTCTCGACTTCCGCGGTGCCCATGCGATGGCCAGAGACGTTGATGACGTCGTCGACGCGGCCGGTGATCCAGTAATAACCATCGGCATCGCGGCGGCAGCCGTCGCCGGTGAAGTATTTGCCCTTGTAGGTCGAGAAATAGGTCTGCTCGAAGCGGGCGTGATCGCCATAGACCGTGCGCATCTGGCCCGGCCATGAACGGGTCAGGCAGAGATTGCCCGTGGTCTCACCCTCCAGCACCTTGCCGTCGGCGTCGACGATCTCGGGCGCCACGCCGAAGAACGGCTGCGTTGCCGAACCCGGCTTGAGTTTTGTCGCGCCCGGCAGCGGCGTGATCAGAATGCCGCCGGTCTCGGTCTGCCACCAGGTGTCGACGATCGGGCAGCGGTCGTCACCGACGACGCGGTGATACCATTCCCAGGCTTCCGGATTGATGGGCTCGCCGACCGAGCCGAGCAGGCGCAGGCTCGCGCGCGAGGTCTTCTTCACCGGCTCGTCGCCCGACTGCATCAGCGCGCGGATCGCGGTCGGCGCGGTGTAGAAGATGTTGACCTTGTGCTTGTCGATGACGTTCCAGAATCGCGAATTATCCGGGTAATTCGGCACGCCTTCGAACATCAGCGTGGTCGCGCCGTTGGCGAGCGGCCCGTAGAGAATGTAGCTGTGGCCGGTAACCCAGCCGACGTCGGCGGTGCACCAGTAGATGTCGCCGTCGTGATAGTCGAACACGTATTGATGCGTCATCGACGCGAACACGAGATAGCCGCCCGAGGTGTGCAGCACGCCCTTGGGCTGGCCGGTCGAGCCCGAGGTGTAGAGGATGAACAGCGGGTCCTCGGCGTGCATGTGCTCGACCGGGCATTCGGTCGTCACCATGGCGGCGGCCTCGTGGTACCAGAGGTCGCGCGTCGGGTTCATCTCGATCTTGCCGCCGGTGCGCTTGACCACGACGACCCAGTCGACGCCGTCGGCCTTGGCGATCGCCGCGTCGACATTGGCCTTCAGCGGCACCTTCTTGCCACCACGCAGGCCTTCGTCCGCGGTAATGATGATCTTGGACTGGCAGTCGTTGATGCGCTGGGCGAGGCTGTCGGGCGAGAAGCCTGCGAACACCACCGAGTGGATCGCGCCGATCCGGGCGCAGGCCAGCATCGCGTAGGCTGCTTCCGGAATCATCGGCAGGTAGATGGTGACGCGGTCGCCCTTCTTGACGTTGCGGGTGCGCAGGATGTTGGCCATCCGGCAGACCTCGTCGTGCAGCTCCTTGTAGGTGATGTGCTTGGACTGCGAGGGATCGTCGCCTTCCCAGATGATCGCGGTCTGGTTGCCGCGCTTGGCGAGATGGCGGTCGATGCAGTTATGGGCGACGTTGAGGATGCCGTCCTCGAACCATTTGATCGAGATGTTGCCGGGCGCGAAGGAGACGTTCTCGATTTTCGTCGGTGCGTGCATCCAGTCGATGCGCTTGGCCTGCTCGGCCCAGAAGGCGTTCGGGTCCGCGATCGAGCGGGCGTACATGTCCTTGTACTTGGCCTGGTCGACCCAGGCCCGTTTGGCCCATTCCGCGGGCACGTCGTAAATCTTCTCGGACATGTTTCCCTCCACATACGGCAAGCCAAACGCTGGCGATGCGCAAGCCGACTTGATCGTTGCACCGATTATGCGTCGGGCTAACCGGACCCGACAAGGAGCACAAGCTGGACCTTCGGTGATCGGCCGGCCATGCGGGAAATCAAGCGGCAAAGGCCGGCTGTCGCAAATCTGAAACAGACCGGCAGAGGTTTTGGGCTCTTTACCCAGATCTCCGGAACAGGGCTGCGCAGGGCGCCCATGCGTCGCAGGCGGTATTTAGGAACCGCTTTTCACTGATTCGGGACTCGCAATGCGGTTCGGAACACCCTAAGTGGCTAACCCGGGTCCAAAGAGGCCCTCCAAGCGAGGCTTGGAACAAACATCAGAACAGCGGCATTGAACGGTACCAGACAGGGCCAAGGCGTAAGACTATGATGGATCAGCAGAATCTCGGGACGATGCGGCCTGCCTCGGCCGATCCTGCTGCCATTGCGCTGGCCAAAGCCCTCGGACAATGGCCGAAACCGGCCGGTTCCACCCGTCCCAGCCCCAAAAAGGTGTTCGATTCCGCCTCCCCGGCGGCGGTCGAGGCGCTCGCCAAGGAACTCGGCCTGCGGCTGGGCGACCAGAACGAGCTGACCATCCGCCGCATCCGCCGCGGCAAGGGCTATTCCTTCGTCCGCCCCAACGGCGCCCATATCCGCGACGCCCGCACCATCCGCCGGCTGCACGCCATGGCGGTGCCGCCGGCCTATCGCGAGGTGCGCTACTCGGCTGATCCGAGCTCGCATCTTCAGGCGGTCGGCCGCGATGCCGCGGGCCGGCTGCAATATCGCTATCACGCCGACTGGGAGAAGGTCCGCGAGCACCGCAAGGCGCATCGCCTGGAAAAGCTCGTCGGCGCGCTGCCGAAGATCCGGCGCAAGGTCTCGGCGTTCCTGTCGGGCGACGAGCCGACGCGCGAATTCGCGCTTTCGGCGGTGATCGAGCTGATTGCGCGTACCGCGATCCGTCCCGGCAACGAATCCTATGCCCGCCTCAACGGCACCCGCGGCGCGACCACGATGCTGAAGTCGAACGTCACGCTCGAAGACGATTCTTTCGTGCTGACCTTCAAGGCGAAGGGCGGCAAGGCCGTGCGCAAGGAGTGCGACGCGGCCAAGCTGGTGCGCGCCATCGGCATCCTCAACGGCGTTCCCGGCAAGCGCATGTTCCAGTATCGCGATGCCTACGGTATCGTGCGCGCGGTCAGCACCACGCAGGTGAATGCGTTCCTGCGCGAGATCGCCGGCATCAAGATTTCGCTGAAGGATTTTCGTACGCTGATGGCCTCGGCCGTCGTCGTGGAATCGCTGTCGCGGATCACGCCGGCGACCAGCCAGCGCGGCCGCAAGAAGCAGGTGCTGGATGCGATCCGCGCCGCCGCCGACAAGCTCTCCAATACGCCGGCGATCTGCCGCAAGAGCTACGTCCACGACACCATCGTCACCGCCTTCGAGGACGGCATCCTCGAGCGTTTTGCGGCGACGATGAAGGGCCAGCGCTCGCAGGCCCGGCGCGAGCAGCTGTTGCAGCAGGTGGTCGCGACCGCGGCGGTGTAACCCGCCGCATCGCTACATATTGTCCGAAAGACCCTTGTCCGGACCGGGATCGCGGCCCGCGGCTGCGTTCGTGAGTCGTGCCAGATAATGCGCCCACCCTTTCGCGTGGGCGGCCACCTGCTCCTCGGTCGGCAACCCGCTATGGGTCATGCGCAGCAGCGTGCCGCCGTCGTGTTCGATCAAGTCGATCTCGATCAGGCTCGAGCCGGGCGGCACCTCCTGGCCGCCCTCCCAGCCGAACGTGTAGGCCAGGCGATGCACCGGCACGACCTCGCGGAAGGCGCCGCGGGCGACGCTGGCACGCGGGCCGATTCCCTTGAGCAGATAGAGCCCACCGGGATGCGGCTCGGTGGTGGCGTCCGAGCCCATCCAGCTCAGGATTTTCTCAGGGTCGGTCAAATAGGCGAAGACGGTGGCGCGCGGGGCTGCGATCTGCGTCTCGCGTCGCAATACGAACGGCTCGGTCATCGGCGATCATCCCTGGGCTGATACTGGCACATGGCGGCGCCAAAGCAGCCCGTCAAGGATTGCCCGTGACAAACACCGCCGACCTTCGCCATCATCGTCTGATGCAACTGTCTCCGACCCTCGCCTGGCTCGTCGATGCCGCATCGGATAGTCCCGGCGCCGATCGCCTGCTCGCGGAACTCGGCGCGCACCTGCTCGCCGATGGTGTGCCGCTTGCGGCAGGCAGCCTGACGCTGGAGGTGCCGCACCCGTTGATCGCCAAGCGGACATGGCTGTGGCGGGCGGACAACGGCCGGGTGATCGAGGCGCTTGGCTTTGCGCCCGGCGGGCTCGCGCCCGATTTGCCCAACGATGCCGGCCGCCGCTGGCTGCGCGACATCGCAGGCGGCGAAGTCCATGAAGACGTTGTCGGGCGCGATGGGCCGCTGCTCGGCTGGATCGGGCCGCGTGCGTTCACGGCCGGCGAAATCGAGCAACTGCGCCAGGCCGCGCGCTTTGCCGCGACGCCGCTCGCTGTGCTCGCTGCGCGCGCCACCTTGCGGGCCACGCTGGAGGCCTATCTCGGCAAGCGCAGCGCCGAGCGGGTGCTGGCGGCGCCGTTGCGGCGCGACCTCGGCGAGACCATCCAGGCTGCGCTGCTCTATGCCGATCTGCGAGGCTTCACCACCTTGTCGGAAGCCAGCCCGCCGGCCGATGTCATCGCGGCGCTCGATGCCTGGTTCGATCGCATCGCCGGTGCCGTTCATGCCTTCGGCGGCGAGGTGCTCAAATTCATCGGCGACGGCATGCTCGCGATCTTTCCGGTGGTCGAGGCGTCACCGCGTCGCGCCTGCGAGGCCGCTCTGCGCGCGGCAGGTGCAGCCGAAGCCGGGATGGCGTATCTCAATGCCGAGCGCGGCGCGCAAGGATTGCCGCCGCTCGCGTTCGGTGCCGCGCTTCATCTCGGCGAGATGCTCTGGGGCAATATCGGCGCCGCCAATCGGCTGGACTTCACGGCGATCGGTCCCGCCGTCAACCTCGCCAGCCGGCTCGAAGGCCTGTGCAAGCCGCTCGGCAGGACCGTGCTGGTATCGGGCGCACTCGCAGCCGAGACGGACATGCCCCTGGTCGCGCTCGGACTGCACAAGCTGCGCGGCATCGCCTCGCCATGCGAGGTGCTCACGCTGCCGGAGACGCAAGCTCCGATATCGTAGCCCGGATAGAGCGCAACGAAATCCGGGGGCCGGCCGCGTTTGCGATGTCCCGGATTGTGCTTCGCTCCATCCGGGCTACGACAGCTGGCCTACATCCCGCCCATCTTGCAAACCAGCTTCCATTCCTCGGCCGTCACCGGCTGCACCGAGAGTCGTGAATATTTCACCAGCGCCATGTCGGCGAGTTTTTTCTCGGCCTTGATCGCCGCCATCGTCACCGGTGTCTTCAGGGGCTTGTCGGCCTTGATGTCGACGCAGACGAACTTTTCGGTCTTGTCGGTGGGATCGGTGTAGGCCTCCTTGATGATCTCCGCGATGCCGACGATCTCCTTGCCCTCGTTGGAATGATAGAAGAACGCCTTGTCGCCCTTCTTCATGTTCACGAGATTGATGCGTGCCGTGTAATTGCGCACGCCGGTCCAGGCCTCGCCCTTGGCGCCCTTCGCGACCTGCTGGTCCCAGGACCACACCGATGGTTCGGATTTCACCAGCCAATAGTTCATCGCAACCTGCCTCATTCCCGGATATGCGCGCCTCTCGTGCCGCGACCATACAGCCACGCGGATGCCTGCGACAAGCGCGGGCATCCGCTATCCATCGCGCGACTTACTCCTTCAGATATCGATCGAAGAATTTTGCGATATCGGTGAATGCCTCCTTCGTCTCCGGCACATTGATGTTGAACTGGTACTGCGCGTGAGACTGGCCTTCATAGACGTTGAGGTCGGCGATCACGCCCGCGCGGCGCAATTTGCGATGGGTGCGAACAGTGTTGCTCAGGAACAGATCGCGCGTGCCCGATGTCAGGATGGTCGGCGGAAAACCTTTGAAGTCGCCGTAGATCGGCGAGATGTAGGGATTCTTCAGATCTGTGCCGTTGGCATAGAGTTTTGCGGCGCGGCCAAGCCAGCCGTCCCAGGTCACAAGCACGTTGTCGACCCACTCGTTGCTGGCATAGGTGTCGCCGATCCTGTCGATATCGGCCCAGGGCGTGCCCGGTGCGATGGCGGCCGGCTTCGGCAACTTCTCGTCCTTCGCCCGCAGCACCATCGCAAGCGTCATGGCACCGCCCGTCGACGTGCCGAAGATCGCCATCCGGCGGGCATCGTGATCCCTGGTGACTTCCTTCCAGACCGCCATCGCATCGTCCATCGCGGCGGGATAGGGGAAGTCGGGCGGCATGCGGTAGTCGACCGAGATCACCTTGAAGCCGCCAAAGCCCGCCATCATGATCGCTTCCGGCAGTGCGGCTTCGCCCGGCCCGAACACATAGCCGCCGCCATGGACATGAACGAGCAGGCGACGCCGGTTTTCGGGCGCGATCCTGTTCGGCGTGACGATGAAGCAATGCACGCCGGCGATCCTGGTCTCCTCGACCTTGACGCCGAGCTTCTCCTTCATCGCGGGGATCCCGGCGATCGCCAGCTTGGCGCGGCGGTCGATCAGCTCCTTCCATTCCGTAGGAGTCTTCGGGTCGGCATTGAAATGCGGCGGAAACGGCGCGCCGATCATGGCCTGCATGTCGGCGCTGACGTCGTTGGAGGGATTGGCGATCGATTTGACGGGTGCGACGCGCTTGCCGTTGTCGGCATTGGCGGCCGCCTCATTCTTGGCGAGCTCGTTATAGGAGATCGCGGCCTGGGCGTAGGCAGCGACGGGTAATGTCATGGCGGCAAGTGTGGTGATGGCGATCGAAACGATCGCGCGATGCGGTTTGCGCATGCGTTTTCCCCTGGGATCCGTTTCGTTGTTGTTGGACCGGGATCCTGCGGTGTGCCGCCAGGCTAGACCAGCGTGTACAGGCCGTGAAGTGCTACCTGAGATGCCGAGGTCGCCTTACTCCTCGGCCCTGAACGGCCGCGTCAGCAATCCCTCGATCGCAGCGTCGATCGTCAGCTGACCGTTCAGGATGGCAGCGACCGCTTGCGAGACCGGCATGTCGACATGCCCTGCGCCCGCGAGTTCAACCAGCACCGGCGCGGTGAATGCCCCCTCCGCCAGCTTGCCGGCGGGGGCAGCTTCTCCGCGTCCGAGCGCGATACCGAGTGCGAAATTGCGCGACTGCGCGGTCGAGCAACTGAGGAGGAGGTCGCCGAGGCCGGAGAGGCCGGAGAGCGTTTCGGTGCGCGCGCCATAGGCGCGGCCGAGCCGTGCGAGTTCGCTGAAGCCGCGTGTCGTCAATGCGGCGAGCGCGGAGGCGCCGAGGTTGCGGCCGACCACGATGCCGGCGGCGATCGCGAGCACGTTCTTGGCCGCGCCGCCGATCTCGACGCCGCGGACGTCCGTGGTGTGATAGGGGCGGAAGGTCGCCGAGCCAAGGGCCTGCACCAGGGCGCTCGCCAAGTCCTCGTCCTTTGCCGCCAGCGTCACTGCCGTCGGCAGGCCGCGCGCGACGTCGTCGGCAAAACTGGGGCCCGACAGGATTGCGGGCTGCGCATGCGGCGCGGCCTCCGCAATCACGTCGGTCATGAATTTGTGGGTGCCGTGCTCGATGCCCTTGGCACAGGCGATGATCGGCACCGGCTTCGTGACGTGCGAGGCCAGCATGTTGACCGCGCCGCGCAGATGCTGCGCCGGCGTCGCGATCAGCAGCATGTCCGCGCGCGCCGCCAGCGCGAGCTCGCTCGTCACCACGATCTCGGGCGCCAGCCGCACGCCCGGCAGCCGCGGATTGTTGCGGGTCGATGCGATCCGCGCGGCGTGTTCCGCGTTGCGCGCCCACAATGTCACGTTCCGCCCCGCACGTGCGGCCACCGCCGCCAGCGCCGTACCCCAGGCACCCGCGCCGATCACCGCGACGGACTGGAACGCGGTCATGGCGCGATCTCTCTACTCCCTCGCCCCGCTCTTGCGGGGAGAGGGTTGGGGTGAGGGGCCTCTCTGCACAAATTCGGTGAGAGATGGATTCGCGGAGAGCCCCCCTCACCCGCCGCGCTCAGGCGCGCAAGTGCGCTGCCGAGCGCGTCGACCTCTCCCCGCAAGCGGGGAGAGGTGAAATGGAGCTCGTAGCGACACCACGACATTCAGTATCCCGCCCGCGTCTTGCCGTAGCCTGCGGGCGCGGTGGCGTTGGCGTCGAGCAGCCAGCGCGCGCGCGGCTGTGCCTCCATCGTATCGGTGATGCCGAGCGCCAGGCGTTCGGCGCCGGCCCAGGCGATCATCGCGCCATTGTCGGTGCAGAGTGCGGGCGGCGGCATGATCAGCTGCGTCTGCGCCTCGCTGGCGACGTCGAACAATGCGCCGCGGATCGCCTGATTGGCGGCGACACCGCCGGCCGCGACCAGCGCGCGCGGCGCGCCGAATTGGTCGCGGAACAGCCGGAGACCGACCCGCAGCCGGTCGGCCGTGGAATCCAGCACAGCGGCTTGAAAGCTCGCGCAGAGATCGTTGACGTCCTGCGGCGTGATCTCAGCCAGCCGGCTCGCTTCGGTGCGGACTGCCGTCTTCAGTCCCGACAGGGAGAAGTTGGCATCGGGACGTCCCTGCATCGGCCGCGGGAAAGCAAAGCGCCCCGCATCGCCGTTCGCCGCCGCGCGTTCGACCTGCGGACCGCCCGGATAGGGCAGGCCCAGCATCTTCGCGACCTTGTCGAAGGCCTCACCGATCGCGTCATCGACGGTGGTGCCAAGCCGCACATATTGACCGACGCCGGTGACAGCGACGATCTGGGTGTGGCCACCGGAGGCGAGGAACAGACAGTAAGGAAATTCGATCGCATCGGTCAGGCGCGGCGTCAGTGCATGCGCCTCGAGATGGTTGACCGCAACCAGAGGCGTGTCGTGCACCATCGCGATCGCCTTCGCGGTGGTGAGCCCGACGATGACGCCACCGATCAGGCCCGGTCCCGCAGCGGCCGCGACGCCGTCGAGCTGGGCGTAGTCGATGCCGGCCTCGTGCATGGCACGGTCGATGATGCCGTCGAGCACGTCGACATGGGCGCGCGCCGCGATCTCCGGCACGACGCCGCCGAAGCGGGCATGCTCCTCGACCTGCGACCGCACGATATTGGACAGGATCCTGCCGCTCCCGTCAGGCGCGCGCTCGATCACGGCCGCGGCGGTCTCGTCGCAGGTGGTCTCGATGCCCAGTACCAGCATTGGCGAATTGTTATCCAATTTGCGCCCTTGCGCTCATCCGTAAAGCAGAGTTCTGGTAACGCGGTAGCATTCCGGGGTCGGCTTGCGCAATCGTCACGCGCAGCCATCCCTCGAATGCGTCACCGCCACGTGGTCCGGGAACACAAGCGATGTCCATTCTTGTCACACGGCCGCATCCCGACAATGAGGCGACGGCGGAAAATCTGCGCGTGCGGGGACATGTGGTGCTGCTCGCGCCGGTGCTCAAGTTCGAGCCGGTGGCTTTCCATGACGAGAGTGAGGCGGGCTACAGCGCCATCATCGTGACGTCGGCCAATGCGATCCGCGCCGTCGCGCCGCAATTGCGGGACCTCGGCCTCGTGGAGCTGCCGCTGTTCGCGGTCGGCGAGCACACGGCTGCCGTGGCGCGCGAAGTCGGCTTTGCGGATGTGATCGTCGCCGGCGGCGACGCCGCGTCCTTGCGCGACAAGGTGATGCAGAGCGCGCGCGACAAGGTGCTGAAGAAAAAGAGTACGCTGCTCTATCTTGCGGGCGCCGACCTGTCGCGGGATCTCGGCGGCGAGCTCGGCGCGGAAGGGTTTAGCGTGGTCACTCAGACGACCTACCGTATGGCCCCGGTCAAGCTTCTGCCGCGCGACGTCTGCGACGGCTTTGCCGCGCATGGTATCGAGGCGGTGCTGCATTACTCCCGGCGCAGCGCGCGGGCCTTCCTGGACGCGGCCCGGGACGAAGGCGTCGAAATCTCGGCACTGGCGATCCCGCAATGCTGCCTGTCCGAGACGGTCGCCAGCGTGCTGCGTGATGCCGGGGCATCGCAGGTCCTGGTGGCCGCGACCCCGGACGAAAATGCCCTGTTTGACGCCTTGGAGCGTGCTTTGCGGACCCGTTTGGCGTAAGAGGACGGGCCGAATCCGAGGCAATCGGGCTCGTCTCTGGTATGAAAGTGTGAGGAACCGTCACGATGGCCGACGACAAGCCGGAAGACGCAGGCAAGCGTGAAAACGTAGGACTCGCCCCCGAGTCCGGCCGTGCCAAGCGCACCCCGCCCACCATCGACCTCGAGGCGACCGAAGTCTCCACCCAGCCGCAGGATGTGGCGGCTGAGCCGGAGGCGCAGCCATCGGCCGAACAGGCAAACGCCGCGCAGACCGCCGCCGAAGACGCAGAAGTCGACACGGCCAAGGTCGAGACAGCCAAGGTTGAGACAGCCAAGACCGAGCCGGAGCCTGGCGAGGCGCAGGCTGCCATTGCATCGAGCGCCATTTCGCCCTGGATCATCGCGCCATTTTCCGGCGCCGCCGCAGCCGCGGTCGTGATCGCGGTCGGTTGGGCATTGGGCTGGCCCGCAGTGCAGGCGCCGCCGGCCGCGCCGCAAGTGACGAGTGCCGCGATCGATGCGCTGAGCGGTCGCGTCGCCGCAGTCGAAGCCAAGGCGGGCAAGCCCGCCGCCGATCCGGCCATCGTCGCGCGGCTCGATGCGCTGGAGAAATCCGTCGGCACCCTGCGCGGCGACATCGCCGGCTTGCGCGCGCAATCCGACAAGACCGCGAGCGCATTGAACGATGCGAAATCCGCGCCGCGCGATGCAGCAGCCTCGTCCGGCCTTGCCGCCCTCGACGACCGCATCTCCCAGCTCGAGCGCGCTAGCACCACCGCGCGCGCCGAGCTCGCGCAGCAGGGCGAAAAGATCGCCGACGCCAAGGCGGCGGACGACAAGCCGTTGCGCTACGTGGTCGCCGCCACCCTGCTCGATGTCGCCGTCCGCCACAACGATCCCTATGAGGCACAGCTCACGGCTGCGCGGTCGTTCGCCGCCAAGCCCGAACTGCTGAAGCCGCTCGATGCGTTTGCCGCGTCGGGCATTCCGACGCCGGTCGCGCTGACGCGCGAGCTCCTCAACATCGTGCCGAAATTGGCGCCGCCGCCGGAGACGCCGAGCAGCAATGCCGGCATCGTCGAGCGCCTTCAGGCGGGCGCGTCGAAGCTCGTCCGTATCGAGCGCACCGACGGGGTCGGCAACGACCGCGGCGCCATCGTCGCGCGCATCACGGCCGCAGCGCTGCGCAACGATTTCGGCGAGGCGCGGCGCGAGCTGAAGACGCTGCCGGATGCCGATCGCGCGCCTGCGCAAGCCTGGCTCGACAAGGCCGACGCGCGCGATGCCGCGCTCGCGGCCTCCCGCAAATTCGCCGACGACGCTCTCGCTGGTCTCGCCAAGCCCGCTCAATAAGATTCGCGCAACAATCCGCGCGTATAGGAACAGTCATGCTTCGCATCGTCTTCTTCCTTGTTCTGATTGCGCTCGCAGGCGCAGGCGCGGCCTGGGTTGCCGATCAGCCCGGCGATGTCGTGCTGACCTGGGGCGGTTTCCGGGCCTCGCCGAGCATTCCGGTGTTCGTGCTCTGCCTCGGCATCTTCGCCGTCCTGATCGTCTTGCTCTGGAGCATCGTGACGATGATCTGGCGCACGCCGGGGCGCATGCGCCGCCGCCGGCACGAGAAGCGTCACGCCCGTGGCCGCCACGCCATCACCCACGGCCTGCTCGCGATCGGTCATGGCGACACCGCGCTGGCTCGCCGCCACGCCGACGCGGCGCGGCGGCATGCGCCGAACGATCCGCTCGCGCTTCTCCTGCATGCGCAATCGGCCCAGCTCGACGGCAATCGCGACGAGGCGCAGCGCGCCTTCCGCGCCATGGCCGAGCGCGAGGACACGCGGCTGCTCGGCTTGCGCGGCCTGTTCATCGAGGCACAGCGCGCCGACGATGCGGTCGGTGCCGTAATGATCGCGGAGGAAGCGATCAAGCTGTCGCCGTCCTCGACCTGGGCCTCGCACGCGGTGCTCGGCTTCCGCTGTGCGCGCGGCGACTGGAGCGGCGCGCTCGCGATCCTGGATTCGAATCTGTCTGCAGGCCTGATCGACAAGCAGGGCTATCGCCGGCAGCGCGGCGTGCTGCTGACGGCGCGCGCGCTGGAGTTGGAGACGATGGACCGCGATGTCGCGCGCGAGAGCGTGATGGAAGCCGTCAAGCTCGCGCCGACCCTGGTGCCGGCCGCCGTGCTCGCCGCGAAATTCGAGAGCGAGGCGCACCAGGTGCGCCGCGCCATGAAGCTGGTCGAGGCGGCCTGGCTCGCCAATCCGCATCCCGACCTTGCCGATGCCTATGCGCATGTGAAGCTCGGCGATGCCGCGCGGCAGCGCCTGCAGCGGGTCGAGACGCTTGCGGCGAAAACGCCCGCCGACAAGGCTGGGCATGTCGAGGGGCAGCTTGCGATCGCGCGTGCCGCGATCGATGCGACCGAGTTCGCCCGTGCGCGCGAGGTGCTGGCGCCTTACGTCAACGATCCGACCCAGCGCGTGGCGCTGCTGATGGCCGAGCTCGAACGCACCGAGCATGGCGACGGCGGCCGTGCCCGTGCCTGGACCTTGCGCGCGGTGCGGGCCCGTCACGACCCGGCCTGGACCGCGGATGGCTATGTCAGCGATCGCTGGCGTCCGGTCTCCCCGGTCACCGGCCGGCTCGATGCCTTCCAGTGGCAGACGCCGGTGGCGAGCCTGCCATCCGACAAGGGCACCACGATCGAGTCCTCGGCCTTCGAGGAAGCCATGCTCGCCGCCCCGCCGCCGAAGCGGGTGACGGTGGTTAGCGAGGCGCCGGTGGAACCGGCCGTGATCGCAGAGGTCCAGACCCCGACCCCAGCCCCTGCCCCTGCTCCGGCCGCGCAGGACAACGCGCCCCCGGCGGCGACGGAAGAACCGGTGGTGGCACCCGCCGAGCCGATCAAGCCGGCCCCTGAGGCCGCCGAATCATCGCCGGTCGCGGCAACCCCGGTGTTCCGGACCCGTGCGGACCTCGGCAAGCCCACCCAGGCACCGATCCAGGCCGTCATCCCGATCGTCCGCGCGCCGGATGATCCCGGCATCGATGACGACGGCCCCAGCGATGAATTTACGGAACAAATCGGCACGCCCAGGGACCATGCGAAGGCCCAGGCCGGCGGTTGGCGCGGATTCTGGTCCCGTTGGGGCGCGTGAGGCCTATTTCGCCTGCCGCTTGTTCTTGCCAATTCGGGCCATGCCCGATATCAGGGGCGCGTGTATCGGGGCCGGCATCGCCCGGGCCCCGCAGGGTTCGCCGCAATAGCTCAGCTGGTAGAGCACGTCATTCGTAATGACGGGGTCGGGGGTTCGAGTCCCTCTTGCGGCACCATTTTCCGTTTTTCGACGCGGCATCTTCCACACCGACGATCGGCGGTCGCTCGCGCGCCTGTTGCGCCGCCAGGAATCGATCATTTGCGCTGTCGTGGTCGAGCCGCCTTGGGAGGATTTTCCTTCCGGCGTTTCGTATAAGCGCGCCGCGCTCGCTCGCGATTTCCGCATATCTCGCTCGAACACCACAGCCGGGTTCGGTTCGGGCTCTCATCGACATAGAACCAGCCACAGCCGGCTGCTTGGCAGCAACCAATTCGTCCCGCGTCTGTCGACGTCAGAACGGCGCTCAAAGACCACAGCAACGGCCAAAGTGGTTCGCGGACATCACGCCCCGGAAGGTCGTGCAAGAACACTCCGCCACGGTCAACAAGACCCGGCTGAGGCGGCGCTTGCGAGAGAAGCTCGTTCACGAGACCCAAGTCTGGCTGCCTATTGCCGCGCAGGGCGTCACAAATCTTCCAGATATCCTGACGCAAGGACACAAGTTCTGCCAATGCCGCAGCCCCGGCGGATGGCTCCCGCTTGTTGGCCGAAATCAAAGCCTCGACCGCCGACGCCGACATGATTCCGCGACGCGCGCACCATCCGAGGAACGCGGCGTAATCGGGTATCAGCTCCTGCGGGTCGTCAGATGTTCGCCAGTCAAGCGTGTTCCCGAAATCCAGGCAAACCCGCCCGCCAAAAAACTGCGTTGCTGCTCGGAGGGGATCCCTTGACATGGCTGCTGCGGTCGTGGCTTATCTAATGCCCATGGCCATTATAAACGAAGCCATCCCTGCGGCAACGGCCCGCTGCTCGCGCGCCGGGTTCAGGCGTGGTTTCGTCAAGGCGTTGCCGTTCCTTCTCAGCAACGGTCTCGCGGGCGTGGTCATGGGTGTCGCCTATCGCGGTGTTGGACTTGGCTTTGTTCCTGCGGTGCTGTTCAGCGTCGTTGTCTACTCCGCCACAGCGCAGGCCGTCACGCTCGGAATGTGGGCTGCGGCCCCACCAATCATACCCATGGTCATCGCGTGCGTGGCGACCAACGCACGCTATCTGGTCATGGGGGCCCACCTCCATCAACTCTTCGGCAGGCTTCGCAAGCGTATCACGCTTCCGATCCTGTTCCTCTTGGCGGATGCGTCATGGTTGATGACGACCGCCGACGCGGAACGCAATGATGCCGATGCTGGCTATCTCCTGGGCGCGAGCGCACCGATGGCGATCGGTTGGGTGGGCGGAACAGCCTTAGGCTACGGCTTGCCTCTGCAACCTGACGGTCCAATCGCGATTGCCGCCGCGCTGTTGCCAGCCGCTTTCATCGCCACGCTGCTTCCAAGCCAGTGGCGTGGCAAGCGCTCTATACTTCCCTGGCTTTTGGCTGCCATCACCGCAGTCCTCGTCAGTCGCTTCATGGCGCCGAACTGGGCCATGCTCATCGGTGGCGCGGTCGGAACAGGATTCAGCATGTTGCGGGGGGATCATGCTTGATTGGCGAACTCTTGCGGCAATCGGCGTGCTCGGCCTCGTCAGTTACGTCATGCGGTCAGGTGGGTTTCTCGCAGCCGGGCTGATGCGCGAAGACAGGACGCTCGTGAGATTCTTCCGACTGGCGCCGGGCAATCTTTTCATCGCTTTCGTCGCGGCGGCCTGCCTCGAGGGCGGTTTTCCAAGCATCCTCGGCTGCGCCAGCGCATTCGGCGTGATGGCATTGACCCAAAAAGAATGGGCGGCTCTGGCCGCGGGCTTTGCCACCGCCACGCTCGTCGCAATTTTTCATTCTAAGTAATTCTGCTGCGCCTCGCGGCCGACAGCTCCATCGACGCGGATGCTGAGCTCGGCTTAACGCGCGGGTCGCCCAGCGTGATTTCCATCACATAACCTCGCGCAGGCCTCCCGTACTGTCCCGGTCACGCAAACACGGGGAGATGTCACATGCGCAAGATCATTCTGGTTGCCGCCATGGTTCTGGTCTCTGCATCGGCTCAGGCAGGCGACCGCAGCCTGTCGCTGTCCACGGTCACAGCCGCTCCACAAGCCACCACGACCACGCAAATCAGCGAAGTCGCCCCGGCGGTCGAAGCGCCGAAATATGTCGACCGCCCGCCGGCGATCCCGGCGGCCGAACCCGCCGTGGCGCCGGCTCCCGCCGCGACCACGACGACGGCCTCGGCGCCGGTCACGACCAGCAACCCTGCGCCGAAGGCGAAGACGACGGCGAAGGCCGAAAAGCCCCGGCACAAGCGGTGGACCGAAGGGCGCATCATCGCCGAGCTGCATCGCCACGGCATCTATTGGTAATCGGTGCGAAGCCCTCAAAATAAAATGGCCGGGCAGAGCCCGGCCATCATGCTTATTGAGACCCGACGCGCTTAGCGCTGCGAGACCGTCTGCACCACGCTCGACACCGGGCGCGCGTTCGTCGCATTGGTCGCCGGCACCTTCAATTCCTTGAGCACGGCTTCGTCATACTCGGGCAGCGAGTCGAACGTCGTCTTCGCCTTGATCTGCACGACCTTGTAGCCGCCGGCCTTGAGGCGCGCGAGCAGCGTCGGCAGCGCTTCGCCGGTGCGCTTCTGGAAGTCGTGCATCAGGATGATGCCCTTGCCGAGCTTGTCGAGCTTGGTCATCACGTTGCTGATGATCTTGTCCGGCGTGCTCTCCTTGCGGAAGTCGAAGGAGTCGAGGTCGGTCGAGAAAATCCCGACGTTGCGGCTGCCGAGATAGCTCACCAGCGCCGGATTCTGCTGAAGCTGCGGGAAGCGGAAGAACGGCGACGGGTTGGTGCCGAGCGCCCATTTCACCGCGCTGAAGCCCTTCTCGATCTCGTCCTTGGCCTGCTGCTCCGTCATCTTCTTGCCGTTGAGATTGAGGTGCGACCAGGTGTGCGTGCCCACCGTGTGGCCCTGGGCCAGAACCTGGCGCAGGATCTCCGGATGCCAGGTGGCGTGCTTGCCGACCGAGAAGAACAGGCCCTTGGTGCATTCATCGGCCAGGGCCTTCAGCACGGCCGGCGTGTTGTGCGGCCAGGGGCTGTCGTCGAAGGTCAGCACGACCTCCTTGTCGGCGAGGAAATCGAACTGCTTGTACTGCTCGAAGCCGAAGCCCGGACCTCCGGTGGTGTCGATCTCGACCACGCGCGCGACGCCCAAGGCATTCGGATTGGTGCAGGTCGTGGTCTGCTGAACCGGCGCCACGGCCGGTGCCGGCGCAGGTGCGGACGCTGCGGCAGGAGCGGCGGGCTTGCCCGCGAGTGCCGCCGTGGTCTCGACGTCATCCTTGGCGGCGAGCTTGGCCTGTGCCGGGAGCGGATCGGCGGCACGGGCAGCTGTTGTCTTGGGAGCGCCCTGGTCGGCGCGAGAGGAATAAAAATACCAACCCCCGGCGATCACGACCGCCGCAAGGACACTGGCCAGCATCAGGCCCAACGCATTACGCATCGTTACTCTTTCCAAATACGCAACCAAACCGGCGGAATTTCCCGCGCGCCCGGTCATTAATGCGAAGGAACAGTTAACGTGACACCAACGCGACAGCGGTTGCGGAGGAATTTCAGGCAGGTGCGCCAAAGTGACCGACCTCACGGAGGGCAGGCCGCCCGTGACGGTCATCACAGTGGAAAGGATTTTCCGGGAGCATGGTCATTCCCATCAACAACGGGCCCGCGTCCCGCGGTGCCAATGGGAGCTTCAAATGACGACGTCGTTTACCGCCAAGATCCGCGACACCAGCCTGGCTCTGGGCTTTGCCGCCATCGTCTCGATCATCTCGACCACCTCGAGCTTCGCCTTCTCGGCCGAAGCGCAGCAGATGTGCACCGGCGATGCCTTCCGCCTGTGCTCGTCGGAGATCCCCAACATCCCGAAGATCACCGCGTGCATGATGAAGCATCGTTCGGATCTGAGCTCCGGTTGCCGCGCGGTGATGGACAAGGACCTCGCCAAAGGCGCCTCACGCAAGGTCGCTGACGCCCAGGACGGTCAGTAAGCGCGCAACGATCGCGTCGTTGCGTTAGTCAGCTCCCCCTCGCGATGCGCCCCGGCGTCAAGCCGGGGCCACGCGGAGGCGCTAATCAGCCTGCACCGTCGGCCTGCCAATAAAGCCGTTGCGGCTAGGGGATCGTCGCACTAGCTTCGCCCGCATATCTACCGGCTACGAGGCATTACGCGATGACCAGATTTCTTTTCATTGTTTCTTTGGTTCTGTGCGCATCCGGCGCCTCGGCGCAGCAGCAACAGCAGCCCGGCCACGACGCCTGCGCGCGCGACGTCACGCGTCATTGCCGCGCCGTGATGAACAATGGCGATAGCGCCGTGCTCGCCTGCCTGAAGCAGAACCGCACCAAGCTGAGCAAGGCCTGCGACAAGGTGCTGACGGATCACGGGCAGTAAGGCCTACGTGCTGCTTCCTGCCGCGGTCGCGACCACCGGCAGCACCTCGGCACTGGCGCGGTCCGGCGTTTCTTCCTTCCAGCGCACCGAACCGAACGGCCGCTCCAGCATGCGGCGGATCCGCACCGGATCGGGGCCGATGTGGAAATCGATCGCTTGCTGATGCAGCGCGCGTTCGGACTGGGTCGAACGGTTGCGCTGGCGCAGGTAATCGAACCAGGTCGGGCAGTGATAACGCTCGGTCCACAATTCCGGATCGGCGATGTCGCGCGCGATCGACCAGCCATAGGCGCCGTTGCGCTGCCGCGACAGCTGGACGTCCTGCATCACGTTGTGGAAGCCGCGCGCGTTCTCCTGGGCGACGCGATATTCGATCTCCACCACCAGCGGTCCGCTGCGCCCGGTCAGTGACAGCCTGACCTCGGGATCGGCCAGCACATCCGCGTCTTCGTTGCGGGCGCCGACGCGAGGCATCGTCAGCCAGACGCCGAGCAAGGGCGAGACCAGCATCAGGCCCGCCGCGGTCAGCAGCGCGACCTCGACGCCGGCATAGTCGGTGAGACGACCCCAGCCCCACGCGCCGATTGCGATACCGCCGGAGATCGAGGCCTGGAACGCGGCGAGCGAGCGTCCCGCGACCCAGCGCGGCGCCGAAAGCTGCACGCCGATGTTGAACAGCGCCACCGCGGCCATCCAGACCGCGCCGGCCAGCACCAGCGCGGCCGCGGTCAGCACCGGCTCGCTGCTCAAGGCAATCGCCGCCATCGCGAACGCCATCGAGATCGTGCAGGCGCGGATCGCCGCCTCGCCGCTCATGCGCTTGCGCAATTCGTGGATGTTGAGCGCGCCGACCACCGCGCCCATGCCGAAGGCGCCGAGCATGATGCCGTAGGTCTGCGCGCCGCCATGCAGGAGGTCGCGGGCCACCAGCGGCATCAGCGCCATGATGGCGCCGCCGATCAGGCCCATCACCAGCGTACGCAGCAGCACGATCTTGATCGGCGGCGAGTTGGTGATGTAGCGGAAGCCCGACACCATCGCGCGATTGAGCTTCTCCCGCGGCAGTCGCGAGGGCTCGACCACGCGCCGCCAGAGCAGCAGCACCACCAGGAGCGGCAGATAGAGGATCGCGTTGCATGCAAAGGCCGCAACCGCGCCGAGCGAGGCGACGATGACGCCGCCCACTGCGGGACCGAAGCTGCGCGCGATGTTGTAGCTGATGCCGTTCAGCGCGACCGCCGACGGCAGGGCTTCGGGCGGCACCTGTTCGCTGACCGAGGACTGCCAGGCCGGTCCGAACAGCGCATTGCCGCTGCCGACGACGAAGCAGAAGGCCAGCAGCGCTTCCGGGGTGATGAGCTTGAGCCCGGCCAGGATGGTGAGGGCGGATGCGCCGGTCAGCGCGATCATGAGCGAGACCAGCGTCACGATGCGGCGGTCATACATGTCGGCGATGGCGCCGGCCGGCATCGAGATCAGCATGATCGGCAGCATCAGGGCGGTCTGCACCAGCGCCACCTTGTCGGCGGAAGCCGCCATCTGCGTCATCGCCCAGGCCGCACCCACGCCCTGGATCAGGAGGCCGAGATTGGAGAGCAGGCTCGCGAGCCAGATGCGCCGGAATATGGTGTACCGCAGGGGTGCGGTGATGCCGTCGGCGGACTGTCTCTGGCGGTTCGTCTGCTCGGTCATATCCTCTTCCAAGTCGTCTGGCAGAAATGGCTTCGATGATTCCGGCGTCGTCAGTGATGCCTGCGAAAGTCCTTCGCTGTCCAGTGGTTAGGCGGCTATAAGCAGTGCAAAGACGGGTTTTGCCGGGGAGGAGAAGATGATGCTGTCACGACGGACGATCCTGCAGGGTGCAGGTGGCCTGGCTTTCGCGGTTGCGAACTTTCGCAGCGATGCGCTGGCGCAAACATCGTCCGCGGCCAAAGATCCCGGCAGCAACCCTGAGGTGCCGCCGATCCTGTTCGTTCACGGCAATGGCGACTACGATGCGCTGTGGATGACGACGCTGTGGCGGATGGAATGCAACGGCATCGCGCGCGACCGGATGATGGCGATCAATTTCACCAATCCCACCGCGCGCGCCGACGATACGGTCGAGCAGGCCAACCGCTCCTCCACCGAGGATCAGCGCCGCGAGCTGGCGGCCGCCATCGCCGAGCTGAAGCGCCGCACCGGCGCGGCGCGTGTGGCGCTGGTCGGCAATTCGCGTGGCGGCAATTCCATCCGCAACGTCATCAAGAACGGCGGCGGTGGCGATGTCAGCCACGCAGTCCTGTGCGGCACGCCCAATCACGGCGTGTTTGCGCTCGATGATCTCCTCGGCAACGAGTTCAACGGACGCGGCCCCTTCCTGAGCGGCCTGAACGGCGGCGACAGCGAGGTGACGCCGGGCACGGCTTTCCTCACCCTGCGCAGCGACGGCATGGACAAATATGCGCAACCCGATGGCCGCTTCATGGGCAAGCCGGGCGTGCCGACCAATGTCACCGTCGAGGGACCGGAGCTGAAGGGCGCGACCAATCGCGTGCTCGGCACGATCGACCATCGCGAGACGGCGTATCACCCGCGCGCCTTCCGCGAGATCTACAAGTTCATCGCCGGCCGTGAGCCTGCACGCATCGCGATCACGCCGGAGCACGCCGTCCAGCTCAGCGGACTGGTCACGGGCGCGGTGGACGGCGTGCCGACCAATCGCCCGGTCGCCGGGGCGGTGGTGGAGGTCAACTATGTCGACCGCGAGAGCGGCGAGCGCAGGGGCGTGGTGCATCGCTCGACGACGGGCGCCAACGGCCGCTGGGGGGTGGCCTCGGTCGATTCCACGTCGCCGCTCGAAATCGTCCTGACGTCGCCGGACGCCCCGATCACGCACTTCTACCGTTCGCCGTTCCCGCGCTCTTCCGACGTCGTGCATTTGCGCGCCGCGCGCCCGTTCCTTCCCGCGGACAAGGATGCCGGAGCGGTCGTGATCATGTCGCGCCCGCGCGGCTATTTCGGCCTGCCGCGCGATACCGTCCTGTTTGACGGCAAGGAGCCCGCCGACGTCCATCCGGGCGTGCCTACGGATGCGACAGCGACCTTGCGCCTTCCGGCCAGCGATGGCCGGCGTAACATCGTGGCCCAGTTCAACGAAGAACGAATTGTGGCCCGCGCCTGGCCGGCCGCCGAGAACAGGATTGCGGTTGCCGAGATGACTTATTAGCTAATTGCCTGCGTCATATCTGCGGGAGAGAGCCATGAACATCGCCAGCGTGCGTCGGCCCATCATCCCCCCGACACCGCCGCGCGCGCCGGACAATCTGTCGTTCTTCGGCCGGCTGGCGGTGATCCGCCAGAACATGATCGCGACCTGGGGGCAGCGCGCCTATGAGGAAGAGATCATCCAGGGCCGCTTCTTCCTGCACAAGAGCTTCATCCTGAACCAGCCGGATGCGATCCGGCACGTTCTGCTCAGCAATTATCAGAACTACACGCGAACGCCGGCCGGCATCCGCATGCTGCGTCCGGTGCTCGGCGAGGGTCTCCTGCTCGCCGAAGGCCACGCCTGGACATTTCAACGGCGCACGCTGTCGCCGGCGTTCACGCCGCGCGCCACCGCCAATCTCGTCCCGCACATGACGGCGGTGCTCGACGAGACCATCGCGAAGCTGGATGTTCGTACCAATGAGCCGATTGATCTGCGCGAGGTCATGCAGCGCATGACGCTGGAGATCGCCGGACGCACGATGTTTTCGTTCGGCATGGACCGGCACGGTCCGACCTTGCGCAACTTCGTCATGGAATATGCCGAGCGGCTCGGGCGGGCCTACTTCCTCGACATGGTGCTGCCGGTCTCCTGGCCGACGCCGATGGATCGGGCTCGCGCCCGTTTCCGCACGCGCTGGACCGAATTCGTCGCGATGCTGATCGCCGAGCGGCGCGCGGCAGGCAAGCAGGACGGCGCGCCGCCACGCGATCTGTTCGATCTCATGGACGAGGCGCGCGACCCTGAAACCGGCAAGGGCTTTTCCGATGCGCAGCTCGTCGACGAGGTCGCGACCATGATCCTGGCGGGTCATGAGACGACCGCGACCGCGCTGTTCTGGGCGCTCTATCTGCTGGCGCTCGATCCGGATACGCAGGAGGAGGTCGCCTCCGAGACCCGCGGCGAGCATCTCGACAGCATGGCTGATATCGACCGGCAAAAATTCACCCGCGCCGTGGTCGACGAGACCATGCGGCTCTATCCGCCGGCGTTCCTTGTCGCCCGCGCTGCGCGCGACAAGGACGTTGTGGCCGGTGCCAAGGTCAGCAAGGGCGACATCATCATGATCGCGCCATGGCTGCTGCACCGGCACGAGAAGCTGTGGGATCAGCCGAACGCGTTCATTCCAAAACGGTTCATGACGAAAGAGGCGCCCGATCGCTTCGCCTATCTGCCGTTCGGCGCGGGTCCGCGCGTCTGCATGGGCGCGCCCTTCGCGCAAGCCGAGTCCGTGCTGGCGCTGGCCCGGCTGATCGGCGCGTTCCGCGTCGAACTGGCGGACGCGACACCGGTCATTCCGTGTGGCGTCGTGACGACCCAGCCTGACCATTCACCCCTGTTCCGCATCACGCGCCGGTGACAGGTTCTGGCCCTCGGCGTGATCCACCCCAAATAGAGTTGCGTCATGAGCGACATCCAGGCCCAGCTATCCGTTCTGAAGCAGACCGCCGACGCAAAGGTGGTCGATGCGATTGCGCGCCTCATCAAGGATGGTGAGGATCACGAGCTCAACCGCGTCAATGTGCTCGACTTCGCCACGCAGCACGGCGTCGATGAAGAGCACGCGATCTCCACCTTCCTGCATTCGGCGCGGCTCGGGTTGTTCGATCTCGGCTGGAACGTGCTGTGCCCCGGCTGCGGCGGCGTGCTTGGCGCCCATACGACGCTGAAGGCGCTCAAGCCGGACGATTATCACTGCGCGCTCTGCGCCTGCGGCTACAAGGCCTCGGTCGACGATCAGGTCGAAGTCTCCTTCACCGTGAATCCGCGCGTCCGGCGGATCGCCGCGCACGATCCCGATACGCTTCCGGTGTGGGAGTATTTCAAGCAGGTGTTCTGGAGCTCCGGTGTCGACTTCAACAAGGAATCGTTTGCGACACTGGCCAACGAGGTGACGCTGGATACGATGGAGTTACCGGCCGGGGAGAAGGCGACGATGTCGCTGCAACTCCCGAACGACTTCATCATCATCTTCGAGCCGGTGACCCACGCCGCCCAGTTCATCGACGTCCAGGGCGAGCCGACCAAGGACCGCCAGCAGCTCTCGATCATGTACAACAAGGTGCAGGCGCCGACGGGAACCACGACGATGCGGCCGGGGCCGCTGCGGCTGTCGCTGGAGAACCAGGCCGGCGTGCGCGTGCTGCCGTCGGTGTTCATCGCGGCCGAGGCGCTCCATCATCTGATCGGGCAGCGCAAGCCGTTCCTCACCGCCAAGCGCATGCTGTCGAACCAGACGTTTCGCGATGTCTTCAAGGCTGACAATCTCAGTCTCGACCAGCGGCTCCAGATCACCTCGCTGACCTTCCTGTTCACCGACCTGAAGGGCTCGACCGCGCTCTACGAACGCGTCGGCGATCTCGCCGCCTTCGATCTCGTGCGTGCGCATTTCCACGCGCTGCTCGAGATCATCTCGTCCGAGAAGGGTGCGGTGGTGAAGACGATCGGCGATGCCGTGATGGCCACCTTCGTCCGTCCCGAGCATGCCATCGTCGCGGGCCTGCGGATGCGGGCGGCGATGGATGAGCTCAACAAGCAGCGCGGCACCGATGATCTCATCGTCAAGATCGGCATCCATGAAGGCCCGTGCCTCGCGGTGATGCTCAACGAGCGGCAGGATTATTTCGGCCAGACCGTCAACATCGCCGCGCGTGTGCAGAGCCTGTCGACCGCGCAGGAGATCCATATCACCGGCCCGGTGCTGGATGCGCCGGCGGTCGCCGAGGTTCTGCAGCAGCGCGCCATCAAGCCGATCCAGAAGCAGGCGGCGCTGCGCGGCATCGCCGACAAGATGGTGGTGTACGAGATACCGTAGTTGGTCGTCCCGGCGAAGGCCGGGACCCATACCGCGTGATTTCTGAAATGGGCAGGATGGTCGTTGCCAGAGCCTTCGCCACACGGTGGCCTGTGGTTATGGATCCCGGCCTTCGCCGGAATACCGTCATCCAGATTGCCGAAACGTAATCAGCGCGCGGCACTGACGCACGTTGCGCCGGTTGGGTTTCCGCTCATATAAGGCTGGTAGCGGCCTCGCCGCGCCATCGATTTCGGTAGGATCTTATGCTCGACGGCCTGCGCCAGTTCATCGCCGACATTGTTGCACCTCACGCCCAGGACCGCGCCTTCGGCGACAGCGATTATCGGCTGGCGGCCACCGCGCTGCTGGTCCACGTGGTTTCGCTTGACGGCCAGCCGACGCAGGCCGAGCAGAGCAAGCTGCACAATCTGATCGAAAGCCATTTCAAGCTCGATCGGGGCACGGCTGACCGGCTGATTGCGGATGCGACCCAGGTCGAGGGCGAGGCTGTCGATCTCTATCACTTTACCAGCGTGATCATGCGCTCGCTCGACGAAGAGGGCCGCAAGCGCATCGTCCAGATGATGTGGGAGCTGGTCTATGCCGACGGCCAGGTCACCGAGTTCGAGGACAACGTCGTCTGGCGTGCCTCCGACCTGCTCGGGATCTCCCAGCGCGACCGGATCGATCTGAAGCATGCCGTCGCGGAGCGCGCCGGCGGTCAGGTCAAGGACAACGCCGTCGGCGGCTGAACGATCGCCAGCGCGGCATGATTCCTGGTTGTATGGACCACATGACGAAACTTTAATGTGACCACCGGACCTCCCGGTTCCGGAATCCCCTGTAAATCCGCCGTTTTTGCCGCTCCCTGTTGCCCGCTCAGGCCGCCATGCCGCCGGCGCCGCTTGCCTGTCGCGTGTGGCCTATGCTCCAGTTCCGCCATTACGGGGCCAAAAAACTTCAATTCAAGAGACTGCGATCGTGACTGAGCGGGTAACGTTGATCACCGGTGCCTCGGCAGGCATCGGCACGGAGCTGGCGCGTGTATTTGCCGCGAACGGACACCGGCTCGCGCTGACGGCGCGACGTGCCGACCGGCTTGAGGCGCTCGCAAACGAGCTCACCTCCAAGTGCGGCAAGAAGCCGATCGTGATCGCCTGCGATCTGCAGCAGGCCGATGCCGGCGAAAGGATCGCCGCCGCACTCGCTGCCGAAGAGGTCGAGCTCGACAATCTCGTCAACAATGCCGGATTCGGCGTGTTCGGTGACGCCATCGAGCGCGACCGCGACGAGCAGGTCGGCATCGTCGACGTCAACGTCCGCGCGTTGACCGACCTGTCGCTGCGCTTTGCCGACCAGCTCATCAGGAACAAGGGCGGCCTGCTCAATGTCGGCTCCGTCGCGGGCTTCCTGCCGGGACCCGGCATGGCGGTCTATTACGCGTCCAAGGCCTATGTGATTTCGCTCACCGAGGCCTTGCGGGCGGAGCTCGCGCCGCGCGGCGTTCGCGTCACCGTGCTGTGCCCGGGACCGGTGCAGACCGAATTCCAGGGGCGCGCCGGCGTTGGCGCCGGCCACGATACGGCGATTCTCAATGTCCCGGCCGCCGATGTCGCACAGCAGGCCTATCGTGGCCTGATGGCGAACAAACGGGCAGTGCTGCCCGGTCTCGGTATCAAGATCGTACCGTTCGCGCTGCGCTTCTTCCCGCGCGGCTTCATCCTGTCCGCCACCAGCCGGTTTCAGCGGCAGAGGCATTAGATTCTTGCTTTGACGCGTTTTCTTCACGCGAGCCGGTGCCCACTTCGCTCGAAAACGCTCTGCAAAGCCCCCGTAGTGGCCCGGAGCTTGCTTCAATATCGGTGCGCGTGTGCGCAAACTCACACGATGTTAACCGTCGCTTAGCTATGCTGGCGGCTTGAACCGATAGCACTCGCAGAGGCCATGTCGTTTCGGACGGACAGGTTTGGTGGCGCAGAGGTGGTGCCCTTCCCCGGAAGGACGCCGAGCGCGGCCGCCTCCGAACCCCTCCTGCCGGTTCTGATCGTCCTGCACCAGGAATCCTCGACACCCGGCCGCGTCGGCAATGCGCTGCGCGCGCTCGGCCACCGCCTCGATATTCGCAGGCCACGCTTCGGCGATCCCCTGCCCGACACGCTCGACCGGCATGCCGGCGCGGTGGTCTTCGGCGGCCCGATGAGCGCCAATGATCCCGACGACTACGTTCGCCGCGAGATCGACTGGATCGAAATTCCACTTCGCGAGCAGCGGCCGTTCCTCGGCATCTGCCTGGGCGCGCAGATGCTGGCGATGCAGCTCGGCGCACGCGTCGCGCCGCATGCGCAGGCGCTGACCCAGATCGGCTACTATCCGATCCGCCCGACTGCGGCCGGCCGCGCGCTCTGCCCGGACTGGCCGGCGCAGGTGTATCACTGGCATCGCGAAGGATTTCAGTTGCCGCGCGGTGCCGAATTGCTGGCGGAAGGCGATGATTTCCCGATCCAGGCGTTCCGCACCGGCAACGCCTTCGGCGTGCAGTTTCATCCCGACGTGACCTACGCGATGATGCATTGCTGGACCACGCGCGGCTATGACGGTCTCAGCGCGCCCGGCGCGCGCGAACGGCATCATCATTTTGCAGATCGCGCAGTCCATGACGCCGCGGAACGCGCCTGGCTCGACCACTTCATCCGCGGCTGGCTGACGCGCCGCCCGGTGCTGGCGCAAGCCGCCGAGTAGATCGCGCTATTGCGCAGGTCCTTGGCATAAGTCCTTGGCGCAAGTCCTTGCCTCATCCCTGGATATGCTAGGCTCGCAGCCAACGAGCACGCGCGAACGCGTGCCGAGACAAAGGGAGAGCGCGATGGCCTATGAGCATATTCTCTACGAGGTGAGCGACCGGATCGCGACCATCACACTCAATCGCCCCGACCGGATGAATGCGTGGACGCCGGTGATGGAGCGCGACGTGCGCCACGCGATGGAAACCGCAAGCGCCGATGACAATGTCCGCGTCATCGTGCTGACAGGGGCGGGCCGCGCCTTCTGCGCCGGCGCCGACATGGATGCGCTGAAAGGGCTCGATCCCAACGACGTCAGGCGCGCCTCGAACCTGCCGCCGTTCGACATGAACCGTCGGCCGGATTGGCAAACGCGCTATGGCTTCTATCCGTCGATCGGCAAGCCGGTCATTGCGATGCTCAACGGCGCGACCGCCGGCATCGGGCTTGTCCACGCACTCTATTGCGATCTGCGCTTTGCCGCCGACAACACCGTGTTTACGACGGCCTTCGCGCGGCGCGGCCTGATTGCCGAGCACGGCATCAGCTGGATGCTGCCGCGCATCGTCGGTCACGCCAATGCGATGGATCTGCTGCTCTCGGCGCGCCGTGTTCCGAGCGAAGAGGCACTTCGAATCGGGTTGGTCAACCGGCTCTGCTCGCCCGAAAAGCTGCGCGAGGAGACTTACGCCTATGCCCGCGACCTCGCCGACATGGTTTCGCCGAGCGCGATGGCCGTGATCAAGCGCCAACTCTACGAGGTACCGTTCCAGACCCTGGCCGAGGCAACCATCGAGGCCAACCGGGAGATGATGGTGGCGCTGAACGGGAGCGATTTCCGCGAGGGCGTCGCGAGCTTCATGGAGAAGCGGCCGCCGAGGTTTACGGGGAAGTAGGGGGAGAGGAGCTGTCGATAGAGCCCGCCTTCGCCCTGCGGGCTTCGGCGCGGCAGCCTTCGCTCACTTCGCTACGAAGCAGCCAAGCTGGCTTGCCGAGCCGTAGCTCGCGAAGCGAGCTAAGGCTGGTGGAGCCAGGCGGGATCGAACCGCCGACCTCGTCATTGCGAACGACGCGCTCTCCCAGCTGAGCTATGGCCCCTTTGCTGGCCGCTCTGGTAAACGCGGCCGACAACCGGGCGCCATTTAAGTCCCCGCCAAGGTCAAGTCAAGGACGGGTGTAACCCGGTTTTAGCCATCCGGGCACCGACTTCCCTTGTTTGGGCCGGGGGGAACCGATATCTAGCCAAGACAACCTAAACACCACCCCAAACGCCGACCAACGACACAGGCCCAGAGAGTGTTTCGCTGATGCGCCCGATAGTCTTCATTCTGATCCAGATCATCAATCTCTACATCTACCTGCTGATCGCATCGGCAATCCTGTCCTGGTTGATCGCGTTCAACGTCGTCAACACGCGCAACCAGTTCGTCGGTGCCGTGTGGGAGTTTCTCTATCGGATTACCGAGCCGGTCTTGGGTCCGATTCGGCGCAGGCTGCCCGCGATGGGCGGGCTCGATCTGTCTCCGATCGTCGCCTTCTTCGTGCTCTGGCTGATCCAGCTCTATCTTGCCGAGTACGTCTATCCGAACGTGCCGTAGCCCGGCGGAACCGTGGCGGAGCCTCGATGGTCCCTTGATGGTTCCTTGATGGTTCCTTGGCGTGCCTCCACCACGGGCGTCAGCATCGCATTGCGCGTGACGCCGCGTGGCGGGCGTGACGGCATCGAAGGGATCGAGCAGCTCTCCGACGGCCGCAGCGTGTTAAAGGTGCGGGTGCGGGCCATCGCCGATGGCGGCGAGGCCAATCGCGCGGTTCTGGCGCTGCTGGCGAAGTCGCTCGGCGTGCCCAAGGCCAGCGTCAGTCTCTTGTCGGGGGCGACGTCGCGGCTGAAGCAAATCGCGGTCGCGGGTGATCCCGCACGGCTTACCGAGGCGTTGCACGAGCTCGCTTCCGTCAAATCGACAGACCAAGGGAACTGACATGACGGCCAAGATCATCGATGGAAAGGTCATCGCGGCAGACCTTCGCGCCCGCGTCGCGGACGAGGTCGCCCGCGTCAAGCGCGAGCACAATCTGGTGCCGGGCCTCGCAGTGGTTCTGGTCGGCAACGACCCCGCCAGTGAAGTCTATGTCCGCTCCAAGCATACGCAGACGCAAGCCGCCTGCATGGCCTCGTTCGAGCACAGGCTGCCGGCCGACGTTTCGCAGGCCGATCTGCTGGCGGTGGTCGCAAAGCTCAACCGCGATCCCGCCGTGCACGGCATCCTCGTGCAACTGCCGCTGCCCAAGGGGCTGAACACCGAGGCCGTGATCAATGCCATCGATCCCGCCAAGGATGTCGATGGCCTGCATCCGAACAATGCCGGGCGGTTGGCCGGAGGCTTCGAGGCGCTGTCGCCCTGCACGCCGCTCGGCTGCATCATCCTGACCAAGAGCGTGCACCCGTCTCTCGAAGGCATGAATGCCGTCGTGATCGGCCGCTCCAATCTGGTCGGTCGCCCGCTGGTGCAATTGCTGCTGAACGAGAACGCGACGGTGACGATCGCGCATTCGCGCTCGCGCGACCTGCCCGGGATCGTCAAGCAGGCCGATCTCGTCTACGCGGCTGTCGGCAGGCCCGAGATGGTGCGCGGCGACTGGCTCAAGCCGGGTGCGACCGTGATCGATATCGGCATCAACCGGATTCCGAAGGACGACGGCAAGACCCGCCTCGTCGGCGATGTCGCCTATCAGGAAGCGCTGGGCGTGGCCGGTGCGGTGACGCCGGTGCCGGGCGGCGTCGGCCAGATGACGGTCGCCTGCCTGCTCGTCAATACGCTGCGCGCGGCTTGCGCGATCGCGGGCCTGCCGAAGCCGGCGGTGTAGCACCTCGCCCCGCAAGCGGGGCGAGGGAGCAAGGCTTACGCCTTCTTTTTCTTCTCGCGCTCGATGCCTTCGAGGATCAGCTTCTGGGCTTCCTCGGGGCCGCCCCAGCGCGTGATCTTCACCCACTTGCCCTTCTCGAGATCCTTGTAGTGCTCGAAGAAGTGCTGGATCTGCTGCAGCGTGATGTCGGGCAGGTCGGAATACGACTTCACCTTGTCGTAGCGCTGCGTCAGCTTCGACGACGGCACCGCCAGAATCTTCTCGTCGCCGCCGGCCTCGTCTTCCATGAACAGCACGCCGACCGGGCGCACGCTCATGACGGCGCCGGGAATGATGGCGCGGGTGTTGATGATCAGCACGTCGCAGGGATCGCCGTCATCCGACAGGGTGTGCGGGATGAAGCCGTAATTGCCGGGGTAACGCATCGGCGTGTAGAGGAAGCGGTCGACGACGAGCGTGCCGGCTTCCTTGTCCATCTCGTATTTGATCGGCTCGCCGCCCACGGGGACTTCGATGATGACATTGACGTCCTCGGGGACGTTTTTTCCGATCGAGACCGCATCGATACGCATTAGAAAGGCTCCGTTATTTGCCGAAGTTAAATCTCGCCCGGCAGCGATTTTCGGCGCTGTCATACGCGGGCTTGGCCCGCTGATCCATCGTGTTTTTGTGAAATAATGAATCCAGCGATCACCGGCGCAGCAGGCGGACGGTATCGACGGATGGATAGCACTGCCGATTAAGCTTTCAGCAGCTCAATTGGTCCAAGCGAAGGCAACCTTGTCGAGCGACTTCGGCCCGAACCGCTCCGAGGAGCGCGCCACCATGCGGCCGCCCAGCGCCCGGTAGAACTCGGTCGCGGGATCGTTGTCCGAGAGCGCCCACACCACCATGCTCTTCAGATTGCTCTGCATGAGGTCGCGGCGCGCGGCGGTGAACAGGCGGCGGCCGAAGCCGAGGCCCTGGAATTCCGGACGCAGGTAGAGCTCGTAGATCTCGCCGTCGAAATGCAGGCTGCGGGCGCGGTTGCGACCGTAGTTGGCGTAGCCTGCGATCTTGTCGCCGAACACCAGCACGCTGACGCGGCTGCCCTTGCGGATCGCGCTGTCCCACCATTGCGGACCGCGGCGGTTGATCAGCTTCTCCAGCTCGGCGCCGGGAATGATGCCCTGATAGGCGGAACGCCAGGCTTCGTCATGGGTGGACGCCACCGCAGTTGCATCTGCAGCTTTGGCCGGCCGGACCTCGATCAGGGTTGTGCTCATGGGCGTGATCAAACCAAGTCGCCGCGCCGGCGGCAAGACCTATCGTTAATTATCGGTTAACGTGTGGACTTTCTGCATCAGTATTTTAACCATGTTGTACCGAAAAAAGACAAGACGCCATTTCGTGCGGCAATGGACTGCCATGCACCGGTGCAAAACTCCGCGGTCTCAACGAATGAACGCCGATGGCAACGCAGAAAGTCCGCCCAGAGTGATTCGTTCCGATTAGTCTCGCCTGCACTATCCGTGTTCGCCCTCGGCCATTCATGCGGCTCTTCAACACAACTGCGCTCCTGTCTCTGCTGGTCCTGCTGACGGCGTCGCCTGTGTGCGCGCAGATCACGTTCGGGGCATCGGGCGCGGAGAGCGCGCCGTTCCGCCGCCAGGAATGGCGGGTGCCGTCGCCGGATACCGACATTGCCGCGCGCGCGCTGCTGTTTCGTCCCGCAGGTAGCGGTCCGTTCCGGCTTGCGGTGATCGCGCATGCATCGACGCAGAACGTGCTGCGTCGCGCGCAAATGCCGCAGCCGGAATATCGCGCGCTCGCAGCGTTTCTCGTCGCGCGCGGCTTTGCCGTGCTGGTGCCGGAGCGGCTGGGCCATGGCGCGACCGGTGGCCGCTATGTCGAGGATCAGGGCGGCTGCGACGAAGCGGACTACGCCCGCGCCGGCCGCGCCACCGCTGAGGAAATTTCGCTGGCGCTGGACTATCTGCAGAAGCAGGATTTTATCCGCAAGGATGCAGCCGTCGTGATCGGACATTCCGCAGGCGGCTGGGGCGCGCTGGCGCTTGCCGATGCCGATCCGAAGACGATCTCCGCCATCATTGCGTTTGCGCCCGGACGCGGCGGTCACGCCAATGACGAACCGAACAAGGTTTGCGCGCCCCATACGCTGCTCGCGGCTGCGGCCGAATTCGGCAAGGCGGCGCGCATTCCCGTCACATCGCTGGTCGCAGCCAATGACAGTTATTTTACACCGGCCTTTTCGAAAGAGATCGCGAATGCGTTTCGCGGCGGCGGCGGCAAGGACGATGTCCGCATCCTGCCGGCCGTGGGCAGTGAGGGCCACTGGATGATCGAGCTGGATGCCGGCGTCCAGGCCGCAAGCAGCGAGCTCGCGCGCGCGCTGAACCTGCCAAAGCCTGTGGCGACCAAGAAGCCATGACGCTGTATTTCCTGGTCAAATATCTGCACGTGCTCGGCGCCATCGTCATCCTCGGCACCGGAACCGGCATCGCCTTCTTCATGCTGATGGCCCATCGCACCAACGACGCGGCGTTCATCGCGCGCACGGCGTCCGTGGTGGTGATTGCGGATGCGATCTTCACGCTGTCGGCCGTGATCCTGCAGCCGGTCACGGGCGGCCTGCTGATGATGCTCTCGGCGACGCCGATCACCGAGCGCTGGCTGCTGGCCTCGCTCGCGCTGTACATCTTTGCAGGCTTGTTCTGGATCCCCGTCGTCTTCATGCAGATCGAGATGCGCGATCTCGCGCGCAAGGCCGCCGAGCAGCGCATGGCGCTGCCGCAGCGCTATTTCACCCTGTTCCGCCGCTGGTTCGCGTTCGGCTTCCCCGGCTTCGGCGCCACGATGGCGATCCTCTGGCTGATGATCGCAAAACCGTTTTGAAGGACGCGATGAACCAGCGAACCATTTTGGTGCTCGGCGCCTCCGGCCTGATCGGCCGCTTCGTCACCGACGATCTGCGCGCGCGAGGGTTTCGCGTGGTCGGTCTGGCGCGCAGCCTGTCGCCCGCGCAGGCAATGAGTGCGCTCGATATCGCGCTGCCGATCCTCAACCTCGACGCCTCCGCGCTGACACGCCTGCTGAGCGAGCATGACGTGGATGTCGTGGTGAACTGCCTCGGGGTGCTTCAGGATGGCCCAGGCAGCGATACCAGTGCCGTGCATCGCGATTTCGTCGCGCGCCTGCTTCAGGCCATCGCCGGCAGCGGTCGTGCGATCCGGCTGGTGCACATCTCGATTCCCGGAACGGCCGAAGCCGATCGCACCGCCTTCGCGACGACCAAGCGTGAGGCCGAGCGCCTGATTGCGACGTCCCACATTTCTCACGCCATCCTGCGGCCCGGCTTCGTGGTCGCACCGTCGGCCTATGGCGGCAGCGCCATGCTGCGCGCCCTCGCCGCCTTTCCGCTCGATCTGCCGGATAAGGAGATGGCAACACGATTCCAGTCGGTCGCGGTCGAGGATATTTCGGCCACCATCGCCTGGCTCGCCGTGCGCGAGATCGACGATGCATCCGTGAAAGCGGTGAGCTGGGACCTGATGCAATCCGAGCCGATCACGATGGCCGCTGTCGTCAAGCAGTTCCGGCATGCGTTCGGCACGGCCGGCTGGCCGCATGTCGCGATGCCGTTCTTCATGCTCGATCTCGGCGCAAGAATTGGCGATCTCGCCAATTACCTCGGCTGGATGCCCCCGATGCGCTCCACCGCCATCGCCGAGCTGCGCCGCGGCGTGAGCGGTGATCCCTCGGCGTGGATCGCCGCGACCGGCATCGTGCCGAAGACGCTGGCTGAGACGATCGGGCATCATCCCGCCACCATCCAGGATAAGTGGTTCGCGCGGCTGTTCCTGGTCAAGGCGCTGATCTTTGCGAGCCTCGTCGTGTTCTGGATCGCCTCCGGCTTCATCGCGCTGTTCGTGTCGTATCATGCCGCCGCCGGGATTCTCACCGCGCACAGCTTCCCGCCGGCGCTGGTCGCTCCCATCACCATCGGCACCAGCCTGATGGACATGAGCATCGGCGTGCTGATCGCCTTCCGCCGCACGGCTGCGGTCGGGCTCGTTGCGGGCATCGTCGCCTCACTCTGCTATATGTTCGGCGCAGCGATCCTGACGCCCGACCTCTGGATCGAGCCGCTCGGCGCGCTGGTAAAAACAGGGCCGGCTATCGTGCTCATGCTGGTCGCACTTCTGATGCTGGATAATCGCTGATGCCGAAATGGCCTGACGACGACGTGATCCTGTTCGACGGCGTCTGCATCTTCTGCTCGCGCTGGGTCCGATTCGTCGCGCAGCGCGACACGGCAAAGCGGTTTCGATTCACGCCGATCCAGTCGGATTATGGCGCGAAGTTCGCACGGACGTTCGGTATCGATCCGGATGATCCTGATACGAACGCCGTCGTTCACAGCGGCGAGGTGTTCATGAAGTCCGATGCCGCGCTGACGGTGCTCTCGCTGCTTCCCGGCTGGGGCTGGACGCGAGTCCTGTTTGCCGTGCCAAAACCGCTACGGAATGCGGCCTACAGCCTCATCGCGCACAACCGTTATCGCATCTTTGGCAAGTACGAGGTGTGTTTCGTGCCGGATGCAGATTTACGGGCAAGGGTGATCGAGTGACTCGATAGCGGCGCCACAAACCCGATGTCGTCCCGGCGAAGGCCGGGACCCATAACCACAGGCCTGAGTTTGGCGAAGGCTAGAAGTTAAGGCATCAATCCGCGGTACTGCGATCGAGGTTCATCCAGAGATTACGCGGTATGGGTCCCGGCCTTCGCCGGGACGACGCTGGGGATAGGCTAGCGCTTCGCAGCTAAAACTTCCTTCGCTGCCCGCTCCCCGCTATCCCGCGCGCCATGCGCCGTCGTGAAGAAATTCGGCGAGGTCGCCTCGCCCGCGAAGAACAACCGTCCATCCACCGGTGCGGCCAGCACCGCGCGGTCCCCCGCATGCCCCGGCAGCGCGTGCGAATAGGAGCCTCGCGCGAACGGATCATGCCCCCAGCGCGACTCGTACAGCGGCTTCAGCTTGCGGCGGATGTCGTTGCCGAGGAAGCCCGCGATCTCGTCGATGCTGTGCGCGGCGATGGCGCCTTCGCCGGCGGCTTCGAGTTGACGTGCAAAGCTGCCGCCGAAAAAGCCTTCGATGCAGGGCTGGCCGAACGGGCGGATGTGGTAGGTGCCCATTTCGGTGCGCATGGTGGCGCCGCGCAAATTGCCTTCCTTCGGGAAGGCTTCGGCATCGTCGAGTGCCAGTGTCACCTTGTCGTCGACGCCGAGCGGCAGGCCGCGCGCGGCATCGACTTTGACCGGCAGGGGCGGCGAGAAACGGATCGCCTCATCGGCGATGAGGTTGGTCGGCACGGTGACGATCACCTTGGCTGCGGTCAGCGTGCCCTGTGATGTCTCGATGCGAACGTGCTTGCTCGAATGATCGATCAGCGTGACGTTGCAGTTCAGCGCGACGGGACATGGTGCGCCATAGGCCGCAACCAGCGCACCATAGCCGCGGCGGACGCGCCAGTTGAGCTCGCTGTCCTCGTAGGCGTCCCAGTCGAGCGTCGACATGTCCTTGAGTTCGCAGCCGTTGATATAGGTCGAGATCGCGTCGATCATCGGATTCCAGCGATTGCCGGGCTCGAGGCTCAGGCTCGCGGGCTGATCCATGCCCTTCTGCGCGGCCTGCCAGAGCCGCTCGTAGAACGCGTCCATCGCGCACATGAAGTCGTCGCGGTCGCTTTGCGGAAACGCATTGCCATAGGCGCGCTCGCGCCAGGGCGGCAGGTCCTTGTTGAGCTCGAAGCCGAGCGCGCGTGCGATGGGAGCGAAGGAGTTCTTGTCGGCCGAGTGCAGCCAGCCGCAGCCGACGTCGAAAGTGACCTCAGGCGAGGCCTGCACGGTCCAGGCGCGGCCGCCGAGCCGGTCGCGCGCCTCCAGCACGATCACGGAGCGGCCGGAGCCTGCCAGCGCGTGCGCTGCGCCGAGGCCGGCGGCACCGGCGCCGATGATCGCGACGTCGACGGAAGAGGGGAAGGACATGGGTGGGCTCTAGCACGTTCGCTGGAGGGCCACCACAACACGAGCTGTCATCACCCGCGAAAGCGCGTGATCCAGTTTCGTAGGGTGGGCAAAGGCGCTCTTGCGCCGTGCCCACCATTGTTCATTGGGAATTCAAAGTGGTGGGCACGCTTGCGCTTTGCCCACCCTACGGCACCGCGGCGTGCGGCGGCTTACGCCACCGCTTCCTTGGCCTTTTCGGCGCGCTTGCGCTCGTTCGGGTCGAGATGCTTCTTGCGCAGGCGGATCGACTTCGGGGTGACCTCGACGAGCTCGTCGTCCTCGATATAGGCCAGCGCCTTTTCGAGGGTCATGCGGATCGGCGGGGTCAGGCGCACGGCTTCGTCCTTCGAGGTCGTGCGGATGTTGGTGAGCTGCTTGCCCTTGAGCACGTTGATCTCGAGATCGTTGTCGCGGGTGTGCTCGCCGACGATCATGCCCTTGTAGACCTTCCAGCCGGGCTCGATCATCATCGGGCCGCGGTCTTCCAGCTTGAACATGGCGTAGGCCACCGCCTCGCCCTGGTCGTTGGAGATCAGCACGCCGTTGCGGCGGCCCTGGATCTCGCCCTTGTAGGGGGCGTAGCCGTGGAACAGGCGGTTCATGATGGCGGTGCCGCGGGTGTCGGTGAGCAGTTCGCCCTGGTAGCCGATCAGGCCACGGGTCGGCGCGTAGAACACGAGGCGCTGACGGTTGCCGCCCGACGGCTTCATCTCGATCAGCTCGGACTTGCGCTCGCTCATCTTCTGCACGACGACGCCGGAATGCTCCTCGTCGACGTCGATCACGACCTCCTCGATCGGCTCCAAGGCGCCGCCGGTGGCCTCGTCCTTCTGGAACACGACGCGCGGGCGCGACACCGAGAGCTCAAAGCCCTCGCGGCGCATGGTCTCGATCAGGATCGCGAGCTGCAATTCGCCGCGGCCCGAGACTTCCATCGCGTCCTTGTCGGCGGCCTCGACCACGCGCAACGCGACGTTACCCTCGGCTTCGCGCAGCAGACGATCGCGGATCATGCGGCTCGTCACCTTGTCGCCTTCGGTGCCGGCGAGCGGGGAGTTGTTGACGATGAACGACATCGACACGGTCGGCGGATCGATCGGCTGCGCCGGCAGCGGCACCTCGACGGTGGGATCGCAGAAGGTGTCGGCGACGGTGCCCTTGGTCAGGCCCGCGATCGCGACGATGTCGCCGGCTTCGGCTTCCTCGAGCGGCGTGCGCTCGAGACCGCGGAACGCCAGGATCTTGGTGATACGCCCGGACTCGACCAGCTTGCCTTCGGCGTTCAGCACCTTGACCGCCTGGTTCGGCTTGAGCTGACCGGAGGAAATGCGGCCGGTGATGATGCGGCCGAGATAGGGGTTGGCCTCGAGAATGGTGCCGATCATCCTGAACGGACCTTCCTCGACCTTCGGCGGCGCGACGTGGCGCAGGATCAGGTCGAACAGCGGCTCCATGCCCTTGTCCTGCGGACCCTCCGGGCTCTCGGCCATCCAGCCCTGCTTGGCCGACCCGTAGAGGATCGGGAAGTCGAGCTGCTCCTCGCTGGCGTCGAGCGCCGCGAACAGGTCGAACACTTCGTTGATGACTTCGGTCGGGCGCGCGTCCGGACGGTCGACCTTGTTGATGACGACGATCGGCTTGAGGCCGACCTTGAGCGCCTTGGAGACCACGAACTTGGTCTGCGGCAGCGGGCCTTCGGCGGCGTCGACCAGCACCAGCGCGCCGTCGACCATGTTCAGGATGCGCTCGACCTCACCGCCGAAATCGGCGTGGCCTGGGGTGTCGACGATGTTGACGCGGGTGTCCTTCCACTGCACCGAGGCCGCCTTGGCCAGAATGGTGATGCCGCGCTCGCGCTCCAGATCGTTGGAGTCCATGGCGCGATCCGTGACCTTCTGGTTCTCGCGGAACGTACCGGACTGCTGGAGGAGCTTGTCGACGAGGGTCGTCTTGCCGTGGTCGACGTGGGCGATGATGGCGACGTTACGAAGATTCATGAGTGAGCTTCTTTGCGGTCGGACAATGGGTTAAGCGCGATCTCGCCGGTCAAGCCGGGACCTCTTCTCGGACAACGCTGAAACGTGAAAAACGGGGCCTGCTACGCCCTAAAAGGAAACCCGGCCATATCGACCGGGTAGCCTATGCGTTTGCGGCGCAATATAGGGAAAAAACGCCAAAAAACAATGCGTTCTTTCGGGGTTGGTTGATTGAATTTTGTCCGGGAATCCCCGGAGCTTGGGCGATAGTGGGCCAAATCGGCCCTTTATTCGCGGGACGGCCGCCCCGGCTAGCCCTGGGGGGAGCTGCTGTTTGTCTCCTCGGTCGGATAGACCCCGCGCAGCACCTCCTCGAAATGCATCTTCACGGCGTCGTTGCAGAGACAGGCACGCAGCCGCAGGCCGTCGTGGTTGCGGACCAGGATCGCGCCGCGCCTGGTGTCGAGCACGCCTTCGGCCTTGAACGATTGCAGCACGCGGCTGGCGTAGCTGCGCCCGACCCCGAGCAAGGTGGCGAGCTGCTCGTGCGTCAGCGGCACGCTGCTCTCGTCGCCGGTCCGCTCCATCGCCGCGATGATCCATTTGGCCGTGCGCTGCTCGATCGAGTGGATGGCGTTGCAGGCCGTCGACTGGAAAATCTGCGCCAGCATGCAGTCGGCGTAGCGCGCGAAGATGTTGCGCAGCGACGGCGAGCGCGCCTTGGCCGCCTCCAGCTTGCCGACGTGAATGCGTGCAAACGGGCCGCCGAATTTCACGCAGATGCGGGTATAGGCCGGCAGAAATCCCTCGCTGACGATGCCGCCCACCGCGCCTTCGCGGCCAACCAGAATGGTCTCGACATCGCGGCCGTCTTCGTTCGGGACGAGGAACGTCGCAAGCGACGGCCCGCAGGGAAAGTGCACGACCTGGACATCGTCGCCGGGACTGTAGAGCAAATGGTTCGCGCCGACGTTGTCAACGCCAACATGCGGCGCGAGCAGCGCATAATCCGCCGGATTGAGGCGGCGTAGCAGATTGTTGGCAGGGCGGCTGTCGATCTCGTTTGTCTTGCTGATCCGCACGTCCATCGCAAATCCCCTGCTCTCCTTCCCAACTCTAGTCAGTTCCGTCCGTCCGTTGTGTGCACATGTGGACAGACGTCAAAACTGTTCTGTGGTGAGTTTCGTTCCGGGAACCCTCCGATGCGCTGGGCGCAGGCGTCGGTATGAGGCTGTCCAGATCGGTAGAAAAATGCAGCCCTCGATAGCAGCCAGGATCATGATACCCGTTTCCCCCGACGGCGCGGCCGCCATCCCTGCCGACGTCTTGATCGTCGAGGATGATCCGATCATCGCGATCGATTTCGAGGATCGACTGCTCGGCTTTGGCGTGACCAACGTGCGCACCGTGGGTTCGGTGGCGCAGGCGCTGAATGCGATCACGACGCGCGCGCCCGACTTCGCACTGCTGGACGTCGAATTGATCCGCGAGAAGAGCTTTGCGATCGCCGAGCGGCTCGCAGCCCTCGAGATTCCCTTTGTCTTCGTCACCGGCTACGGCGCCGAGACCAGCATCCCGGCGCAATTTGCCGTGCGTCCGCGGCTTCAAAAGCCGTGCTCCAGTGATGCGCTGGAGGCGGCGTTGCAGGCACGCGGCGTGTGACGGCGCGGTAGTCTCAGGTGAACTTCGGATCGAGCGTGGTCGACCACAGCGCGACATCGGCGCGGTCGCGCAGCGTCACCGTCATCTGGCCGGAGGCACCGTCGATCTTGACGTGACCGAAGAACTGCATGCCGGCGGACGGCGGCAGGTTCTGCTTGTCGAGGCCCGGCGCCTTGATGAAACGCACCTCGGGTCCGAACGTGTTGTCGAGCTCGTTCGGACCGAACGTGCCGGCGTGCAGCGGGCCCGAGACGAATTCCCAGAACGGCTCGAAATCCTGGAATTGCGCCTTGTTCGGATCGTAGTAGTGCGCGGCGGCGTAGTGCACGTCCGCCGTCAGCCACACCGTGTTCCTGATCGGCGCCATCTTGATGAAGCGCAGGATGTCGGCGATCTCCAACTCGCGACCGCGTGCCGGACCGTCGCCTTGCGCGAACGCTTCCGAGCCCTTTTTGTTGGTAGCATCGTCATAGACGATCAGGCTGAGCGGCATGTCGGAGGCGATCACCTTCCACGTTGCGCGCGAGTTGAGCAGTTCGCGCTTCAGCCAGGCCATCTGCTCCGGCCCGAGGAAATAGCTGGCCGGTCCGTACTCCGTCTCGAGATTGGCGCCATTGCCGCCGCGATAGCTGCGCTCGTCGAGCACGAACACGTCGAGATGCGGGCCGTAGGAGATCTTGCGATAGACCCGGCCCGGTTCGACGATGCTCTCGCGCATCGGATACATCTCGTGGAACGCGCGCCCCGCGCGCGCGGCGAGCAGCGAGATGTCGCGCACCTTGTAGGTCGACGGCAGATCCTTCGACAGCGACCAGTTGTTGGTCACCTCGTGATCGTCCCACTGCACGAAGATCGGCACCTCGGCATTGAAGGCGCGAACATTGTCGTCGGTGAAATTGTATTTGTGCGCGGCGCGGTACTCGTCCAGCGTCTCGGCGACCTTGGCCTTCTCGGGGATGGTGACGTTCTTCCAGACCTTGCCGTCGGCAAGCTTGACCTCGGAGGGGATCACGCCGTCGGCGTAGATGGTGTCGCCGGAATGCAGCAGGAAATCCGGCCGGTGCTTGCGCATGGCTGCGAAGGTGACCATGCCGCCGTCATCGGGATTGATGCCCCAGCCCTGGCCGGCGACGTCGCCGCCCCAGACGAAGCTGACGTCGCGGCGGTCGGCCGGCGCGGTCCGGAAGCGGCCGACCACCGGCTCGCCTTCGATGGCGGTGTGGGAGAGATCGCGGAAGCGGACGCGGTAGAAGATGTCCTGGCTGGCAGGAAGATTGTCCACCAGCATCTTCGCGGTGAAGTCGCTCTCCGGCAGGGCTGCGATCGGCGGCAGCGCGCGGGCATCCTTGAAAGTATCCGTCGTCGCCACCTCGACCAGCATCTGCGCGGGCCGGTCGGTGCGCGCCCAGACCACGCCGCCGTCGACGGTGACGTCGCCGGACTGCACGCCGTGGCTGACCGCAGGCCGGTCGGCCGCGCGCGACAGATGCGGCATCGCGATCGCGCCGAGCGCACCGGCGCTGGTGGTGAGGAAACGGCGGCGGGAGAATTTGATCTTCATGGCGATGCTCTCGATATCGCGCGGCGGGCCCGCCGAGACGGCGGTGGCCAGGATGAAGTCCGAGGCTATATTGAGACAATGTGACGCGGCAATTACGCGCGCAAGCGCTTATGCGTTGCCGGCGGCCCGGAATTGCGCGCCGGTGCGCTGCAGGTTCTGCGGCAGGCTGAACAGCACCGCCTTGCGGTCGGCGACCGCGGCGTGGAATTGGTCGAGCACGATGTTGAAGGCGGTCAGTGCGCCTTCCTCGATGGCGCCGTGGTCGTAACAGCGCAGCGTGTCGCGCAGGATCTCGTCGGCCTCGGCCTGCATCTGGTCGAGCTCGTCAGCCGTCTCGCTCTTGCGCGCGGCGGCGAGCATGTCGAGCAGGCGTTCGCGCAGATGGCTGTTGTTGTCGCGCTCGTCCTTTTTCAGATAGCCCGCGAACCAGGCGCCGATCGAGCCCGTGGCCGAAAGCGCCATCAGGCTCCACCAGATGTAGTCGCTGTACTTGTCGAGGAAGGTCTTCTCCTCGCCGTCGACAAAGGCGGCCGCGCCCGGGTGCACGGGGATCACCGCATCCTTGTCGGTATCGGGCGTCTCGATCTTCGCGGCTTGCGGGAAATCGGTCAGCAATTGCTGGCGTACGGCGAAGAGCTGTCGGGTGAAGGCCGCGACCGTGGTCTCGGACAGGCCTTTGCGCGCCACGATGTGGTGCGAGAAGCTGATGGTCTTGACCTCGTCGTCGGGACGATCGGGCGAGCCGCCATACGTGCCGGCCGGGATTTCAGACGCCTCATAGACCGGATGGTTCTGCGCGATCGCGTCCGCCGAATCGATCGCCAGGAAGGTCGGCGTGCCGCCATCCTTCGCGGAGGCGGCGATCGCGTCCGCCGTGATCTTGCTGTTGACGGGGCCGGCCGCGAGATAGACGTCGGCCTTCTGGGCCTTGATCGCTTCGGCGACTTCGCTCGCCGGGAATTGCACGATCTCGACCTTGGCGGGATCGACGCCGTATTGCTGCAGGATCACTTTGAGCAGATTGACGTTGGCCGGGGTGCGGCCGACGACGCCGACGCGGTGGCCGGCGAGCTGCGCGATCTTGGTGATCTTCGCGCCCTTCTTCTTGCCCTTGCCGGGCACGGACCACAGCACCACGACGTTCTTGCGCAGCGTCGCGACGGCTTGCGCGTTCTTGGGGACATCGAGATCGCCGCGCACGATGGCGAGATCGGCCTTGCCCTCGGCGAGCAGGTCCGCGCTGGCGGTGGCGCCGTCGGTCTGGATCGGGCGCAACCGCACGAAGCCTTTGCTCTGCGCGAAGGCCTGCGTCAGCGTCTGGACCACCTTGACGTCGTCGCTATTGGCGGGACCGACCGCAATCTTCAGCGTCACCGGTCGCATCGCGAAATAGTAGCCGCCGACCAGTGCGCCGACGATGGCGAACACCAGCGCCAGCGACACGAGCGCCGTCTTCCGCGCCGCGGATCGCGGCGAAGGCGGAGAGGGCGTTTCGGCCAGGTCGGATGCCCCGGTCATCGATCTCCCAAACAGGCGCTTCAGGCTCAGTTTCATCTTGGCCGGCGATTTACGCCCGCAATTGTAGCAAATTTCTTGTTCCGCAGGGTTACATCTCCGTCATGGTTAGCGGATCGGCGAATTGCCGCATGAACCCGGGGCGTAAGCACGGTGTTAGGGTAAAGTTCCCCTGAAAACGGAGGTCACCATGGCAGAGCTTCTATCGGCGGATGCACGCAAGCAGGCGTTAGGGGGTATTCCCGGCTGGGCTGAGGTCCAGGACGGCAAAGGGATCGGGAAGACCTTTGTCTTCAAGGATTTCAACGAGGCTTTCGGCTTCATGACCCGCGCGGCGCTGGTCGCGGAGAAGATGGATCACCACCCCGAATGGCGCAATGTCTACAAGACGGTCGAGGTGGTCCTGTCGACCCATGACGCCGGCGGCGTCACCAAGCTCGACGTTCAGCTTGCCACGGCGATGAACGCGATTGCCAGGCTGACGCAGGCCTGACGCCTTGCGGGCCGGAGCCGCATCCCCATCTTGTGATCGTTGTCGGATGCGGCCTTCAGCCGCGCCGGGTTGAGCGGGAGTTTCCAAAGATGGTTGCCGAACACAGCGTCGGCTTCGAGCCGGCCGATCGGCTCGCGGAAGATCGCGAAAGCGTGCGTCGTCGTTTCTGGCGCAAGCTGAAGCGCGTCGTCGCGCATCTGCCGTTTGCCGAAGATCTGCTCGCCGCCTATTACTGTGCGTTCGACCGCCAGACGCCGCGCCATGTCCAGGCGTCGCTGCTGGGTGCGATCGCCTATTTCATCCTGCCGTTCGACTTCATTCCCGACGTGATGCCGGTGCTCGGCTTCACCGATGACGCCGCCGTGCTCGCGACGGCCATTCGCATGGTCGCCAGCCATATCACGACGGAGCATCGCGAGGCCGCGCGCGCTGCGCTCAAGCGCGGGGTGGATGAGGCTGAAGTGGCGTAGAAGCGGGCGTCGTCCTCGCTTCCGCCAGGACGACTTTGAGAAAGCTACTTCTTCTCCGCCCGCGCCTTCTCCGCATCCCACGCCTGGAATTGCTTGAACAGCGTTTCCCTGTCCGCGTCGGACACTTTCGCGCCTGTCGGGCTCTGCTTCAGGAACGCTTCGAAGCGTTGCTGTGTCACCGGCTCGACGCCGTGCCGGTCGAGCCATTGCTGCGCCACCGGCAACCTGTTCCAGCCGGACAGAGGCGCCGCGAGCGAAACCTCCTTCCATTTGGGATGGAACGGTGGGTTCTGAAGCGCGGGGAATTTGGTGAAGAACGCGTCCACGAACAGCGCGATCTTGCGATAGCGCTCGGTGTTGGGCGCCCAATTATAGGCCGCGAGCACCGCCGGCACCGCGATAGTGTCCACGCTCTCGCCGTCCTTGATCAGGTTGGGGTAGTCCTTGGCGGTCAGCGTCGCCGGCAGATAGTCGTTCTGGAGCGGCTTGGCATAGTCGACCTTCGCAAGGTGAAAGCGACCGTCATTGCCGAAGGTCGAAACCGATTTGTACGGCTTGCCGCCGACCACGATCACGGCATCGATCTCGCCGGCCTTCAGCTTCTCCATCGCGATGCGCTGCTCGACATAGACGAACTTGGCCTTGATCCCGAGCCGCTCGAACACGGTGAGCGCGGTGACGAAGGTGCCGCCATTCGGCAGGTCGACGCTCACCGTCTTGCCTTCGAGGTCTTTCAGCGTCGCGACCGATTTCGGCGCGATCACCTGCATCTCCTCGTTGTAGAGTTTCGTCACATAGGTGAACTGCCGCTTGATGTCCTTGGCAAAGCCCTTGCGCTCGAGATAGTCGAGCGTATCGGCGCGCACCACGCCGAGGTCGACGCCCTGAAGGAACAGGATGTCGGCGACGCTCTGCACCGAGCCGCGGCCGACGATCGGCAGGACGCGGATCTTGTTGCCGTCGTCGAGCACGGAGGCGAGGTCGGCGCCGAACTGCACATAGGTGCCGCCGATCGTGCCGGTGATCAGCGTGACGGTGTTGGCGTTCAACGCCTGCTTGGTCGAGCTCGAGCCGAACTGGAAGATGGCTTTCAGGCTGTCCGAGACTTTGGCCGGGTCATATTCGGTCTGCTCGGCGCGTGCGGCGATGGCACAGATCGTCATGATGGCGGCAAGCGCCATTCTCAAAGTGTTACGCATGATGTCACCTGAACCGTTCTAGTTCGAGAGGAGAGCGAGGCGCTGTTCTGCCTCGGACGATCCGAGCGCTGCGGCTCTCTGATACCAGTCGCGAGCTGCCGCAGCGTCGGCATTGACGCTCCGCGTGTCGCGTGTGCCGAGCACCGCCGGATCATAGGTTTGCGCCAGCAGAAGCGCCGCCGTCGCATCCTGCGCAGTGGCCGCGCGTTCGAGCAGCAGGCGGGCCGCCGCGATATCGCCGATCTTCAACAGGCTCTTCGCGCGCGTCATCAGCCCGGCCAGCGTGTCGGCGTCGAGCGTCTTGACCGGGGGAGGCGGTGCAGGCGCCGCCGCGACGGGCGCGGGCAGGGCCACAGGCGTTTGGGCTTGCAGTGCCGTCTGATAGGCGGTCGCGATCGCTTCGCGGCTCGGGGTCGACGGTGCAGGGACATTCTGCGCGTCGGCGCTCACCGGCCTCGGGTCGGTCGCGCGGGCCGGATCCTTGAGCGGGGTCTGCGGGATGGCCGGCGCGCTGGCCTTCGCCATGGCCTGCTCCGGCGCGAAGCCCACCCAGTTACCGGCACTGGCGGGCAAGAGGTTGCGAAAGTCGGACTGAAACAGTGTGACCAGGACTGCCAGGGCGGATGCCGCCAGAACGGCCGCGAGCACACGCGGGACCATTCTGGAACGCACCTCCACGGGCGCATATTCGCTTGGGTCCGGCGCACCGAGCGGATCGGACAAGAACAGTGGAATTGGATCGTCCTGCGAAAGATCGGCCCGCGCGGCGCGCGCACGAATAAAGGACGCGGTCGACGGATGTGATGCGGCTCGATTGAAGTCGAGCGCTCTCGACTCCTTCGACGGGCGATTTGCCGTCGTCTCCATGGTGATGCTCCCCATTACTACGCAACGCAGGGGCATTCCCGGCTTCAGTCTTTTTATTGTTGTCCAGAAGCGCCCCGGCAAACTGGAACCGGTAAATCGCAATTTGAATCAGCCCAAAAAACGACGGCGGTTGGCGCGAATTGGGAAATAGTTGGGTTTGATTGAGGCGGAGCGGGGGAATACACCGCAATTTTGGCGGCGATGGTTGAGGAGGACTCAACCAGACGGCGCCGCGCCCGAGCGCGGCGTGGACGAGGTGGAGGCGCGATCGCACGCTCCAAAATAGTCCTGGCTTTCGCCAGGACTATTCGCCGGGGCAGTCATTGCGATTGTGTCGCCTCACGGATGCAGGATCACCTTGCCCATGGCCTGGCGTCCCGCGAGCACCTTCAATGCGTCGGCGGTCTGCGCCAGCGGGAAGGTGCGGTCGACATGGGAAGAGATCTTTCCTTCCGCCGTCCACTTCACGAGCTTCTCGAGATTGGCGCGGTTCTTCTCCGGATTCTGCCGGGTCCAGGCACCCCAGAACACGCCGCGGATGTCGCAGCCCTTTAGCAACGCGAGATTCAGCGGCATCTTGGGAATGTCGCCGGCGGCAAAGCCGATCACGAGGAAGCGGCCTTCCCAGGCGATTGAGCGCAGCGCCTGCTCGGCATAGGCACCACCCACCGGATCGAAGATGATGTCGACGCCCTTGCCGCCGGTGAGTTTGCGCAGGCCTTCCTTCAAATCTTCCTTGCCGTAGTTCAGCGTCAGCTCGGCGCCATGCGCTTTGGCGAATGCGAGCTTCTCGTCCGACGAGGCGCAGGCGATGACCTTCAGGCCCATCAGCTTGCCGAGCTCGCAAGCAGCGAGGCCGGTGCCGCCGGCAGCGCCCAGCACTGCGAGCGTCTCACCCGGCTTCGGGCTCGCGCGATCTTCCAGCGCATGCAGCGCGGTGCCGTAGATGATGATGATGCCGGCCGCGCGGTCATAGTCGAGATTGTCGGGGATCTTCACGATTCCTGCCGCCGGCAGCGCGATCTTTTCGCGCGCGCCGTTGTGGCCGCAAGAGGCGACAACGCGATCGCCGACCTTGAGGTCGGTGACACCGGGGCCGATGCTCTCGATCACGCCTGCGACTTCAGCGGCCGGCGAGAACGGGAACGGCGGCTTGATCTGGTACTTGCCCTGAATCATCAGGATATCGAAGAAGTTCAGCGCCGCCGCCTTGATCGCGATCACGGCTTCGCCGGGACCAGCCACCGGATCCGGCACATCGGCGAGCACGAGATCGTCGGGCTGGCAATATTGCGAGCAGAGGATGGCTTTCATGGCGGCACCTTGGGGCGTTTCGAGTGGAGTTATGGTTGGCCTGTTTCTGCCGGATTTACTGCGACCGGACAATCCGGATTCTTTGTCTTGAGCAATGCGAAGGCCTATCCTTCCGTCATTGCGAGCGAAGCGAAGCAATCCAGATTTTTTCCGTGACACGGACTCTGGATTGCTTCGCTGCGCTCGCAAGGACCGAAGAACAAAAAGAAGGATTCAAACGATGTTTGAAACAGGTCTGCTCAAGGGCAAGCGCATCCTCGTCACCGGTGGCGGCTCCGGCCTCGGTGCCGCGATGGGCCGTCGCTTTCTCGCGCTCGGCGCCGAGCTCGTGATCTGCGGCCGCAAGCTCGACCGGCTCGAAGCAACGGCGAGCGAGATGCGCCAAGAGACCGGCGGCAAGGTCACGACAATCGCGTGCGATGTGCGCGATGGTGCCGCCGTCGACAACATGATGGATGCGATCTGGCGCGAGGCGCCGCTCGACATCCTCGTCAACAATGCTGCCGCGACCTTCATCGCGCAGAGCGAGCATCTGTCGTTCCGCGCGGCGGACGCGATCCTGGCGCCGACGCTGCATGGTGCGATGTACTGCACGCTCGCCGCCGGCAAGCGCTGGATCGACGGCAGGCACAATGGCGTCGTGCTGTCGATCCTCTCGACCTCGACCATCACCGGCCGCGCCTTCACGGTTCCCTCGGCGATGGCGAAGTCGGCGGTGCTGGCGATGACCAAGAGCCTTGCGGTCGAGTGGGGCCCGAAGGGCATCCGCACCATCGCGATTGCACCCGGACCGTTCCCGACCGCCGGCGCATCGGGCCAGCTCCGCCCCGAGGGCCGCGACGAGGGTTGGACCTCGCGCAATCCGCTGGGCCGTACCGGCGAGCACAGCGAACTCGCCGATCTCGCCAGCTTCCTGGTCTCGGACCGCGCCGGCTACATCAACGGCGAGATGGTGGTGATCGACGGTGGCGCGCATTTGCGCAGTTCCGGCGCCGAGGATTTGTTGCGCTGGACCGATGCGCAATGGGCCGAGCAACGCGCCGCGCGATCCAAGGGCTGACCCGCTAACTGCCTTCCCAAATTGGACTTTCCCGGTTATCCCTGCGACGGGGACAACCCACGGCCGGGCCATCTTCCAGTCACAATATTGAGGGAACCACTCCAGCATGTGGCGGGTGCTGATTTTAGCTTTGATGACTGGCGTGATGGCCTGTGGAATCACCGATTCCGCGCGGGCGCAGACGGCGCAGCCCGCGCCACCGGCGCCGAAGGCTGCGGCTAAGCCGGCAGCCCCTGCCGCCGCAAAAACCGCTGCCAAGCCCGAGAGCAAACCGGCTGCCCCTGCCGCGGCGGTTGCGGGCGGCGCCGAGCCGACCCTGATCGGCCAGTTCGGCACCTGGGGCGCCTATTCGGCGACGCCCAACGGCAAGAAGGTCTGTTTTGCGCTGGCCAAGCCTTCGTCGTCGAAGACCAATCCGCCGAACCGGCCACGCGATCCCGCCTATGCCTTCGTCTCGACCCGCCCGGCCGAGAAGGTGAACAACGAAGTCTCGGTCATGATCGGCTATGCGTTGAAGCCGGGCTCGGAATCCTCGGTCGAGGTCGGGGGCGCCGCGTTCGCGATGTACACGCAGGGCGACGGCCTCTGGATCAAGAATGCAGCCGAGGAGGAGCGGATGGTCGAGGCCATGCGCAAATCCGCCGATCTCGTGGTCAAGGGCGTCTCGGCCAAGGGGACGGAGACGACCGACACGTTCTCGCTGAAGGGGCTCGCCCAGGCGCTGGACCGGATCTCGCAGGATTGCCGGCGTTAAGGCTGCCCGCTTAAGCCTTTAGGGCTAGGCAATAGCCACGGTCGCAATCGGCGGTTCCGGTTGCTATATAGACGTATCCCAAAGGTACAGCCGTCATGGCCGGGCTTTTCCCGGCCATCCACGTGCTAGCCACGGGCCAGAACAACGTGGATGCCCGGGACGAGCCCGGGCATGACGAGAGATATCAGGCAACCGATGCAACCGACGACCGAGCCGCGCGACGCAATCCTGGTGGAGAAGACCCCACTCGAAACCTATGTGCCGCCGGCAAGACCGTCGCTGATCGGGCTGTCGCGCACCGAGCTTGCCGATCGACTCGGCGACATCGGCGTTGCGCCCGCGCAGCGCAAGATGCGGGTGCAGCAGCTGTGGCACTGGCTCTATTTCCGCGGTGCCCAGAGCTTCGACGACATGACCTCGATCTCGAAGGGCATTCGTGCCGAGCTGGCGCAGCACTTCACGGTCGACCGGCCCGAAGTCGTGGCCGAGCAGATCTCCAATGACGGCACCCGCAAATGGCTGCTGCGGCTGCCGAGCGGCGACAATGTCGAGAAGGCGCATGAAGTCGAGTGCGTCTACATTCCCGAGACCGACCGCGGCACGCTCTGCGTCTCCTCGCAGGTCGGCTGCACCCTGAATTGCTCGTTCTGCCACACCGGCACGCAGCGCCTGGTGCGCAACCTCACCGCCGGCGAGATCGTGGGTCAGATCATGGTCGCGCGCGATCGCCTCAATGATTGGGCCGATCGCGAGGACGGCACGCGCCGCGTCACCAACATCGTGATGATGGGCATGGGCGAGCCGCTCTACAATTTCGACGCGGTGCGTGATGCGCTCTTGATCGTCGGCGACAATGAAGGCATCGGCATCTCCCGCCGCCGCATCACGCTGTCGACGTCGGGCGTGGTGCCGAACATCGTGCGCGCCGGCGAGGAGATCGGCGTCATGCTCGCGATCTCGCTGCATGCGGTGCGCGATGAGCTGCGCAACGAGCTGGTGCCGCTCAACCGAAAATACCCGATCAAGGAACTGCTGCAGGCCTGCCGCGACTATCCCGGCGCCTCGAACGCACGCCGCATTACCTTCGAATATGTGATGCTCAAGGGCGTCAACGATTCGCTCGACGATGCCAAGCTGCTGGTCAAGTTGCTCAAGGGCATTCACGCCAAGATCAATCTGATCCCGTTCAATCCCTGGCCCGGTACGGCCTATGAATGCTCGGACTGGGACCAGATCGAAAAATTCTCCGAATACATCTTCAACGCCGGCTATTCCTCGCCGGTGCGCACCCCGCGTGGCCGCGACATTCTCGCCGCCTGCGGCCAGCTCAAGTCGGAGACCGAAAAGCTGTCGGCCCGCGAGCGCCAGGCGCTGCGCGCGATGGCGATGACGGATTAGCTAGATCTGTTCGTGCTGTCGCCTCCTCGTCATTGCGAGCGAAGGCGGAAGCAATCCAGAATGTCGCCGCGGAAGCAGTCTGGATTGCTTCGTCGCAAGTGCTCCTCGCAATGACGGCAGTGGTGGTTTTTGCGTCATGTCCCTGATCGGCCGCCTCGTCGTCATCTTCATCGGCTTTCTCGCCGCCTGTTTCGTCGGCGGCATGATCGTCGTCGGCGCGCTGCTGTTCCCGGAATTTTCCGATCTCGGCGCCGGCCCTGTCGACGAGGGCACGATCGACATCCTGCTCGGCTTCGGCTTCATCTTCGTCTCGGGTTTCGCGCTGGTGCCGGCGGCGGTGATCGTCGCGATCACCGAGGCGCTCTATATCCGTAGCGCGCTTGCCTATGCCGTCGGCGGCGGCCTCGTCGGGCTCGCCTGCTATCTCGGGCTGATCCCGTTCCACCCCGATACGTTTCAGTTCGAAGGCATCGTGCGCCGTCACCTCGAAATCATGACCGGCGCGGGCATCGTCGCCGGCGTCGCGTATTGGCTCATCGCCGGCCGCAATGCCGGCGCCTGGCGCATCCCGCCGCCGCCGCGCAAGCCGCCTCCGCCGCTGCCGTTGAATTCGAGGCCGGAATAGCGGCGCGCGCAATGACGGATTCCGGGGTTTTCATCCTCGCTTGCCTCCGCTAAACCGCGCGCCATGAACCGTACCGGACTCTTCATCGCCCTGGCGCTGTGGCTCGTGATCGGCGTCGTTTTCGGCCTCTATCCCGAGCTCGATCTCAAGCTCGCCGCGCTGTTCTTCGACCCCGAGACAAAAACCTTTCCGCTCAAGCTGAACGAATGGGCCGGGATTGCGCGCGACGCTGCGATGTGGGTGTCCTGGGCGTTCGTGCTGCCTCCGCTGGTCGCACTCGTGGTCAAGATGATCCGGCCCGATCGTCCCTTGATGGTGTCGGGGCGCGCGATCGTGTTCCTGCTCGTCACGATCATCCTGTCGGCCGGCATCCTCACCAATCTCACCTTCAAGACCTATTGGGGCCGGCCGCGGCCGGTGGTGGTGACCGAATTTGCCGGCGATCAGCAGTTCGTGGCGTGGTGGGATCCGCGCGGCGATTGCGCGCGCAACTGCTCGTTCTTCTCGGGCGAAGGCGCGACGGCGTTCTGGACGCTGGCGCCCGCCGCGCTCGCGCCGCCCGCATGGCGGCCGCTCGCTTATGCCGGCGCAGTGGTGTTCGGCGCCGCGACCAGCGGGCTCCGCATGGCCTTCGGCGGACATTTCTTCACCGATGTCGCGACCGCCGGCCTCGTCGCCTTCGTCGTGATCTGGTTCGGCTACGCACTGATCTACCGCTGGCCGCGGACCCGGTTTTCGGACGAGGCGGTCGATGCCGCCCTGACCCGGCTGAACATGCCCGCCTACCGCCTCCGCAAGCGCCTGTTCGGCGGCAAGACCGGCCCCGCACCGTCGATTTGAGCCATTAAAGGGGTGCCGAGGTCAGCGAAATTTGATATTCGCGCGGTCAACCACACCCCGCCATCAGCCCCTTGAGACCCGATTGGAAGCCCCATGACCACGATCCTGAAAAGCCTGCCCAAGGGTGAGAAAGTCGGCATCGCGTTTTCGGGCGGTCTCGACACCAGTGCGGCGCTGCTCTGGATGAAGCAGAAGGGCGCGCGCTGCTACGCCTATACCGCCAATCTCGGCCAGCCCGACGAAGCCGATTACAACGAGATCCCGCGCAAGGCCGAAGCGTTCGGCGCTGAAAAGGCCGTGCTGGTCGATTGCCGCACCCAGCTCGTCCACGAGGGCATCGCCGCGATCCAGTCGGGCGCCTTCCACATCTCGACCGGCGGCATCACCTATTTCAACACCACGCCGCTCGGGCGCGCCGTCACCGGCACGATGCTGGTCGCGGCGATGAAGGAAGACGGCGTCAACATCTGGGGCGACGGCTCGACCTTCAAGGGCAACGACATCGAGCGCTTCTACCGCTACGGCCTGCTGACCAACCCGTCCTTGCGCATCTACAAGCCCTGGCTCGACCAGCAGTTCATCGACGAGCTCGGCGGCCGCGCCGAGATGTCGGCGTTCATGACGGCGCAGGGTTTTGCCTACAAGATGAGCGCCGAGAAGGCGTATTCGACCGACAGCAATCTGCTCGGCGCCACCCATGAGGCAAAAGACCTCGAAAGCCTCGACAGCGGCATCAAGATCGTCAACCCGATCATGGGCGTGCCGTTCTGGCGTGACGACTGCAACGTCAAAGCCGAGAAGGTCGTGGTGCGTTTCGAGGAGGGCCAGCCCGTCGCTCTGAACGGCAAGACCTTCTCTGATCCCGTCGCGCTGTTCCTCGAAGCCAATGCGATCGGCGGCCGTCACGGCCTCGGCATGAGCGACCAGATCGAGAACCGCATCATCGAGGCGAAGAGCCGCGGCATCTACGAAGCGCCCGGCATGGCGCTGCTGCACATCGCCTATGAGCGGCTCGTCACCGGCATCCACAACGAGGATACGATCGAGCAGTACCGCATCAGCGGCATGCGCTTGGGACGCCTGCTCTATCAGGGCCGCTGGTTCGACTCGCAGGCGCTGATGCTGCGCGAGACCGCGCAGCGCTGGGTCGCGCGCGCCGTCACCGGCGAGGTCACCCTCGAGCTGCGTCGCGGCAACGACTATTCGATCCTCAACACCGAGAGCCCGAACCTCACCTATGCGCCGGAGCGGCTCAGCATGGAGAAGGTCGAAGACGCCGCCTTCACGCCGGCCGACCGCATCGGCCAGCTCACCATGCGCAATCTCGACATCGCCGACACGCGGACCAAGCTCGGTCTCTATGCGAAGACCGGCCTGCTCTCGGGCAGTGAAGGCTCGCAGATCTTCAAGCTCGAGAACGACAAGGAGTAGTGCCGTAGGGTGGGCAAAGGCGCTCTTCGCGCGCCGTGCCCACCATCTGTCCATGATGGAGGAGATCGTGGGCACGGCGCTACGCGCCTTTGCCCACCCTACGAGTTCGCGCCGTTCCGCAACGTCGCGCAAAACATCCAAAATAAAAATGGCCGGGATCGCTCCCGGCCATTCTCTTTTTGCGATCGCCTTACTGGCGCGGCGGCGTGGTGCCGGGCGGGGGCGGCGGCAACGAGGCCGTGCCACCATTGAGCAGCGGCGTGATGCGGCGGACGGTGACGCGCCGGTTGATGCGGCTCGGCCCGTCGGTCTGCTCCTTCAGGTACTGCTTGCCGTAGCCCTGCGACGTCAGGTTCTCCGCGGGCACGCCGAACTGCTGGGTCAGCAATTCGGCCGCCGACTGCGCACGGCGATCCGACAGCGACAGATTGTCGACGTCGTTGCCGACCGCGTCGGTGTGTCCCTCGATCAGGAACACCTCGCGCGGGTTGCGCTGGATCGCACGGTTGAGACCGTCGGCGATCACCTGCAGCCGCGCCGCCTGATCCGGCGGAATGGTCCACGATCCCGTCTCGAAGTTGATCGTGTTGACGTCGATGCTCGGCATCGCCATGCGGACGTTCGGCGAGTAGCGGATCTCGTCGAGCGAATAACGCCGCTCGATCCGCTGCACCGGCGGTGCCTCCATGGTCTCGTAGATCACGTCCGGCGTCGCTTCCTGGGCATCGACGATGTAGCGATCATAGGGAATGTTCACGACCGGCGGCGGTACGTCGACATAGAAGCCGCCGACCGCGCGCGGATCGCGGTAGCTGTTGTCGATGATGACAAGCTCTTGCCCGCGGGGGTCCCGGCGGATTCGGCGGAGCAGCGAGCCGTCCGGACCGACCACGGTGATCACCTCGCTGCCATCGGGACGGATCACGACGGTGCGGGTTTCGCCGCCGACAGTCTCGGTGCGGATGTCGCGGGCACCGTAGCGGAAGCGATAGAGATCGTTGCCGCGGACGTATTCCTGCCCGCCCGGGTCGCGGATGATGATGCGATCCGGCTCGGTGTAGACGGTGCGACCGCCTTCGACGACCTCCTGCCGCTGATTGCGGTAGTCGGCGATGGTAGCGCCGATCACGGCACCGGCCACGACGCCCGCGCCGAACGCAAGCGGCGTCAGGTCACGCTGCGGCGGACGCGGCGGAGGCGGCAGCGGAGCGGCAATGGTCGGCGCGGCGCGGAAGGCCGGCTGAACCGTCGGCGGGGCGTATTGCGCCTTGTCCGGCGGCGGTGCTGCGGCTGGCGTCGCAGGGACGACAGTCGGCGCCGCGGCGCCGGGCGGCGGCGCCGGCGGACGCGGCCCGGCGCCGGCCTGCGGTGCCACAGGCGGCGCACCGGCTGCCGGCGCGCCGGCAGGCGCTCCACCCTGACGTCCGGGAGGCTGGGTCACCGCGCCGCCGGGAGCCGGCGTTGCCGTCGGGGCCGGGGTGGCGCCTGGAGCGGGTGTTCCTGCGGCCGGCGGTCCACCGGGGCCGGGACGTCCGGACGGCGTCGTCGGGGTGCCACCTGGCGCCGGCGTGGCGCCTGGAGCGGGTGCCCCTGCAGCCGGAGGAGCGCCGCCGGGGCGTCCGGGCGGCGTGGTGCCGGGCGCCGGCGTCGCGGTCGGAGTGGTCGTCGGGGCAGCAGGCGTCGTGGCCGGGCGAGCTGCCGGTGCTGCGGGCGACGGAGTGGGCGTCGGGGTCGGAACTGGCGTCGCCGCCGGCGCAGGCCGTGCGGCAGGTCCCGCTGAAGGTGGTGTGGCTGCCGCAGGCGGAGGCGGAGGTGTCGGCGAGGTCGCCGGGCGCGCCGGTGCTGCCGCGGGCGGCGGAGTCGGCGTCGGTGCGTGCTGCTGCGGGGCTGCCGCTGGAGGCGGCGGCGGTGTCGGAGCGTGCTGTTGCGGAGCCGCGGCCGGAGGCGGCGTCGGCGCCTTGGGGGCAGCAGGCGGCGGCGGGGGTGGCGGCGGAGCCTGATGCGTCGCGGGCGGCGGAGGCGGTGGCGTCGGACGTGCGGGCGCAGCAGCCGGCGGAGGTGCGGCGGGCGGATGCGGCGGGGCAGCCGCCGGCGGCGGCGCGGCCGGTGCCTTGGGCGGAGCAGGGGGTGGTGCGGCTGGCGGAGGCGGTGCCGCCGGGCGCGCGGCGGGCGGCGGACCCTTTGGCGCTTCCTTCGGAGGCTGCTTCGGTTTTCCGTCAGGGCCCAATTCTGGCTGGGCCTGCGCGACCACGAGCGGCGGCGCGCTTTGCGCATGCGATGCGGAGCTTGCAAATTGCATCGCGGTCAGAGCCGTCGTGGCAAGCAGCAAGAGACGAAGGTTGGTCATGTGGTTCAACTTCCCCGGAAGGTTCTTTGACGAAGTCTTGGTTTGACGAAGTGTTGGAATGAACGGCTACGCGTTAGGCCGCATTGTGGCGGGCGAAGCGGTCGCGGCCCGATTTATTTCTGCACGCAAATCACGTCACTATGACAACGTTCATTGCGCATTCAGACGCATGTTGCAATCGCCTCACATGTGATCGCTCGCGTCTCACATGTGATGCTGCGACGAATTGGCATCCGTCGCGGGATTCGGCGTGAGCGGACCGCTCGGTCCGCGCGACGGAATCTCTTCGGGCATGCGACCCGGCAATTCATCGGGCCGCGGTGATTCGCCGGGCTCGCGCACCGGCGGCGTGATTTCAGGCTGCGGATTGCCCGGCGGAATTCCGGGCGGTGGCTCGCTGGGCGTGCCGGGTGTCGATGGCGGTATCTCGGGCGGTTCAATCGGCATCGGCATCACAAAGATCAGTTGTCCGGACAACGACAACGATGATGCCGCGCCGATGTTCCGAGAGCATGATCCGGAAAAGTGCTGAGCGGTTTTCCGAGAAGATCATGCTCAAACAACGACCTGAAGCGCGATGAGATGGCCTCATCGCGCTTTGGTCGCGCCGCGCTATTCCGGTGCGTGACAGACCGCCTCAATGTTGTGGCCGTCGGGGTCCAGCACGAAGGCGCCGTAATAGTTCGCGTGATAATGCGGGCGGAGGCCGGGCGGCCCGTTATCGCGACCACCGGCGGCCATCGCAGCCTTGTAGAACGCATCGACGGTGGCGCGGTCCTTCGCGAGGATTGCGACATGCACCGGCTTGTTCATCGCGCCTTCGCCGCCGATCCAGAAGTCGGGCTTGCCGCCGGCGCCGAATCCGGCTGCCGCGGCGTGACCGGTCTGCGCCTCCGTCACCTCTATGATCAGGCTGTAGTCGAGCGGAGCCAGTGCCTTGCTGTAGAACGCTTTCGCGGCCTCATAGTCGGAGACGGAGAGGCCCAGGTGATCGATCATCGTAACCTCCGTGGTTCGTCGTCAGCGTGACAGGAACGTATTGCTTCGTGTCTTGCGCGCGATCGTAAAGCCGCGCGCGACCATGTCGGCGATACAATCCTGTTGCCACTCGTTTTGTGACAGATGCTCGATCACGACCGCGCGGGGCCACAGCGCCTGCGGCGCGTCGCGGAAGAAGCCGATCAGCACGCGGTCCTCAAAACCCTCGACGTCGATCTTGAGCGAATCGACCTGTGTGACGCCGGCCTCGTCCAGAATGCGCGTGAGCCGCAGCGACGGCACCTTGATCGCATCAGTGCTGGCCGGGCCGGTGACGACGTGCGTGGCGCCGAGATTGCCGCCGCCGCTCTCGATCATCAGCTCGCCGTCGCGATCGCCCGCGGCGGCCTGTACCAGGCGCACCTGCGTCGCCTTCGATGCGGCGTGATTGAACGAGAGCCGTCCAAACGTCAGCGGATGCGGCTCGATCGCGACCACCTTGCCGTTGGTGCCGACCTGCCGCGCCATCACCAGCGCGAAGGTGCCGACATTGGCGCCGACATCGACGAACGTGCCGCCGGCTTGCGTGTGCTGGCGGAGGAAGTCGAGCTCGTCGAGATTGTAGTCGGGGTTGAACAACGCGCCGCGTTCGGTCGCGCTGCCCTGGTGATAGAACCGGAACGAGGCGCCCTGATATTGCACGTCGATCGGGCCGCCGCGGAGCAGATTGACCAGCCGCGACATCCATGGCCGGAACGCGCCGCGCTTCAGCCCCGATCCCTGCGTGAGGCGAATGATCGCGGCCTGCGCGGCATTCGGCGCAAACGCGCCGAATGGCGCGGATGAAAGGGCATTGTCGGGCGTCAAGCAGGCGATCCTCGTTGCAGGCGGCGCATGCATAGCCGGTTTTGCGGTGAGCTACAATTTCAGTGTCATCCCGGCGAACGCCGGGATCCATAACCCCAGGGAGGCGTGTGACGCGAGACTCCCACTCCGAGTCTTCGCCAAACTCCTCCCTGTGGGTATGGGTCCCGGGTTCGCTTCGCGCCCCGGGACGACGGAGAGAGAGTGCTACGCCGCCTTTTTCGCCGCCGGCTTCCGCTGACGCAGGAATCGCCCAAGCAGCTTGCGCTTGCCCTTGCGCGGGATCAGGTCGATGTCGCTGACGAGCTTGGCGCCGCCCTTGCGGCGCTCCAGCACGATCTTGCGGCTGTGGAACGCCTCGAGCTCGACACGATGCGCGACGCTGACGATGGTGGCCTCTCGCAGTTCGTCGGTGACCATCTTCATCATCTTGTCCTGGCTCTTCTCGTCGAGTGCGGAGGTCGCCTCGTCCAGCACGACGATGTCGGGGCTGTGCAGCAGAAGCCGCGCGAAGGCGAGGCGTTGTTTTTCGCCGCCTGACAGCGTCTGGTCCCACGGCCCTTCTTCCTCGATCTTCTCCTTGAGATGGTCGAGGCCGACCTTGTGCAGGGCTTCGCCGATCTCCTCGACGGTCCAGTCGTCCTCGGCGCCGGGATAGGCCACTGCACGGCGCAGGCTGCCTGAGGGCACGTAGGGCCGCTGCGGCAGCATGAACAGCCGCCGGTCGGGATGGAAATTGACGCTGCCGTCGCCCCATGGCCACAGGCCTGCGATGGCGCGCACCAGCGTGCTCTTGCCGGTACCGGATTCGCCGGCGACCAAAAGCCGCTCGCCGGGCTCGATCGCCACCTCGGTCTCGCCGACCACGGCGGTGCCGTCGTCGAGCGTGACGGAGAGATCGTTCAGCTCCAGCATCGTCTCGTTGCTGGTCTCGCCGCGCTTGATGCGGCCGAGGCCGTCGCCCTGCTCGGCGCGCTCGAGGCCGTCGAGCGACATCATCAGCGAGGCGATGCGGCGGGCGCAGGCGTTCCAGTCGGCGAGACGCGGATAATTGTCGACCAGCCAGCCGAACGCGCTCTGCACGATGGTGAAGGCGGAGGCCGCCTGCATCACCTGCCCCAGCGTCATGCTGCCGTCGAGAAATTTCGGCGCGCAGAGCAGGAGCGGGACCACGGGCGCAACGAGGCTCGAACCCTGCGACACCAGCGTCGTGCGCATGTGCTGGCCCGCGAGCCGCGCCCACTGCCGCAGCACGCTGGTAAAATTGCGGTCGATGCCGCCGCGCTCTTCCTCCTCGCCGCCGAGCAGCGCGATGCTCTCGCCGTTCTCACGCACGCGCGTCAGCGTGTAGCGGAAATCGGCCTCCGCCTGGTTCTTGTCCTCGGAGACCTGCACGAATTGACGGCCGATCACCAGGATCGAGCCCGAGGCGATGCCCGCATAGAGCATCGCGGCGATCACGAGGAAGCCGGGAATGGTGATCGACGATCCGCCAATCGTAACGGTGAGCGCGCCGCCGATGGTCCAGAGCACGATGATGAAAGTCGCGGCCGACAGCAGGGCCGAGGTCACGCCGGCGAGGAAGTCGACCGGCGAGTCCGTTGCGACGCGCAGATCCTCGGCGATGCGGTATTCCGGATTCTTGTGGTCGCCGCCGACGAGGTTGAGCTGGTAATAGCGCCCGTTGGTGAGCCAGCGCGTCAGCACGCTGTTGGTGAGCCAGGCACGCCAGCGCCGCTGGATGCCCATGCGGGCAAACACCTGCGCGACGCCGAGCACGATGCTGCCGATCGCGAGCGGGAAGAACACCGCGGTGAGATGGAAGACCGTGGTCGCATCGCGCTTCTCGATGGCGTCGAAGATCGCGCGGTTCCAGACATTGATGCCGTATTGGAAGCCGACGGTGAGGACGATCAGCACGACGAGCCCGATCGAGAACGGCCAGGCGAGGCGGTCGCCCTTGCGTGCCCAGAAGCCGCGCGCGCTGATCCAGAACCGCGTCAGCAGATAATCCTTGCGCGCCTGCTCGATCTCTTCGGGCGAGAGGTCTGAATCAGGCTCGACCACTTCGGGCGGCGGCGGTGCGATCGCATCGCCGTCCTCGCCCTTGATGTCGACGATGGGCGGCTTCCTGCCCTGTTCGCGCTTTGCGGCTGGCTTTTGCATGGCCGGATAACGCCAGACAAATCAGCCGGTTCCGTTGAGTTCCGCTGGGCCGATCACTCGGCAGCGCCGTCACGCACCCGCTTCAGCCGCGCCGCCTGGTGCAGGACCCGCGACAGCTCCTCGATCGAATAGGGCTTTTGCACGAGCTCGAAGCCGGCGACGCCGTCCTGGGACAAAGCGTGGCTGTAGCCCGTGGTCAGCACGATTGGCACGCCGATGCCGCGATCGCGGATCGCCTGGGCCAGATCGAGCCCGGTCATCCCGGGCATGACGACGTCGGAGAACACGACGTCGAAACGATCGGTAGCGCCGACCAGCTCGGTGAGCGCATCCGTGGCGTTGTCGACCAGCGTGATGCTGTAGCCGAGCTCGGTCAGTCCGTCGGCGGCGAAATTGCCGAGCTCGATATTGTCCTCGACGACCAGCACCGACATGCCGCTGCCGGCGACGGCCGGCGCCGTGGTCGGCGCCTGGCTGCGCGGCAAGAGCGCCGCCGGCACGCGCGGCAGATAGAGCGAGAAGGTGCTGCCCTGGCCGACTTCGCTCATGACGGTCACCTCGCCGCCGGATTGCCGGGCGAAGCCGAACACTTGCGACAGGCCGAGGCCGGTGCCCTGGCCGACCTGCTTGGTGGTGAAGAACGGCTCGAAGATGCGGCCCAATTGGGCGGCGGGAATGCCGATGCCGCTGTCGCTGACGGCGACGCAGACAAATCCGTGACTTCCCGAGAGGTGCGCCAGCGTGTCCGGAACATTCGTCGCCGCGTGCACCGTGAAGACGATCCGGCCCTTGCCCTGCATGGCGTCGCGCGCATTGGTCGCCATGTTGATCATGGCCGTCTCGAACTGGCCGGCATCGGCATTGACGAGGCAGGGCTCGATCGGCAGCTGCGTGACGATTTCGATGGCCGGTCCGAGCAGCGTGGCGAGCATGTCGCGCAGCGACTGCATGCGGTCGCCGATGTCGAACACTTCGGGCTTCAAGGTCTGGCGTCGCGCGAAGGCCAGGAGCTGCGAGGTCAGCTTGGCCGCGCGCGCGACCGCCTCGGCGATCGCCGTGATGTAGCGCTGCCGCCGTTCCTCGCTGATTTGCGGCCGGTTCAACAGATCGACGGACGCGCGGATCACGGTCAGGAGATTGTTGAAATCGTGCGCGACGCCGCCGGTGAGCTGGCCCAGCGCCTCCAGCCGCTGGCTGTGCTTGAGTGCGTCCTCGGCTTCGCGCCGCCTGGCCGCCTCGGTCTGGAGAGTCTGGGTGCGGCGGAAGGCGAAGGCCAGCAGGATGAACAGCAGCGCGGTCGCGGGCACGCCGAACACCAGATGCTGGCTCATGGTGGCGAGCCAGCGCGCGCGGATCGCCGACGTCTCGAGGCCGGCGCTGACATAGATCGGATATTCGGCGACGCGCCGGTAGCCGATGCGCCGCTCGATCCCGTCCGACGGCCAGGCGATGGTCATCAGCCCATGATCGGGATGGGCCGCGATGCTCCGGCCGACCGGACCGTTCGGGTCGAGCTGGATCTGGTGGTCGAGCCGCGGGAAATGCGCCAGCAGCACGCCGTCGGTGCGCCCCATCGCGAAGAAGGAGCCGGGATCGGTGCCGATCCTGGCGTAAAAGCTCTCGAAATATTCCGGCAGCACGGACGCCTGGATCACGCCGGTGAAGCTGCCATCGTCGGTTGCGCGGCGGCGGCTGACGCCGAAGAAGCGCGCACCCTGGTAGGGCTGCCGCGGCGTCAGCGAGGCGCCGATGAAGGTGCCGATGCTCTGGTCGACATGGGCATAGAAGTAATCGCGGTCGGCAAAGCTCTGATCCGGCGCCGGCGACGCCAGACTGTTGACCAGCGATTTGCCGTTCGCATCGAAGATCCAGGCCGATTTGAGCTGCGGCAGCGCGTCGGTCAGTTGCTTCAGGCGCCGGTGCAGCGCGCCTTCCCGCGACCGGATGACGTCGTCGGGAAGGTCGCGCACGACCTCGTTGATCTCGGCGAGGCTGCGGTCGATGGTCTCGAACACCTTGAGCGCGTGCTCATGGGCGACATCGAGCGTGCGCTCGATCTCACGGTCGGCGATGTCGCGCGTCGAATTGTAGGAGATGGTGGAGGCGATGGCGAACAGCGCAATCGGCAGCGCCAGGGATGCGGCCATCATCCACTGCAAGAGTCTCAGCGAATTGCGTTGTGCGCCCTGCAAGGTCGCTCCCGGTCCCCCGACGGGAAGCTTACTTGAATCTGACGCCGGGAAGGAAGCGACTTATGGCTGGAACCGGAGGTTGTGGTCCGTCGATTCGCCCGCGACGCGGGATAAGGTAAATTTTACCCGAAGCAGGCCCGGTCGTAGCATACCCCGGCCATCCTGGCCGGGGGACTACAGCGTGATCAGCGCCTAGATCTGGCGCTCGACCATCTTGAGCTTGAGCTCGGCGATGGCTTCGGCCGGGTTGAGGCCCTTCGGGCAGGCCTTGGCGCAGTTCATGATGGTGTGGCAGCGATAGAGCCGGAACGGGTCCTCGAGGTTGTCGAGCCGCTCGCCGGTGGCCTCGTCGCGCGAATCGGACACCCAGCGGTTGGCCTGCAGCAGCGCGGCCGGACCGAGATAACGGTCGCTGTTCCACCAATAGCTCGGGCACGAGGTCGAGCAGCAGGCACACAGGATGCACTCGTAGAGGCCGTCGAGCTTCTCGCGATCCTCGTGGGTCTGGCGCCATTCCTTCTGCGGCGTCGGCGAGGTCGTCTTCAGCCAAGGCTCGATCGAAGCGTACTGGGCGTAGAAATTGGTGAGGTCGGGAACGAGATCCTTCACCACCGGCTGATGCGGCAGCGGGTTGATCTTCACCGCGCCGTCCTTCACGTCGTGCATCGAGCGGGTGCAGGCCAGCGTGTTCTGGCCGTCGATGTTCATGGCGCAGGAGCCGCAGACGCCTTCGCGGCAGGAGCGGCGGAAGGTCAGCGACGGGTCGATGTGGTTCTTGATCCAGATCAGGCCGTCCAGCACCATCGGACCGCAATCGTTGGTATCGACGTAATAGGTGTCGACGCTCGGATTCTTGCCGTCGTCCGGATTCCAGCGATAGACGCGAAACTCGCGCGTCTCGGTCGCGCCCGCGGGCTTCGGCCAGGTCTTGCCGCCGGTGATCTTGGAGTTCTTCGGAAGTGCGAATTCAACCATTTCGATAAGGCTTTCGCTGTTCGCTCAGTACACGCGCGCTTTGGGCGGGATGTACTGCACGTCGTTGGTCATGGTGTAGTCGTGAACCGGGCGGTACTCGATCTTGACCTTGCCGTTGTCGTCGAGCCAGGCCAGCGTGTGCTTCATCCAGTTCTTGTCGTCGCGCGCGGAGAAGTCCTCGCGCGCATGCGCGCCGCGGCTCTCGGTGCGGTTGGCGGCCGAGTCCATCGTCACCACCGCCTGCGAAATCAGATTGTCGAATTCGAGCGTCTCGATCAGGTCCGAATTCCACACCAGCGAGCGATCGGACACGGCGATGTCGGTGATGCCGCTGTGGACCTTCTCGATCAGGTGCTGGCCTTCGCTCAGCACGTCGCCGGTGCGGAACACGGCGCAGTTGTTCTGCATCACATGCTGCATGCCTTCGCGCAGCTTTGCGGTCGGCGTGCCGCCCGAAGCGTAGCGATAATGGTCGAGGCGGCCGAGCGCGAGATCGGCCGAGTTCGCCGGCAGCTCGGGCTGCTTGGCGTTCGGCGTCAGCTTCTCGGCGAGACGGAGCGCCGCGGCGCGGCCGAACACGACGAGATCGATCAGCGAGTTCGAGCCGAGGCGGTTGGCGCCGTGCACGGAGACGCAGGCGGCTTCGCCGATCGCCATCAGGCCCGGGATGATGGCGTTGTCGTCGCCGTCCTTCTTGGTCAGCACTTCGCCGTGATAATTCGTCGGGATGCCGCCCATGTTGTAGTGCACGGTCGGCACGATCGGGATCGGCTCGCGCGTCACGTCGACATTGGCGAAGATTTTTGCGGATTCGGAGATGCCCGGCAGGCGCTCGGCGAGCACCGCGGGATCGAGATGGTCGAGATGAAGGAAGATGTGGTCCTTCTTCTTGCCGACGCCGCGGCCTTCGCGGATCTCGATGGTCATCGCGCGCGAGACGACGTCGCGCGACGCCAGGTCCTTCGCCGACGGCGCATAGCGCTCCATGAAGCGCTCGCCCTCGGAATTGACGAGGTAGCCGCCTTCGCCGCGCGCACCTTCGGTGACGAGGCAGCCCGAGCCATAGATGCCGGTCGGGTGGAATTGCACGAACTCCATGTCCTGCATCGGCAGGCCGGCGCGCAGCACCATGCCGCCGCCGTCGCCGGTGCAGGTGTGCGCCGAGGTGCAGGAGGCGTAGGCGCGGCCGTAGCCGCCGGTCGCGAGGATGACGGTCTGGGCGCGGAAGCGATGCAGCGTGCCGTCGTCGAGCTTGAGCGCGATGACGCCGCGGCAGGTGCCCTGGTCGTCCATGATCAGGTCGATGGCGAAGAACTCGATGAAGAACTCGGCCGCATGACGCAGCGACTGGCCATACATCGTGTGCAGCATGGCGTGACCGGTGCGGTCGGCGGCGGCGCAGGTGCGCTGCGCCTGGCTCTTGCCGAACTCGGTGGTCATGCCGCCGAACGGACGCTGGTAGATCTTGCCGTCCTCGGTGCGCGAGAACGGCACGCCCCAATGTTCGAGCTCGTAGACCGCGTCGGGTGCGTTGCGCACCATGTATTCGATCGCGTCCTGGTCGCCGAGCCAGTCCGACCCCTTCACGGTGTCGTACATGTGCCAGCGCCAGTCGTCCTTGTGCATGTTGCCGAGCGAAGCCGAGATGCCGCCCTGCGCCGCGACCGTGTGCGAGCGGGTCGGAAACACCTTGGTGATGCAGGCCGTCTTCAGGCCGGCTTCGCTGCAGCCGACCGTGGCGCGCAGGCCCGCGCCGCCGGCGCCGACCACGACGACGTCATAGGTGTGGTCCTCGATCGGATAGGCTTTGCCGTTGGTGGCGGGAGCGCCGTTGCCCTTGCCATTCGTCGCATTGGCCATGGGTTACACTCCGGATGACAGTTGGAGAATCGCGTAGATCGACGCGAGCGCGACCGCGATCGAGAAGAAATTGTTGAGCATGATCGTCGCGAGCTTGAGCTTCTCGTTGTGGACGTAGTCCTCGATCACGACCTGCATGCCGATCTTCATGTGCCAGGCGCTGGCGATGATGAAGAGCACCATGATGATGGCGATCGGCAGCGAGCCCAGGATCTGCTTCGCATAGGCCTGGTTGCGGCCGAGCAGCATCATGATGACGACGATCACGGGGAGCATCAGCAGCACCATCGCCACCGCCGTCAGGCGCTGGCGCCAGAAATCGGACGTGCCGGAATGCGCGGCGCCGAGGTTGCGGACGCGGCCGAGCGGGGTGCGCATGCTGCGCTTCGGCGTATCAGCCGTGCTCATCGTCCACCTCCGGTCGCGTAGGCAATGATCCAGATCAGCACCGTCAGGGCGATGCCGCCGATCAGGGCGCCCCAGGTCAGCGCTTCGCGCTCATTGGCCTTGAAGCCGTAGCCAAGGTCCCACACGAAGTGCCGGATACCGCTCAACATATGGTGCATCAGCGCCCAAGTGTAGCCGAACATGATCAGCCGGCCGATGATGCTGCCGGTGAAGGCCTGGACGTGGGCATAGGCGGCCGGGCCGGAGGCTGCAGCGATCAGCCACCAGGCCAGCAGCAGGGTTCCGACGTAGAGGGCGATACCGGTGGCGCGGTGGACGATGGACAGCGCCATCGTCAACGTCCAGCGGTAGACTTGCATGTGTGGTGAAAGCGGTCGTTCGATCCGTGCGGTCATGGGCTTTTGATGTTTATGGCGGCCCAGCAGGGGGCGCGCGGGGATCGCGAAAGGTCGGCTCTATTTACGGAGTCGATTTGGCCGGCGCAATCACCAAATCGCCATAAATCGAATCGTCGTTCAGCCTTACGGCGTTGATGCAACAAGCCAATCAGGGCCTTGGTATACCAGATCGATGGTGCACCGACGAACAATCGAACATTAATTCACTCTTTATGGCGGTGGGCGAGGCCCATTGAAATTACTATTGGAACGGCTCTAAGCCGCCGCGCGCCCGCCACGGTTCGAACCAGTCAGTTCATGCGCCCCGAAGCAACGCGGTTCACCGACGGACCATCCGCGATTTCCGTCCTGCGCATCGATTTTCCGTCCGGCGGCGGATATGCGCAACTTGCATTCCACCCCAGCCGGAAGGCGCGTCGTGTCGACCGCGCAGATCGGATCGCCTACAGCTTCATGCGCAACTCATTCCGAACGGACGAATCGGAGACGTTGCGGCCGGTTGTCGGGGCAGGTCCGGGTGATTGCAGGTCTTGATATTCGTGAACTCGTGGAACTCGCGCTGCTGCTGATCGCAGTCGGCGCGCTCTCCGGGTTTCTGGCCGGTGTGTTCGGCATCGGCGGCGGCGCGATTCTGGTGCCGGTGTTTTACGAATGTTTTCGCATTGCCGGCGTGCCGCTGGACGTGCGCATGCCGCTTTGCGTCGGCACCTCGCTTGCGGTGATCATCCCGACTTCGATCCGTTCATTCCAGGCGCATTACAAGCGCGGCGCCGTCGACATGACGATCCTGCGCGTGTGGTGGCTTCCGATTCTGATCGGCGTCGTCGTCGGCAGCGTCGTCGCGCGCTACGCGCCGGAGCGGCTGTTCAAGATCGTCTTCGTCTGCGTCGCCTATTCGGCGGCGGTCCGCCTGATCTTCGCGCGCGAAGGCTGGAAGCTCGGCGACGATCTGCCGAAGGGCCCATTGATGCGCGTCTACGGATTCTGCGTGGGCATTCTGTCGACGCTGATGGGTATCGGCGGCGGCCTGTTCTCGAACCTGCTGATGACGTTCTACGGACGTCCGATCCATCAGGCGGTCGCGACCTCCTCGGCGCTCGCGGTGCTGATCTCGATCCCCGGCGCGCTCGGCTACATCTATGCCGGCTGGCCCGCGGCGGCGACGTACCCCAGCGTCTCCGCGCTGCAGATTCCGTTCGCGCTCGGTTATGTCTCGCTGATCGGTGCCGTGCTGGTGATGCCGATGAGCCTCGTGACGGCACCGCTCGGTGTGAAGGCCGCACATGCAATGTCGAAGCGGACGCTGGAGGTCGCGTTCGGATGCTATCTGTTTATCGTCGGCAGCCGGTTTGTGATGAGTTTGGTGGGTGGGCAGTAGCCGCCGCGAGCACCGGCATCGTAGGGTGGGTTAGCGCAGCGTAACCCACCACTTCTGTCGCTGCGGAAAGTTAAGAGGTGGGTTACGCCTTCGGCTAACCCACCCTACGGACTCCGAACTAGTCCTTCAACCGCACTTCGCTGTGGAACCACGATTGGAGATCGCCGATGCCTTCGATGCGATCGGAATCGGAAAGCACCTTCAATCGCGCGGCAATCATCTTGTCTTCGATCGGCAATCCAAGCTCTTCGCAGCGTTCCATCACATAGGAGACCATCATGGCGGTCTTCCGCCAGGTCGACTTCATGACCGAGAAAATGATCTCGTCGAATTGCTGCTCGGTTACCCCAGGCGGGAGTTGCACCTCGTCCCACGTGACTTCGCAGATATACCTTAGCGGCTCCCGATCGGATTTTGGCGGCTCCAGATCCGGATGCTGATCGTAGATCGGCTGGAGCAGCTTGTCCTCAAGTGCGCCAACGATTCCGTCGAGCCATTCTTCGAGCTCAATCCGCTCGGTCTTGCCAAGTGCTGCGATGGCCATTCCGGCCTGGTCGAGGGCCTTGTAGGCATCAAGAAGGTGGTCGTTGATCCGGACAGCCTGCGCGCGCTTCATGCATCTCCAGCCTTGGAGCACTTGCTCCTCACTTCTTCGCGTAAATATCCTTGTAAGTATCCCGCAACACGTTCTTCTGCACCTTGCCCATGGTGTTGCGCGGCAGCTCGTCGACGACGAAGACGCGCTTGGGCATCTTGAACTTTGCGATGCGTCCGTCGAGTGCCTTCAGCACCGCGGCTTCAGTTACATCGGCACCCTTGTTGCAGACCAGTACCGCCGTGACGCCCTCACCGAAATCGGCATGGGGCACGCCGATCACGGCGGACTCCACCACGCCGGGCATGGCGTCGATCTCGCTCTCGATTTCCTTCGGATAGACGTTGAAGCCGCCGGAGATCACGAGGTCCTTGCCGCGGCCGAGAATGTGGACGTAGCCCTTGTCGTCGATCTTGCCGAGATCGCCGGTGATGAAGAAGCCGTCGGGCCGGAATTCCGATTTGGTCTTCTCCGGCATGCGCCAATAACCCCTAAACACGTTCGGGCCTTTCACCTCGATCATGCCGATCTGCTCGCGCGGCAATTCCTTGCCGGTCTCGGGCTCGGTCACGCGCACGGAGACGCCGGGGAGGGCGAAACCGACCGCGCCGGGAACGCGCTCGCCGTCATAGGGGTTCGACGTGTTCATGTTGGTTTCGGTCATGCCGTAGCGCTCGAGCACGGCGTGGCCCGTGCGCGCCGACCATTCGCGATGGGTTTCGGCGAGCAGCGGCGCCGAGCCCGAGATGAAGAGCCGCATGTGCTTGGTCGTCTCGCGCGACAGCGCGGGATTTTGCAGCAGGCGCGTATAGAACGTCGGCACGCCCATCAGCACGGTGGCGCGCGCCATCAGCTTGATGATCAGGTCCGGATCGAGCTTCGGCAAGAAGATCATCGACGCCCGCGAGAACAGCGTCACGTTGGTCGCCACGAACAGGCCGTGCGTGTGATAGATCGGCAGCGCGTGGATCAGCACGTCCTTGTCAGTGAAGCGCCAGTAATCGACCAGCGAGAGCGAGTTCGACGCAAGATTGTCGTGGCTGAGCATCGCGCCTTTGGAGCGGCCGGTGGTGCCCGACGTGTAGAGGATCGCGGCAAGGTCGTCGTTTGCGCGGGAGACGGTCGCGAATTCGTGGCTCGCCTTGCCGGCGGCTTCCGTCAGCGAGCCCTTGCCGTCGGGCCCTAATGTCTCGACCTTGGCCTTCACTTTGGCGGCGATCGGCGCGAGGCCTTCGGCCTTGGAGGGATCGCAGACCACCAGCGACGGCTCGGCATCGCCGATGAAATAGTCGAGCTCGTTCAGCGTATAGGCGGTGTTGAGCGGCAGATAGACCGCGCCGGCCCTGACAGTGCCGAGATACAGCACGATATTGGCCACTGATTTCTCGACCTGCACCGCGACGCGGTCGCCGGGCTTCACGCCGCGCGCGACCAGCACATTCGCCATTTGGCCTGCCCGCGCGATCAGATCGCCATAGCTGATATGGGCGCCGTCCTGCGTCTCGATGGCGAGGCGCTTGGGATCGTCGAGGCCATCGAACAGGCGGGAAAACAGATTGGCGTTGGCAGCTGGGTTCATGCAAGATTTCCTCGACCGCAAGGCTTGTACGACAAAGCTCGTACGACAAGGCCGGTCAAAACCGAGGGCTGGATTAGCAAAAACCGCCCCAATGAAGCAACGGAGACAGTTTGCATGACCAAAAATGGGAAACGCGTAGCCTGGGTCACCGGCGGCGGCAGCGGGATCGGGGAGGCCGGCGCCGAGGCGCTTGCGGCCGATGGCTGGATCGTCGTGGTCTCCGGCCGGCGGCAGTCAGCCCTGGATACCGTGGTTGCGAAGATCGCCAAGGCCGGCGGGGCTGCCGAGGCGCTGGCGCTGGACGTGTCAAACGCGACCGAAGCCCAGAAGGCGGCCGATCACATCGTCGCCAAGCACGGCCGCATCGACCTGCTGGTGAACAATGCCGGCATCAACGTCCCCAAGCGCAACTGGAAGGACATGGAACTGGAGGGCTGGGACAGGCTGGTCCAGGTCAATCTCAATGGCGTGCTCTATTGCATGCGCGCGGTGCTGCCGACGATGCGCAAGCAGCAGGACGGCTCGATCATCAACGTCTCGTCCTGGGCCGGTCGCCACGTCTCCAAGATGCCGGGGCCCGCTTACACCACGACCAAACATGCGGTGCTGGCACTGACCCATTCCTTCAACATGGACGAATGCGTCAATGGCTTGCGCGCCTGCTGCCTGATGCCGGGCGAGGTGGCGACGCCGATCCTGAAGCTGCGCCCGGTGGTGCCGAGCGAGGAAGAGCAGGCGAAGATGCTGCAGTCGGAAGATTTGGGACGCACCATCGCGTTCATCGCCAGCATGCCGCCACGTGTCTGCATCAACGAACTCCTGATCAGCCCGACGCACAATCGCGGGTTCATTCAGACGCCGAACAACAGGGATTAGCGGAGGCACACTGCCGCAACGGCGCGCTGCTGTAACGGGCACGCTGCCGTAGGGTGGGCTAAGCGAAGCGAGCCCACGCATTTTTCGTGATCGAGACAGATCGTGGGCACGGCGCTTCGCACCTTTGCCCACCCTACGGCACCTGAGTTTGGAGCGCGCGCTCACCCCACACGGTCACACCGCCCCATAGTTTCACGCATCACAATAAATTATTCCTCGAAACCCCTTCGCAAACCGTCCCGTAGTTCGGCCAACGACGCGCTGCTGCTTCACGTCAAACGGTCGCAGTCGCCGTTGTTGCCCCAACGCAAACGCCGGCGAATCGCCGGTCACAATCCAATCGGGAGTTTCTCCATGTCGAAGCGCATTGCCTATCTCACCGCTGCTGCCTTCAGCGCGCTGGCCATCACCGCGACCGTCATCGCGCCCGCTCGCGCCGAGGAAAAGACCGTCATGGTCGGCGGCGCCGCGATGTTCCCGTCGAAGAACATCGTCCAGAACGCCGTCAACTCGAAGGATCACACCACGCTTGTCGCGGCGGTGAAGGCGGCCGGTCTGGTGCCGACGCTGGAAGGCAAGGGCCCGTTCACGGTGTTCGCGCCGACCAACGCCGCTTTCGGCAAGCTGCCGGCCGGCACCGTCGACACCCTGGTCAAGCCTGAGAACAAGGCGACGCTGACCAAGATCCTCACCTACCATGTCGTGGCCGGCAAGCTCGAGGCCTCCGACCTGACCGACGGCAAGAAGCTCAAGACCGTCGAGGGCGAGGAACTGACCGTCAAGAAGCAGGACGGCAAGGTCTGGATCGTCGACGCCAAGGGCGGAACCTCGATGGTGACGATCTCCAACGTCAACCAGTCCAACGGCGTGATCCATGTGGTCGACACCGTGCTGATGCCGGCAACGTAACACCGCGCACCCCTGTTTCATCCCCCCGCAGGATGCGGCGAAACAGCGAGCCGGGGAGACCCGGCTCGCTTTATTGTGACCGCCATGGCCGGCGATTCGTGTCCCGGCCCGGCGTAACGAAGGCGGGCGGAGCGGCGTATAATCGCTGACACACGACGTTCAGGACGGAACCATCATGTCGAGCCTTACAGTCACGGACGAGCACATCGGCGCCAAGCCGGCCAAGGCGATCCAGCCGGTCTGGGTCCGCGTGATGCACTGGACCAATGCGGTCGCCATGATCCTGATGATCCTGTCGGGCTGGCAGATCTACAACGCCTCGCCGCTGTTCGGCTTCAGCTTCCCGCGCGAGTACACGCTGGGCGGCTGGCTCGGTGGTGGTCTTCTCTGGCATTTTGCGGCGATGTGGCTGCTGATGGTGAACGGCCTCGCCTATCTCGTGACCGGTTTCGTCTCCGGCCGTTTCCGCAAGAAACTGCTGCCGATCACGCCGGCGGGCGTGCTCCACGACGTCAGGGCGGCGCTGACCTTCAAGCTCAGCCATGACGATCTCAGCGTCTACAATTACGTGCAGCGAGCGCTCTACGCCGGCATCATCGTCGTCGGCGTCCTGATCGTGCTGTCCGGCCTGTCGATGTGGAAGCCGGTGCAATTGCACTGGCTGGTGACGCTGTTCGGCGATTACCCGACCGCGCGCTACGTCCATTTCTTCTGCATGGCCGCGATCTGCGCCTTCCTGGTCATTCATGTGCTGCTCGCGCTGCTAGTGCCGAAGAGCCTGCGCGCGATGATCATCGGTCGCTAGAGCATGATCCGGAAAAGTGTGAAGCGGTTTTCCGGCAAGATCATGCTCAAACAAAAGATGTGAGAATCGATATGGCCAAGCGTCCCTTCCTGATCCCCGGCGTCGACAAGCGGCTGCTGATCAAGGACTCCCTCAAGACCATGCCGGACGTCACCCGCCGCCGTTTCATCGCCGGCGGCGCCAGCCTCGGCGCGTTGACGTTGCTCACCGGCTGCGACGTGATCGACTCGTCCTCGGCGGACACGATGCTGGCGAAGATCTCGAAATTCAACGACGCCGTGCAGGATTTCATCTTCAATCCCGACGCGCTGGCGCCGACGTTTCCGGAGAGCGCGATTACAAAGCCGTTTCCGTTCAACGCCTATTACGATCTCGATGATGCGCCCGAGATCGAGGCCGATGACTGGAAGCTCGAGGTGCGCGGCCTCGTCGACAACAAGAAATCGTGGACGCTGCCCGAGCTCACCAAGCTGCCGCAGTTCACCCAGATCACCCGCCACATCTGCGTCGAAGGCTGGAGTGCGATCGGCAGCTGGACCGGTACGCCCTTGCGCGATTTCCTGAAACTGATCGGCGCCGACACCCGCGCGAAATACGTCTGGTTCCAATGCGCCGACAAGGATGGCTACAATTCGCCGCTGGACATGCGCACCGCGCTGCATCCGCAGACGCAGATGACGTTCAAATACGCGGGCGAGATCCTGCCGCGCGCCTATGGCTTCCCGATGAAGATCCGCGTGCCGACAAAGCTCGGCTTCAAGAACCCGAAATACGTCGTCTCGATGGAAGTCACCAACGACTACAAGGGCGGCTATTGGGAAGACCAGGGATACAATTCGTACAGCGGAAGCTGACGGCTTGCACCGCTGCCGTAGGGCGGATTAGCGAAGCGTAATCCGCCATGCATCCGCGCTTGCCGAACAAAGTTGGTGGGTTACGCCTTCGGCTAACCCACCCTACAGCACCGTCTATCTGGCTGGCCCCACCTTCCTCTGCAGCAACGATAGCACCGCCCCCAGCGCCAGCAGCGCCGCCGAGACGTTCAGCGCGTAACTCAGGCTCCCGAGCGCATCGGTGATGGCGCCGACCACGATCGGGCCGAGCGTCTGGCCGACACCGAACGAGATCGTCATCGCCGCGATCGCGCGCGGCCATACCTCGCTCGGATAGTTGAAGCGCACGAAGGCGGTGGTCGAGCCGACCACGGCGAAGAAGGCGACGCCGAACACCACCGCCGAGGTCGCGAGCCACGCGGTCGAATGTCCGAGCATCGGCAGGCCGGCGCCGATCGCGTTGGTGCCGAGAATGATCGCGGTGGCGAGACCGCCGCGGTCGAGCGCGAGCACGCCGCGCCAGACCCAGGGCGTCACGAACGCACTCATGCCGATCAGGCCCCAGAAGCCGGCTTGCGCCGCCGCGCCGCCGCCGCCGTCGCGCACATAGGCGATCATGAAGGTCATGTAGGCGATGTAGCCCGCGCCAAACAGGAAGTAGGCGGCGAGATAGATCAATGCGGGAAGGATCCGGAATGAGCCGTGACCATCTTCCGAGAAACGCGCGCCGCTCTCGATCCGGACCAGGAACAGCGGCACGGTCATGATGGTCGAGAGCAGCGTCAGCGCCCACCACACCATCCACCACGAGCCGGGCCCGAAATATTGCAGCGTGAACGGCGCGATCAGCCCGGAGGAAAGAATGCCGATGCCGGGGCCGGCATAGAACAGGCTCAGCAGGAAATTGGCCCGCTCCGGGCGCGACTGCGCGATGGTTGCGGCCAATGCGCCGCCGGCGACGAACCCGGCCGCGGCCCCCAGGCCCAGCGCGAGGCGCGCCAGGCTCAGCGCGATGAAATTGCCCGTCAACGCGCAGGTCGCAAGCGCGGCGACGCAGGCCACGGTTCCGCCGCGGATCGCCGCCGCCCAGCCGACGCGCTGGATCAGCCGGGATGCCACCAGGGCGCCCACGAGGTAGCCGACGGCGTTGATGGTGTTCATGAAACCAGCCGCCGAGTAGGACCAGCCGAGGTCCTCCCGCATGTCGGGCAGCACCAGCGCATAGGCAAAACGGCCGATGCCGAGCCCGACGGTCGCGGCCAGCGACAGGGTCAGGATCAGCCGCGCGGGATGTGCGACGGGCGGGGGTCGATCTGGGGCGAGCAAGGGGTACTCCGGCGACCCTCAGTGTGGCAGGCCCTGCCCGGCTTGCACAGCCGCGCGGCGGCAATGGTGTCTTGCCAAGCGCGCAACGCCGCTCTAGCACTCCGGCCGAAATTCACGAGATGCCGTCATGCCCGGCCTTGTGCCGGGCATCCACGTCTTCGGCGCTGTTGAGGCAAGACGTGGATGGCCGGGACAAGCCCGGCCATGACGAAACGGAGGAAGAACGACCATGGCGACCCACAAATTGCTGCTGCTCCCCGGCGACGGTATCGGCCCCGAGGTGATGGGCGAGGTGAAGCGGCTGATCGATTGGCTCAATTCGGCCGGGATCGCCAAATTCGAGACCGATACGGGCCTGGTCGGCGGCTCGGCCTATGACGCCCACAAGGTGTCGATCTCCGAGGGCGACATGGTCAAGGCGCTCGCCGCCGACGCCATCATCTTCGGCGCGGTCGGCGGCCCGAAGTGGGACGCCGTGCCTTACGAGGTGCGCCCCGAAGCCGGCCTGCTGCGCCTGCGCAAGGATCTCGCTTTGTTCGCCAACCTCCGTCCGGCCGTCTGCTATCCGGCGCTGGCCGACGCTTCGAGCCTGAAGCGCGAGGCGGTCGAGGGTCTCGACATCGTCATCGTGCGCGAGCTCACCGGCGGCGTCTATTTCGGCGAGCCCAAGACCATCACCGATCTCGGCAACGGCCAGAAGCGCGCCGTCGATACCCAGGTCTACGATACCTATGAGATCGAGCGCATCGGCCGCGTCGCCTTCGAGCTTGCCAAGAAGCGCAAGAACAAGGTGACGTCGATGGAGAAGCGCAACGTCATGAAGTCGGGCGTGCTCTGGAATGAGGTCATGACCGCGGTCCACAAGCGCGAATATCCCGATGTCACGCTCGAGCATCAGCTCGCCGATTCCGGCGGCATGATGCTGGTGAAGTGGCCGAAGCAGTTCGACGTCATCGTCACCGACAATCTGTTCGGCGACATGCTGTCCGACATCGCGGCGATGCTGACCGGTTCGCTCGGCATGCTGCCGTCCGCTTCGCTCGGCGAAGTCGACGTCAAGAGCAAGAAGCGCAAGGCGCTGTACGAGCCCGTGCACGGTTCGGCGCCCGACATCGCGGGCAAGGGTCTCGCCAATCCGATCGCGATGATCTCGTCGTTCGGCATGGCGCTGCGCTATTCCTTCGACATGGGCGCGCTCGCCGACAAGGTCGACGCCGCGATCGCCGCCGTGCTGGCGAGCGGCCTGCGCACCGCCGACATCAAGTCGGAAGGGACGACCGCTGCCTCGACCACGCAGATGGGCGAAGCGATCCTGAAGGAACTGCAGAAGCTGCACGCTTAAGCGGCAAACGCAGCTCTCGTAGGGTGGGCAAGGCGGAAGCGTGCCCACGTTCTGAGTGCGATTAGAGAAAGATGGTGGGCACGGTGCGGTGCGCCTTTGCCCACCCTGCGGCACCTGCTCTCGGAGCCTGGCTCATGGACGCCTCTTCCCGCCCCAAGATCGCGGAAACCATCATCCATGAGACGGTGCGCCAGCGCGAGGCGCAGATCGGGCGCCGTTGCGAGATCCTGAGCCATACGCGCATCGAATACGCGACGCTCGGCGACTACTCCTATCTCGGCGAAAACTGCGATGTCGCCGACGCCGTGATCGGCAAGTTCACCGCGATCGCGAACTCGGTGCGCATCGGCGCGCCCAATCATCCGATGGGCCGCGCCTCGCAGCACCGCTTCACCTATGTCCCGGAATATTACGAGGCGAGCGCGTCGCGCGACCGCGACTTCTTCGCGGATCGCCGCGGCGATCGCGTCATCGTCGGCAATGATGTCTGGATCGGCCATGCCGCGATCCTGCTGCCGGGCGTCACGGTCGGCGACGGTGCGGTGATCGGCGCCGGCGCGGTCGTCAGCCGCGATGTCGCGCCCTATACGATCGTCGGCGGCGTTCCCGCGCGCGCCATCCGCAAGCGGTTTGACGATGCCGTCGCGGCCAGCCTGCGCCGCATCGCCTGGTGGGATTGGCCGGATCAGCTCATCTTCGAGCGCCTCGCCGATTTCCGCTCGGAGGCGATCGAGGAGTTTTGCCGGCGATACGATCCGGCGGCCAATTCATAATCTCCCAAAACAAAAAGGCCGGGCGTGAGCCCGGCCTTTTAATTCGGTCGTGAGATCCGCTCAGTACAGCGGGAAATTCTGCGGATAGCCGCCGAGATCGGACGGCGTCGGCAGCGGCTGGCGATCGATCGGGCGGTTGTTGTTCTCGCGGGCGAAGGACGGATAGCCCACCGCCGGCGGGAAGGCGTAGTCGCTGAACTTGCGGTCGCCCGGATTGACCTCGGTGCCGCCGTCGAGCCAGGAGCGCTTGCTCACATAGATACGGGTGCGACCCTGCTGGTAGACCGCATTGGGGCCGCTCGGGCCGTAAATCGGCCGGCCGCGATCGTCATAGCGCTGCTTGGTCTTGGTGTCGGCCGCAGCCGGTGTCGCGAAGGCCACGGCAATCGCGGCGCCCGCCGCAAGCAACGTCGCCAGTTTGTTCGCGGCAAAGAAATTCGAGCTCATCACGTCCCCTTCAGGCGGCAAGCCGCCAGTCGATTTCACCCCATACTAGCCCGGCCGGGGTGGCCGCAACTAGGTCAATTCAGTCACACCGCGCCGGAATAATCGTGCGCGCCGGCAAAAGTTGCATGCGTACCAGTGACTTGAGCTTGATGAGGATCAAAGAGCGCCGCGCAATTGCGCATTGGCGGCACCCAGCAGCCAGTCCGCCGAGCCGCCGGCGTCACAGGAGCGCCGCTTCAGCTCAGCATGGGCGAACAATTCCGCGAGCTTCGGCTCGTTGCCGGAGGTGAGCAGCGTCAGCCGGTTCAGGGTGCAGGCGATCGCCGCGCGGCGTGCCGGCATCGTGTCGCCCTGGCAGGAGAAGCCGGAGATCTGCAAGCCCGGCTCCTCGTTGCGCTTGAGGTAGCCGAGGCAGGCCGGCGTCCCGTCCGCTGTGCCGGTCGGCCGGAACAGGGCAACGGGGCCGAATTTGGTGTCGATCAGGCCGGCCTGCTCGAGCGCGGTGGCCCCACCCAGTCCCATCTGGACGGCGAGGCCCGCGGCCGCCGGCCGCGTCACGTCGAATTCGCTGCCTTCCCGGTAGATCTCGAGCTCGGCCAAAGGCTTGTCGGCCTCGCCGGTCCAGCGCATCACGTCGCGCCGGCCCCCCTCGGGGTGCCTGAAAATGGTGTAAGAGGCTGTTTTATCTGATGAATCGAGCCGGCTAAGAGCAAAGGCCGGGTGCGAGCGGGAGGCGTCGGCCCAGCCTGGCTTCTCCGCGGGCTCGTCGTCGCGCAGGTCAGGCAGCTGACCGAGCCCGGCAAGCGCGAGGATGGCAAACAGCGCCAGCGCCCCCACATAGGCGAGCAGGCGTGCCAGCGTGCCGACGACCTCGTCGGCGAAATTGGCAAGCGCCAGATGGATCTGGGTGGGCGTTGCGGCCGTGCTGGCCTCAGGCGATTGCATCCACGGCCTTCAGGCATGGTCCAACGTTGTCTTGAGGCCGGTTCTCGCATAGAAGCGCTGCTCTTCCTGTTTAAGCGTCAGCTTCAGGAACGGGCTTTTTCATCGGAGAGTGAACGATGGGTTACAAAGTCGCAGTCGTCGGCGCGACCGGCAATGTCGGACGGGAAATGCTCAACATTCTGGATGAGCGCAAATTCCCCGCGGACGAGGTCGTGGCCCTGGCGTCACGCCGCAGCGTCGGTGTCGAGGTCTCCTATGGCGACCGCACCCTGAAGTGCAAGGCGCTCGAGCATTACGATTTCTCCGACGTCGACATCTGCCTGATGTCGGCCGGCGGCGAGGTCTCGAAGGAATGGTCGCCGAAGATCGGCGCCGCCGGCGCGGTCGTGATCGACAATTCCTCGGCCTGGCGCATGGATCCGGACGTGCCTTTGATCGTGCCGGAAGTGAATGCGGATGCGACCGCCGGCTTCAAGACGAAGAACATCATCGCCAACCCGAACTGCTCGACCGCGCAGCTCGTGGTCGCGCTGAAGCCGCTGCACGACAAGGCCACCATCAAGCGCGTCGTGGTGTCGACCTATCAATCGGTGTCGGGCGCCGGCAAGGACGGCATGGACGAGTTGTTCGCGCAGACCAAGTCCGTCTACACCAACCAGGAACTGGTCAGTAAGAAATTCCCCAAGCGCATCGCCTTCAACGTCATCCCTCACATCGACGTCTTCATGGAGGACGGCTACACCAAGGAAGAGTGGAAGATGATGGCGGAGACCAAGAAGATTCTTGATCCCAAGATCAAGCTCTCCGCGACCTGCGTGCGCGTGCCGGTGTTCGTCGGCCACTCAGAGGCCGTCAACATCGAGTTCGAGAATCCGATCAGCGCAGACGAGGCGCGCAGCATCCTGCGCACGGCGCCGGGCTGTCTCGTCATCGACAAGCAGGAGCCCGGCGGCTACGCCACGCCGTATGAAGCGGCCGGCGAGGACGCGACCTACATCAGCCGCATCCGCGAGGACGCCACGGTGGAGAACGGTCTCGTGCTCTGGTGCGTGTCGGACAATCTGCGCAAGGGCGCCGCGCTCAACGCGATCCAGATCGCGGAAGTCCTGATCAACCGCAAGCTCATCAGCGCGAAGAAGAAGGCGGCGTAACAGGTCTCGTAGGGTGGGCAAAGCGAAGCGTGCCCACGACCTGTTTCAATCGGGAGAGATGGTGGGCACGGCGCGTTGCGCCTTTGCCCACCCTACGAATTCAAACCGCGCCGACGCAGCCCTACACCACGCTCCGCGCGCTCTTGAATTCCTTGCTCGTCTTGTCCAGCACGAACAGCGTTCCCTCCGCGACGCCGAAATAGGCGCCGTGCAGCTGCATCTGGCCGCTCTCGACGGCCTTGCGCACGAACGGGAACGTCATCAGGTTTTCCAGGCTGCGGAACACCGCGGCCTTCTCGATGCGCTCGACGAATTGCGCCATGGTCTCGTGGTCGCGCTGCTCGACCACCTCGCCCGGCTTGATGAACATCTGCATCCATTTGCCGATGAAGTCGCCGGGCGTCAGCGGCTCGATCTTGTCGACGAAGGCGCGGATGCCGCCGCATTGCGCGTGGCCGAGGATGACGATGTGCTTCACCTTCAGCACCGTCACGGCATATTCGAGCGCGGCCGAGACACCGTGCGCGTTGCCGTCGGGCTGATACACCGGCACCAGGTTGGCGATGTTGCGGACCACGAACAATTCGCCCGGGCCGACGTCGAAAATGGTCTCCGGCGCGACGCGGCTGTCGCAGCAGCCGATCACCATCACTTCCGGGAACTGTCCCTTCACCGACAGCTCGCGATAGCGGTTCTGCTCGGCCGGCAGCCGCTGAGTGGCGAAGGCGTTGTAGCCTTCCAGCAAATGCTTCGGGAATGTGATCATGGCCTATGCCTAATCATATACCGGTAGCGCGAACAAGCCTTTCGAATAGGCAGGCCAGATGCTATCGGCTTCGGCCATAATAGAGACGACGACACCGGAAGGAACGTAGCATGACCCGCCCGCGCCGCAGCCACCTGTTCATGCCCGGCTCCAATCCCCGCGCCCTTGAAAAGGCACGAAATCTCGCCGCCGACGGCCTCATCCTGGACCTCGAGGATTCCGTCGCTCCCGACGCCAAGGCGGTGGCGCGCGACGGCATCGCCGCCGCGATCGCCGCAAAAGGCTTCGGCAAGCGCGAGATCCTGATCCGGACCAACGGCCTCGACACGCAATGGTGGGCCGATGACGTCGCGATGGCGGCCAAGGCGTCGCCGGACGGTATCCTGGTTCCCAAGGTTTCAAGCATTGAGGATCTCCAGACCATCGGCCACCATCTCGCCGAGCTCGGCGCGGCGCCGACCGTGAAGGTCTGGGCCATGATCGAGACCGCGCGCGCGGTGCTGCATGCCGAGGAGCTGGCGGTGGCCGGCCGCGATCCGAAGACGCGCCTCTCCGGTTTCGTGTTCGGCCCGAACGACATCTCGCGCGAGACGCGCATCAAGATGATGCCGGGCCGCGCCGCGATGCTCCCGATGATCACCCATTGCATCCTGGCGACGCGCGCCGCCGGCCTCGAGATCCTCGATGGCCCCTATAGCGACATCAACAATCCCGACGGCTTTGCCACCGAATGCGCGCAAGGCCGTGATCTCGGCTTCGACGGCAAGACGCTGATTCATCCGTCGCAGATCGAGGCCTGCAACGCGATCTTCACCCCGCCGGACGAGGAGATCGCGCGCGCCCGAAAAATCATCGCGGCGTTCGAGCTGCCGGAAAACGTCTCGCGCGGTGCGATCCGGCTCGACGGCGCAATGGTCGAGCGCCTGCACGCCGACATGGCGCGACGCACGATCGAGATCGCGGATGCGATCGCGGCGATGGGGAAGGGCTAGGGCGCACGCCCAGTCATCCGATCGACATCGTCACGGCGATGTGCGATCGCGCTGCTCTTCGCTGATACCTGGCGGCGCGGCGATCATGGATTTCCGGGCTCCCGCGCGCGGCGCGGGCCCCGGAATGACGGATTGCATCACCAGGCAGCCTTGCTAGGCCGCTTTGGACTGACTGGCGGCTGCGAGGGTATCGCGCAGGTGTTGTTCCTTCTTTTCATCGAGCGAGGTCTTGAGGACCGTCCCTCCCGCATCCTTGATCTCATTGAGAACCTTGTCTGCGGTCATGCTCTTGATGAGCAGGAACAGAACGGCGTCGCCCGATTTCACCTTCGCGGCGAGATCCTTCATGAAGTTATCTTTGATGCCGAAATCGGTCAGCGCGCCACCCAATGCGCCTGCGCCGGCACCGAGGGCCACGCCGATAAGAGGATTCAGGAACACCATTCCAAACAGCAGTCCCCAGAAGCTGCCGCTTGCGGCGCCCATCATCGCAGTGTTCACGAGCTGATTGAGCTTGACGGAATCCTCTGTCTTGACTGCGATCACGGCATCCTGGATCGCGATCAGATATTCCTTCTGGAGCTTGAGTATCTTCTGCCGAACTTCTTCTGCCTTGGCTTCGGATGGGTATACGATCGCAACAAGGTCTGACATTGAACACTCCTGTTCTGATTTGAAGTGCTGCCCCTGATCCGCTTGATATGCGCGGCCAACGTTTAACACAGACCGAAACGTCTCTCGTCAGCTAATAGGTTCCGCACGTTCACAACTCGGAGATGTTCCGAGGCGGTGCAATTGAGTAAGCGGGATTGTCTTACGTGCCGTCGAACAAGCGCCACGGGCTTGTCCGTCCGCGCCTTTGTAACGAGGCGTGACGGATCTTAATCAAATCGTCGGCTTCGCGGTGGGAAGCGCAATCGTGACGGATATTTTTCAGCCTTGCGATCGCGGCGATGGGGAAGGGCTAGGGCTCGCTTTTGGCCTGGCCGGCGATGCCGTGCCACACGGCGTCCTTCAGGGCGATGAGCGAAGGCGGTGGGATGGTCGGCGGATCGGCAGGTCCATTTGCCGCGCCCGGCACCAGCACGGCAACATGGATCTCGCCGTCGGTGTAGTAGGGGTCGCCACCGCCATTTCGGCCGAACAGCGTCGGGCCTATGCCCGAGATCTGAAAGAAATTGCTGACGACGTTGGCCTTGCGCAAATCGGTCATCAGGAGGTCACGCTCGGCATCGATGTCGGGATCGATGTGATGAGTGACCTGTCCCGTGTCGTGGCTTAGTCCGACACCCCGGTCGAAGGTCGCCGAGCCAAGCCAGACCGGTCGACCGTCGTCACCCTTGTCGAGGGCCCTCCAGAACCGAACGTGATGCCGTCGATCCGCGCTGCGCCCGACGGGCTTCTCGAAAGCGAATTGCTCCTTCTTTCCTAGATAGTAGAGCGGGCTGACGGGAGCGTTGTGATAGGGGCGATCCAGCACCACGCTCCCGACGATCTCGACACTCGAACGCAGGGTCACGGCATCGGCGGCAAACCATCCGGCCGCATTCATGGCGCGGACGAGGTCTTCGTCGTTGCCGACGATACCGACGTTCAGGGGATCGGCGGGGATATCGTCCGATGTCCTGGTCACCATCGGCAACGAAGCAAGTCCGGCCTCGTGCTCGTGGTGAATCCACAGCAGGGGCACGAGGAAATACGCCAGCGCCAGATAGACGAGCAGCACAATTGCCAAACGGAAAAGCCACCGTCGCTTCTTCGTCCCGTTCTCGGCTGGGTTGGTCATGCGGCTTCGTTCGCACCAGGATGCCCGACACCATACCCCTCCAGCCCGCGACTACAATGCCATTCAGGATATCTGCACCAGCCCCTCGGTGAGGCACGATATCGGCGCGTTTGAACGATTCCAGATTGGCGTCCGGCGGCTGCGACAATTACTCACATCCGTCTCACGACAGCTCGTCCATGCAGGCTTCGTTTCGACGTTGCGCGGAAGCGTGTCATGCGAACGCGCGCAGAAATTTCAAGTGTCGCGCCTGTCGCCGTGTGGAATCGAAACATCAGTCGATGACGTTCTCCAGTGCGCGACGCGCCGGATCGCTCTCAAAATATTAGATGCCTTCTATTAGGCGACGCGCGTCTCGCTGTTTATTGCACATCGTGTCTCGTCGGCGCGATGAGACGGGGCATCAATAAGAAAAGTCTCCGGGGTGTTATGATTTACGACTTGAAGTGCACGCGCACGATTGGATTCGTGTGCGTATCGATGCTGCTGACCACGACCGCATCGTTCGCCCAGCAATCGGACCGTCCATCGTCGGCTGGAACTGCGCAGCCACTTCCTCCCGTGACCGTGTCCGCGCCCGAGCACCGCGCTGCGCCCGCCCGGAGGCAGCATGCGTCTAGTCCGGCGCGGTCGAGACGTCAGGCCGGTCGCGGCGAAAGCGCGCCGGCGGCAGCAGCACCGGCGACAGTCGGTGCGCAGCGTGCCGCATTGCCGGTGCCCTATGTCGGCGGGCAAATCGCGCGCGGCGGCCGGCTCGGCCTGCTCGGCAACAAGGACTATATGGAAACGCCGTACAGCCTCACCAGCTATACGGAGAAGACCATCCGTGACCAGCAGGCGACCAGCGTCGCGGAAGTTCTCACCAATTCCGATCCGTCGGTGCGCGCTGCCATCGGCAGCAGCAATCGCTATGACGCGCTGACCATTCGCGGCTTCCGCGTCGAAAACAGCGAGATCGCGTTGAACGGGCTGTACGGTCTCGTGCCGGCCTATCGCATCAACCCGGCGCCGATCGAACGCATTGAACTGCTCAAGGGCCCGGCGGCGTTCCTCAGCGGCATGGCCCCGCAGGGAAGCATCGGCGGCAGCGTCAATGTGGTGACCAAGCGTGCCGACGAGGATCTGACGCGCCTGACCGTCGGCTATATCTCGAACGCCCGCTTCGGCACGGAGGTCGACGTGGCGCGCCGCTACGGCGATCAGAAGGAATGGGGCGTCCGGTTCAATGGCGGGATCGATGGTGGAAACACCACGATCGATCGCCAGTCGGTGCGTGACGGTGTCGGCTCGCTCGGCGTCGATTACCGGGGCGAGCGATTCCGATGGTCTGCCGACGTCATCTATCAAGACGACTGGATGAAGGCTGCGGCGCGTGGCTATACCCCGGTCAAGGGCATCGCAGTGCCGAATGCGCCCGATCCGCGCATCAATCTCGCCCAGCCCTTCGATTATGCCCGCGCAAAGAGCCTCACCGGCCTGACGCGCGCCGAATATGATCTGTCGAACAACGTGACCGTGTTTGGCGCCATCGGCGGAAATCAGTTCGGCTACGACAAGCGGGAGGCGCCGGGCGCGACGCTCCTCACGACGTCGGGTGACGCACTTTCAACGTCGCGCTTCCAGACCGGCAAGTCCGAGGGCGTGTCCGGCGAAGCCGGTGTGCGGGCCCGTTTCGACACCGGTCCGGTCAGTCACGAGGTGGTCGTCAGCGGCAGCGCTTTGAACCGTACCGATTGGCTCGGCCAGACCAACTATGGAAACTACCTGACGAACATCTACGCGCCGACGATCCTGGCGAGCCCGGGCACGCCGGTCTCTTCATTCCCGGAAGGCAAGTCGGCTTTTCTCGGACTTCGCAGCGTTGGTGTCGCCGACACCCTCTCGATGATGAACGGGATGCTCCAGGTGATCGTCGGGGCCCGGCAGCAGCAGGTCGTCGCGAACAACTACGACAGCGTCAGCGGGCTGGAGACGACCCACTACGATCAAAGCGCCACATCGCCCTCCGTGGCACTGCTGGTGCGGCCGATCAAGGAAGTGTCCTTTTATGCGAGCTACATCGAAGGTCTCACGCCCGGGCCGACGCCTCCGTCCGGTGCGGCCAACACCAACCAGGTGTTCGCTCCGTTCAAGACCAAGCAGTACGAGGTCGGGACCAAGCTCGATCTCGGGCGATTCGGCGCAAGCCTGGCGGCGTTCCAGATCAGCCTGCCCAGCGGCGTCACCGATCCCGTTTCAAAAATCTACAGCCTCGACGGCGAACAGCGAAATCGCGGCATCGAGCTCAATACCTTCGGCGAGGTCGGCCCCGGCATTCGGGTTCTGGGCGGCGTAACCTATCTCGACGCGCGCCTCACCAAGACCGATGGCCATCTCTATGACGGGAATCATGCGATCGGTGCGCCGGGCTGGCAGAGCAATCTCGGCATCGAGTGGGATGCGCCCTTCCTGCCTGGACTGACAACGACGGCGCGCGCCATCTACACCAGCCGGGCCTATGTCAGCTCGGACAACATCCAGAGCGTGCCGGCCTGGATGACCTTCGACATCGGTGCGCGTTATGCGACCAGCCTGGCCGGGCGGCCCACCACGTTCCGCGCGTCCGTCACCAACCTGTTCGACAACCGCTACTGGATCGGCAACCCGACCGGCTACGTGATCAGCGGCATGCCGCGGACGCTGTGGTTGTCGATGTCGGTCGACTTCTGACGCGAAGCGAACCCTCGTCGCGTCGCCTCAGTGCGGCGCGATTTCGGCGCGATCGAGCGATTCCAGCGTCGACGCGTTGCCGCAATAGCCGGGGTAGTTCTCGGCGGCAGTGCCGGTGACGAGCTCCAGGTTGCAGCGTGCCTTGTGATGGCACAGCGAGCAGACCCGCTCCATGTCGCGCAGCAGCAGCGGTTGCGCACGCTGCAGGCGGTCGCTGTCGATGCCGAGCCGGTCGAGCATCTGCGGCAGCTCGTCGGCGGCGTGGTGGCCGTGGCGGACGAGGTCTTCGAGATCGTCGGGTGCGATCCTGAGATCGTTGGCGATGCGGTCGAAATCGGAGCGATCGAGCTGCCGCAACTCGTTCAGCTCGCGGCGATGCTTCAGCCAGCCGGCAAAGGATTCGATGAGGTCCTGGACGATGGGATAGGGCCTGCTTGCGGTGCTCATGCGAAGCTCCATGGGGCGCGTGCGATGGGAGCCAGACTAGGCACAATGGTGCAGACGCGCGTTGCGCTGGATCAAATTGGGAAGGGATCGAGGAAGCGGCTCTCGTGTCGCGGAGGTGTGCGGCAGTGTCGCAACAACCACCTTCGCCGGGACGACAGCGGAGAATTGGCGTTCAGCCAAACCGCTCCGTCGCCCACGCATACAGGCTACCGTGAATCGGCTTCTCGCCGCCGCGGCCCTTGGGGGAGATGTGCAGGCCGATGATCTCGGGATCGGTGACGAGGCCGAGATAGCTCGAAGGATCGAAGAACAATTTTGGCTCCGCGTGCACTGCGTAGAACGACTGCTTCGGCAGCGCGTTCTGCAATTCGCCGGTACGGCGGGCGAGCGCGGTCAGTGCCGCCGGCCCGTAGATCGCGACTCGAATATCCGAGAGACGGTTCGAGCCGCCGCGCAGGCGGCGCATCAGGAAGGTGATGCGGTGGCGTGCCGACAGCCAGTTCGGCGTCAGCTCCTCCTGCTCCATCAGCTCTTCGAAGGCGGCGACGATGCCGTGCTCCGGCGGCAGATAAATCACGGAATTGCCGAGCTGGCGCGGCCGCTCCCAGGCGAAATAAGGTCTTGCCGGATTGATCTCGACCGGCTTGAGCAGCAGCACGTCGGCATCGAGCCAGAGGCCGAGGCGCTTCGCCATCAGCTTCATGCGGAAGAAATCGCTGAACTGCAGCGTGGTCCAGTCGCGCCAGCTACCGTCCGGCTGCGGTGGCCGCAGCCGTTCGGAGAATGCGTGCGGCAGGATCGCCTCGGCATCGGCATTGTCGACGCCGGCGGGCAGACCCGGGATGGTGTCGAAACTGTAGACCGTGACCTTGTGGCCGGCAGCGAGCTGCGAGCGCAGACAGGTCTGGCGCAGCGCGTCCATCGGGCCATGCCAGAAGGTGACGATCTCGGGCAGCATGAGGCAGAGATATACGGGATATCAAAGGCAAAGAAAAAGCCCCGGCGCGCGTCTCGCACCGGGGCTTCGAATGAGACTTGAGATCAAGCCCAGGCGCGTTCGCGCTTCAGCTTGTCCTCATAGGTATCGATCGAGGACTTCTTCTCCATCGTGAGACCGATGTCGTCGAGGCCGTTGATCAGGCAGTGCTTGCGGAACGGGTCGATCTCGAACTTGACCTTGCCGCCGTCGGGACCGCGGATTTCCTGGTTCGGCAGGTCGATCGTCAGCGTCGCGTTGGCGCCGCGCTCGGCGTCGTCGAACAGCTTGTCGAGGTCTTCCTGCGACACGCGGATCGGCAGAATGCCGTTCTTGAAGCAGTTGTTGTAGAAGATGTCGCCGAACGAGGTCGAGATCACGCAGCGGATGCCGAAATCGAGCAGCGCCCAGGGCGCGTGCTCGCGGCTCGAGCCGCAGCCGAAATTGTCGCCGGCAACCAGCACCTTCGAGGTGCGATAGGCGGGCTGGTTGAGGACGAAATCCGGATTCTCGCTGCCGTCGTCCTTGTAGCGCTGCTCGGAGAACAGTCCCTTGCCAAGGCCGGTGCGCTTGATGGTCTTGAGGTACTGCTTCGGAATGATCATGTCGGTGTCGACATTGATGATCTTCAGCGGCGCCGCGACGCCTTCCAGCGTGGTGAACTTGTCCATCTTGGGCTTCCCGGTTGGAACTCAGGGGAGGGCTGTTTAGCCCGGTTGGCGCGCAAATCCTAGGCCGGATTCGGCAATCTTGGTCTGTCAGGGTGGCGGGGCCATGCTCTCGGGGACAAAGCCGGTCGGCAGGCCGTCGATGCTCTTCATGTTCTTCAGGCCCCAGTATTTGCGCAGATTGTCGACGCCCTGCTTCGTCCAGTAGCGCACCAGGCTGCCGCGCTCCTGCTTGTAGTCGAACAGGGGCACGCCCATGCCGCACGATGTCTGCACCAGCTCGACCGAGAGGCGCACGATCTGGCGTGCTCCGGTCATGTCCTCGAACCCAGGAGCGAGATCGGCGTACTCCGGCGTGCCGCGCATCAGCGACCGGCCCTGGCCATAGAGCCGCAGGATCACCGGGGGTCCTTCGAAGGCGCAAAACATGATGGTCAGGCGCTTGTCGTCGGAGGCAAGCAGGTGCGCGCGGGTCTCGCTGCCGCTACCGGTGCAATCGAGGTAGGCGACGTCATTGTCTCCGAGCACCCGGAACGAGGACAGGCCCTTGGGGGACACGTTGATGCGCCCTTTCGGCGGGGCGCTCGCGACGAAGAAGATTTTTTGACGCTCGATGAAAGCCCGGTGCTCCGGTTCGATCTTCGCGAATTGCTTGCCCATGTCCTGCGTCCTTTGCGCGGCGACGAAGTCTGGACAGAAAGCCTAACACCTACTTAATACCGGTTTAAGGATCTAACTTATGCTGGTATAAATACCACCATGATCGGACAAGACCCGGCCGCCCCGGCTCTCTCGCTCAGTGCGTTCCTGCGGGCGCTCCGGGAGCGCCAGTCGCCGGCCGAATTCGGCCTCGCCGCCGGGCCACGGCGGCGCACGCCCGGGCTGCGGCGCGAGGAGGTCGCCCAGCTCTGCGGCTTGAGCGTCACCTGGTACACATGGATCGAGCAGGGGCGCGACGTGTCCGTCTCGGCCTCGGCACTTGCGCGCCTCGCCAGCGGGTTGCGCCTGTCACGAGCCGAGCGCAGCTATTTGTTTGAAGTCGCCGGCAAGCGCGATCCCGAACGTCCCGGCATTAGGGATGATCCGCCCGAGGAGATCCTGGCCTGCGTCGATGCAATCGATGGACCCGCCTACATCCTCGATCGCACGTGGCGCGCGCGTCGCTGGAATGCGAAGGCGTCGCTGCTGTTTGCGGGATGGCTTGATGCAGACGGCGAGAAAAATCTGCTGCGCTACATCTTCCTCAGGCCCGAGGCGCGAACCCTGATCCTTGACTGGACCGCCCGCGCACGTCGCGTCGTCGCGGAGTTCCGCGCCGCGGTGACGGCCTACTCCGACGATCCGGAGATTCGCCGGCTGGTCGAGGAACTGAGACTGGGAAGCCCCGACTTCGAACGCTGCTGGGAAACGCAGGGAGTGTTGGCGCGCGAAGGAGGCGAGCGCACGTTCGATCACCCGACCATGGGGCTGCTGCACTATCAGCAGGTGTCGCTGTCGCTCGCGGGTTGGTCCGACTATCGGCTGACGATGCTTCTCCCTGCAGCGCGCCTCGAGACGTCCGCGCCCTACTCGGCCTGAGCCTCGATCGCCTCCATATCGGCGTCAGAGAGGCCAAAATGGTGGCCGATCTCGTGGATCAAGACGTGGCGGACGATATGGCCGATGGTCTCGTCGTGCTCGGCCCAGTAGTCGAGGATCGGCCTGCGGTAGAGCCAGACCATGTTGGGCAGCCGCGCCACGTCGCCAAAGCTCTGCTGGGGCAGGCCGACGCCCTGGAACAGGCCGAGCAGGTCGAACTCGCTCTCGCATTCCATCTCGTCCAGGACCTCCTCGGTGGGGAAGTCGTCGACGCGGATGATCACGCCTTCGCAGAGGCCGCGAAATTCCGCCGGCAGGCGCTCGAAAATGTCGTGCGCCGTCACTTCCATCTCGGCCAGCGAGGGCGCTTTCAGGTCCGTCCACATAGGGTTCTCATAAAGCGTTTTCGAGCGAAGTGGCTACCGGTTCGCGTAAAGAAAACGCGACAAAAAAGAATCTAGAGCCCCCTTCCGATCCCATCGGAACGGAAAGGGCTCTAGCGCGGGTTTCCCGCTGATGCATCCGGCTTTATAAGCGCGCGAGGTTGACGGGCGCCGCCAAAACGGGGAGCTTGGGGCCTCGATGGGGGACGGGTCAGGTGGGCGATAAAATGCGAGCAAACACAGCGCTGACGCTACTGTGCATGGGGTTGTTTTCGCTGGTTTGCGTTGGTGGTGCCCATGCCCAGCCTCTTGCCCAGACGGCCGGCACCGAACTCCGTATGGCCCAGGCGGTCTCGCCCGACGACGTCCCGCCGCCGCGCAAGCGGCCCCAGACCCGCCTGCGCGTCACGCCCTACTACACCCCGGACGGCGTCTATCCGCGATACAACCCGGGCCCGGATGCGGTCCGCGAGTGCAACGCCGTTTATGTGCAGGAATTCCGGCCAAGCGGCACGGTGATCGTGCCGCATATGAGCTGCTACTGGCGTCGCGGCTGATCCGCGCTCAGTGCCCGCGCAGCGCGCCGATCAGCCCGGCGCCGACGATGAGCGCAGAGGCGCCATAGACCAGGATCGCCATCACGAGCTGCGTCAGCGGGCTGGCCGTGCCGCCCTCGACGCCGGGCCCTTGCGAGGCCAGCGCCGAACTCGCGCCGAGCAGCACGCTCGCTGTGATCGCGAGGCGAGATATCCGCAGTCTGCTGGAACTTGCCAAGAAACTTGCCAAGAAACTTGCCATGACCATCTCCTGCATTCGCTCGACCAGAAGATACGTACGTCGCTGACGGCTGGTTTTGGTGGCGCGTGAAATGTTGCGCCGCTGCCGAGGAACCTAGCCCGTGTTCTCTGCATTCAAGTCCGGGGCGCGTTTCATCCATAACAGATTCAGGCCCGCGGTTCCAGGTTCGGCGCTTGCCGAGCCTGCGACGCGACGCCTGATCCGTGCGTGCACCCGCAACGATGTCAGGAGATCCAACGAAATGCAGTCAATGAAAATGCTCGGCCTCGCGGCCGCTGGCGCGCTGTTCGTCCTCGCCGCGCCGGTGGAGCGCGCGCAGGCGGTGTCGCTGATCAATCCCGGCGCCGCGCAATCGGTGCAGGATGAAGCCAGGCCGACGACCGAGGTGCGCTGGCATCGCCATCACTGGCGCCCGCGTCATTGGCGCGGACACCGCTGGCATCATCATCGCCGCTGGTGATGCGCGGGTCGCGTTGAGGACAGGCCCGCATGACGGGCCTGTTTTAACTTGCAGGCGGCCGCGCGTTGCCCTCATGCTGCGGGCGGAGGTCGTTATGACGAGATGGATCGCATTGGCTGTTGTTGTCGGGCTCGCCGCGGGCCTGCCTCACGCTTCCGCTGCGCAGCGCGTGACGAAGCTTCCGGATGCCTCGGCGGGGCGCGCGGTGTTCGATGGGCGACGACACGTCCGCTACGATGTTGCGCGCTACACGCCGCGCCCTGATCCGCATTATTACGCGCGGCCCGTGTATTATCGGCCTTATCCTTACGGCGTGCCCGCACCCTTTGTGATCGGCTACGGGCCGTTTTGGTGATACCTCAGGCCGCAGGCGCAAATCCCTTCACCAGCAGCACCGTCGCTTGCGCGCCTGCCTTGCGATCACGCGAGATGTCCTGGTAGTCGGGCGAGTTCGAGAAGGCGAGGAATGCAGCCTCGTCGGGAAACGACATCATGACAAGCTTGTCATGCGGCCATGCGCCTTCGAGCACGCGCGGTTGCTCGTCAGCGGCGAGCAGCCTTCCATTGAACTTCCTGAACACGTCGAAGAACCGCGCCTGGTAGCGGTCATAGGCCGCGCGATCCGTCATCTTCAGCTGCGCAATCGCGTAGACGGTCATCTCCCGAATTCCTTTTGTCCGTGCACCTTGTTCTGGCACTGCGCGGAACGTCGTTCATTCATGGCGCATTCACGTCCCTGTCCCTAGCTTAATCTCGGGAGCGGCTGCAATTGAACAGCGATGGCGCGAGACGCGGCGCCGCAATGACGCTGTTCACGTTCAGGGAGAAATTCCATGCTGAGGATATTGGGTCCGCGGACAGGCGCGTTGCGCTTGCTCGGGCTTGCGGCCATTGCCACGTTGATGCTGTCGGGCGGGGCTGCGCGTCGCGCTGAAGCGATGACGCCGATCAATCCGACCGCGCTGCCGCTGCCGAAAGCTGCAAGCGGCGACATGATGATCCAGGTCCGCCACGGTGGTGGCGGCGGCGGTGGACATGGCGGTGGCGGACATGGCGGAGGCTTTCACGGCGGCGGTGGTTTCCACGGCGGCGGAGGCCATTTCGGTGGTTTCCATGGTGGTGGTTTCCACGGCGGTGGCTTCCGCGCCGCGCCCGCCTTCCATGGCGGCGGCATCCATTATGGTGGCTATCATCGTCACTGGGGCGGCGGCTATTATCGCCCGCACTACGGCTATCGCCATTTCCACCGCCGCTACTACGGCGGCTACTATCCCGCCTACCACTATCCGCGCCGCTGCCGGATCGTCTGGACCTATTACGGCCCGCGCCGCATCTGCCGCTGGCACCATTGGCATCGCTGGCACTATCCGTACCGCTATTGGTGAGTGCGGAAATGAAAAGGGCGCCCCAGCGGCGCCCTTTGTTCATCGAGCTGCCTGGAGCTAGTCCTTCAGCCTCCACGACGTGGATTTCCACGGCATCAAATTCTCGACCTTCCACCGCTTGAACATCGCTGGTGGCCAATGGCTGAGCCGTGATGTCTCCTCGACCTCGGGCTTGGCGACGATGCGTAGCGGCGCTGCGCGCCGCCGGTGCTGGCGGGTCGCATCGCTGATCAGATCGACATATTCGGGCTTGTTGGCCATGAGGTGTCCCCGCGAAATCGTCGCGAGGACACAATGTGGGTGACGCGGATTAACGACCGTTTGCCGCGATCACTACAATTGCAGGGAGTGGCTCAGCGCCAATCCCGGACGTCGACGAAGTGACCGGCGATCGCCGCTGCCGCCGCCATTGCCGGCGACACCAGATGGGTGCGGCCCTTGAAGCCCTGGCGTCCCTCGAAATTGCGGTTCGAGGTCGAGGCGCAACGCTCTTCCGGAGCCAGCTTGTCGGGGTTCATCGCGAGGCACATCGAGCAGCCCGGCTCGCGCCATTCGAAGCCGGCCTTGATGAAGATCTTGTCCAGACCTTCAGCTTCGGCCTGCTCCTTCACGAGACCGGAGCCCGGCACGACCATGGCGTTGACGTGACCAGAGACATGCTTGCCTTCCGCGATCTTGGCGGCAGCGCGCAGATCCTCGATGCGGCCGTTGGTGCAGGAGCCGATGAAGATGCGGTCGAGCTTGATGTCGGTGATCTTCGTTCCCGCCGTCAGGCCCATGTATTTCAGCGCGCGATGCTTGGAGAGGCGCTTGGCTTCGTCCGCGATCTGGTCGGGATCCGGCACCATGCCGGTCACCGAGATGACGTCCTCAGGCGATGTGCCCCAGGTCACGATCGGCGGCAGCTTTGCGGCGTCGAGGCGCAGCTCGTTGTCGAAATGTGCGCCCTCGTCGGAACGCAGCTTCTCCCAGTAGCGCATCGCCGCATCCCAGTCCGCGCCCTTCGGTGACTTCGGGCGGCCACGCAGGAAGTCATAGGCTTTCTGGTCGGGCGCAACGAGGCCGGCGCGGGCGCCGCCTTCGATCGACATGTTGCAGACCGTCATGCGGCCTTCCATCGACAGCGCGCTGATCGCGTCGCCGGCGTATTCCAGCACGTAGCCGGTGCCGCCGGCGGTGCCGATCTCGCCGATGATGGCCAGGATGATGTCCTTGCCCGTCACGCCGTCCGGCAATTTGCCGTCGACGGTGACGCGCATGTTCTTCGCCTTCTTCTGGATCAGCGTCTGCGTGGCCAGCACGTGCTCGACCTCGCTAGTGCCGATGCCGTGTGCGAGCGCGCCGAACGCACCATGCGTCGAGGTGTGGCTGTCACCGCAGACGATGGTGGTGCCAGGCAGGGTAAAGCCCTGCTCGGGGCCGATGACGTGGACGACGCCCTGGCGCTTGTCGAACTCGTTGTAATATTCGATGCCGAATTCCTTGGCATTGTCGGCCAGCGCCTTGATCTGCTCGATGCTCTCCGGATCGGGATTCGGCTTGGTGCGATCGGTGGTCGGCACGTTGTGGTCGACGACGGCGAGCGTCTTCTCGGGCGCACGGACCTTGCGGCCGGTGGCGCGCAGGCCTTCGAACGCCTGCGGCGAGGTCACCTCGTGCACCAGATGACGGTCGATGTAGAGCAGGCAGGTGCCGTCATCGGCTTCGTGCACCAGATGGTCGTTCCAGATCTTGTCGTACAATGTGGTCGGCTTGGACATGAGCTTCAGCTCCGAACAATGTGTGTCAGCGGATATGCGCGGTCACGCGCGGGGCAACAGGGCAGTCTTCAGCGCAGCCTTTAAGCTGCGGGACTAAGCTCTGACGTTGCCGAGGTCGCGAAGCGTCCGAAGAACCGGCCAGGCAGCCGCGAGCGATCGTCGATGACGATGCGCTGGGGAGCTACGAAGCTGGTCAGATCTGGAAACATTCCAAGAATATATAGCAGGCCGAGTTGGAAGCGCGAGAGCTTTGACACGCACGGCTGACGCAACAAAAAAGCGCGGGGTTTTGCCCCGCGCTCTCGAAAACTTGCCTGGTGGCGGGGCTTACTCGCCGACCGCGGTCTGGCGGTCCTGCTTCTCGACGATGCGGGCCGACTTGCCGCGAAGGTTGCGGAGGTAATAGAGCTTGGCGCGACGCACCTTGCCGCGGCGCACCACCTTGATCGAGTCGATCATCGGCGACATCACCGGGAACACGCGCTCCACGCCTTCACCGTAGGAGATCTTGCGAACGGTGAAGCTCTCGTTGAGGCCAGCGCCGGAACGGCCGATGCAAACGCCTTCATAGGCCTGCACGCGCGTGCGGTCGCCTTCGACGACCTTCACGTTGACGATCACGGTGTCGCCGGGACCGAATTCCGGAATGTCCTTGGTGGCGGAGAGCTTGTCGAATTGCTCTTTTTCAAGCTGTTGGATCAGGTTCATGGGTAAATCTCCATCGGCGCGCCCAGCCTTGGAAACGGGGGCTGCGCGAAATTCGTTTATCCAGCCATTGCGGATGTGGGCGCTCCTATAAGGCAAGCCGGAGCGTTTGTCACCCGTCTGTCTTGTTTTTTGGCGTTTTTTGGCGCCTCGGCCGATTCGGGGCTTTCGGCGGGATTTGGGCCCATAAATCCGGCCGCCGGGCCTCTGTCAGGGCCTCCGATTGCGCCCGCCGCCAGGCGGCAACCTTGGCGTGGTCGCCCGAGGTCAGGATCTCCGGGATCGGAACCCCCTCGAACAGCTGCGGGCGGGTATATTGGGGGTATTCGAGCAGGCCGTCGGAAAAACTCTCTTCGGTTCCCGAGGCTTCCTTGCCCATCACCCCCGGCAGCAGCCGGACGCAGGCGTCGATCAGGGCCAGGGCTGCGATTTCGCCTCCCGAGAGCACGTAATCGCCGATCGAGACCTCCTCGAGGGCGCGAGCGTCGATCACCCGCTGGTCGATCCCCTCGAACCGCCCGCAGACGATCAGGGGGCCGGGGCCCCGGGCGAGTTCGGCAACGCGTGCCTGGGTCAATGGCCGACCCCGGGGACTCATCAGCAGCTTTGGCCGGGCTTTTGACGGATCTTGGCCGGTTCCAGCGGCATCGATCGCCGCCGCGAGAACGTCGGCGCGCAGCACCATGCCCGGGCCGCCGCCGGCGGGGGTGTCGTCGACGCTGCGGTGGCGGTCGGTGGCGGAAGCCCGGATGTCCCGCGCCTCGATCTCCCAGAGGCCGGAGGCCAGCGCCCGGCCGGCCAGGCTCACGCCGAGCGGCCCCGGAAACATCTCCGGAAACAGCGTCAGCACCGTCGCGCGCCAGGGGGAGGGATTGCTCATGGCCGCTGGTTAGGGCATTGCGGCCGGGAGGTCGAGGCCCCGTCGGCCTCAGTTCTTGCGGCCGTATTCGACGAGCTCGAAGGTGTTGTTGAGCAGCAAATGGCCGTTGGCCCGCGAGGCAAGGGAACGCTTCACCCAGTGGTCGATGGCCGGCGCGTACCAGACCACGGTGGTGATGTCGTTCTTCCGCGTCGGGTCGTTGGTCGGCCGTCGCAGATACGTCGCTTCGATCTTGTAGGTCTCGAACGTGCCGGCCTTGGTCGTGACGGTCTCCTGACCGACCACCTTCGAACGGCCCGAGCGCTTCCAGATGTAGCCTTTGGCGTTGTTGACGTCGTCGGCGGAGAAACTCCAGCTGTCGCCAACCTTCAGCGGCGTATGGATGCCGCTGCCGTCGCCGGGCTGATATTTCCATTCGCCCGATGTCTTCACGTTCCACGATCGATCGAAGACGATCATGCCCTCGGTTTCCTTGCCTTGGGTCGTGACGCGGATGCTGATCTCGCTCGGCGAGACCTCGGTGACGAGGTGCGTGCGGACTGCAGTGATCTTTCCACTGATCTCATCGCGCAACTCAAAGGTCCAGAAGTCGCCCTGGAGCGGCTCCTCCATGGCCGTCACCGGCTTTGCCGCGGCAGGCGCCGACGGAGTCGCGGTCGCATCGTCAGCGGCCCAGGCTGATGTGCTTGCAACAAGCAGGCAGGCAATCGCCATCATCGATTTGCGAAGCATCGTAACGTCCCCCACCATGTCTCTGTTCGCAGCCTGATCGACTAGCGGCGCCCGTACTCGACCAGCTCGGCCATGCTGCGGTCGCGGACGCGGCCGTCGGACCGGCTGACACTGGCGCGCTTCACCCAGTGATTGATCGACGGCGCGTACCAGATCTGCTGCTCGGACAGATATTTCTTGGTGGTATCGTTGGCATTGCGAGACTCGATCGCGATTTCGATCTTGTAGGTCTCGAACGTTCCGGCGCGGGTGGTGAGGCTCTCCTGAGCCGTCACCTTCGCCGTGCCCGTCCGCTTCAGGCTTATGCCGTTGGAGCTGTTGAAGTCGGTGGCCTTCACCGGCCAGCTCTTGCCGACCGCGAGTGGAGCGCGGATGCCCATGCCGTCATTGGGCGTCGATCGCCAGATGCCGTTGGTGATCATGTCCCAGGCGCGATCGTAGCTCTGAAAACCGAGGTCGGATTTGCCGAGAACAGCAAGCCTGATGCCGATCTCCGTCGGCGAGATGTCGGTGATGGTGTGCGTGATCGTCGATTTGAGATCACCCGTGATCTCGTCGCGCACCTCATAGGTCCAGTGATCGCCGATTTCCGGCTCTTCCATCGTCTCTTGCGATGACGTGGCCTGGGCCGCCGGCGCGGGTGGCTGGGCGGCAGTCTGGGCTTTTGCGGCCCCCGCAAACGCGAGCAGGCCAATCGTTGCCAGAAGACAGCGGCGCAGCATGATTATCTCCGGATGTCAGGAATCGCTGGGTTGGAAGGTGCAACCCAAGCGTGAACCAGCCGGATGCCAAACGCAAGCCCCGCTGCGGAGAATGGTCAGCGTGCCGTTACAGTGCCGTCATGACGACGATTTCGGATCGTCGCCCTCGATCACCTCGGGCAGCTCGATCACGACGCGGCCGCCGTCGAGATCGACCTCGGGCACCACTGCGTTGGTGAACGGCAGCAGCATCGTCGGGCCCTTGAGGGGCGCGATCTCGATGATGTCGCCGGCACCGAAATTATGGATCGCGAGCACGCGGCCGAGCCCATCGCCTGCCGTGGTGACGGCGGCGAGCCCGATCAGATCGGCGTGGTAATATTCGTCCTCGTCGGTCGCGGGCAGTTTTTCGCGCGCGACGTGGAGTTCGATTCCGTTGAGGCGCTCGGCCTCATCGCGGGTCGTGACGCCCTTGAAGGTCGCGACCAGATGGTCCTTGGCTTCGCGGACCTGCGCCAGTTCGAACTGGCGCTTGCCGTCCTTGGAGAGCAGCGGACCGTAGCGCTTCACGGCAAAGGGATCTTCGGTGAAGGTCCACAATTTGACCGCGCCGCGCACGCCATGCGCGGCGCCGATCCGCGCGACGCAGATCAGCGCCGACATGGATGAGCCTTAGCCCTTCGCTGCGGCTTCGGCCTGCGCCTTGCGCTCCTTGCGCGGCACGGCCTTCTCGGGGTTGTTGCGCGCTTCGCGCTTCTTGACGCCGGCGGCATCGAGGAAGCGGGACACGCGGTCCGACGGCTGCGCGCCCTTGGCGAGCCAGGCCTTCACCTTGTCCATGTCGAGCTTCAGGCGGGTCTCGTTGTCCTTCGGCAGCAGCGGGTTGAAATAGCCGAGACGCTCGATGAAGCGGCCATCGCGGGGAAAGCGCGAGTCGGCGACGACGACGTGATAGACGGGGCGCTTCTTGGTGCCTGCGCGGGCGAGGCGGATAACGACGGACATTCAGTTCTCCTTCAAAGTACGTTTTGTTCGGTTGATTGGTATTTTCGCGCCGCGCGAGACTTGCGTCCTTCGCGACGAATTCCTCATTTCTTCTTGCCTGGAAAACCGCCGAGGCCCGGCAGCGTCGGCTTGCCGCTCAGCCCGGTCAGTCCAGGAACGTTCGGCAGACCGGTGCGAAGACCGGCCGGCAAATCCTTCGGCAGGCTGGGCAGACCCTGTCCGCCGCCACTCTGCATCTTCTCCTGCAGCGCCTTCATCTCGTCCGGAGACGGCATCTTCATGCCGCCGCCGAAGCCCATCGCCTGCGCGATGCCGGCGAGCGGGCCGCGCTTGCCAGAGCCCATGGCCTTCATCACGTCGGCCATGTTCCGGTGCATCTTCAGCAGCTTGTTGACCTGCTCGACGCTCTGGCCGCTTCCTGCAGCGATACGCTTCTTGCGGCTGGCCTTGAGCAGGTCGGGATGACGGCGCTCGTCGCGCGTCATGGAATCGATCACCGCGACCTGGCGCTTCAAAATCTTGTCGTCGATGCCGGCGGCCGCGATCTGGTTCTTCATCTTGGCGATGCCGGGCATCATGCCCATCAGGCCGCTGATGCCGCCCATATTCGCCATCTGCAGCAGCTGCTCGCGCATGTCGTTGAGGTCGAACTGACCCTTGCGCATGCGCTCGGCAGTGCGCGCCGCCTTCTCCGCGTCGATATTGGCGGCGGCGCGTTCGACCAGCGAAACGACGTCGCCCATGCCGAGGATGCGGCCGGCGATACGATCGGGATGGAAATCTTCCAGCGCATCGGTCTTTTCACCGGTGCCGATCAGCTTGATCGGCTTGCCGGTGACCGCGCGCATCGACAGCGCAGCGCCGCCACGGCCGTCGCCGTCGACGCGCGTCAGCACGATGCCGGTGAGGCCGACGCGCTGATCGAACGACCGCGCGAGATTCACGGCGTCCTGGCCGGTGAGGCTATCCGCGACCAGCAGCACTTCATGCGGGTTGGCAGCCACTTTGATCGCGGCCGCTTCCGCCATCATCTCTTCGTCGAGCGTGGTGCGGCCGGCGGTGTCGAGCAGCACGATGTCGTAACCGCCGAGCTTGCCGGCCTCGAGTGCGCGCTTGGCGATCTGCGGCGGCTGCTGGCCGACGACGATCGGCAGCGTCGGAATGTCGAGATCGCGGCCGAGCACCGCGAGCTGCTCCATCGCCGCCGGGCGATAGACGTCGAGCGAGGCCATCAGCACCTTGCGCTTGTCGCGCTGGACCAGGCGGCGGGCGAGCTTTGCGGTGGTGGTCGTCTTACCGGAGCCTTGCAGGCCGACCATCATGATCGGCACCGGCGGCACGGAGTTGACGTCGATGGTCTGGCTTTCGGCGCCGAGCGTGTTGATCAGCTCGTCATGGACGATCTTGACCACCATCTGGCCGGGGGTCACCGACTTGACGACGGTGGCGCCGATCGCCTGCTCGCGGACGCGTTCGGTGAAGCTGCGCACGACCTCGAGCGCGACGTCGGCCTCGAGCAGCGCGCGGCGCACCTCGCGCATCGCGGCGTCGACGTCCTTTTCGGTCAGCGCACCGCGCCCCGTCAGACGATCGAGAATGCCACCAAGCCGTTCCGACAGATTGTCGAACAATGCAATTGTCCCTTGTCATGCCCGCCGGAAAGGCGATCTTCCAAACACCTTTACGCCCGAGGGCGCACAGCGCTGTCGGGCGTTGACCTCTGGCCTCCGGGGCCAGGCGGCGGGTCGAAAAGAAAGCCTTTCCGAGAAAGTGGGCGGGTTAAACGCCGCTCACGCCCGAAAGTCAAGGAAAGTTAGGGGGCTGGAGGCCCGTTGCCAGGGCAAGATACTGAAAACGTGATCGTTTTGGGGGCGGGTTCCTTTTCCTGCGGCCCCGCCCATATAGGCGGAGATGTCTTACCGCCCCGACCATCCCTGAAGTCCGACCCGTGCAGATCACCCGCCGCCGCCTCTTTGGACTGCTCGCAGGCGGGGCCGCGCTGGTCGGAATCCCGTCCTTTTGGATCGCCCGCATGAAAAATTATGACGGCCCTGTCTCCGATCATTTCGACGGCCTGCACTTCTTCGATCCGAACGGCGCGCCGCCGAGATCGCTCGGAGAGGTGTTCCGCTGGCAGTTCGGCGGGCGGCGGAAGCGCGAGGCCTGGCCGGATTGGGTGCCTAATTCTCATGCCGACACGCCGCCGGCGGGCGTCGACGGCGACAAGGTGCGGCTCTCCTTCGTCGGCCACGCCAGCTGGCTGATCCAGACCGGTGGCCTCAACATTCTCGTCGATCCCGTCTGGTCCTCGCGGGTCTCGCCGGTGGGGTGGGCCGGGCCGAAACGGCACAACGATCCCGGCATCGCTTTCGAGAAGCTGCCGAAGATCGACGTCGTGCTGGTCTCGCACGGGCACTACGATCATCTGGACATCACGACACTGTCGCGGCTCGCGAAGAATTTTGCGCCGCGCGTCGTCACCCCGCTCGGCAATGACGTGACGATGCGGAGCGCCGACTCCGCCATCAAGGCCGAGGCGCGCGACTGGCACGACCGCGTCGAGCTCGGCGGCGGCATCGCCGTAACGCTGGTGCCGACCCGGCACTGGACGGCACGCGGCATGTTCGACCGCAACAAGGCGCTGTGGGCGAGCTTCGTGCTGGAGACGCCGGCGGGGAAAATCTACGTGGTCTGCGATTCCGGCTATGGCGATGGCGGACATTTCCGCCGCGTCGCCGAGAAGCACGGGCCGCTGCGCCTGGCGATCCTGCCCATCGGCGCCTACGAGCCGCGCTGGTTCATGCGCGACCAACACATGAATCCGGAAGACGCCGTGAAAGCGATGGATGATTGCGGTGCGCAACAGGCGCTCGGGCATCATCACGGCACGTTCCAGCTGACCGATGAGGCGATCGATGCGCCGGCCAAGGCGCTGGTGGAAGCGCTCGACGCCGCAAAGATTCCGCAGGAGCGGTTCGTCGCGATGAAGCCGGGGCAGGTGGTGGAGATTTAGCAGAGATTGAGCTTCATTCTCCGCTGTCGTCCCGGACAAGCGAAGCGCAGATCCGGGACCCATACGCCGCAGCAGCGGTTTGGCGAAGATAGGCAATGATCGTCTTGCGCAACAACAACAGCTGCGGCGTATGGGTCCCGGCCTTCGCCGGGACGACACCGTTGCTGTTGTGCGCAGCGTGCCCTTTACGGCCTACTGCTCTTTCGGCTTGATCGCCCAGCTCACATTCACCGTCACCGACAGTGTTTCCTCACCCGGCGCGACGGCCGAGGGCGCGGCCATCGGGGCTGCGGCCATGCGGCCCTTGAACAGCGGCATCGGAGCGCCGCCTTCGGAGACGCTGAGCGGTGCGCCCAGCGTGACGCCGGTGGCCCTGGCATAGATCTCGGCCTTGCGGCGGGCATCGGCCACGGCTCGTTCGCGGGCATCGTCGAGCAGTTTCGAGGCCTGCGTCACCTCGAACGAGATGTTGCCGATGTCATTGGCGCCGGCACCGACCAGCGTGTCGATGATGCCGGCGACCTTGGTCACGTCGCGAATTTTCACGGTGACGCGGTTCGAGGCGCGGAAGCCGACGACCGGCGAGGCGCCTGTCGATTTGTTCTGGCCGTATTGCGGCTGCAGCGACAGCCGCGAGGTCTGATAATCCTTCTCGTCGATCCCCGCGCCTTTCAGCGCCAGCAGCACCTTGCCCATCGCGGCGTTGTTGGCGTCGGACGCTTCCTTCGCCGACTTGGCATCGTTGGCGACGCCGGCATCGATCTGCGCGAGGTCGGGCGCGACGGAGACCGTCGCCTCGCCACTGACGGTGATGGCGGATGGAAAATCGTCGGCGCGTGCGGGCGCGGCCAGCAGCGTGGCGGCGAGAAGGGCGGCGAGGGCAGCGGGCTTTTTCATCGGTCTCACTTCAGCGGTACGAACACATTGATCACGAGCTTGTCCTCGGCCGTCTTCAGGGGATCGGTGAGGTATTCCTCGATGAACGTGTCCTTGGCTTCCAGCTTCTTGTCGTCGAGGTGATTGGTGATCGCCTCATAGGTGTTGTCCATGTTGTCGTAGGAGCCGCGATGGACGAATTTCAGCGCCTTGCCCTCCGGCGATTTGCCGATGCTCATGTCCTTGGTCAGGTTCTTGGGATCCTGCTCGATCGGGATCTCGGCAAGGAAGGTGAAACCGGTGTCGTCGGTCGAGGTGTAGACGATCATCGAATTGCCCGCGTGCTTGATGCCCTGCTTGTCGAGCAGCGCGTTCAGCGCCTTGAAGGCGTCGACCAGGGTGTCGAAGGCCGAGTCCCAATTGGCAGTGCCCTTGACCATCACGACCTTCTTGGCCTCGAGCGTGGTCTCCAGGCCAAAGGGATCGGCGGTCTGCACCGGGGCGGGGGTGGCGGCCGCGGCGGGCGGCGGGGTTGCCGGGCTCGGCGAGGCGCTGGCCGCCGGCGATGGGGCCGGCGCGGGGGTTGCGGCGGGGGCCGGCGTGGCACTTGCGGCCGGGGAGGGCGTGGCAGATGGCGCCGGCGAGGGACTGGCCGACGCGGCGGGTGCCGGGCTCGGGGTCTGGGCGTGAGCGCCGGACAGACCCAGCGATAATGCTGCTGCCGGGATCAGCGCGGCCAGAGCGATGCGACGAAAACCATTCATTTTATTCTCCCCAGACCTTGCCCACCAAGGCCTTAACCCGGCCGTACATCCCGGCTCGCGCGAACCGCGCCGTTCTAACACGCAAGCGCCGAATTCGTCCCATGACAGATGCGTCATGGCAGGCGCCCTGGGTCTCGACGGCAAAACACTGGCCAAGCCGGCAAGGATCGCCATATAAGGCAGGCGAAATTCAGGAATTTTCATGAGCGCGCTGGCCAACCACGCATTTGCCAAGATGAACGGCATCGGCAACGAGATCGTCGTTGTCGACATGCGCGATTCCGCAGGGAAGGTCACGCCGGACGACGCCCGCGCGGTGGCCTCCGCGGACGGTGGCGTCCCCTATGACCAGCTCATGGTGCTGCAGAAGCCTCGGCTCGACGGCACTGAAGCCTTCATCAGCATCTACAACAATGACGGCTCCGAAGCCGGTGCCTGCGGCAACGGCATGCGCTGCGTGGTTCGCCGCATTTTCGAGAAGAGCGGACAGGCCACGGCGACCTTCGAGACGGCGGCCGGCCTGCTCAATGCCTGGCAGGGCCCGGCGTCAGACCTCTACACCGTCGATATGGGCGCGCCGAAGTTCGGCTGGCAGGACATTCCGCTGGCGGAAGAGTTTCGCGACACCCGCTACATCGAATTGCAGATCGGGCCGATCGACAAGCCGATCCTGCATTCGCCGTCCGTGGTCAGCATGGGTAATCCGCACGCGATCTTCTGGGTCGACGACGTCAACGCCTATGATCTCGAGCGCTTTGGTCCGCTCCTGGAAAATCATCCGATCTTTCCCGAGCGCGCCAACATCACGCTGGCTCATATCGTCGATCGCGAGCACATCACGATGCGTACCTGGGAGCGCGGTGCGGGTCTCACCCGGGCCTGCGGCTCGGCGGCCTGTGCGACCGCGGTTGCGGCCGCACGCCTGAAGCGCACCGAACGCAAGGTCGAGATGACGCTGCCGGGCGGCAAGCTCGGCATCGAATGGCGCGAGCGCGACGACCACGTGCTGATGACGGGCACCGCGACCTTCGAATTTGAAGGCAATTTCGATCCGGCGCTGTTCGCGCCGGCCGGGTAATGGCTGTCGAGGTCGTCACTTTCGGCTGCCGCCTCAATGCTTTCGAGGCCGAGGTGATCCGCCGCGAAGCGGAGGGCGCCGGTCTTTCCGATACCATCGTCATCAACAGCTGCGCCGTCACCAACGAGGCGGTGGCGCAGGCGCGGCAGTCGATCCGCAAGTTGAAACGCGAACGGCCCGGTGCGCGCATCGTCGTCACCGGCTGCGCGGCGCAGACGCAAAGCGATATGTTCGCCGAGATGGCCGAGGTCGACCGCGTCGTCGGCAATGACGACAAGATGCGCGGTGAAGCCTGGCGCGCGGCGCGGGATGCCTTCGATCTCGGCGCCAGCGAGAAGATCGCGGTCAGCGACATCATGGCTGTCAGGGAAATGGCGCCGCATCTGATCGACGGTTTTGCGAGCCGCCTGCCGCGGGTGTTCGTGCAGGTGCAGAACGGCTGCGACCATCGCTGCACCTTCTGCATCATTCCCTATGGCCGCGGCAATTCGCGCTCGGTGCCGATGGGCGCGGTGGTCGATCAGGTGCGGGCGCTGGTGGAGCGCGGCCATGCCGAGATCGTGCTGACCGGCGTCGATCTCACCAGCTACGGCGCCGATCTGCCGGGCGCACCAAAGCTCGGCATGCTGACCAGGCAGATCCTGCGGCATGTGCCGGAGCTGAAGCGGCTGCGCATCTCCTCGATCGATTCGATCGAGGCCGACATCGATCTGTTGGATGCCATCGCCGACGATGCGCGGCTGATGCCGCATCTGCATCTGTCGCTGCAGTCCGGCGACGACATGATTCTGAAGCGCATGAAGCGGCGGCATTTGCGGCAGGATGCGATTGCGTTCTGCAATCAGGTGCGCCGGCTGCGCCCTGACATCGTTTTCGGTGCCGACATCATCGCGGGCTTTCCGACCGAGACCGAGGAGATGTTCTCGCGCTCGCTCGATTTGGTCGAGGAATGCGGCCTGACATTCCTGCATGTTTTCCCCTATTCGCCACGTCCCGGCACGCCGGCCGCACGGATGCCGCAGGTCGCGGGCGGTGCGATCAAGGCGCGCGCGAAGCGGCTGCGCGCAGCGGGCGAGGCCGCGTTACGGCAGCGGCTGCAAGCCGAGATCGGCGCGACGCGCGACGTGCTGACCGAGAGCGAGGAGCAGGGGCGCACCGAGCATTATCTGCCGGTGGCGATTGCGGGCGAGCGCGTCGGCAGCGTCGTGCCGCTCAGGATCGCCGGCTCCGATGGCGAGCGGCTCACGATATAGCTACGACGCCCGTACCTGCCAGAACCGCAGCGTGCGTCGTGCATTCTCCGGCGACATGCGGGCGAAATTGCTCTGCGCTCTCGCAACATCCGCCGGCTTCATGGCGCCTGTCGCAAAGCGGCTTTCGAGCACGGCGGCGGTGGTTTCCCAGCTCAGTTGCGCCGCCTTGCACGGCACCAGCAGGCCATCTTCGCGCAGGCTCTGCATCAGCGGACGAATCACCTCGACGGTCGATCCTGACAAGGCTGCGAGAGCCGCCACGGCCTCCTCGTAGCGTCGGTGTCTTGCAAAGCCGAGCAGCGTCGCCTCGTTGAGCTGACCGGATGCCTTGAGACTGGCAATCGCCCGCTTGGCGCCTTCGAAATCGCGGACGCCGGACATCTCGCGTTCGACGCCAACCGTGACGGCGGCAATCGCACTCTGGATCTCGTCGAACAGATCGGGCGGCGCGCGCGACAGCAGCCGGGTGCGAACCGTATCCGTCGCGGAACGCAGCAATTGGCGGCGCAGGTCCGACGGCAGGTCGACGCGGACGCCGACGCTCACCGCGAGCTCGGGATCGCTCTCGGCCTGCCCGACGACGACGGCAAATCCCTTGCCGGACATGCGCGCGCCGGGATTGGCGGCGAGACGCCGGCTGACGCTGGGATAGCGGCGCGCCAGCAGCGCGTCGGTGACGATTTCCTTCAGCCACCAGCGGCCGGCGACCGCGAGCAGATGCGTTTCGCCCTTGGATGATGCGATCCTCACCAGCTCGCCGTCGTCGAGGCGTGCGGATTCCTGCAGCACCGGACCGGCGATACGGATCTCGTCATTGTTGGCGAGGCGGCGGATGACGGAGGGCGGGGCCTGCGCGACCGGCGCGAGCTGGGCGCTGATCTCGGCGAGCGCGACGCGTGCACCCATGTCGGCGATGGCGCGCAGCTCGATGGTGCCGATCAGGCGTTCGAGCACGTCGTCGAACAGCGCGACCTGCTCGTCGTCAAAACTTCCGGCGGAGGACAGGAACAGGTCGGTGACGCGCCGGGCCGTTTCGAGGCCCTTTTCCGGGGAGCCCAGTCGAATGGCGGATTCGACCTCGTCGACAATCGATAGCTCGGCCTTGGACATGACGCGTTGCTCGTCCTGAGCGGATGGGAAGCTTGTTCTAAGCAACCGCTATCATTAGAGACGAGCACTGAACGTTTCGTAAACCATGGCTTGGTAGCCGAGCACTCCTCCTCATCCTGAGGAGCCCGCAAAGCGGGCGTCTCGAAGGATAGAGGCCCGGCTGCAACAGCGGGGCTCTCATGGTTTGAGACGCGCGTTCCGCGCTCCTCACCATGAGGGACTGACAGGGTTATTCCCCGTTCCAGCCGCAGGCGCGCAGCTTCTCGTGCATGTGGGGCGGGGCCGGCGCGACCACGCGGACCGGGTCCTTGTTCCGGGAGATCGGCACCACGATCTCGCGGGAATGCAGGTGCAGCTTCGGCTCGCCGAAACGCGGACCGTTGCCGTAAATGTTATCGCCGAATATCGGCCAGCCGGTCGCTGACGAATGCACCCGCAATTGATGGGTCCGGCCGGTCACCGGTTCCATGGCGAGCCAGGTGAAACCGTCGCCCCGGCCCATCACCTTCCAATTGGTGACGGCCTTCTGCCCCTCCGGATCAGGCTTCTGCCACCAGCCGCGCTCGGCGTTGAGCCGGCCGAGCGGCATGTCGACGGTGCCTTCGTCCTCGGCAGGGCCACCCTCGACCACGGTCCAGTAGGTCTTGCCGATCTTGCCATGCTTGAACAGCAGGCCGAGCGAGGCGGTCGCCTTGCGATGGCGGCCGAGCACCAGGCAGCCGGAGGTGTCCTTGTCCAGCCGGTGGGCCAGCACCGGCGGCCGCGGCAGGCCGAAACAGAGCGCGTTGAAGGAGTCCTCCAGATTGGCGCCGCCCTTGGGACCGCGATGCACCGGCAGGCCGGCCGGCTTGTCGATGATCAGCATCAGCCCGTCGCGGTGGAGCACGCGCGCCAAAATCTCGTCGGCGGTCAATTCGGGAACATCGAGCAATTGCAGGACCTTTGGACAAGACTTTCGTTTAGGGGCGGGAACGGCTAACACACCCCCGCCATGAACGATACCACGTCAGATCCCCCCAAGCTGAGCTGGTGGCGCCGCCTGTCCAACGGGCTGAAGCGCACCTCGTCCTCGCTCGGGACCGCGGTCGCCGACCTCGTCACCAAGCGCAAGCTCGACCGCGCCATGCTCGACGACATCGAGGACGTGCTGCTGCGCGCCGACCTCGGCACCTCGGTCGCGGTGCGGATCGCGGACGCTGTCGGCACCGGGCGCTACGACAAGGCGATCTCGGCCGACGAGGTCAAGGACGTGGTCGCGACCGAGGTCGAGAAGGTGCTGGCGCCGGTCGCAAAACCGCTCGAGATCGATGCGGCCAGGAAGCCGTTCGTGATCCTCGTGGTCGGCGTCAATGGCTCCGGCAAGACCACCACCATCGGAAAGCTCTCGCAGAAATTCGCATCCGAAGGCCGCAAAGTGATGCTGGCTGCCGGCGACACGTTTCGCGCAGCCGCGATCGAGCAGCTCAAGGTCTGGGGCGAGCGCACCAAGACCCCGGTCATTGCCGGCGCGCAGGGCTCGGACTCGGCGAGCCTCGCCTTCAATGCGCTGACGGCGGCGAAAGAGCAGGCCGTCGATGTGCTCCTGATCGACACCGCCGGCCGCTTGCAGAACAAGGCCGAACTGATGAACGAGCTCGAGAAGGTCGTGCGCGTCATCCGCAAGGTGGACGACACTGCGCCGCATGCCGTGCTGCTGGTGCTGGACGCAACCGTCGGCCAGAATGCGCTGTCGCAGGTCGAGGCCTTCCATCGCACTGCAGGGGTGACGGGCCTCGTGATGACCAAGCTCGACGGCACCGCCCGCGGCGGCATTCTGGTGGCGCTTGCGGAAAAATTCAAACTGCCGGTGCATTTCATCGGCGTCGGCGAAGGCGTCGACGATCTCGCGCCGTTCACCGCGCGCGATTTCGCCCGCGCGATCGCCGGAATCGAAAGCTAGAGAATGGACAAGACCCAGCCGCATCCGCTGTTCAAGCTTGCGACCGAGCTCGGTCCGCTGCTCGTGTTCTTCTTCGTCAATGCGAAGTTCAATCTGTTCGCCGCGACCGGCGCCTTCATGGTCGCGATCGTGGCGGCGATGGTCGCCTCCTACGTGGTGACGCGCCACATCCCGATCATGGCGATCGTGACCGGCGTGATCGTGCTGGTGTTCGGCACGCTGACGCTGGTGCTGCACGACGAGACCTTCATCAAGGTCAAGCCGACCATCATCTACGGGCTGTTTGCCGCGATCCTCGGCGGCGGGCTGTTGTTCGGCCGCTCCTTCATCGCCGTGATGTTCGACCAGATGTTCAATCTGACGCCGCAGGGCTGGCGTATCCTGACGCTGCGCTGGGCGCTGTTCTTCGCCGGCATGGCAGTGCTGAACGAGATCGTCTGGCGCACCCAGAGCACGGACTTCTGGGTGAACTTCAAGGTGTTCGGCGTCACGCCCATCACCATGATCTTCGCCATCGCCCAGATGCCGCTGACCAAGCGCTACGGCGTCGAGCCGGTCTCGCTGGAGACCAGCGAGGCCGAGGCGGGAGATGTGCGGAAGGGGTGAGGGTCTTTCGCGAGCGAAGGCGCGCAACCCACCCTCATCTGTCATCGCCCGACTTGATCGGGCGATCCAGTATTCCAGAGACAACAGTGAGATACGGAGAGGCCGCGGCGTACTGGATGCCCCGGTCAAGCCGGGGCATGACTGCGGTGTGTGTGGCCGAGTGCCTCGCGCACGAGAGCTGCATCAGCTCCCCGCCTTCAACGCCTTCACCATCTGCGGCAGCAGCACCGCCCTGTAATTCTCCGGCGTGATCGGGCCGACCAGCTTGTAGACGATGGTACCCTCGGGGCCGACGACGAAGGTCTCCGGCACGCCATAGACGCCCCACTCGATCGAGGCACGGCCGTTGGCGTCGGTGCCGACGCGGTCGAACGGGTTGCCGTAGCGGCCGAGGAAACGCCGCGCGTTGTCGGGCGCATCCTTGTAATTGATGCCGACCATCTGAAAGCGCTTGTCGCCGGCGAGCTCGGTCAGCAGCGGCGCTTCGTCGTGACAGGGCACGCACCACGACGCCCAGACATTGACGAGGCTGACCTTGCCCTTGAACGCGGCGGGATCGAGCCCGGGCACCTGCGCGCCGCCGGCCTGCAATCCCTCGAGCGGCGGCAGCGTGGTCTGCGGCGCGGGCCGGCCGATCAGCGCGGACGGAATGCGCGAAGGATCGCCGCTGCCGAGCCGGAACCAGAACAGCACGGCAAGGGCGATGAAGGCGAGCAGCGGCAGCACCATCAGAAAGGTGCGGCGCTGCGGCGGTGCCGAGGTCGATTGCTCGCTCATGTCGTCGTTCTTGGTGTGTCCGTCGCGCTGCGGCCCGAGCGGCGGGTGACGCCGCTGCGGTCGAGCGCGCGCAAACGCTGCGTCTGGTTGCGATAGTCGATGATGACCCAGCCGATCAGGATCGCAACGACGATGGCTGCGGCCGCATAGGATGTCACGATGAAGGACGCGTAGGGACCAAGCGACATCGTCATGCAGCTCCCTCTGACGCGTTTCCTTGACGCGAACCGGGGCTCAACTCGCTTGAAAACGCGACGCGGCTCGCCTGCATCATCTGCAGCGAGCGGACACGGCGTCGCAGAATCTCGTTGCGCATCGCAGCCAGGTGAAGCGTGACGAACAGCAGCGTGAATGCGATCGCCATCACGAGAAGCGGAATCAGGAACGATTTGTCGAGCGTCGAGCCGCCCATGCGCATCACCGAGGCCGGTTGATGCAGCGTATTCCACCAATCGACCGAGAATTTGATGATCGGCAGATTGATCGCGCCGACCAGCGTCAGCACGGCGGCCGCACGTGCCGCGCGCGAGGGATCTTCCACCGCGCGCCACAGCGCCATCAGGCCGAGATACATCAGAAAGAGAATCAGCACCGACGTCAGCCGCGCATCCCATTCCCAATAGGTGCCCCACATGGGGCGGCCCCACAGCGAGCCCGTGAGCAGCGCCAGGAAGGTGAAGGCTGCGCCGATGGGAGCTGCGGCTTTCGCGGCGACGTCGGCGAGCGGATGCCGCCAAACCAATGTTCCCAGTGAAGCCACGCTCATCACGCCCCAGACGAACATCGACAGCCACGCATTGGGCACGTGGATGAACATGATCTTCACGGTCGCGCCCTGCTGATAATCGTCGGGCGCGTACGCCGATTGATAGAGGCCGATCGCGAGCAGGATGACGGTCGCGGCCGCGAGCCACGGCAGCACCCGCGCTGAGAGCGCGAGGAACCTGGTGGGATTGGCGAGGTCGATCAGCGTCATGGTAATCTGATAATCACAGGTCGGCGCTCACGCAATCAGCACGAATGCGCGTAGCGAAAGTTGATCGGGGTCAAGGCAGCCGAACTCATTCAGTCCAGTCCATGTTTCAGGCTCGCCGCCGCCGCAAACGGGCCGATCACGAGGCTGACCAGCGACAGTGCGCAGAGGATCGAGAACGGCGCGCCGAACGTCATGGGGCCGACGATCGCGGCCTGCGAGGCCGCAACCCCGAAGATCAGGACCGGAATCGACAACGGCAGCACCAGCACGGCCATCAAGAGGCCGCCGCGATGCAGGGTCACCGCCAGCGCCGCGCCGATCATGCCGGTAAAGGTCAGCGCCGGCGTGCCCGCTAGCAGCGTCAGCGCCACTGCACCGGTCGCGACCATGTCGAGGTTGAGCAAGAGGCCCAGCACCGGGGTTGCGACAATCAGCGGCAGGCCGGCCGCCAGCCAATGCGCCAGCGCCTTGGCCGCGCAGGCCAGTTCCAGAGGCGTCCGGCTCATCGTGATCAGGTCGAGCGAGCCGTCCTCGTGGTCGGCCATGAACAGCCGGTCCAGCGTCAGCAGGCTCGCCAGCAGTGCCCCGAGCCACAGGATCGCCGGTCCCAGCCGCGACAACAGCGCCAGGTCCGGCCCCACCGCGAACGGCATCAGCACCACCACGGTCAGGAAGAACAGCACGCCGATCAGCGCCCCGCCGCCAACGCGGAGCGCGATCCGGATGTCGCGGCGAATGAGGGCGGCGAGGGCGGTCATGGGGTGGCCCCCCTAAGGTCGTGCGCCGGCCGCGGGCACACTGTGCTCCCTCCCCCCTTGTGGGTGTTCAGACCGGGGAGAAGGTGGACAGGTGTTCGGAGACATCGTGGACACTTTCGACAGCTCAGTAAGGAGGCTGTCGGATGCCGTTCCACGAGGTGTCCCGGATGGACGCGAGATCGGAGTTTGTCGTGCTGGCCTCGGACGAGGGAGCCAATGTTCGGCAGTTGTGCCGTCGGTTCGGCATCAGCCCGACGACCGGCTACAAGTGGCTGGAGCGTTGGCGAGCGGCCGGGATGAGCGGGCTTCAAGAGCAGTCGCGGCGGCCACAGACGTCGCCGGCACGCAGTGCTGCGGCGATCGAGGAGGCCGTGCTTGCGCTTCGAGCCGAGCATCCGGCCTGGGGCGGGCGGAAGATCGCCAGGCGGCTGAAGGATCTGGGGCAGGAAGCCGTTCCGTCGCCCTCGACGGTGACGGCAATCCTGAAGCGTCATGGGGTGGAACTGGGCAAGTTTGGTGGCGGCTCGCCCACCTTCACTCGCTTCGAGCGGTCGCGGTCGAACGAGTTGTGGCAGATGGACTTCAAGGGCCACGTGGCCATGCACACCGGCCGGCTTCATCCATTGACCGTGCTCGACGATCATTCGCGCTTTTCGGTGACACTGGCGGCGTGCGCCGACCAGCAGACCGAGACGGTCAGGCAGCACCTCATCGCGGCCTTCCGCCGCTATGGCCTGCCCGAGAGGATGATCACCGACAACGGTTCGCCCTGGGGCGACGGTCCGGGCAGCCCGTTTACCCCGCTTGGCGTCTGGTTGATCGAGCATGGCGTCAAGATCAGCCATTCCCGGCCCTATCATCCGCAGACCATGGGCAAGGACGAGCGCTTCCACCGCAGCCTCAAGGCCGAAGTGTTGTCGGCTCCTGCCTTCGCCGATATCGCTGCCGCTCAGCGGGCTTTCGAGCGATGGCGTACCGTCTATAACACGCAACGGCCGCACGAAGCGCTCCAGCTCGCAGTGCCGGCCAGCCGCTATCAACCGAGCCCGCGCGATTATGTCGAGACGATCGCGCCCTTCGAATACGCACCAAACGACGCTGTGCGCCGGGTTCAGCAGAGCGGTCACGTCAGCTTCCGCGGTCGCAATCTCAAAGTCCCGAAGGCCTTCCGCGGCAAAGACATCGCATTCCGGCCAACCATGGAGGATGGCGTCTTCGACGTCCTCTTCAGAACCCAGACGATTGCAACCGCCGACATCCGACCTCTCGACGGACGGCTCGAAAGTGTCCACGATGTCTCCGAACACCTGTCCACCTTCTCCCCGGTCTGAACAGTGGGGGAGGGTCGGGGAGGGGGGTAGCCCCGGGAGAGATGTTTTTGAGAAGCGGGCCGCCAACAACCGGGCGCCTGCGTCGGCAACGCTAGAACCGAAATGCCTTGCCGTGCGGCACCCCCTCCCTGACCCTCCCCCGCATCCGCCTTCGCCCGAAGGCGGGCTTCGGCGGACGAGAGGGGGGAGGGAACGGAGAGAGTTCGGCCGGGCCGCTTGGAAAGCTGAGGGTCGGGCTGCCTCATGCCGTCACCCCGATCCGCAGCTCCCGCGATTCGATGCCGAGCGGCCCATGCGTTGCGGCAATAATCATCCCGCCGCGGGCGAGATGGTCTCGCATCAACCCGCCGAACATGTCCTGGCCGGCGGCATCCAGCGCATTGGTCGGTTCGTCCAGCAGCCAGACCGGGCGGCGGACCGTCAGCAGCCGGGCCAGCGACAGCCGGCGGCGCTGTCCGGCCGACAGGAAGGCCGCGGGCAGATGGGTGGCGTGGTCGAGGCCGACGGTGGCGAGGCTTTGAGTGGCGTCGCCGCGCTCGCCGCCTAGAAAATCAGCCCAGAATGACAGATTTTCAGCCACGCTCAGCGCGGGCTTGAGGGCATCGCGGTGGCCGAGATAGTGGCATTGCTCGGGCAGCGTCATGTCGGCGTCGCCCCCGTCCAGTACGATTGTGCCGCCGGCCGGAATGAGCAGGCCGGCAATCAGCCGCAGCAGCGAGGTTTTGCCCGATCCGTTGCGCCCCGTCACCGCCACGGCTTCGCCGGAGACCGCCTCGAAATCGAGCCCCGAAAACACCTCGCGGCCGCCCCGCACGCAAGTCACCCCGCGTCCGGACAGCTGCATCTGGCCTGGTCTCAACCCGCTCAAGCCATGCCTCAGGAAACCTTGGGGTAGCGCATCAGAATTTGTGGCTCGCGACTTGCTCGGTACTGTTGTGGCTGTGGCGGCGCGGTTAGAAAGCTTCTATAAGCCCGGAACTACTTGATGCAGCAACTCAACCTGCCCCTGCAAGCGACCCAGCCGGATTCGCTGACGGTGTTAAAATACCCCCTGCCGGGTATAACTAACAATTGGGATTTCCTACATGACCTCGCTCGACAGCTTCAAATGCAAAAAGACCCTCAAGGTCGGCGCCAAGACCTATGTGTATTACAGCCTGCCCACGGCCGAGAAGAATGGTCTGAAGGGAATTTCGAAACTTCCCTATTCGATGAAGGTCCTGCTCGAGAACCTCCTCCGCAATGAGGACGGCCGCTCGGTCAAGAAAGAGGACATCGTCGCGGTCTCGAAGTGGCTGCGCAAGAAGTCGCTGGAGCATGAGATCGCATTCCGCCCGGCGCGCGTGTTGATGCAGGATTTCACCGGCGTGCCGGCTGTGGTCGATCTCGCCGCGATGCGCAACGCGATGCAGAAGCTCGGCGGCGATGCCGAGAAGATCAATCCGCTGGTCCCCGTCGATCTCGTCATCGACCACTCCGTGATCGTGAACTTCTTCGGTGACAACAAGGCTTTCGGCAAGAACGTCGCCGAGGAGTACAAGCAGAACCAGGAGCGCTACGAGTTCCTGAAGTGGGGCCAGAAGGCGTTCTCGAACTTCTCAGTCGTGCCGCCCGGCACCGGCATCTGCCACCAGGTCAATCTCGAATATCTCTCCCAGACGGTGTGGACCAAGAAGGAGAAGATGACGGTCGGCAAGAAGACCGGCACCTTCGAGGTCGCCTATCCCGACTCGCTCGTCGGCACCGACTCCCACACCACCATGGTCAACGGTCTCGCCGTGCTCGGCTGGGGCGTCGGCGGCATCGAGGCGGAAGCCTGCATGCTCGGCCAGCCGCTGTCGATGCTGCTGCCCAACGTCGTCGGCTTCAAGCTGAAGGGCGCGATGAAGGAAGGCGTCACCGCGACCGACCTCGTGCTGACCGTCACGCAGATGCTGCGCAAGCTCGGCGTGGTCGGCAAGTTCGTCGAGTTCTTCGGCCCCGGCCTCGACAATCTCTCCGTCGCCGACAAGGCGACCATCGCCAACATGGCGCCGGAATATGGTGCGACCTGCGGCTTCTTCCCGGTCGACGCTGCCGCGATCGATTACCTCAAGACCTCCGGCCGCGCCGCACCGCGCGTCGCGCTGGTGCAGGCCTATGCGAAGGCACAAGGGCTCTTCCGCACCGCCAAGTCGGCTGATCCGGTGTTCACGGAAACGCTGACGCTCGATCTCGCCGACGTCGTGCCGTCGATGGCCGGTCCGAAGCGTCCCGAAGGCCGCATCGCGCTGCCGTCGGTCGCCGAAGGCTTTTCGCTCGCGCTCGGCACCGAGTACAAGAAGGCGGAGGAGCCCAACAAGCGCTTTGCCGTCGAGGGCAAGAACTACGAGATCGGCCATGGCGACGTCGTGATCGCCGCCATCACCTCCTGCACCAACACCTCGAACCCGAGCGTGCTGATCGGCGCCGGCCTCCTGGCGCGCAACGCCGCCGCCAAGGGCCTGAAGGCAAAGCCGTGGGTGAAGACTTCGCTGGCTCCGGGCAGCCAGGTGGTCGCGGGCTATCTCGCCGATTCCGGCCTGCAGGCAGATCTCGACAAGGTCGGCTTCAACCTGGTCGGCTTCGGCTGCACCACCTGCATCGGCAATTCCGGCCCGCTGCCGGAAGAGATCTCGAAGTCGATCAACGACAACGGCATCGTCGCCGCCGCCGTGCTCTCCGGTAACCGCAACTTCGAAGGCCGCGTCTCGCCGGACGTGCAGGCGAACTATCTGGCCTCGCCGCCGCTGGTCGTCGCACACGCGCTCGCCGGCAGCGTCACCAAGAACCTTGCCGTCGAGCCGCTCGGCGAAGGCAAGGACGGCAAGCCGGTGTACCTCAAGGACATCTGGCCGACGACGAAGGAGATCAACGCTTTCATGAAGAAGTTCGTGACCGCGTCGATCTTCAAGAAGAAGTATGCCGACGTGTTCAAGGGCGACACCAACTGGCGCAAGATCAAGACGGTCGAGAGCGAGACCTATCGCTGGAACATGTCGTCGACCTATGTGCAGAACCCGCCCTATTTCGACGGCATGAAGAAGGAGCCGGAGCCCGTCACCGATATCGTCGAGGCGCGCATCCTCGCCATGTTCGGCGACAAGATCACCACCGACCACATCTCGCCGGCCGGTTCGATCAAGCTCACCTCGCCTGCTGGCAAATATCTCAGCGAGCACCAGGTGCGTCCCGCCGACTTCAACCAGTACGGCACGCGTCGCGGCAACCATGAAGTCATGATGCGCGGCACCTTCGCCAACATCCGCATCAAGAACTTCATGCTGAAGGGCGCGGATGGAAACATTCCGGAAGGCGGTCTCACCAAGCACTGGCCCGACGGCGAGCAGATGTCGATCTACGACGCCGCGATGAAGTACCAGCAGGAGCAGGTGCCGCTGGTGGTGTTCGCGGGCGCCGAATACGGCAACGGCTCGTCGCGCGACTGGGCCGCGAAGGGCACGCGTCTTCTCGGCGTTCGCGCCGTGATCTGCCAGAGCTTCGAGCGCATCCATCGCTCCAACCTGGTCGGCATGGGCGTGCTGCCGCTGACCTTCGAGGACGGCACCTCCTGGTCGTCGCTCGGCCTGAAGGGCGACGAGAAGGTCACGCTGCGTGGCCTGGTCGGCGACCTGAAGCCGCGCCAGAAGCTGACCGCGGAAATCGTCTCCGGCGACGGTTCGTTGCAGCGCGTTTCGCTGCTTTGCCGCATCGATACGCTGGACGAGCTCGATTACTACCGGAACGGCGGTATCCTGCACTATGTGCTGCGCAAGCTCGCGGCCTAAGCGCGAATTTGTGAACGGTGGCTCACCGCGACGTGAGTAGAAGGTTAAACGAAGGCGGCCTATCACAAGGCCGCCTTTGTACGTTTGCGGCATGTTTCAGATGGGCCCGCCCGGCGAACAGTTCGCATCGGACGGTTGAATGTGCCGCGCCCGTAAGATTACGGTGACCATCAGGCGATAGGATATCCCTCCCCGACGACGAGATGTGACGTTCGACATGACTGGAATGATGGCTTCTCATTTGGTTTCGCGATGGTCCGGCGCACTTTGGTCGGGAGCGCTCGGCATCTGCGCAATCGTCGCTGTCATCCGTCCCGCCCAGGCCGATCCCCGCGCCGTGGTCGAGCTCTTCACGTCGCAGGGCTGCTCGTCCTGCCCGCCCGCCGACAAGGTCATCGGCGACCTCGCCAAGGATCCTTCGATCATCGCGCTGAGCATGCCGATCGACTATTGGGACTATCTCGGCTGGAAGGACACGCTGGCGGATTCACGTTTCTCGGCGCGGCAGCGCGCCTATTCACGCATGCGCGGTGACCGCGAGGTCTACACGCCGCAGGTCGTGGTCAACGGCGCCACCCACGTCATCGGCAGCGATCGCGCCGGCATCGAAAGCGCGATCGGCAAGACCGACGCGGGCACAGGCGTGATGAGCGTGCCGGTGACGATGTCGCTGGCAGGCAAACAGATCAACGTGTCGGTGGCGGCGAGCAAGGAGCCGGCGATCTCGCACGGCGAGGTCTGGATCTGCTCGATTGCGAAGTCGGTGCCGATCGAAATCAGCCGCGGCGAAAATCGCGGTCAGCAGATCACCTACCACAACGTCGTGCGCAATCTGCTCAAGGTCGGCGACTGGAACGGACATCCGGAAAGCTGGACGGTCCCGCTGGAGAATCTCACCTCGCGCGATGGCGTCGACGGCGCGGTGGTCTATGTCCAGGACGGCAGCCGCGAGAAGCCCGGTGCGATGCTGGGCGCGGCGTACACGTCGCTGCACTGAAGCGCGCTTCGAACTTCTTCCTGATATACGATCAGTCTAGCCCCTCATGGTGAGGAGCGCGCTCTTGCGCGCGTCTCGAACCATGCAGGCCCGCTGACGCATCTCGGGCCTCGATCCTTCGAGACGCCGCTTCGCGGCTCCTCAGGATGAGGGGAGAGTTTTTCCTGCGCACATGTTCGGAGAGAGGGAGTGCGTCGGCGGGAACACCCCGACACAAACAAAAAAGGACCAACTTGCGTTGGCCCTCCTTGTCGCGCGTACAGACCCGATCCTGTCCGACCCCGGGGGGCTGGGGGCTGAGGAATCCGGAACCGAAAGGACCGGGTCAACGCACACAAGTCTTTTCGCAATGCAGGGCGGCGGGCGATGGGCGGAAAAGCGGCGATCCTGTGATTCCTGCTAACGATCCCGTGACGGTTTGCCGCTGAGAAGTTCCACCGTTGCGTGTGTCATGATTCGCAACCCGGGCGAGCTGAGCAGCCGTCCCTCAAGAGGTCTTTCAAGAGGCCCTTGCGGTGGGGAACGGTTGGCGCAATCATGCAATTGTCATGATCCGCGGCTCCGGGGACGGTCTTCGCGGAGGCGGGTCGTGCTGATGCGACAGGAGGCGCTGCATGAGTTTGACGCCGGAGGATGCCGATCCGAGCGAGCAGCGCGCAGTGGCGCGCCCCGCCGCTGCGAACGCCCAGCCGAACCGGGTGACGTTCAACCGGCTCGAGCTGAACCGAATTCTCAATCTCTATGGCCGCATGGTGGCCGACGGCGAGTGGCGCGACTATGCCATCGACTTCCTGAAGGACCGTGCGGTGTTCTCGGTCTATCGCCGCGCCTCCGAAGTGCCGATCTATCGCATCGAGAAGGATCCGCGGCTGGCCCGCAAGCAGGGCATGTACAGCGTGATCACGGCGACCGGCCTGATCCTGCGCCGCGGCCACGAGCTCGACCGCGTGCTGCTGGTGATCGACCGGAAGCTGGCGGTGGTCTGACCACACGATCAGTGCCGTAGGGTGCGCAAAGCGCCGTGCCCACCCTCTTTCTCTATCGCCACAGATCGTGGGCACGCTTCGCTTTGCCCACCCTACGAGACCTACTTCCCCGGCACCGTCTTCGCGCCCTCGCCCAGATCGCGCTGCATCATCACCGTATCCAGCCAGCGGCCGAATTTCAGGCCGACATTCGGATGCGTGCCGATCATCTTGAAGCCGCCCCTGGTGTGCACGCCGATCGAGCCGGCATTGGCGGAATCGCCGATCACCGCGATCATCTGGCGGAAGCCGCGCCCCTCGCATTCGGTGATCAGCCGCTCCAGCAGCATCGAGCCGATGCCGCGGCGATGGAAGGAGGGGTCGAGATAGATCGAGTTCTCGACCGTGAAGCGATAGGCCGGGCGGGGCCGGTAGGCGCCCGCATAGGCGTAGCCGGCGACGCGGCCGTCGAGGATGGCGACGAAATAGGGATAGCCGCCGTCGACCAGCGCGCGGTAGCGCCGCGTCATCTCGGCGAGGTCGGGCGGTTCCAGCTCGAACGTCGCGGTGCCCTCGCGGACGGCCTGCTGATAGATGGCGGTGATGGCGGGGAGGTCGGCCTCGGTGGTGGGCCTGATTTCGGGTGCGGACATGGGGGAAGATTAGAGCGTTCCCGCCACGGCTGGAAGGGGCAGGGATGCTTCCTTACCCCTCATTGCGAGCGCAGCGAAGCAATCCAGAAATGCGTCCGCGTCGGGGCTCTGGATTGCCTCCGTCTTCGCCAAAGGCTTTTGCGGACAAGTCGTCGCTGGCATCGACGAGAGCCAGGCCCAAACAAAAACCCCGGCCTTTCGGCCGGGGTTCGTGTCCGTTCTCTCGGGTCTGGCGCTTAGTCGCGCTGGCCGAGGAGCTGCAGCAGCAGCGTGAACAGGTTGATGAAGTTCAAGTACAGCGACAGCGCACCGGAGATCGCCGCACGCTCGGCGATGTCACCGCCGGCCGAGGCGTAGCCGTAGATGTAGTCGTTCTTCAGGCGCTGCGTATCCCAGGCGGTGAGGCCCGCGAACACGAGGACGCCGACCACCGACACGATGAACTGCAACGCCGTGCTGGCCAGGAACAGGTTGACCAGGCTCGCGATGATGATGCCGATCAGGCCCATGAACAGGAACGAGCCCATGCCGCTCATGTCACGCTTGGTGGTGTAGCCGTAGAGGCTCAGCGCGCCGAAGGTCGCCGCGGTGATGAAGAACACCCGCACGATCGAGGTGTGCGTGTACACCAGGAAGATCGAGGACAGCGAGATGCCCATCAGCGCCGAGAACACCCAGAACAGGATCTGGGCGGTCGAGGGGGCGAGACGGTTGATGCCGGCCGAGATCACGAACACCATGGCGAGCGGCGCCAGCATGAACAGATACTTCAGCGGGCTCACGAACATCGCGTAGCCGAACGGCGTCAGGAACAGCTTGCCGACGCGGACGGCTTCCGGGGTCGGAACGTCAGTCACGGCAGCCATGTAAACGCCGAGCGCGGCCAGACCGGTGATGGCCAGGCCAATGCTCATGTAATTGTAGATGCGCAGCATGTAGGCGCGCAGACCGGCGTCGACCGTCGCGGCGTCAACACGCCCGGCGGCCCGGCCGAAAGGAGAAGCGTAATTGCGGTCTAGGTCCGACATGGTCGAATTCCCGTTGGTTGCCCGGTCCGGCACGAGGGTTGCCATGCCGCCGGGTCGTCTAATTCTATCTCGGATACCGATGTCTGCCGACATTAATTTTGGCTAACAATCGGGTCTCCGAACCCATCCGATATGTGGGAAACTAACACATTCGCTGCAACCGTCCACGCGCGGCCGAATGTCGCCCTTGGCGCGCAATTCAGGCGAGCAGGCGTGGTTAATTGCAGGAATCGTGCGATTCCGCTCCAGCGTAGTCACCCGCTACCTTTTGTCACAAATTGCGCAACACTGTGGCGGGCTTTTTGTTCAACGCCAGCAGCGTGCCGGCGAGCCCGAGCCCGACGGTGACGACCAGGGCGGCAACCACCACGCCGGCCGCGCTGCCGGCCTGCCAGACGAAGGTCAGGGTCATCAGCCGCGTCACGATCATCCAGGCCGCGATGCTGCCGGCGATCACGCCGAACACCGCGGTGGCAAGCCCGATCAGGAGATATTCGAGCGCATAGGCGCCGAGCAGCCGCAGCCGCGTGGCGCCGAGCGTCTTCAGGATCACCGCGTCATAGACCCGGTGGCGATGGCCGGCGGCGAGCGCGCCGCCCAGCACCAGGATCGCCGAGATCAGGGTCACGGCGCTGGCGCCGCGGATGGCGAGTGCGAGATTGGTCACGACCGCGCCGACCGTCTCCATCACCTCGCGCACGCGCACGCTCGTCACCATTGGGTAAGCGTCCGCGACCTGCTTGATGATATTGCCGTCGCCGGTCGCATCGCCGCCGGCTTCGGTCAGCGTCGCGATGTGGGTGTGTGGCGCGCCCTTGAACGCGTTCGGCGAGAACACCAGCACGAAATTGATGCCGAGCCCCTGCCAGTCGATGGTGCGGAGATTGCCGATCTTCGCCGGGATGTCGCGGCCGAGCACGTTGACGACGATTTCGTCATCGAGCTTCAGCCCAAGGCCGTCGGCGATCTTCTTCTCCATCGAGACCAGCGGCGGGCCGGAATAGTCGGCGCCCCACCATTCGCCCTCGACCACCTTGGAGCCCTTCGGCAGCTCGCCGGTATAGGTCAGGCCGCGGTCGCTCTGCAGCACCCATTCGGAATCGGTGGTGGGCTTGAGATCCTCGGCACGGACGCCGCGGGCGGCGACGATGCGCCCGCGCAGCATCGGCACGTCCTCGACCTTCGCGCCGGGGGCGATCTGGCGCAGATAATCGTCGAACGGTGCGGCCTGGGTGCTCGGAATGTCGATGAAGTAGAACGCCGGCGCGCGATCGGGCAGCGCGGCCAGGAACTGCCGGCGCAGATTGCCATCGATCTGGGTGATGGTGACGAGCACGGCCAGCCCAAGGCCGAGCGAGAGCACGACCGAGGGCGTCAGCGCGCCCGGCCGGTGGATGTTGGCGATCGCCAGCCGCAGCATGGTGAAGCGCGTGCGCGGCAGCCGGCGCGCGATCGCCATCAGCACGGCGGCGACGCCGCGCAGCACGGCGAACACGACGACGGAGGAGGCCACGAACACCGCAGCGATGCGCTTGTCGAAGGACAGGCCGATCACGACCGCAACCAGCAGGACGACCACGACGCCCATGAATGCGAGATAGCTCCAGCGCGGCCGGTGCCATTCGGAAGCAATGGTATCGCGGAACAGTGCGGCGACCGGCACGTCGTGCACGCGCCCGAGCGGCCACAGGCCGAAGGCAAGCGCGGTCAGCAGGCCGTAGACAAAGGACAGCGCGAGCTCGTCGGCATGCACCGCCGGCACCACCGGCAGCGGCAACAGCTTGCCGAACAGGCCGACGATGGCAAACGGCATCGCCGCGCCGAGCGCCAGCCCAATCACCGAGCCGATCCCGGCGAGCAGGACGACTTGCGCGAGGTAGATGCCGAACACGTCGCGGCCCGTGGCGCCGACGGCCTTGAAGGCCGCGATCACCTCGAGCCGGCGGTCGATATGGCTCTTCACGGCGTTGGCGACGCCGACGCCGCCGACCAGCAGGGCGGCGAGGCCGACCAGGGTCAGGAATTGCGTGAAGCGGCCGATATTGCGCTCGAGCTGCGGCGAGGCATTGGAACGGCTGCGGACTTCCCAGCCGGCCTGCGGCGCGGCGTTGCGCGCGTCCGCGATGAAGGCGTCGGTGGCACGATCGCTGTTGGCGGTGTCCGGCAGTTTGACGCGGTAGACCCAGCGCACCAGGCTGCCGGGCTGGATCAGCCCGGTGGCGCGCAGGGCCACCTCGCTGATCAGGAAGCGCGGACCAAAGCCGATGCCGCCGGCGAGCTTGTCGGGCTCGGCCTCGACGCTGGAGCGGATCTGGAACGTCGCCGAGCCGATGGTGACGCGGTCGCCGATCTTGAGCGACAGCCGCGCCAGCAGCGTCGGGTCGGCGGCGGCACCGAATGCGCCGTCGCGCATCGCGAGCAGATCGGTCAGCGGGACTTGCGGCGCCAGCGTCAATTGGCCGAGCATCGGATAGGTGTCGTCGACCGCCTTCATCTCGACCAGCGCCAGCTTGCCGTCGGCCGCGCGCGCCATGCCGCGCAGGGTGGAAGCCACGGAGACGGTGCCGCGCGAGCGCAGGAAGGCCACTTCTTCGGGCTTCGCCTCGCGCTGGAACAGCACGAAGGAGACGTCGCCGCCGAGCAGCGTGCGTCCCTCGCGGGCAAGGCCGTCGCTGAGGCTCGCCGACACCGAGCCGACGCCGGCGATCGCCATCACGCCGAGCGCGATGCAGGCGATGAAGACGTAGAAGCCGCGCAAGCCCCCGCGCAATTCGCGCAAGGCATAGCGCAGCGACAGCGCGACGCCGTTCGGCTTCGCAAACGGTTCGACAGCAATGCTCATGCGTTGGTCGTCTGCGTGTCGATCCGGCCCGAGCGCAGGCGGATCACGCGATCGCAGCGATGCGCGAGCGAGGAATCGTGCGTGACCAGCACCAGCGTCATGCCGCGCTCGGCATGCTTGGTGAACAGGAGATCGACGATCTGCTTGCCGGTCGCCTCGTCGAGATTGCCGGTCGGCTCGTCGGCGACGAGGATGGCGGGATCGGGTGCGAGCGCGCGCGCCAGCGCGACGCGCTGCTGCTCGCCGCCGGAGAGCTGCGTCGGATAATGATGCAGGCGATCGCCGAGCCCGACCGATTGCAGCTCCTCGGCTGCGCGCTTGTTGGCATCGGGATTGCCGGCGAGCTCGAGCGGCACGGCGACGTTCTCCAGCGCCGTCATGGTCGGGATCAGATGGAAGGACTGGAAGACGATGCCGACCTGGCGGCCGCGGAAGCGGGCGAGCGCGTCCTCGTCGAGGGCATTGAAAGGCGTGCCTGACACCACCACCTCTCCGCTATCAGGACGCTCCAGCCCCGCCATCACCATCAGCAGCGTGGATTTGCCCGAGCCTGACGGGCCGATCAGGCCGATCGTCTCCCCCGAGCCGACGCGCAAGCTGATATCCTTGAGGATGTGAACGCGTGCCGCCCCCGACCCCAATGAGAGATTGACGTTGGAGATGGCGATGGTGTCCGGCGCGGTGCCGGCGAGCGAAGAGGATTCGATGCGACTGTCCATGGTCCGGTCATATGGCAACTCCGCACGCGCGGTCGAGAGGCGTTACGGTTTCTTCATGCACATAGCCGTGTTGATGCTCGCTTTGATGACGGTCGGTGGCCCGGCTTGGGCAGAAACGACAAAGCCGATCAAGCTTGTCGTTCTGGGCGATTCCCTGAGCGCCGGTCTCGGCCTTCCGGCCCAGGAGGCGTTTCCGGCCAAGCTGCAAAAGGCCTTGCAGGCCAAAGGCATAGCGGTTGACATGATCAACGCGGGCGTCTCCGGCGACACCTCGTCCGGCGGCCGCGACCGGCTCGACTGGTCGGTGCCCGAGGGAACCGAGGGCGTCATCGTCGAGCTCGGCGCCAACGACGCGATGCGCGGCATCGATCCCGACTTGACGCGCGCGGCGCTGACCGACATCGTTACGCGTCTCAGGGCGCGCAAGATCGCCGTGATGCTGTGTGGCATGCTGGCGCCGCCGAATTTCGGCGCAGACTATGGCGCGCGCTTCAATTCGATTTATCCGAATTTGGCAAAACAGTTCGATCTGCCGCTCTATCCCTTCTTCCTCGAAGGTGTCGCGGCCGATGCCAAGCTCAATCAGGCCGACGGCATTCATCCGACCGCTGAAGGCGTCGACATCGTCGTCAACAAGATGCTGCCCACGGTGGAGGCATTCCTGCGCACGATCGGCGAGCAGCGCCGTTGAAAAGCAGGCAATGCTAACCCTAACACCCAGGGTTTTCCCGGTGTAGCCTTGGCAACACTTCGCAGAGTCACACAACTGCGATAGGAATCAGGGTACCGGTGATTCGTCGCCGGCTCTAATTTGGATAGGGTCCTTGCTGAGAGGACCGTACCCAAGCATCGGGAGTGAGAAACGATGCCGCGTTTGTTCACTGGTCTGGAAATTCCGGCCGAGATCGGCCAGTCGCTTTCCAATCTCAGGGGCGGCCTTCCCGGCGCCCGGTGGATCGATCCCGAAAATTATCACGTTACATTACGCTTCATCGGCGACATCGACGGCATCTCCGCCAACGAGATCGCATCGATGTTGTTTCGTGTCGACCGCAAGCCCTTCGAAGTGAAAGTGCAGGGCTTGCAAAGCTTCGGCGGCCGCAAGCCGCGCGCGGTGGTCGCCACCATCGCGCCGAGCAGGCCGCTGATGGAATTGCAGGCCGAGCTCGAACGCATGATGCAGCGGATCGGCCTCGATCCCGAAGGGCGCAAATTCATTCCGCATGTCACGCTGGCCCGGCTGCACGACGCCACCGACCGTGACGTCGCCGACTATCTCTCGATCCGCGGCTACTTCCCGAGCAAGGCGTTCATGGCGGAGCGGTTCGTGCTGTTCTCGTCGCGTGCGTCGACCGGCGGCGGCCCCTATGTGGTCGAGGACGCCTACGAGCTGTGCGAGTAGGTCGCTCGCGACGATGTACGAAACAGTGGGTCCCCGCTCTGCGCAGCGGGACGGGGAACGCATAGCGCCCCGCACCAATTGACGGCTTGCAATTTCCGCCGGTCTCTGGCGGTAAGGAGCGATGCTCTCCACCCAGAATTCCTCCTTCAGCGAAGCATATCAGGCCCAGATCGCCTCCGGCGCGATCGAGCCCGATGCCGCGCAGGCCGACGTCGCCGAGGCCTACACGGCGCTCGACCTGCGGCTCGCGAACTACAAGCCGCAGCGCAAGCAGGGGCTGCTCGCCCGCTTGTTCAGCGGCGGCGACAAGGATGAGGCGCCGCGCGGACTCTACGTCCATGGTGAGGTCGGCCGCGGCAAGACCATGCTGATGGATCTGTTCTTCCAGCACTCCACCGTCGAGCACAAGCGGCGCGCGCATTTCCACGAATTCATGGCGGAAGCGCATGAGCGCATCTACGACTATCGCCAGGGCATCGCGCGCGGCGAGATCGCCGACGGCGACGTCATCGCGCTGACCGCGCATGCGATCTTCGAGGAAAGCTGGCTGCTCTGCTTCGACGAATTCCACGTCACCGACATCGCGGACGCGATGATCCTCGGCCGCCTGTTCGCGAAGCTGTTCGAGCTCGGCACCGTCGTGGTCGCGACCTCCAACGTCGCGCCCGACGATCTCTACAAGGGCGGCCTGAACCGCGCGCTGTTCCTGCCCTTCATCAAGCAGATCACCGACCACATGGACGTGCGACGGCTGGATGCGCGCACCGATTTCCGGCTGGAAAAACTTCAGGGCGTGCCGATGTGGCTGACGCCTGCGGATGGCGACGCCGATGCTGCGCTCAACAAAGCCTGGGCGAAGATGACCGGCAACGCCAAGTGCAAGTCGCGCGACATCCAGATCAAGGGCCGCACCCTGCACGTGCCGTGCTCGGCCCATGGTGTGGCGCGCTTTGGCTTCGCCGATCTCTGCGAGAAGCCGCTCGGCGCATCCGACTACCTCAGGCTGGCGCACGACTATCACACGATCCTGGTCGACCATATTCCAGTGATGGATTTCTCCCAGCGCAACGCCGCCAAGCGCTTCATCACGCTGATCGACACCCTCTATGACAATGCCGTGAAGCTGATGGCCTCGGCCGATGCCAACCCGATCTCGCTCTACCTCGCCCACGAAGGCAACGAGGCGATGGAGTTCAAGCGGACCTCGTCGCGTCTGATCGAGATGAGCTCGGAATCCTATCTGGCGCTGCCTCACGGCCGCAAGGATTCCACCGCCAGCGGCTCCACCAAGGGTTTGGTCGAGACTTAAGTCCTATTTGCCAGCGCTGTCATTCCGCCGCGCCGGCCTTCGCGGGCGAGCTCGAAATCTGGTGCGTGACTTTCGGGTTAACGCCCACGCGCGCCCGGGAATGACAGGGTTGCGCTCGGATGCGCAGCAAGCCCGACAATTGGGCATTGGGCGACTTGAACGGCGGAAGCGAAAGGGATAACCACCCTCTCAGTTTTCCCCTCCTCACGTGTCTAAAGGACAGGTTCACATGGCGCGCGACAAGATTGCTTTGATTGGCTCCGGTCAGATCGGCGGAACGCTGGCTCACCTCATCGGCCTGAAAGAACTGGGCGACGTCGTGATGTTCGACATTGCCGAGGGCGTGCCGCAGGGCAAGGCGCTCGACATCGCGCAGTCCTCGCCGGTCGACGGTTTTGACGCGCACTACACCGGCGCGAACTCCTACGAAGCCCTCGACAACGCCAAGGTCTGCATCGTCACCGCCGGCGTGCCGCGCAAGCCCGGCATGAGCCGCGACGACCTCCTCTCCATCAACCTCAAGGTCATGGAGCAGGTCGGCGCCGGCATCAAGAAGTACGCCCCCGACGCGTTCGTCATCTGCATCACCAACCCGCTCGACGCCATGGTCTGGGCGCTGCAGAAGGCCTCGGGCCTGCCGCACAAGAAGGTCGTCGGCATGGCCGGCGTGCTCGACTCCTCGCGCTTCCGCTACTTCCTGGCCGACGAGTTCAACGTCTCCGTTGAAGACGTCACCGCCTTCGTGCTCGGCGGTCACGGCGACACCATGGTGCCGCTGGTGAAGTACTCCACCGTCGCCGGCATCCCGCTGCCCGACCTCGTCAAGATGGGCTGGACCTCGCAGGCGCGCCTCGACGAGATCGTCGACCGCACCCGCAACGGCGGCGCCGAGATCGTCAATCTGCTCAAGACCGGCTCGGCCTTCTACGCGCCCGCCGCTTCGGCGATCGCGATGGCCGAGAGCTATCTGCGTGACAAGAAGCGCGTGCTGCCGTCGGCCGCCTACCTCAACGGCGAATATGGCGTGAAGGACATGTATGTCGGCGTCCCCGTCGTGATCGGCTCCAAGGGTGTCGAGCGCGTCGTCGAGATCGAGCTCGCCGGCAAGGACCGCGAGGCCTTCGACAAGTCGGTCGGCGCAGTGCAGGGCCTGGTAGACGCCTGCAAGAAGATCGCACCCGACCTTCTCGGCCGCTAAGGGCAAGCAATCCCCGCCGAAGATCGAAACCCGGTCTTCGGCGGTTTCATTTCCGGGCCCCGGCTAGCCGGGACGGGGGCCGGTTCCAAGATTTCCGATGTCAAAGAATCCGGGTTGCAGTTCTCGTGGTATATGGTATGCCAGCCACAAGACTGAGGTGGGCCCCTAGGGGTCTCCGCCCGCGGGTTCAGGGAGCGATCATATGAATATCCATGAATATCAGGCCAAAGCGCTGCTGAGCGAGTTCGGCGTAGCGATCTCGAAGGGCGTTCCGGTCCTGAAGGCCGCCGACGCCGAAGCCGCCGCCAAGGCGCTGCCGGGTCCGGTCTATGTGGTGAAGAGCCAGATCCACGCCGGCGGCCGCGGCAAGGGCAAGTTCAAGGAAGCCTCGGCCGGCGACAAGGGCGGCGTTCGCATCGCCAAGTCGGCCGCGGAGGTCTCCGAATTCGCCAAGCAGATGCTCGGCGCCACCCTGGTGACGATCCAGACCGGCCCCGCCGGCAAGCAGGTCAACCGCCTCTACATCGAGGACGGCTCCGACATCGACAAGGAGTTCTACCTCTCGATCCTGGTCGACCGCGAGACTTCGCGCGTCTCCTTCGTCGTCTCGACCGAAGGCGGCGTCAACATCGAGGACGTCGCGCACAACAACCCGGAAAAGATCGTCACCTTCTCGGTCGATCCCGCGACCGGCATCATGGGCCATCACGGCCGCACCGTCGCCAACGCGCTGAAGCTCTCCGGTGACCTCGCCAAGCAGGCCGAGAAGCTCACCGCGCAGCTCTACGCGGCCTTCGTCGCCAAGGACATGGCCATGCTGGAGATCAACCCGCTGGTCGTGACCAAGCAGGGCCAGCTCCGCGTGCTCGACGCCAAGGTGTCGTTCGACGACAACTCCCTGTTCCGTCACCCCGACGTGCTCGCGCTGCGCGACGAGACCGAGGAAGACGCCAAGGAAATCGAGGCGTCCAAGTACGACCTCAACTACGTCACCCTCGACGGCAATATCGGCTGCATGGTCAACGGCGCCGGTCTCGCCATGGCGACGATGGACATCATCAAGCTCTACGGCATGGCGCCGGCGAACTTCCTCGACGTCGGCGGCAGCGCCAGCAAGGAGAAGGTCGCGGCCGCGTTCAAGATCATCACCGCGGATCCCAACGTGAAGGGCATCCTGGTCAACATCTTCGGTGGTATCATGAAGTGCGACGTGATCGCCGAGGGCGTCACCGCCGCCGTGCGCGAGGTCGGCCTTAGCGTTCCGCTGGTGGTTCGCCTCGAAGGCACCAACGTCGAGCTCGGAAAGAAGATCATCCGTGAATCCGGCCTGAACGTGGTGCCGGCCGACAATCTCGACGACGCCGCGCAGAAGATCGTGAAGGCCGTCAAGGGAGGCTAAGGCCATGACCCAGGACCATCTCGCCGCATCATCCCCCCTCACCGAGCACATGCGCCTGTCGGCGTTCGCCGGCGAATGGAATGGTGAAGAGGTGGTCTTTCCGTCGCGCTGGACGGAGGGTGGCTCCGCCACCTCTCATGTCGTGGCGCGCATGGACCTCAACGGCTTCTACCTGATCCAGGACGCGGTGCAGATGCGTGACGGCAAGCGGAGCTTCGCCACCCACGGCATCTTCACCTGGGACCGCGACGACCGGACCTACAAATTGTTCTGGTACGATTCACTCGGCTACACGCCGCCCGCGCCCGCCTCCGGCGGGTGGGTCGGCAAGACCCTGACGCTGGTGCGCGGCTCGCTCCGCGGCAATGCGCGCCACGTCTACGAGATCATCGACGACAATTCCTACTCGTTGAAGATCCAGTTCTCGCCGGACGCGGAAGGCTGGGCTGACGTGCTCACTGGCGTCTACCGCCGCATCCACTGACCTCTCACTCGTTAGTTTCGCGAAAGCAGACCTCATGTCCATCCTGATCGACAAGAACACCAAGGTCATCTGCCAGGGCTTCACCGGCAAGAACGGCACCTTCCACTCCGAAGCCGCGATTGCCTACGGCACCAAGATGGTCGGCGGCACCTCGCCGGGCAAAGGCGGCTCGACCCATCTGAACCTGCCGGTGTTCGACACCGTGCGCGAGGCGCGCGAGAAGACCGGCGCGGATGCATCGGTGATCTACGTGCCGCCGCCGGGCGCGGCCGACGCGATCTGCGAAGCCATCGACGCCGAGATCCCGCTGATCGTCTGCATCACCGAAGGCATTCCGGTGATCGACATGGTGCGCGTGAAGCGTTCGCTGGCCGGCTCCAAGTCGCGCCTGATCGGGCCGAACTGCCCGGGCGTCATGACCGCCGGCGAGTGCAAGATCGGCATCATGCCGGCCAACATCTTCAAGACCGGCTCCGTCGGCATCGTCTCCCGTTCGGGCACGCTGACCTATGAAGCCGTGTTCCAGACCTCCCAGGAGGGCCTCGGCCAGACCACCGCGGTCGGCATCGGCGGCGACCCGGTCAAGGGCACCGAGTTCATCGACGTCCTCGAAATGCTCCTGGCCGACCCCAAGACCGAATCGATCATCATGATCGGCGAGATCGGCGGCTCGGCCGAGGAAGACGCCGCCCAGTTCCTCAAGGACGAGGCCAAGCGTGGCCGCAAGAAGCCGATGGTCGGTTTCATCGCCGGTGTCACCGCCCCTCCCGGCCGCCGCATGGGCCATGCCGGTGCGATCATCTCGGGCGGCAAGGGCGACGCCGGTTCCAAGACCGACGCGATGAAATCCGCAGGGATTACAGTGTCGCCGTCTCCCGCACGCCTTGGCCACACGCTTGCCGAAAAATTGAAGGGTTAATTCACTCCTTCGTGCTTTTCCGGGCGAAGTTTCGCAGCAAATAGGGTAAATGGTGCCAGTCGCGTCGGGCCTCTGCCGGGGAGCCCGACGCCAGCGCCGTTTGTTATGCGCGAACCGAAATCGCCAGGAACTCAAGTATGTCTCGCCAGGACGCGAACGCAGCCTTTGCCCTCTCATCCTTTTTGCAGGGCACCAACGCCACCTACATCGACGAAATCTACGCCCGCTACGAGAAGGACCCGTCCTCGGTCGACGCCGAGTGGCAGGAGTTCTTCAAGAGCCTCAATGACCAGCCGGCCGACGTCCGCAAGAACGCCGAAGGCCCGTCCTGGGAGCGCGCCAACTGGCCGCAGACGCCAAAGGACGACCTGACCTCCGCGCTGGACGGCAACTGGGCCGAGGTCGAGAAGGCGGTCGGCAACAAGATCGCCGCCAAGGCGCAGGCCAAGGGCGCCGACATCTCCTCCGCCGACCTCCTCCAGGCCACGCGCGACTCTGTGCGTGCGTTGATGCTGATCCGCTCCTACCGCATGCGTGGCCACTTCCACGCCAAGCTCGATCCGCTCGGAATCGAAGCCCCGCGCAACCGCGAAGAGCTCGACCCGCGCACCTACGGCTTCAGCGAAGCCGATTTCGACCGCAAGATCTTTCTCGATCACGTGCTCGGTCTCGAATACGCCAATCTGCGCGAAATCACCGCGATCTGCGAGCGCACCTACTGCCAGACGCTCGGCGTCGAGTTCATGCACATCAGCAACGCTGCGCAGAAGGCCTGGATCCAGGAGCGCATCGAAGGGCCGGATAAGGAAATCTCCTTCACCCGCGAAGGTCGCCGCGCCATCCTGATGAAGCTCGTCGAAGCCGAAGGCTTCGAAAAGTTCTGCGATACCAAGTTCACCGGCACCAAGCGCTTCGGCCTCGACGGCGGTGAATCCCTGATCCCCGCGCTCGAGCAGATCATCAAGCGCGGCGGCAATCTCGGCGTGAAGGAAGTCGTGCTCGGCATGCCGCATCGCGGCCGCCTCAACGTGCTGACCCAGGTGATGGGCAAGGCCCATCGCGCGCTGTTCCACGAGTTCAAGGGCGGCTCGGCCAATCCCGACGCGGTCGAAGGCTCGGGCGACGTGAAGTACCACCTCGGCGCGTCCTCGGACCGCGAGTTCGACGGCAACCGCATCCATCTGTCGCTGACCGCCAACCCCTCGCATCTCGAGATCGTCGATCCCGTCGTGCTCGGCAAGGTCCGCGCCAAGCAGGACCAGCACGGCGATCCGCCGGATCAGCGCATCTCGGTGATGCCGCTCCTGATGCATGGCGACGCGGCGTTCGCGGGCCAGGGCGTAGTCGCGGAATGCTTCGGCCTGTCGGATCTGAAGGGCTACCGCACCGGCGGCTCCGTGCACTTCATCGTCAACAACCAGATCGGCTTCACCACCTATCCGCGTTACTCGCGCTCCTCGCCGTATCCGTCGGACGTGGCGAAGATGATCGACGCGCCGATCTTCCACGTGAACGGCGACGATCCGGAAGCCGTGGTGTTCGCGGCAAAGGTCGCGACCGAGTTCCGGCAGAAATTCCACAAGCCCGTCGTCATCGACATGTTCTGCTACCGCAGGCATGGCCACAACGAAGGCGACGAGCCGGCGTTCACCCAGCCGGTGATGTACAAGAAGATCGCGGCTCACCCCTCGACGCTGGAGCTGTACGCCCGCCGTCTGGTCAGCGAAGGCGTGATGACCGAGGGCGAGGTCGACAAGGCCAAGGCCGACTGGCGCGCGCGGCTCGATGCCGAGTTCGAAGCCGGCACGTCCTACAAGCCGAACAAGGCCGACTGGCTCGACGGCAAGTGGGCGGGCTTCAAGATCGCCGACCAGGAAGAGGACGCGCGTCGTGGCGTCACCGGTGTCGACATCACCGCGCTGAAGGACATCGGCCGCAAGATCACCAAGGTGCCGGACGGTTTCCGCGTCCATCGCACCATCCAGCGCTTCCTCGAGAATCGCTCGAAGGCGATCGACACCGGTGCCGGCATCGACTGGGCGACCGGTGAGGCGCTGGCGTTCTGCACGCTGCTCAACGAGAACCACCACGTGCGCCTGTCCGGCCAGGACTCGGAGCGCGGCACCTTCTCGCAGCGTCACTCGGTCCTGATCGACCAGGAGGACGAGAGCCGCTACACGCCGTTCAACCATCTCGGCCACGAGCAGGGCCATTACGAGGTCATCAACTCGCTGCTGTCGGAAGAAGCCGTGCTCGGCTTCGAATACGGCTACTCGCTCGCCGAGCCGAACACGCTGACGCTGTGGGAAGCCCAGTTCGGCGACTTCGCCAACGGCGCGCAGGTCGTGTTCGACCAGTTCATCTCCTCGGGCGAACGCAAATGGCTGCGCATGTCCGGTCTCGTCTGCCTGTTGCCGCACGGCTATGAGGGCCAGGGACCGGAGCACTCTTCGGCGCGTCTGGAGCGTTACCTGCAGATGTGCGCGGAAGACAACATGCAGGTGGTCTACCCGACCACGCCGGCGAACTACTTCCACGTGCTGCGCCGTCAGCTTCATCGCGAGATCCGCAAGCCGCTGATCCTGATGACGCCGAAGTCGCTGCTGCGTCACAAGCGCGCCGTCTCGCGTCTCGAGGAGCTCGCGAAGGGAACGACCTTCCACCGCATCCTGTATGATGACGCCCAGATGCTGCCGAACGAGGCGATCAAGCTCGTTCCGGACGAGAAGATCCGCCGCATCGTGCTGTGCTCGGGCAAGGTCTATTACGACCTCTACGAGGAGCGCGAGAAGCGCGGCATCGACGACATCTATCTGATGCGCGTCGAGCAGCTCTATCCGGTGCCGCTGAAGGCGCTGGTGGCCGAGCTGTCCCGCTTCAAGAAGGCGGAAGTAATCTGGTGCCAGGAAGAGCCGCGCAACATGGGTGCCTGGCACTTCATCGAGCCCTATCTGGAATGGGTGCTGAACCAGGTGAACGGTGTGAGCCGGCGTCCGCGTTATGTCGGCCGCGCCGCTTCCGCCGCGACCGCCACTGGTCTGATGTCCAAGCATCAGGCGCAGCTGAAGGCGTTCCTGGACGAAGCATTGAGCTGATCTTTTCGAACTGCGTCATGCCCCGCCCACAAGGCGGGGCATCCGGTAAGTCGTGACGACCTCGTGAATGCGATGCGTCCCGGCTTGCTGGATGGCTTGCTTTTCGCCGGCCGATGACACCCCCCGAATTCACGACCGCATTGGCGATCCCTTAAGGAAAAGACCATGACTGAAATTCGTGTGCCGACGCTCGGCGAATCCGTCACCGAGGCCACCATCGGCCGCTGGTTCAAGAAGGCCGGCGACGCCGTCGCCGTCGACGAGCCCTTGGTGGAGCTCGAGACCGACAAGGTCACCATCGAAGTCCCGGCGCCGTCCGCGGGCACGCTGAGCGAGATCATCGCTGCTGACGGTACGACTGTTGCAGTCGGCGCGCTGCTCGGACAGATCACCGAAGGTGCCGCCGGCGCAAAGCCCGCCGCCGCGCCCGCCAAGCCCGCTGCTGCTCCGGCTCCCGCCGCTGCTGCCCCCGCTCCGGCTCCGGCCGCGAAGGCCCCGCCGGCCGATGCGCCGCTCGCCCCGTCGGTGCGCAAGCTTTCCGCCGAGACCGGCGTCGATGCCTCGACCGTTCCGGGCTCCGGCAAGGACGGCCGCGTCACCAAGGGCGACATGCTCGCCGCGATCGAGCGTGCGGCGTCCGCGCCGACCCCGGTCAACCAGCCCGCCGCCGCCGTGCAGGTGCGCAGCGCTTCGCCGGCCGATGACGCCGCCCGCGAAGAGCGCGTCAAGATGACCCGCCTGCGCCAGACCATCGCGCGCCGCCTCAAGGACGTGCAGAACACCGCGGCCATGCTGACGACCTTCAACGAGGTCGACATGACCAACGTGATGGCGCTGCGTGCTCACTACAAGGATGCGTTCGAGAAGAAGCACGGCTCGAAGCTCGGCTTCATGGGCTTCTTCACCAAGGCCGTCGTGCAGGCGCTGAAGGACATCCCGGCGGTCAACGCCGAGATCGACGGCACCGACCTGATCTACAAGAACTACTACCACATCGGCGTCGCCGTCGGCACCGACAAGGGTCTCGTCGTGCCGGTCGTGCGCGATTGCGACAACAAGTCGATCGCCGACATCGAGAAGGGCATCGCCGATTTCGGTCGCCGCGCCCGTGACGGCCAGCTCAAGATCGACGAGATGCAGGGTGGCACCTTCACCATCACCAATGGCGGCATCTACGGCTCGCTGATGTCGACCCCGATCCTGAACGCGCCGCAGTCCGGCATCCTCGGCATGCACAAGATCCAGGATCGTCCGATGGTGGTCGGCGGCAAGATCGAGGTTCGCCCGATGATGTATCTGGCGCTGTCCTACGATCACCGCGTGATCGACGGCAAGGAAGCCGTCACCTTCCTGGTTCGCGTCAAGGAGAGCCTGGAAGATCCGGCGCGTCTGGTGCTGGACCTCTGATCGCTGATGCTCTGCGAGCGCCGTCGCTCTTTCGGGTGACGGCGCCTGTCGAACCATGGAGGCGCGCGTGACGGATAAGGTCGTTGTCATCACCGGCGGCAGCCGCGGCATTGGTCGCGCGACCGCGCTTGCGGCGGCCGCGCGCGGCTACCGCGTCGTGGTCGGCTATGCCAGCAACCAGGCGGCCGCAGACGAGGTGGTCGCGCAGATCGAAGCCGGTAACGGCAAGGCGATCGCTGTGAAATGCGATGTCGCTGAAGAAGGCGACATCATCGATCTGTTCAAGCAGGCCGACAAGTTCGGCACGTTGGCCGCGCTCGTCAACAATGGCGGCATTGTCGGCAAGAGCGGGGTGCGCGTCGACGAGATGTCGGCCGAGCGCATCCAGCGCGTGCTGGCGGTCAACGTCACCGGCTCGATCCTCTGCGCACGCGAAGCCGTGAAGCGGATGTCGACCAAGCACGGCGGCAAGGGCGGCGTCATCGTCAATCTGTCATCGGTTGCTGCCAAGCTTGGCGCGCCGAATACCTATGTCGACTACGCGGCGTCCAAGGGCGCGATCGATTCCTTCACCATCGGCCTCGGTTACGAGGTCGCGGCCGAAGGCATTCGCGTCGCGGGCATTCGCCCCGGCCTGATCGATACCGACATCCACGCCTCCGGCGGCGAGCCCGATCGGCACCACCGCCTGGCCCATATGGTGCCGATGAAGCGCGTCGGCACCGCGGACGAAATCGCCAATGCCATCGTCTGGCTGATGTCGGACGAGGCCTCTTACGTCACCTCAGCCATTCTCGATGTGTCCGGCGGACGCTGACGCGCCGGCGGACGCTGACACATCCTCATCACGCTAAACTTACGGGACTTTCTCTCATGGCTACCTACGATCTCGTCGTCATCGGCACTGGACCTGGCGGTTACGTCTGCGCGGTGCGCGCAAGCCAGCTCGGCATGAAGGTCGCCGTCGTCGAAAAGAACGCCACGCTCGGCGGCACCTGCCTCAATGTCGGCTGCATGCCGTCGAAGGCGCTGCTGCATGCCTCCGAGATGTTCGAGGAAGCCGGGCATTCCTTCGCGAAGATGGGCGTCAGCGTCTCCGCGCCGAAGCTCGATCTGCCGACGATGATGAACTTCAAGCAGCAGGGTATCGACGGCAACGTCAAGGGCGTCGAGTTCCTGATGAAGAAGAACAAGGTCGACGTGCTCAAGGGCACCGGCAAGATCCTGGGCACCGGCAAGGTCGAGGTCTCCGCCGACGGCAAGTCGCAGGTGATCGAGACCAGGAACATCGTCATCGCCACCGGCTCCGACATCGCGCGCCTCAAGGGCATCGAGATCGACGAGAAGCGCATCGTGTCGTCGACCGGCGCGCTGGCGCTGGACAAGGTCCCCGGCAAGCTGCTCATCGTCGGCGCCGGCGTGATCGGCCTCGAGCTCGGCTCGGTCTGGAAGCGTCTCGGTGCCGAAGTCGTCGTGGTCGAATTCCTCGACCGCATCCTGCCCGGCATGGACGGCGAAATTGCAAAACAATTCCAGCGCATCCTCGAGAAGCAGGGCTTTGCGTTCAAGCTCGGCGCCAAGGTCACCGCTGTCGACACCTCAGGCAAGACGCTCAAGGCGACGATCGAGCCCGCCGCCGGCGGTGCCGCCGAGACGCTGGAGGCCGACGTCGTGCTCGTCTGCATCGGCCGTGTGCCGTACACGGATGGCCTCGGTCTGAAGGAAGCCGGCGTCGCGCTCGATCCCCGCGGCCGCGTGCAAATCGATCCGCATTTCGCCACCAGCGTGAAGGGCGTCTACGCCATCGGTGACGTCGTCGCCGGCCCGATGCTCGCGCACAAGGCCGAGGATGAAGGCGTGGCCGTTGCGGAGATCATCGCAGGCCAGGCCGGCCACGTGAATTACGACGTTATCCCAGGCGTCGTGTATACCACTCCGGAAGTGTCCTCCGTCGGCAAGACCGAGGACGAGCTGAAGCAGGCGGGCGTCGCCTATACCGTCGGGAAGTTTCCCTTTACCGCCAACGGCCGCTCCAAGGTCAACCAGACCACCGATGGCTTTGTGAAGATTCTCGCAGATGCGAAGACCGATCGCGTGCTCGGCGTGCACATCATCGGCATCGAGGCCGGCGAAATGATCCATGAGGCCTGCGTTCTCATGGAGTTTGGTGGCAGTGCGGAAGATCTCGCCCGCACCTGCCACGCGCATCCGACCCGCTCGGAGGCCGTCAAGGAAGCCGCGCTTGCAGTCGGCAAGCGGGCCATCCATATGTAGGTCCGCGCCCAGGGCTAAATCGGGCGGGAAACACATGCTGCGCCGCCTTCTTCAACCGGTCTGGGTCCTGCTGGCGATCATCTTCCTGATCGAAGCCTGGCTGTGGGACCACCTCGAACCGATCGTCGCGCGGGTTGTCGCACTGATCCCGCTCGCCCGGTTCAAGGCCTGGCTGTCGGAGCGCGTCGACGCACTGTCGCCGGCGATGACGTTGATCGTCTTCGCGGTCCCGATCATTCCGCTGTTTCCGCTCAAGCTGGTCGGCCTGTGGCTGCTCACGCATGAATACTGGACCAGCGCGGTGTTCACGATCCTGTTCGCCAAGATGCTCGGCGTCGGCGTCACCGCCTTCGTGTTCGACGTCACGCGCGACAAGCTTCTGGAGATGCACTGGTTCGAGCGGCTCTACGAGCTGGTGCTGAAAGTGCGCGCCAAGGCGACCGAGCTGGTCGAGCCGATCAAGCGGCGCATCCGCGAGCTGATCAAGGGCAACGGCGAAGGCTGGTCCTCGCGCACGCTCCGTCTGATCCAGCGCTTCCGCAAGAGCGTGCACGAGGCGCGCTAGCTCTCCTGTGTCGTCCCGGCGAACGCCGGGACCCATAACCACAGGGAAGAATTTGGCGAAGACTCGTCGTTCGGTACCTCTACCGTCTGCAATCGATAGATCACGCGGTATGGGTCCCGGCGTTCGCCGGGACGACGGCGGACTGCAACCCTACCCGTGCAGATGCAACAGATGCGGCGCCCATGCGCCGAGCACGGTCATGCCAAGGCCAGCGAGCGTCAGCAGGCCGGCGATCCAGGCGAGCGGCAGCATGCCGGTGATGATGGTGGCCGATGCCAGCACGATGCCGATCTGGAAGGCAGCCGACGCCAGCTCGAAGTGGTGATATTTCGCGGTCGCCTCGTCGCGCTGATGCTCGGCTTCCTTGGCCTTCTCGGCGAGCTGCTCGGTGCCTTCGCCGGTCTCGGGCTCGGAGCGGTAGCGCGCCGCGGTCTTCTGCCAGTCGTCGATCTGCTTCTGCACCGCGGCCTTCATGGCGTCGTCGGTGGCGGCGCCCAGCGTCAGCTTGCCCTGGTCGGCGGCGGTCTGGACCACGGTGCGGCGGATGCTCTTGGCCTGGAAGAAGGCCCAGAGATTGGAGGCCTCGACATTCTTGCTGATGGACTCGGTTTGCGCGCCCTTGCCGAGTGTTTCCGAGATCGCCAGGAACAGCGCCAGCACCGCGATCAGCAGGGCGATCTTCTTGTTCTCGCCGGATGCGTGCTCGGCATGCTCGGCGTGCTCCATGCTTTCGTGTGCGCTCATGAGTCCCCTCCTGTGTCGGTCCGGTAACGATTGACCGAACCGCGCGGCCTGCGCAAGAGGCATGGAGGCGATGACAGCTTGATGTCAGGGTTCAGCGTCTTGGATGCGCGCTCGCATAGACTTCCAGCAATCGTTCAGAATCGATGCCGGTATAGATCTGCGTGGTCGAGAGCGAGGAATGGCCGAGCAATTCCTGGATCGCGCGCAAGTCGCCGCCGCGCGAGAGCAGGTGCGTGGCGAAGGAGTGCCGGAGCGCATGCGGCGTGGCGCTGTCGGGTAGCCCGAGCGCGCCGCGCAGCCGCTCCATCGCGAGCTGGATGATGCGCGGGCTCAGCGGTCCGCCGCGTGCGCCGACGAAGATCGGTCCGTCCTGCGGCAGCGCATGCGGGCACATCGATACATATTCCTGCACCAGCGCCAGCACGTTCTGCAGCACCGGCACCATGCGCGTCTTGTTGCCCTTGCCGGTGACGACGAGCACGTCGCCTTCGCCCGGCTTCGGCACCTCGCGGCGCTTCAGGCCGAGCGCTTCGGAGATGCGCAGGCCCGATCCATAGAGCAGCGCCATCACCGCGGCGTCGCGCACCAGAATCCAGGTCTCGCGATCCTCGCCGGCGCGCTCGTCGGCGTCGGCCAGGCGTTTGGCCGATGCCATCGGCAGCGGCTTCGGCAGGGTTTTTGCGACTTTCGGCGCGCGGATGGCGGAGAGCGCGCCGACCTTGCCCTTGCCCTCGCGTTCGAGGAAGCGGCCGAAGGAACGCAGGCCCGCGAGCGCGCGCATCAGTGAACGGCCGGCAATATCGTCGGCACGACGCATCGCCATGAAGGCACGGACGTCGGTCGCTTCCAGCGACGAAAACCGTTCAAGCGTCACGCGCTCGCCCCAATGGCTGCACAGGAAATCCAGGCACTGCCTGAGATCGCGGCCATAGGCCTCCAGCGTCTTCGGCGACAGCCGCCGCTCGGCGCCGAGATGCGCCAGCCAGCGCGTCATCTCCTGCGCGATCGAGGGATCGGCGCTGGCGAGCTCGATAAGGGGGGCGGCTGCTTTGCTCATGCGCTCTGGACGGAATGATTCCGCACAGTATATCGCATCACACCAGTTTACTGTTCGCTAAGGCGGCTCCACGGCGCTAGCCTCACTGCCCCCGGGGTTCCGATTCTCCCTCCATGGATCATTCGTCGCGCAGCCCAACCGCCCCCGCCAACGCGACCCGCATGGTCGACGTGCTGGTGCCGGTCGCGCTCGACCAGACCTATTCCTACAAGGTGCCGCGCGGCATGGAGCTGAAGGCCGGCGATCTCGTCGGCGTGCCGCTGGGCGCCCGCGAGGTGCTCGCCGTGGTCTGGGCGGAAAACGCCAATCCCGATCCGCGCCTGCACAACCGCCTCAAGGAGGTCAACGAGAAGCTCGATCTTCCGCCGCTCAAACCCGAGCTGCGCGCGGTCGTCGACTGGGTCGCCAATTACACGCTCAGCCCGCGCGGCATGGTGCTGCGCATGTGCCTGCGGATGGGCGAGAATCTCGGCCCCGAGCGCGTGCGCGCCGGCGTGCGCCTGGTTGGCGATCTCCCGCGGCGGCTGACGCCGGCGCGCCAGCGCGTGCTCGAGGTGCTGTCGGACCGGCTGCTGCACGGCAAATCCGAGGCCGCCAGGGAAGCCGGCGTGTCGGCCGGCGTGATCGACGGCCTGGTCGACGAAGGCACGCTCACGGTCGAGCCGATGCCGCCGCCGCCTCCGCCGCCGCCGCCCGATCCGGAGTTCGGCCGGCCGGATTTTTCGCCGCTGCAGCGTGCCGGCGTCGATGCGATGCGCGCGCTCGCGGCCAACGGCACCTTTCACGTCGCGCTGCTCGACGGCGTCACCGGCTCGGGCAAGACCGAGGTCTATTTCGAGGCGATCGCGGAATCGATTCGTCGCGGCAGGCAGACGCTGATCCTGATGCCGGAGATCGCGCTCACCGGCCAGTTCCTCGACCGTTTCGCGCAACGCTTTGGCGTGCGGCCGATCGAGTGGCACTCCGAGCTGACGCCGCGCACCCGCGCCCGCAATTGGGCGGCGATCTCGGAAGGCACCGCCCCTGTCGTGGTCGGCGCCCGCTCGGCGCTGTTTCTGCCTTACGCCAATCTCGGTCTGATCGTGGTCGATGAGGAGCACGACCAGGCCTACAAGCAGGACGAGGGCGTGCATTACCACGCCCGCGACATGGCGGTGGTGCGCGCGCATATCGCAAAGATCCCGATCGTGCTGGCTTCCGCCACGCCGTCGGTCGAATCCGAGGTGAATGCGCGCAAGAACCGCTATCAGCGCGTCGCGCTGCCGTCGCGCTTCGGCGGCCAGCACATGCCGCATATCGAGGCGATCGACATGCGTCGCGAGCCGCCGGCGCGCGGCCGCTTCATCTCGCCGCGGCTGGCGTCCGAGATCAAAAAAGCGGTCGAGAAGCGCGAGCAGGCGCTGCTGTTCCTCAATCGCCGCGGCTATGCGCCGCTGACGCTCTGCCGCGGTTGCGGCCATCGCTTCGCCTGCACCATCTGCGATGCCTGGCTGGTCGATCACCGTTTTCGCCAGCGCCTGGTCTGTCACCATTGCGGCTTCTCGATGCCGCGTCCGCACGCCTGCCCGCATTGCGCGGCGGAGGAATCGCTGGTCGCGGTCGGCCCCGGCGTCGAGCGCCTGCAGGAGGAAGCGGCCGCGCTGTTTCCGGATGCGCGCACCATGGTGCTGTCGAGCGATCTCATCACCTCGATCGAGACGATGCGCAGCGAGCTTGCCGAGATCGCGGAGGGCCGTGTCGACATCATCATCGGCACGCAGCTCGTCGCCAAGGGCCACAATTTTCCGCGGCTCAATCTGGTCGGCGTGGTCGATGCGGATCTCGGTCTGTCCAACGGCGATCCGCGTGCGGCGGAGCGCACCTGGCAGCTGCTGAACCAGGTGATCGGGCGTGCGGGGCGCGAACAGGGCCGCGGCGTCGGCTATCTCCAGACCCATCAGCCCGATCATCCCGTGATGAAGGCGCTGATTGCCTGCGACCGCGAGGCCTTCTACGACAGCGAGATCGATCTGCGCGAGCGCACGCTCTATCCGCCGTTCGGCCGGCTCGCGAGCCTGATCATCTCGGCGGGCGATCGTCCGAGCGCGGAAGGCCTGGGCCGCCGCCTCGTTGCGCTCGCGCCGCGCGACGAGCGCGTGGTGGTGCTCGGCCCCGCCGAAGCCCCGCTCGCCGTCATCAAGGGCCGCTACCGCTTCCGCATCCTGGTGAAGGCGGCGCGGGGGTTCGATCTGTCGGATTATTTGCGGAACTGGCTCGCGGTATGTCCGAAGCCGAAGGGCAATCAGAAGCTCGAGGTGGACGTCGATCCACAGAGCTTTTTGTAAGGGCTGCGAGCCTTCGTAGGGTGGGCAAAGCGAAGCGTGCCCACGAATTCTTTCCATCGCGAGAAATCGTGGGCACGGCGCTCCGCGCCTTTGCCCACCCTACGGCAGCCGTCGCGGTGCAGCCGCGCTACGACGAGACAAACAAAAAGCCCGCCGTCCCCCAAGACGGCGGGCTTATTTCGCGCAGCTAAACTGCGCCTTACGAGATCACTTCCGCGGTGACGCGGCCGACGCCGGCGCCGGTGAGGCCGATGGCGCGGGCAGCGCCCGTGGAGAGGTCGAGCACGCGGCCGCGCACGAACGGGCCACGGTCATTGATGGTGACGATGACGCTCGAGCCGCCATGGGTGACGCGCAGCTTGGTGCCGAACGGCAGCGAACGGTGCGCCGCGGTCATGGCGTTCTGGTTGAAGCGCGCGCCCGACGCCGTGCGGCTGCCGGACTCGTTGCCGTAATAGGAGGCCATGCCCGAGAAGCTGCGGCCCGTGCCCGACGTCGGCGTCATCGACGCATTGGCGTTGCGCCAATCGGAGGTCGCGTTGGAATCGTTCTCGGCGTGGTGGCGGTGATGATGCGCAGAATAGCGGTGGTGATGCCGGGATTTGGCGGAAGCTTCGGTTGCGGTTCCCCCCACGAGGAGAGTCGCGGCGACGAAAGCGATCGCCGTACGCGGCCGGGTCAAAGACAGCATTTATTGGTCCCTACACTAGTATTGCCACATGTGTGGCTAATGGAGCCCCCATCAGTTTGTGAGCGGTTTGGCGTTTCGATTCTCAATGAGGCGTGAATTGGGCAGTAAACCCGTTCGGCGGCATGCTGAAATATCTTGTGATCTGAATCGATATTCAGCCGAAGTTCCGTAATCTTTCACTTTAATGATTTGTTAACGGATCGATTACTCACGAATACTGTAAAACGAAGTTGTTATGCTTTGCGTTTAGAATTAGGTAAGTATTCCGAGGTCGAGGCCCGGGCGGCTTCGGTCACGCCTCAGCGATCCGTGTTCATGGCCGCTATGCGCTGGAGGCAGGAACCAACGGGCCGGTTGCCGACGTAACGGTCGTGGCAATTCCGTGGCATGGCAGGTTCAGGGTAGCTTCATCGCAGCCGGCAATGGATGATCGCAGTGTGCGACGAACTGGCGAGAAACACCCAAGCCTTTAGGTTGCCGTCATGTTGCACGTGCGCGCCTGCTATGTTAGCAAAGCCGCGATTTTAACGGACCCGGCACGTCCTGTGTCGGCCGAGAATCAAAGTCCCGCTTGAATTCCAAGGGCTTGGATCGCTAGGCGCCGCGTTGTGGCGACGGTTTTTCCCTTGCGAATTTGACAGCTAAAAGAGCGCGTCTGTGGCTGCAGAAGATACGTCCGTTTCAGGTGTGTCCGGCCGTTATGCAACGGCCTTGTTTGAACTGGCCCGCGACCAGAAGGTGGTCGACGAGGTCAAAGCCGATCTCGACAAGTTCGAGGGTCTGCTGAACGAAAGCGCTGATCTCAAGCGCCTCGTCCGCAGTCCGGTTTTCGCGGCTGACGCCCAGTCCAAGGCCCTCTCGGCCGTCCTGGACAAGGCCGGCATTGCCGGCATCTCCGCCAATTTCCTGAAAGTGCTGACCGCCAACCGCCGCCTGTTCGCGGTGGCTGACGTCATCCGCGCCTACCGCGCCCTCGTCGCCAAGTTCAAGGGCGAGGCGACCGCGGACGTCACGGTTGCGGAAGCGCTTTCGGACAAGAATCTCGACGCCCTCAAGGTTGCCCTGAAGTCGGTGACCGGCAAGGACGTCGCGCTCAACGTGAAGATCGATCCCTCGATCATCGGTGGCCTCGTCGTGAAGCTTGGCAGCCGCATGATCGATAGTTCGCTTCGCACCAAACTCAATTCGATCAAGCACGCGATGAAAGAGGCAGGCTGATGGACATCCGCGCCGCGGAAATTTCCGCGATCCTCAAGGACCAGATCAAGAATTTCGGCCAGGAAGCTGAAGTCTCCGAAGTCGGACAGGTGCTGTCCGTCGGCGACGGCATCGCCCGCGTCTATGGTCTGGACAACGTCCAGGCCGGTGAAATGGTCGAGTTCGAGAACGGCACCCGCGGCATGGCGCTGAACCTCGAAACCGACAACGTCGGTGTCGTTATTTTCGGTGCCGACCGCGAGATCAAGGAAGGCCAGACCGTCAAGCGCACCCGCGCCATCGTGGACGCGCCGGTCGGCAAGGGCCTGCTCGGCCGCGTTGTCGACGGTCTCGGCAACCCGATCGACGGCAAGGGCCCGATCCAGGCCGACAAGCGTATGCGCGTCGACGTCAAGGCGCCCGGCATCATTCCGCGCAAGTCGGTGAACGAGCCGATGGCGACCGGCCTCAAGGCGATCGACGCCCTGATCCCGATCGGCCGTGGCCAGCGCGAGCTGATCATCGGCGACCGTCAGACCGGCAAGACCGCGATCGCGCTCGACACCATCCTGAACCAGAAGCCGCTCAACGCGCAGCCCGACGAGAACATCAAGCTGTACTGCGTCTACGTCGCAGTCGGTCAGAAGCGTTCGACGGTTGCCCAGTTCGTGAAGGTGCTGGAAGAGCAGGGCGCGCTCGAATACTCGATCGTCGTTGCCGCCACCGCGTCGGATCCGGCGCCGATGCAGTACATCGCGCCCTTCACCGGCTGCACCATGGGCGAGTACTTCCGCGACAACGGCATGCACGCCGTCATCATCTATGACGATCTGTCGAAGCAGGCCGTCGCCTATCGCCAGATGTCGCTGCTGCTGCGCCGCCCGCCGGGCCGCGAAGCTTATCCCGGCGACGTGTTCTATCTGCACTCCCGCCTGCTCGAGCGCGCGGCGAAGCTGAACAAGGACCAGGGCTCGGGCTCACTGACGGCGCTGCCGGTCATCGAAACCCAGGCCAACGACGTGTCGGCCTACATTCCGACCAACGTCATCTCGATCACCGACGGTCAGATCTTCCTGGAAACCGACCTGTTCTTCCAGGGCATCCGTCCCGCGGTGAACGTCGGTCTGTCGGTGTCGCGCGTCGGTTCGTCGGCGCAGACCAAGGCCACCAAGAAGGTCGCCGGCAAGATCAAGGGCGAGCTCGCGCAGTACCGCGAAATGGCGGCGTTCGCGCAGTTCGGCTCCGACCTCGACGCCTCGACCCAGCGCCTGCTGAACCGCGGTTCGCGCCTCACCGAGCTCCTGAAGCAGCCGCAGTTCTCGCCGCTGAAGATGGAAGAGCAGGTCTGCGTGATCTGGGCCGGCACCAACGGCTATCTCGATCCGCTCCCGGTCAACAAGGTGCGTGCGTTCGAGGACGGTCTGCTCTCGCTGCTGCGCGGCAAGAACACCGACATCCTCAACTCGATCCGCGACAGCCGCGACCTCTCGGACGACGTGGCTGCCAAGCTGAAGTCGGTGGTCGAAGGCTTCGCCAAGAGCTTCGCTTAAGCAGAGCCTCATGGCCGGATCTTCCGGCCATGATCGCTTCGCGAGAGGCAAAACAATATCAAGCGTGCCCGGCGCCCGGCCGGGCATTGCGATAGGGACAGGCTAGCGGTCCGACGCATCAGTCGAACCGCCGGGGTGAACGAAGAATGGCGTCACTTAAAGACATGCGCGTGCGCATCGCCTCCACCAAGGCGACGCAAAAGATCACCAAGGCCATGCAGATGGTCGCGGCCTCGAAGCTGCGCCGTGCGCAGACCGCCGCGGAAGCTGCACGTCCCTATGCCGACAAGATGAGCGCGGTGATCTCCAACATCGCGAGCGCGGCCGCGGGTTCGCCCGGCGCGCCGACGCTGCTGGCCGGCACCGGCCGCGACCAGGTTCACCTGCTGCTGGTCTGCACCGGCGAGCGTGGCCTGTCCGGCGCTTTCAACTCGTCGATCGTGCGTCTCGCCCGCGAGCGCGCGCTGGCCCTGATGAACCAGGGCAAGGAAGTGAAGTTCTTCTGCGTCGGCCGCAAGGGTTACGAGCAGCTTCGCCGCCAGTTCGACAAGCAGATCGTCGAGCATCTCGATTTGCGCAGCGTGCGCCAGATCGGCTTCGTCAACGCCGAGGACATCGCCAAGAAGATCCTGGCGCGTTTCGACAACGGCGAGTTCGACGTCTGCACGCTGTTCTACTCGCGCTTCCGCTCGGTGATCGCGCAGATCCCGACCGCCCAGCAGATCATCCCGCTGGTCGTCGAGGAGGGCGGTGCCGCCAACACGACGTCCTACGAATACGAGCCGGAAGAGGACGAGATTCTCACCCGTCTTCTGCCGCGCAACCTCGCGGTCCAGATCTTCCGCGCGCTGCTCGAGAACAACGCCTCGTTCTACGGCGCTCAGATGAGCGCGATGGACAATGCGACGCGCAACGCCGGCGAAATGATCCGCAAGCAGACGCTGGTCTACAACCGCACGCGTCAGGCGCAGATCACCAAGGAACTGATCGAAATCATCTCGGGCGCCGAAGCCGTCTAGCGAAGACGCATCGGTACCCGTCAAACTCAACATCCCGGTCAACCAGCCGACCGTGGTCTACAAATTCGGATCGAAGGAGACATTCAATGGCAGCCCAGCTCGGTCGCGTCACCCAGGTCATCGGCGCCGTCGTCGACGTGCAGTTCGAAGGCCACCTGCCGGCCATTCTCAACGCGCTCGAGACCAAGAACGGCGGCAACCGCCTGGTGCTCGAAGTCGCCCAGCATCTCGGTGAGTCCACCGTCCGCACCATCTCGATGGACACCACCGAAGGTCTGGTCCGCGGCCAGGAAGTCAGCGACACCGGTTCGCCGATCCGCGTTCCCGTCGGTGAAGGCACGCTCGGCCGCATCATCAACGTCATCGGCGAGCCGATCGACGAAGCCGGTCCGGTCAAGTCGGAAGGCCTGCGCGCGATCCACCAGGAAGCGCCGACCTACACCGACCAGTCGACCGAAGCTGAAATTCTCGTCACCGGCATCAAGGTCGTCGACCTTCTTGCTCCGTATGCGAAGGGTGGCAAGATCGGCCTGTTCGGCGGCGCCGGCGTCGGCAAGACCGTGCTGATTCAGGAGCTGATCAACAACGTCGCGAAGGCGCACGGCGGTTACTCCGTGTTCGCCGGCGTCGGCGAGCGTACCCGCGAGGGCAACGACCTCTATCACGAGTTCATCGAGTCCAAGGTCAACGCCGATCCACACAATCCGGATCCGAGCGTGAAGTCGAAGTGCGCGCTGGTGTTCGGCCAGATGAACGAGCCCCCGGGCGCCCGCGCCCGCGTCGCGCTCACCGGTCTGACCATCGCGGAAGACTTCCGCGACAAGGGCCAGGACGTGCTGTTCTTCGTCGACAACATCTTCCGCTTCACCCAGGCCGGCTCGGAAGTGTCGGCGCTGCTCGGTCGTATTCCTTCGGCCGTGGGTTATCAGCCGACGCTCGCCACCGACATGGGCGCGCTGCAGGAGCGCATCACCACCACGCAGAAGGGCTCGATCACCTCGGTGCAGGCCATCTACGTTCCGGCCGACGACTTGACCGACCCGGCGCCCGCGACCTCGTTCGCGCACTTGGACGCGACCACCACGCTGTCGCGCTCGATCGCTGAAAAGGGCATCTATCCGGCGGTGGACCCGCTCGACTCGACCTCGCGCATGCTCTCCCCGCTGGTCGTCGGCGAGGAGCACTACGCGGTCGCCCGTCAGGTCCAGCAGGTGCTGCAGCGCTACAAGGCGCTCCAGGACATCATCGCCATTCTCGGCATGGACGAGCTTTCGGAAGAGGACAAGCTGACCGTGGCCCGCGCCCGCAAGGTCGAGCGCTTCATGTCGCAGCCGTTCCACGTCGCCGAAATCTTCACGGGTTCGCCGGGCAAGTTCGTCGACCTCGCCGACACCATCAAGGGCTTCAAGGGCCTGGTGGAAGGCAAGTACGACCACCTGCCGGAAGCCGCCTTCTACATGGTCGGCACCATCGAAGAGGCGGTCGAGAAGGGCAAGAAGCTGGCGGCGGAAGCTGCCTAAGCTGGCGAAGTGCGAATAGGGAGCGGTGAGGAGCCGCTTCCTGTTTCAATCGCCCGCTATTCGCTACTCACGTTTCGCAAGGCATCTCAATGGCCACCTTCCACTTCGATCTCGTCTCTCCGGAAAAGCTCGCGTTCTCGGGCGAAGTCGACCAGGTCGACATTCCCGGCGTCGAGGGTGACTTCGGCGTGCTGGCAGGTCATGCGCCGGTCGTGGCTGCCATCCGCCCCGGCATCCTCACCGTGACCACCGCTGGCAAGCACGAGAAGATCATCGTGCTCGGCGGCCTTGCCGAAGTCTCGGAGAAGGGCCTCACCGTGCTCGCCGACGTCGCGACCTCGCTGGACGAGCTCGACCGCGCCCAGTTCGCCGAGACCATCTCGGAGATGGAAGAAGGGCTGAAGGAGCACGAAGGTAACGAGCTCGATCAGGCCCTCGAGCGGCTCGATCACTACAAGAGCATCCAGCAGCAGCTCAGCTCGACGGCCATGCACTAAGCCCCGGAGCGCGGCTTCGGGGCTCACGCGAAATTCCTGAATAAGTTCAGCGCTCGTCACGGTTGTGGCGGGCGCTGAACTTTGTTGCACCGCGCCGGAGATAACGGCATTCTGCGCTCGCGGATTTTGTTCCAGGGCATTTGCAGATGAAACGCAAGATCGCAGCGATCTTTGCAGCCGATATTGCCGGCTATTCGAGGTTGGTCGCGGAAGACGAGGAAGAGACGCTGCGGCGTCTGGCGTCCTACCGCGAAGTCATCGACGATTTCATCGCAAAAGCGAACGGTCGCATCTTCAACACCGCAGGTGATGCCGTGCTCGCGGAATTCCCGAGCGCGGTCGACGCGGTGCGCTGCGCGATCGACATTCAGGAGAGCTTGCGGACCCGTAACATGGCCTATCCGCCGAGCCGGCAGATGTCGTTCCGCATCGGCATCACCATCGGCGACGTGGTCGAGCGCGACGGCGATCTGCTCGGCGACGGCGTCAACATCGCGGCCCGGCTCGAGGGGTTGGCGGAGGTCGGCGGCATCTGCGTCTCGCGTGCCGTGCACGAGCAGGTCGCCAACAAGCTGTCGGTGCAGTTCGCCGACATCGGCGCGCAGGAGGTGAAGAACATCCCGACGCCGGTGCACGCCTACATGGTGGCGATGCGGCGCGAGGACGGGACTTACACGACGCCGCAGGTGAAGAAGGTCGCCAAGGCTGCACCCGCGCCGAACTGGATGTGGCCGCTGGTCGTCGGCGTGGTCTCGGTCGTCGCCATCGGCGTCGGCGGCTTCCTCTATTTCACCAAGCTCGAGACCGCCCAGTTGTCATCGACTGCGGCTGCGCCGTTGCCCAGCCCCGTCGCTGCGCCATCCCCGAGTCCCACGCCGACGATGGCCGCGAAGGCGCCGACGCCGTCGCCCGTGCCGACGGCGACACCGACACAAACGGCAGCCGTGACACCGCCACCGGCACCGATGCCGTCACCGCCGGCCGCGTCGGGCGGCAAGATTGCCGTGGACGCTGTGCCGTTCCTCGGCGAGCGCCAGCGTGCCTTCCTCAGCAACGAATATGCCGCCGCCGGCGATTACAAGGCCTTCGCCCTGAACATCGGCGGCTTCAACGGCTCCGCGCTCAATCAGCCGAACGAGGAGGCCGCGCGCAACATGGCGCTCGATCAGTGCCAGAAGCGCGCGGATGCCGCGCAATCGCCGCGGCGCTGCGAGCTCTATGCGGTCGGCAACAAGGTCGTCTACAGCCATGGCAATCCGCCGATGCCGCCGCAGCCCTGGGTGCGGCACGACACCATGACCGAGCGCCCGTTCGCATCGAAGGACTTTCCGATGCTGCGTGATCAGGCCAGGACTCGCGTCGAGAACATCTATGCGCCGGCGGCAAAATCGCGCTCGGTCGCGCTCGGACCGGGCGGGCAATATTTCATGGTGCTGGGGGCGTCGTCGGTCGACGAGACCGCGCGGCGTTCACTGGAGTCCTGCGGCGCGATCGCGGGCTCGGCTTGCATGATCGTGGCGGTCGACGACAATTTCGTTGTGCCGATCCCGACCCTGCTGAAGCCGAACGGCTTCTTCCACGCCGCGACCAATTCCTCCATCGTGGCCGATGCGCGGGACGAGGTGGTGCGCAAGCTCGGCGAGGGCATGGGCTGGAACGCGGTCGCCGTCGGCACCGCGGGCCGTCCCGGCCTCGGCCTGAAGGCCGCCGACGAGCAGACCGCCGTCAACGGCGCACTGGCCGACTGCGTCAAGCACGACAGCGACTGCCACGTCATCGCCATCGGCCCGTTCACGGTCGGTCCGACGAACTAGTGCTTCCGGTGCTTGGCCCGACTGAGCGCCCCGACGGCGGTGCGTTCCCTCCCCCCTTGCGGGGGAGGGCTAGGGAGAGGGGTGGCCCAGCAAAGACTCCCGATGATCAATGCACATAAGCGATGCCGGCCCGACAGAATCCCTGTGTGGCACCCCTCTCCCTGCCCCTCCCCCGCAAGGGGGGAGGGAATGAGAGAGTGGTGCGTCCCTCACACGCGCACGCGCAAACTTCCGGCAATAATTCGCTCATGATTTCAACCCCCGTTCTACTGTGCATGGGGTTGATTTCGTCTACTTACCCGGCGAAGGCCGCAAACTCTCGCGCCACCGCGCGATAGACCTCGCGGCGGAACGGCACCACGATGTCGGCGACGCGGTCGAGCCGCTCCCAGCGCCACGCGTCGAACTCCGCGGGCTGGCCGTTGCGCGGCGTCAGCGGATCGATCTCATCGTCCTTGCCGGTGAAGCGCAGCGCGAACCATTTTTGGCGCTGGCCGCGAAACTTGGCCAGCCGATGCGTCTGCGGGCCGTCATAGGGCGGGAATTCGTAAGTGAGCCAGTCGGTCTCGCCGAGATAATCGGCGCTGACGACGCTGGTCTCCTCCCAGAGCTCGCGCATGGCGGCATCGCGCAACACCTCGCCCTCATCGACGCCGCCCTGCGGCATCTGCCAGTCGAGTCCGGGCAGGATGATCTCGGGGCCGTCGCCCTTGAAGCGGTGCCCGATCAGCACGCGGCCGTCGGCATTGAACAGCGCGATCCCGACATTGGGACGGTAGGGTTTTTCGTTCGTCACGCGGAAGCTCTCGTTGTCAGCCCAGCCGGTGCCTTAGCATCAAAGCCGGGATGACAATTTGATTTAGTCATCGGCGAGCGCGGAAAATTCCTTCACCACGCGCTCGTAGACCGGGCGCTTGAACGGGATGATCAACCCGGGAAGGTTTTTCATCGGCTCCCAGCGCCAGCTGACGAACTCGGCCTTGTGGCCGCCGCCGCCGGGCTTCTCGACATTGATCTCGCTGTCCTTGCCGGTGAAGCGGACCGCGAACCATCTCTGGCGCTGGCCGCGGTAGCGGCCCTTCCAGGCGCGCCCGGCCACCGTGCGCGGGATGTCGTAGATCAGCCAGTCCGGCACCTCGCCGAGCCGCTCGATCGAGCGCACGCTGGTCTCTTCGTAGAGCTCGCGCTTGGCGGCATCCCAATTGTCCTCGCCGGGATCGACTCCGCCCTGCGGCATCTGCCAGACGTGGCTGTCGTCGACATGCTCGATCCCGCCGGCACGACGGCCGATGAACACCAGCCCCTTCGCATTGATCAGCATCACCCCGACGCAGGTTCGGTAGGGCAGATCCTCGTAACGCGCCATTCCGCCAAACCCCTCGCGTACTGCCGGCTGGGCCGTGGGGGCCCGCGCCGTACCAATTCGTTGATTTAGCTGGATTTTGATTTCAGCATCGCGGTTGTCAATGGCACCAATAGGATACCCCGGTCGCTCAATGTCTTGATCCAGGCGCTGACCCGTTCGATCGAGACGGGGAGCGCAGAGGCGGTGCCGACGGCAACGCCGCGTTCCCTCGCCACCGATTCCAGCTTGTTGAGGGCGCGGTCGATCTCGGTCGGGGTCGGCACCGCGTCGAGCGCGATGTCGCCCTTGCCGAACGGCACGGCGAGGCTTCCTGCGGCCTGCGGCGCGATGCTGCGTGGCGAGGAGCCGTCGTCGAAGAAGCCGAGCCCGCGCTTGGACGCCTCGCGGATGATCGGCTGCATCGCCGCATCCGTCGCCACGAAGCGCGCGCCCATGAAATTGGTGATGCCGGCATAGCCCTGGATCCGGCTCAGGTGCCAGTACAGGCGGTCGGTGTTCTGGTCGGCGGTGAGCGAGGTCAGGAGCGTCTGCGGACCGGGATCATTGTCGGGGAAGTCGTAGGGCTCCATCGGGATCTGCAGGAAGATCTCGTGGCGCTGGGCGCGGGCGCGCTCGGCGAGCTTGCCGGGGTCGGCGCCGTAGGGCGTGAAGGCCAGCGTCACCGCGCCCGGCAGCTTCATGATCGCATCGGTGGTCTTGGCGGCGCCGACGCCGAGGCCGCCGATCACGATCGCCACCACGGGCATTTTCGCGGCCTTGGCGCGGTCGGCCTCCGCTGCGTAGACGTTGAACGGCTTGAGATCGCCCGAGATCGCGGGGATCATGCCGTAGCGGGATTTCTCCAGCAGTTTTGGATCGATCCCGGCCATGACGGCGGGTGCTGCGGACGCCGCCTCGCCTTTATCGGCGCCGTCGCCTGCGCCGATCACCACGTCGTGGCGAGCGCCGGTCGAGCCGTCGATCATGGTGACGGTCTTTTGCTCGCCGGAAGCCGCTTCCTTCGGCGCTTCCTTGGTCGCGTGCTTGCTGTCCTGACCATGACCGGCCGCAACTGCCTCGGCGGCGGGCTTCTCGTCAGTGCCCTTGGAATCGCGGATCGCGATCCGCGTCATCGGCTCGCCGCCAAGCGGGTCCTTGTTGAAGATGGCGAAGCCGGCAAAGGCGACCAGGAACAGGCCGAGCATCACGGCCAGCGCCTGCATGGCCGTGAACGGCAGCCGCAGCCGCTGTTTCCGGCGCGGCTTGTCCTGTCCGAGCGGGGCGCTCAGATCATCGGCCGTTTCAGTCATGCGAGATCCCGAATCACTCCACCGACGATACCACGCCGAGGTCAAGCGGCGGCAGGCCGGGATAGGCCGGGGATGCCAGGAGTCCCAACATGAGCTCCCAAGCAAAAAGGGCGGCTCCGGGAGCCGCCCTTTTCCGTAGATGACTGTGCTTGCGACTTAGTTCGCGGCCTTGGGCTTGTCGGCGGCCGCCTTGTCGGTGGTGCCGGGCGCGGGCGCCGCGGAGGCGCTGTTCTTGATGCCGTGGAGCAGATCGTCGGCGAGCTTGAGCGCCTTGTCGTCCTTGGCATCCGGCGGGACGTAGGACTGCGAGCCGGTCTTCTCGTCGCCGTCGTTCTTGAGATGGCCGCGCAGCGAAGCCTCGCCCTTGGTGTCGGTCCGCGACTTCAGCTCGTCCGGCACGTCCTGCAGCACTTCGATGTCGGGCACGATGCCCTTGGCCTGGATCGACTTGCCCGACGGCGTGTAGTAGCGCGCCGTGGTGAGGCGCAGCGCGCCGTTGCCCGAGCCGAGCGGGATGATGGTCTGCACCGAGCCCTTGCCGAACGAGCGCGTGCCGACGATGGTCGCACGCTTGTGGTCCTGCAGCGCGCCGGCGACGATTTCCGACGCCGAGGCCGAGCCGCCGTTGACCAGCACGATGACCGGCTTGCCCTTGGTGAGATCGCCCGCATGCGCGGTGCGGCGCTGGGTTTCCTCGGCGTTGCGGCCGCGGGTCGACACGATCTCGCCCTTCTCCAGGAACGAGTCGGAGACGGTGACGGCCTCCTCGAGCAGGCCGCCCGGATTGTTGCGGAGGTCGATGATGTAGCCCTTGAGCTTGTCGCCGATCTGGGTCGAGAGGTTGGCGACCTCCTTCTTCAGGCCTTCGGTGGTCTGCTCGTTGAAGGTGGTGATGCGGATATAGGCGATGTCGTCGGCCTCGACGCGCGCGCGCACCGAACGGACGCGGATGTTGTCGCGCACCAGCGTGACGTCGATCGGATTGTCCTGGCCCTTGCGGATGATCTTGAGCTTGATCTTGGTGTTGACGGGGCCGCGCATCTTCTCGACCGCCTGGTTCAGGGTCAGGCCCTGCACCGCTTCATCGTCGAGATTGGTGATGATGTCGTTGGCCATGACGCCGGCGCGCGAGGCGGGCGTATCGTCGATCGGAGAGACCACCTTGATCAGGCCGTCTTCCATGGTGACCTCGATGCCGAGGCCGCCGAACTCGCCGCGGGTCTGCACCTGCATGTCGCGGAAGCTCTTGGCGTCCATGTAGCTCGAATGCGGGTCGAGGCCGGTGAGCATGCCGCTGATGGCGGATTCGATCAGCTTGGTGTCGTCGGGCTTCTCGACATAGTCGGAGCGCACGCGCTCGAACACGTCGCCGAACAGGTTGAGCTGGCGATAGGTGTCAGCGGTCGCGGCTCGCGCGCTGGAGCCCATGAACACCGCACGCGGCTGGGTCACGAACAGCGTCAGCGCCGCACCGGTCGCAGCGCTGAGGAGGATAACTGAAGTCTTGCGCATCATCCGCGAACCTTCTCGCCTTCATTTGCGGCCCACCATGGGCCTGGATCGATTGGAGTGCCGTCTTTGCGGAACTCGACATACAACACAGGTTGACTCGCGTTGGTGGCGAGAATGGAGGCGACTTGAGAGGTCGACCCCATGGTCGCGACCGGCTCCCCCGTGAGCACAAACTGTCCGATGTTTACCGAAATGCGCTCCATCCCGGCGATCAGGACATGATACCCGCCCCCGGCGTTGAGGATCAAGAGTTGTCCATAGCTGCGGAACGGGCCGGCATAGACCACCCAGCCGTCGCACGGCGTTGTGACCTGCGAACCGGGCTTGGTTGCCAGCGAAATGCCCTTCTGGACCCCGCCGACCCCGTCGGAACCGCCAAAGTCCCTGATCTTGTTACCGTTAACCGGCAGCGGCAGGAGCCCCTTGGCCGAGGCGAACAGGATGGCCGGGCTGGTCCGGGAACGGTCCTTGAACACGGCTGGGCCGGGTTTGGCGTTGGCGGCCGCGGCTGCCTTGGCCTCGGCCTGCTTTGCGACCTCGGCCGCCTTCTCGGCCGCCTTGGCCGCGCTCTGCAGGTCCTGCTCCATTTTGGCGATCAGCCCCTGGAGATCACCGACCTGCTTTGACAGCGTGATGGCGCGCGAATTCTCGGCGTCGAGGTCCTTTTCGCGCGAGGACTGCTGGCGCTGCCGTTCGTCGACGAGCGCGGTGAGCCGGGTCTGTTCGCTGCGGACCTTGTCGCGATCGGAGGCGAGTTGGTCGCGCTCGGCGGCGATGTTCTTGCGCAAGCTCACGAGCTCGCCGAGCTCACCGGCAATCTTCTCGGCGCGGCCGCGCAATTCCGGCACGACGGCGCCAAGCAGCATCGCGGTGCGCAGCGATTGCAGCGCATCTTCGGGCCGCACCAGCAGCGCCGGCGGGGTGCGCCGGCCGGCACGCTGCAGCGCCGCCAGCACCTCGACGATGTCGGCGCGGCGCGAATCGAGCGAGGCGCGCGCCTGCTGCTCGCGGCCGTTGAGTGTGCGCAGCCGCGTCTCGGCCTCGTCGATCTTGGTCTCGACGGTGCGGACGTTGGCGGCGGTGTCGATCAATTGCTGATTGAGCTGGGTGCGGTCCTGGCCGAGCGAGGTGATCTCGGCCTTCAGCTTGGCCTGCGCCTCCTCCGCGCTCTTCTTGCTTGCGCGCGCGGCTTCCAGCTCCTGCTCGCGCTGCTTGATGGCGTCGGGCGAGATGGCTGCGGTCTGTGGCGCCGGTGCCGCCGACTGGGCTTGCGCGAGGCTTTCTTCGGCGAAGAGGCTTGCGCCGGCGCAGCTCGCAATCAGCAGCAAATTGAGGATCGGCGCTCGCATCTGTTGGACAGGATTCTTGGGCAAAGTGCTCGTTGTGGCGCGAATCACGCGCGATGGTAGGGGTGGCCGGCCAGAATGGTGGCGGCCCGATACAGCTGTTCCAGAAGCATGACGCGGACCATTTGGTGCGGCCAGGTCGCAGAGCCGAACGCGATCGCGAGCTTGGCCTTACGGCGCAATTCGGGCGAAAGTCCGTCCGCCCCTCCGATCACGAAGATAGTATGACCGGCGCCCTCGTCGCGCCAGCGTCCGAGATTCCGTGCGAATACGGTGGAATCGAGGTTTTGCCCGCGCTCGTCCATCGCCACCAGAATCGATTTTTCGGGAATATGCGCGGCGATCGCCGCGGCCTCCTCGGCCATCCGTGTGGCAGTGTCGCGCGCGCGGCTCTCGGGGATTTCGTGGATGGTGAGTTCGCGGAATCCGAGCTTGCGGCCGGCCTCGTCGAACCGCTCGAAATACCGGTCGGCAAGCTCCCGTTCCGGCCCTTGCTTCAGCCGGCCCACTGCAATGACGGCAACACGCATGAGATCTTAGGGTCGCGTTTCCAGACCGCGCGCAATCCGCGCGCGCACGACGCTAGCATGCGCGTCGGCCGATTCGAAATCGGCCAGTCGCCTCTCGGACCGCGCCTAGATCGCCTTCGCCGCCCCTGGGCCCTGCGTGTACAATCTCTCGAGATTGTAGAACTCGCGGACCTCGGGTCTGAACACGTGCACGATCACATCGCCGGAATCGATCAGCACCCAGTCGCAGTTGGGCAAGCCCTCGACATGGATATTCTTGATGCCGGTTTCCTTGAGGCCTTTCGCGACGTTCTCCGCGATCGCGCCAACGTGCCGGTTCACACGGCCCGTGGTGACGATCATGTAGTCGGAGTATGCCGATTTGCCGCGAAGGTCGATGGTGACCGTCTCTTCCGCCTTCATATCCTCGAGGCGGGAGAGGATCAGGCTCAGCGTCTTGTCGGCGTCGGGTTGCGCCTTCAAGGCCGCAGCTTTGGTCGATGTTTTACGCGTCGGTTTCGTAGCCTTGGGTAAAACAGACTTGGACAATACAGACGTGGCCAGGGACCATTCCTTTCACTGTATCGCGAGGGCCGAATCCGTCCCTCACCGGTTACACTACATCATGTGGGGTTAAGGGTTTCAATATGCCAGAGAGCCCGTAGTCCCCCACAACTCTGTCTCACTTCGTACCTTTCCAGCTCCCGTCCGGGTTCCGTAAGCCCGTCGAGGACAGGTTGAGCTTCAAACCGGTCAGGAACACCCAGGCCGGTGCCCGCTGATCCGCAAGCAATGCTGCCTTATTCTCGGGGAGGCGATAGCGCGCAAGCGCCTGCGCAGCGGGTGAGGCAAGGGCGCGAAAACTCTGCGGCGGGCGATCGATGACCGCCATCGGCACCTGGTCGGCGATGCGCCGCCAGTGCTGCCAACGATGGAATTGAGCGAGGTTGTCGGCGCCCATAATCCAGACAAAGCGCAGGCCACTGAGACGGCGGCGCAAGGTGTTGATCGTGTCGATAGTATAGCGGGTACGAATGACGGATTCGAGACAGCTCACCTCGATCCTGGAATCGTTGGCGACGTCGCGCGCCGCCTGCATGCGCGCGCCGAGCTCGTGCAGCGTGCCGTTCTCCTTCAGCGGATTGCCCGGCGTCACCAGCCACCACACACGATCGAGCTGAAGGCGCTTCAGCGCGAATTGGCTGATCGCGCGATGGGCCTGGTGCGGCGGATTGAACGAGCCGCCGAGCAGGCCGATACGCATGCCTTCCGTGTAGGGCGGTATGGCCTGCGCGAAGAAACGTGGCGCGACGAAATTGTTACTCAATGCCCCACGCCTCGCGCCATGCCTTACGGCCGCGTCTGCCCTGTGCCGTGAACGCGATACTTGAAGCTGGTCAACTGCTCGGCCCCCACGGGACCGCGCGCATGGAAGCGGCCGGTGGCGATGCCGATCTCGGCGCCGAAGCCGAACTCGCCGCCATCGGCGAACTGCGTCGAGGCGTTGTGCAGCACGATCGCGGAATCGACTTCGCTGAGGAATTTCTTCGCAGCCAATTCATTCTCGCTCACGATCGCATCGGTGTGATGCGAGCCGTGATCCTGGATGTGCGCGATCGCGCCGTCGACGCCGTCGACCACCTTGGCCGCGATGATCGCGTCGAGATATTCGGTGTCCCAATCGTCTTCGCTGGCAGGTTTTACGCGCGCATTCGTCGCTTGCACTGTTTCATCGCCGCGCACCTCGCAGCCGGCCTCGATCAGCATCTCGATCAGCGGCTTCAGGGTCTTCGCCGCCGCGGCGCGATCGACCAGCAGCGTTTCGGCCGCGCCGCAGACGCCGGTGCGGCGCATTTTTGCGTTGAGCACGATCGACTTCGCCATGGCGAGATCGGCGCTGCCATCGATGTAGACGTGATTGACGCCTTCGAGATGCGCGAACACCGGCACGCGCGCTTCCTGCTCGACGCGCGCGACGAGGCTCTTGCCGCCGCGCGGCACGATCACGTCGACGGCGCCGTTGAGGCCGGACAGCATCATGCCGACCGCCGCGCGGTCGCGCGTCGGCACCAGCGTGATCGCGGCTTCGGGCAGGCCGGCTTCGCGCAGGCCCTGCACCAGGCATTCATGGATGGCACGGCACGAGCGGAAACTGTCGGAGCCGCCGCGCAGGATCACGGCATTGCCGGACTTCAAGCACAGCACGCCGGCATCCGCCGCAACATTGGGCCGGCTCTCGAAGATCACGCCGACGACGCCGAGCGGCACGCGGACGCGCTCGATGGTCATGCCGTTCGGCCGCTGCCAGCTCTCGGTCACGATGCCGACGGGATCGGCGATGCCGCGCACGACGGCGATGCCTGCGGCCATGCCTTCGACACGCGAAGGCGTCAGCGTCAGGCGGTCGATGAAGGAGGAGGTGGCATTGCCGGAGGCGCGAGCCTCCGCGACGTCCTCGGCATTGGCGGCGAGGATCGCTGCAGCATTGCTGCGGATCGCCCGCTCCATGGCTTCCAGCGCCCGGTTCTTCTGCTCCGGCGGCGCCAGCGCCAGCACGCGCGCGGCGGCGCGGGCACGGGTGGCGAGATCGGACATCAGCGCCTGAAGATCGGCATTGCCGTCAACGGCTTTGAGAGGGGCGGCCATGGGGAGTTCAACCTTCTGCTAAGGCAGTGTCCTAGCACGGAAATCCCGCGCCTGCGAAGGGCGGGGAGGGTATGGCAGGTCTCCCCGGTTGCGCCATCGGGTCGGCCAATGGCCGGGGTTGCGCGGGTAGTCGGACAAGGGCTTGCGAATAGCTCGGATATCAATAAGTATCATTATTTGATAGGGAGCTTCCCATGGCTAGCAGCTACAGCATTGGCAAGCATTTCGAGGACCTCATCGACAACCTGGTCGAGAGCGGCCGCTACGCCACCGCCAGTGAGGTGATGCGCGAAGGGCTTCGTCTGGTCGAGGAACGCGAAGAGCGGCGCAAGCTCAAGTTGGAGGTGCTGCGGGAGGAAATCCAGAAGGGATTTGATAGCGGGCCGATGGAAGAGGTCGATCCCAAAGAGTGGATGAACGACATCAAGGCGCGGGGACGGCAACGATTGGCCGCGCGCAAACGTGGCGAATAGATTCCGCAAAGCCCCGCAAGCCGATCAAGATCTCGATTCAATCTGGGATTTCATCGCATCGGACAGTGTTCGGGCCGCGGACCAGCAGATCGCGCGCATCGGCGAGATTTTCGAGATGCTTCTGGAAAGTCCGCTCGCCGGGCGAGAACGCAGAGAGTTGCGCCTGGACCTGCGCAGCTTCGCCGTCGGCAACTACGTGATTTTCTACGTCCCGTTGCCTGACGGCATCGAGGTCATCCGCGTCATGCATGGTCGTCAGGATATTGGCGCCGACGATATGCAATAGCCCGAGTTACCCGCCCACCACCAGATCGTCGCGGTGGATCATCTCGGACCGGCCGCTGATGCCGAGGATCGTCATCACGTCCGGGGAGGACCGGCCCTTGATCCGCTCGGCGACTTCGGCGTCATAGGCGATCAGGCCGCGGCCGATCTCGCTGGTGTCGGGGCCGCGGACGATCACGGCGTCACCGCGGGCGAATTGGCCCTCGACCTTGATCACACCGGCCGGCAGCAGGCTGGCGCCGGCGCGCAGCGCCGTCACCGCGCCGGCGTCGATGGTCAGCGTCCCCTTCGGCTCCAGCGTGCCCGCGATCCAGCGTTTTCGCGACGTGATGGGGTTCGCGGGCGTCAGGAACCAGGTGCAGCGGCCGCCATTGGCGATCGCTTGCAGCGGATGCTCGATCTTGCCGGATGCAATCAGCATATGCGTGCCGCCGGTGGTGGCGATCTTGGCCGCCTCGACCTTGGTGCGCATGCCGCCGCGCGACAGCTCGGATTCGGCATCTCCCGCCACGGCCTCGATCTCGGAGGAGATGCTCTCGACCACCGGGATCAGCTTGGCGTTGGGATTGTTCTTCGGCGGGGCGTCGTAGAGCCCGTCGATGTCGGAGAGCAGCACCAGCAGATCGGCGCTCGCCATGGTGGCGACGCGCGCGGCAAGGCGGTCATTGTCGCCGTAGCGAATCTCGTTGGTGGCGACCGTGTCGTTCTCGTTGATCACGGGGATCGCGCGCCACTCCAGCAGCTTGCCGATGGTGGAGCGGGCGTTGAGATAACGGCGGCGCTCCTCGGTGTCCCCAGGCGTCACCAAAATCTGTCCGGCGCCGATGCCGTGCGCCCCGAGGACCTCCGACCAGATCCGCGCCAGTTCGATCTGTCCGACGGCAGCGGCCGCCTGGCTTTCCTCCAGCTTCAGCGGTCCGCGCGGCAGCTTGAGCCGGCTGCGGCCAAGCGCGATCGAGCCCGAGGAGACGACGAGGACGTCGCGGCCCTGCTCGTGCAGCTTGGCCATGTCGTCCGCGAGTGCGGCGAGCCAGGACGCACGTACCTCGCCCCTGTCGGAATCGACCAGCAGTGCGGAGCCGACCTTGACGACGATGCGGCGGAATTGATTGAGTTCGGGGCTGGCCATGTGCGTATGTGTCGGCGCGTGTGACGAATTGCTCTGGAAACGGCGGAGCGGAGAGCGGCGCCGGCTAAGGCCTGCTTTTGCAGCAGGACGATGGCCGGCGCAAGGCGGGCGGGACGGTAAACGGCGAAGGTCGGCCTTGTCTTGCGTGCCAGCCCGGTTCTAATGCCGCCAATCAATCGTGGGCTGGACGAGGAAACGAATGGATCGCCGCAAATTCGTGGTCGGATGTTTCGGATTGCCGCTGCTGTCGCAGGTCGGCGAGGCCCGCGCGCAGGCCGGGCTGAGCAAAATCATCTTCCCGTTCGCGGCAGGCGCCGGCGGCGACACGCTGTGCCGGCTGATCGCGCAGGAGATCGCGCCCGTGCTGCAACGGACCATCGTGGTCGAGAACCGCACCGGCGGTGACGGCCTGATCGGCATCAAGGCGGTGAAAGGTGCAAGCCCCGACGGCAGCATGGTGTTGGTGACGACCGGGCCGACCATGTACCTGCTGCCGATGGTGGAAACGACGCCGAGCTTCGATACGGCGAAGGATTTCATGCCGGTGTCGCTCCTTGCGCGGTTCGAGTTCGCACTGGTGGTCGGCCCGGCCATGGATGTCGCCGACTTCAAGGGGTTCGTCGCGTGGCTGAAGGCGCATCCCGACAAGACCTCGTTTGGCGTCCCGAGCAACGGCACCATTCCGCATTTCGCCGGCTCGAAGCTGGAAAAGGATCTCGGCATTCCCCTGACGCGCGTGCCCTATCGCGGCAGTGCGCCGATCCTCAACGACATCATCGGCGGACACATTTCCTTTGGGATCACCACGCTGGCGGATGCGCTGCCGCAGCATCGCGCTAAGGGCGTGAAGATCATCGGTGTTTCGAGCGCGGAGCGTTCGCCGTTCGCGCCTGACGTTCCGACGCTGAAGGAGAGCGGCATCGATCTCGTCGCGGACGCCTGGTACGGCATGTGGCTTCCCGCCGGCAGTCCGCCAGAGTTTGCGAGCAAGCTCGGCGCGGCCGCGAGTGCGGCGCTGGCGAAGCCCGACGTGAAGGAGAAGCTGACGGCGATCGGGCTGATTCCGGTCGGCAGCAGCGCGGATGGATTGACAAAAGAGCTCGCCGCCAACACGGCGTTCTGGCAGCCGATCGTGAAGGCGACGGGGTACAAGATCGAGAATTGAGACGCGCTTCGCGCTCTATCCCCTCCTCCTGAGGAGCGCGCCCTTGCGCGCGTCTCGAAGGATGAAGGCCCGGCTGCTGCAGCGGGGGCCTGCATGGTTCGAGACGGCGCTTCGCGCCTCCTCACCATGAGGGTCTACATCTTCGCGCGCTGGGCGATGTCGTCCTTGATCGCAGCGAGCTCGGCTTCATCCCAGACGCCGATCAGGATCCCGCCTTTCACCTGCAATTGGTTGTCGGCATAGTTCGCGATCTTCTCGCGCGGCGTGGTGATGTGGTCGTTCGGATGCAGCGCCCAGTCGAACAGCTCGGCCTGGAGCCGCGCGATGATGCCGGCGCACTCCGGATCGTCGCCGCGATCGACATACTCCTGCGGATCGGCTTCGAGGTCGTACAGCATCGGGCGGAAGCCGGAGGCGTGGATATATTTCCAGCGGCCGTCGAACACCATGAACAGGCGGCAGCGCTCGATCGGCTGGTTCAGCTTCAGCCGTACGTCCTGCATGGCGTAGTCGTATTCCGAGAATGCCACCTTGCGCCAATTAGGCGGCGTCGGCCCGCGCAGCAGCGGCAGCAGTGAGCGGCCTTCGAGAATATGGCCCGGCACCTTGCCGCCGAAATAGTCGACGAAGGTCGGCGCCAGATCGATTCCTTCCACCAGCGCATCGCTGCGCGTGCCGCGCGTGGCGTCGGCTTCTTTCGACGGATCGATAATGATGAGTGGGATCTTCGCCGACTGCTCGTGGAACAGATCCTTCTCGCCCATCCAGTGATCGCCGAGATAATCGCCGTGATCGGAGGTGAACACGATCATGGTGGTCTCCAGGAGGTCGCGTTCCTCCAGAAACTTCATCAGCACGCCCATCTGGTCGTCGATCTGGGTGATCAGGCCCATATAGGTCGGGATCACCTTCTCCCGCGCATCATCGCGCGCCATGTTGCGGGAGTAGCGCATGTCCATATAGGCGCCGAATACCGGATGCGGATTTTGCCGCTCGCGCTCGGAGCGGATCACCGGGATCATGTCATCTGTCGAATACATGCTCGCATAGGGCTCGGGCGCGATGTAGGGCCAGTGCGGTTTGATGTAGGACAGATGCAGGCACCACGGCCGGCCGTCGGTCTCGGCTTCGCTGATGAAGTCCATCGCGCGCCGCGTCATGTAGGGCGTCTCGGAATGTTCGTCCGGCACGCGCGCGGCCTTGTCGGCGTGCACCAGCAGCCAGCCGTTCTGCAGCGAGCCGTCTTCCGCGGCGCCTGAATTGGCCCAGTGCTCCCACGGGTTCGTGGCTTCAAACCCTTGCTGGCGCAGATACTCGTCGTATTTCGGACGCGGCCGTCCGGTCGGGTGCAGGCCGTCGTCGCGCTCATAGGGTTCAAAACCGCACTCGGCGACGTGTACGCCGATCATCGATTCCGGCGGGATGCCGAGCGCCTTCATGCCTTCGAGGTCGGGCGCCATGTGGGTCTTGCCGACCAGCACGTTGCGGACGCCGATTTTCTTGAGATGATCGCCAAGGGTGGGCTCGCCGACGCGCAGCGGCCAGCCGTTCCAGTGCGAACCGTGCGAGCGCATGTAGCGTCCGGTGTAGAACGACATCCGCGACGGGCCGCAGATCGGCGATTGCACATAGGCCTTCGAGAACAGCACGCCACGCTTGGCCATGGCGTCGATGTTCGGCGTCTTCAGCGTGGGGTGGCCGGTGCAGCCGAGATAATCATAGCGAAGCTGGTCGCACATGATCCAGAGAACGTTTTTTGCGCGCGCCATGCGTCGACCCTGCATTTTCTTGATTGTTTGATGCTGCGCTATCGCGCCAGCGAAGACAAGCCAGTGATGCGCATGCCCCGAGTCATACGCTCCACTGTCGTCCCGGCGAAGGTCGGGACCCATAACCACAGGGAGTAGTTTGGCGAAGATTCGTCGTTCGGTACTGCAACCGCCCGCAACCGATAGATCACGCGGTATGGGTCCCGGCCTTCGCCGGGACGACAATTACGCCGACCAGGGCTCCGCTTCAGCCGCGCTCTTGGCCTTGGCCGAGACCGGGGCCTCGCCGATCACCTCGACGAGCGCGCGGAGCGCTTCCTTGACGCCGTCGCCGGTGATGCCCGAGAGCAGCAGCGGCGTCTTCTTGGCAGCGCGCTTCAAGCGGTCCTTCTGCTTCTTCAGCTCGTCCGGCTCGACCGCGTCGATCTTGTTCAGCGCGACGATCTCGATCTTGTCGGTGAGCAGCCCGCCATAGGCGTCGAGCTCCTTGCGCACGGTCTTGTAGGCCTTGCCGGCATGCTCGCAGGTGGCGTCGATCAGATGCAGCAGCACGCGGCAGCGTTCGACATGGCCGAGGAAGCGGTCGCCGAGGCCGGTGCCTTCATGCGCGCCCTCGATCAGGCCGGGAATGTCGGCGAGCACGAATTCGCGGCCGTCGGCGTTCACGACGCCGAGCTGCGGATGCAGCGTGGTGAAGGGATAGTCGGCGATCTTCGGCCGCGCCGCGCTGACCTTGGACAGGAAGGTCGACTTGCCGGCATTGGGCATGCCGACGAGACCGGCATCCGCGATCAGCTTCAGCCGCAGCCAGATCCAGCGCTCGTCGCCGGGCTGGCCGGGGTTGGCGTTGCGCGGCGCGCGGTTGGTCGACGATTTGAAATGCGCGTTGCCGAAGCCGCCATTGCCGCCCTCGGCGAGCACGAACTTTTCGCCGACATTGGTGAAGTCGTGGATCAGCGTTTCGCGGTCTTCGTCAAAAATCTGCGTGCCGACGGGGACCTTCAGCACGATGTTCTTGCCGTTGGCACCGTGGCGGTCCGAGCCCTGGCCGTTCTCGCCCTTCTGGGCCTTGAAGTGCTGCTGGTAGCGGTAGTCGATCAGCGTGTTGAGGCCGTCGGCGACCTCGATGATGACATTGCCGCCGCGGCCGCCATTGCCGCCGGAGGGACCGCCGAACTCAATGAACTTCTCGCGGCGGAACGCCACGCAGCCGTTCCCGCCGTCACCGGAGCGGATATAGACCTTTGCTTCGTCGAGGAATTTCATGGGCCATAGGTAGGCCAGCCGGTCCCGCGCGGCAACCCGGATGACCCCGCAAATCGGCCGAAATTCCGCGAATTTGCGCCCTTGATTAACCGGTCGGGCGGCGCCGGATCAGGAATTTCTGCATCCCTTCAAGCACCAGCTCCTTGCGCTGGTTGAACACGGTGCTTTTGAGCGTCACCGCACCCGTCGTGCGGCCGGGTACGAGCTCGGTCACCTCGAGCGCCGGATAGATGGTGTCGTCGGCGAACACGGGCTTGAGGAACCGGCTCGACTGCTCGAGGAAGCCGACCAGGGATTCCTCCACCATGAACGGAAACAGGCCGGCGCCGGGCGCGGTGTGGATCAGCGTCTGGAAGCCATGGGCGAGCAGATGCGGCATGCCGCGGGCGCGGCAATATTCCACGTCGTAGTGCACCGGGTGGGTGTCGCCGCTCGCGGTCTGGAATGCGGCAAATACCGCCGACGTCTGGGTGCGGCTCGGCAGCACGAAACGCTCGCCGACCACGAAATCCTCAAACCAGCGTTGCGCCGTGATCATGCGGTGCTGGGCGGGGTCGAAGTCGGTCATGTCTGCGGCTCTTTTCTCGGTGAGGCATCTATCGCTACCGCGGCGCGAAGAGTGCGACAATCCGTTCAATTCGGCTTGCGCGGGCTTGTCGCGGCGGCCCACGTCATTAAAACGACCGCAAGCGACTCTATTCGCCGGTTTCCGACGCTCTCTCCGCCCGTCATTGCGAGCTTCGTCACAAGAGCTCCTCGCAATGACGCGTTTCCACGATCGACAGCGATGCCCTTCTTCAAAAATCTTTCCGCCTATGACGACCGCTCGGCGCGCCTGGCCGGCATCGCCCTCATGGTGCTGTCGATCTCCATGTTCTCGTTCGGCGACGCCATGGGCAAGTTCCTGGTCGGGACGTATTCGGTCGGGCAGCTCTTGTTCCTGCGCGCCTGCGCGGCACTGCTGCTGCTGGCGCCGCTGATCTGGCGGCAGCGTCATCAGTTCCTGCATCTGGAGCGGCCGTGGCTTCAGCTGTTTCGCGTCGTGCTGTCGACGCTGGAGGTCGCCGCCTTCTTCCTCGCCACCGTCTATCTGCCGCTCGCCGACGTCGTCACCTACTATCTCGCCGGGCCCATCTTCGTCACCGCGATGTCGGCGATCTTCCTGCACGAGCGGGTCGGCTGGCGGCGCTGGACGGCGATCCTGATCGGCTTTTGCGGCGTGCTGATCGCGTTGCGGCCGTCGGCGCAGACGGTGAGCCTGCCGGCGCTGATCGCGCTCGGCGGCAGTCTTTCCTTTGCAACCCTGATGCTGATCACGCGCAGCCTGCGCAAGACGCCCGACATCGTGATGGCGTCCTCGCAATTCATCGGGACGTTTTCATTGGGCGCAGCGCTGTCGGCGTTCCACTGGGTGCCGCCGACGCCGGGCAGCCTCGTATTCTTCGCGCTGGCCGGATGCATCTCGGTCACCGCGCTGTTCTGCGTCAACCGGTCGCTGAAGCTGGCGCCGGCGAGCGTGGTGGTGCCGTATCAATATTCGATGATCGTCTGGGCCGTGATCTTCGGCTTCGTGGTGTTCGGCGATGTGCCACAGGTGGCCACGATCGTCGGCGCCGCGATCATCATCGGCGCCGGGTTCTACATCTTTCTGCGTGAGCGCGATCTCGGGCGTGCGAGCGAAGAGGTCAATCCGCCGGTGTAGCTCACTGTCGTCCCGGACAAGCGAAGCGCAGATCCGGGACCCATACCCACAGGGCGTGGTTTGGCGAAGACTCGGAGTGGGAGTTTTGCCTCACACGCCGCCCTGTGGTTATGGGTCCCCGCGTTCGCGGGGACGGCAGTGGAGAATGACGCAACGCCCGCCCTACCTCATCCGCCGCGCGCTGCTCCAGCTCTTCAGCGACGACCAGACGCCGCGCGAGAGGCGGAAGCAGTCGACCGGCGTCGAGGAGCCCAGCGCCAGGAAGCGGTGCAGCTGCACGCCGCTCCACTGGAAGCCGCACTTCTCCAGCACGTTGCGCGAGGCCGGATTGGTGACGCGCGCCCCCGCATAGAGATGGTCGTCCTCGAATTCCTCGAAGAAGAAGTCGATCGCGCCGCGTGCGGCCTCGGTGGCAAAGCCCTGGCCCCAATGTTCGACGCCGAGCCAGTAGCCGAGCTCGGCATTGTCGGGCGTGGAGCGGTCGATGCCGACCATGCCGACCGGCCCGCTGTCGTGCTCGATCAGGAACACGCTCTCGCTGCCGCGTGCGGCGGTGGCGCGGATGAACGCGACGGCGTCGTCCTGAGAATAGGGATGCGGGAGGCGGCGGGTGTTTTCCGCGACACGGCGGTCGTTGGCGAGGAGGGCGATGGGCCTGACGTCGGCGAGGGTCGGCCGCCGCAAGGTCAGCCGCTCGGTGGCGACGACGCTCGGTCTCGCCTCCCGCAGAGTCACGCTCGAAAAGTCCTGCAACATGTCCGGCTCCGTCAAAGTCACTAAGGGAAAAGTGAACACGACAAACGAAAGGGGAGGCCGGTTTCCCTGCCTCCCCTGGAGCCGTCGATCTCTTGATCTCTGGACTCCGCCGGTTCGGTCAAGGACCCGGCGGACTCCAAATTAGATCCACCGTTTATTCAGCAGCCTCTGCGAGCGGGAGCACCGCTACGAAGGTGCGACCGTTGGCTTTGGCCTGGAATTCAACACGGCCCTCGATCTTGGCGAACAGAGTGTGGTCCGTGCCCATGCCGACATTAAGGCCGGGATGCCAGGTGGTGCCGCGCTGACGCGCAATGATGTTGCCGGGAATCACGCGCTCCCCGCCGAACACCTTGACGCCAAGGCGCTTACCCTTTGAATCGCGACCGTTGCGCGATGAACCGCCTGCTTTTTTGTGAGCCATGGCTCGTCTCCGAAATCCTGCGTATGTCTTAGGTCAATTCCTTGACGGAATCATTTCAAAATTTCTCACGCATCAATTCGTGAATTGGCGTGATCGATTTTATGCGGCGGCTGCTTCTTCTTTCGCGACCTTTTCCTTCTTCGGACGCGGGCCCTTGGTGGGCTTCGCATTGTCCGTCAGGATCTCGCTGATGCGAACGACCGTGATCTCGTCACGGTAGCCACGCTTGCGGCGCGAATTCTTGCGGCGGCGCTTCTTGAACGCGATGACCTTCGGTCCGCGCTTGTGGTCGAGCACCTCGACCGCCACGGTCGCACCGGCCACCGTGGGCAGGCCCAGCACCGGCGTGTCACCGCCGACCACCAGAACTTCGCTCAGCTGCACGATCGTGCCGACTTCGCCTTCGATCTTGCCAATTTCCAGGACATCATCCGGAACGACGCGGTACTGCCGGCCGCCGGTTTTGATGACTGCGAACATCGTTGTTTTCCTTCGTGTTCAATCCCGGCCTCACGACTGTCACGTCAGGGGCCGGCTTTTTGTCAGTCGCTATGGGTTTACTGAGTTTTGTGCGGGTGGGAGTTATCCCTTTGAAAACCCACGCAAAAACAAGCGGCGCGAGAAACGCCCCGCGCCGATTGTGGGACTTATAGCCGCCAAACCCGAAGAGTCAAGGAAAACTGCCGAAAACGGCCCGGATTGGAAGGATTTGGGCTCTTTCCCCGCCGGGCACCGAATCTCGGCCCGCGCTGCAACCAACGGGTTCCACCGCCGTTGTCCCCGCGAATTGGCATTCGGGCAAGGGCTTTCCATGGCAACAGACGAGCTGGTCAGGACGACGGGCATCGCCCATCACGGCGCCGGGCGGCTGCCGTCGGTGGATGTCGACAGTTTCAACATCGAGATGAAGGACGAGGACGGCTATCTCGGCGATCGTGCCAGCAAGGGCGCGTTCCGCAAGATCCTCGACCGCTGGCGCAAGCCGCTGCGCAAGACCGGCGAGGATCCGTTCGGCAAGGAGCCGTCGGAGAGCATCAGCAAGAAGGTGCTCGACGCGATGCTGGTCGGCGACGACACCGAGGCCTCCGCCGTGGTGCACAGCGCGATCGAGGAATTCGCCCAGGAGCTCGCCTACGTCACGCGGCGTTTCCTCAAGACCAAGGCCTGGGCGAAGACCGAGCGCATCGTGGTCGGCGGCGGCTTTCGCGACTCGCGGCTCGGCGAGCTCGCGATCGCGCGCACCGACATCATCCTCAAGGCCGAGGATTTCAAGATCGACCTGGTGCCGATCCGCGCGCATCCGGATGAAGCCGGCCTGATCGGCACGCTGCATCTGGCGCCGTCGTGGATTTTCGAGGCGCATGACGCGATTCTCGCGGTCGATATCGGCGGCACCAATATCCGCTGCGGCGTGGTCGAGACGCGCTGGAAGAAGGCCAAGGATCTGTCGAAGGCGTCGGTCTGGAAGTCGGAGCTGTGGCGTCATGCCGACGATGAGCCGACGCGCGAAGGCGCGGTGAAGCGTCTCATCAAGATGCTGAAGGGACTGATCACGGAAGCCGAGACCGAAGGCTTCAAGATTGCGCCCTTCATCGGCATCGCCTGTCCCGGCGTGATCAACGAGGACGGCTCGATCGAAAAGGGCGCGCAGAACCTGCCGGGCAATTGGGAGAGCAGCAAATTCAACCTCCCGGCGAGCTTGATCGAGGGCATTCCAGAGATCGGCGAGCACGACACCGCGATCCTGATGCACAATGACGGCGTGGTTCAGGGCCTCTCGGAGGTGCCGTTCATGCAGGATGTCGAGCGCTGGGGCGTGCTCACCATCGGCACCGGCTTGGGCAATGCGCGCTTCACCAATCGCCGCAAGGACAGCGGCAACGGCAAGGACGCTGCGGAGAACGGCAAGGACGCCGCCAAGAAAAAGGCCAAGGAAAACAACAAGAACGGCAAGGAGTAACCTTGACTGGTTAGGTTAAGGAGCGGATTGCGTTGCGGCGCAGCGGCTGCACGCTAGGGTCGAATCGTCGCCTCAAGCGGGCCTGCGAAGCCGCCCTTCCTGGCCAGCATTTCGATGAGCGGCACGGGACCGCCAGTGTTTACCGCGTCTGGCGGTCCCACCCGTTCTCTGAACGCCTCTGACGTCTGATATCTCGCCACACAACGCGACCTCATCCTGAGGGCCCGCCAACGGCGGGCGTCTCGAAGGATGGCCGCAGGTGAGCATCTCGCCGCGCTTCCGCTGTTCAACTCCAGCCGATGCGCTGAAAGAACCCCGCGATTTCGGCCGCCGCCCGATCCGGATTCTCCCGATGCGGGAAGTGCCCGACGCCCGGAAACATCGCGAGATCAAGCTCGCTGAACGTCTCTCCCAGCCGGTCGGTCCATTCATAGGGAAACAGCGGATCGTGCTCGGCCCAGCGCACGCAGGTCGGCAATTCGATTGGCGGAAGCTGCGGCGCTTCGCCCTTCATCATCGCGACGCGGCCTGCATGCGAGGCTCGATAATGCGCAAAGCCGCCGACGAGATTGCCGTCCTTGAAGTAGTTGTCGCCGAAGCGGTCGAGGACGTCATCGAAGGCGTCCTTGCGATGCGCCCAGTTCTTCAGGAAGTGCGCGATATAGAGCCGGCAGCTCTCGCGGCTCGCACCGACAAGCCGCGGCGCCATCTCCATCTGGTGGAAGGATTGATACCAGATGTGGTTGAGCCGGTCGGGCGCGGCCATCCGCGGCCCGATGCCGGGATAGACGAAATCGAAGAAGAGCAGCCCGGCGAGCCGCTCGGGCGCCCGCCGCGCCAGCGGCTGCATCACAGCGCCGCCGACGTCATGGCCGACGACCCCGAATCGCGCGATGCCGAGCCCCTCCATCACGGCCAGCATGTCGGCCGCATGGCCGTCCGGCCCAAAGGGCCCGTCCGGCTTGTCGCTGTCGCCGAACCCGCGCAGGTCGGGCGCGATCAGCGTGAACCGGTCCGAAAGCCTCGATATCACCGGCTCCCAGGTCAGCCAGAATTCCGGCCAACCATGCAGCAAGAGCAGCGGTTTGCCCGTTCCGGCGCGAACCACGTGGAATTCGGCGCCATTGGCCTTGATGTTGAGGTGCTCCACGGCAGTTCCTTCCAAGCAGAGCGTTTTCAAGCGAAGTGGACGCCGGTTCGCGTCAAGAAACGCGGCAAAATAAGAATTGAGAGTCCCGTTCCCATGGAAACGGGGCTCCAGGCGAGGGGTGCAGAGAAAGAGGCAGCGATTTTCCCCTTTCGCGCCTTGTCTGTCCCGCCATCCTCGCCTAGAACACGCCCAACCGCGGGGGTCCGCCCCTGATTTGGCGCCTAGGAGAGGTGGCAGAGTGGTTGATTGTACCGCACTCGAAATGCGGCATAGGTGCAAGCCTATCGGGGGTTCGAATCCCCCCCTCTCCGCCAAAACAAACGGCCTGAAAGCCCCGCCCTCGCATATTGAATGGTGTCGCGTCCCCTAGCGGACTGCAATCTGACGCCGCACTTGCGACCGACCGCCAAGCTTCTCCACAATGGCTCGTCTGAGACCCGCCCGAGGACCCTCCGGATGACCGCCAAAATCGATCTCCTCACGCTGCAGCTCTTCGCCGCGATCGTCGAGGAGCAGAGTATCGCGAAGGCGGCGGAGAAGAAGAACATCGCTGCGTCCGCGGTCAGCCGCCGCATCTCGGATATCGAGGAGCGCTTCCAGGTCGAATTGCTGCACCGCCATTCGAAAGGGATCGAGCCGACACCTGCAGGCTTTGCCCTGCTCGAGCATGCCCGAATCATCCTGGGAAACCTCAGCAAGCTCGAGGCCGAGCTGACGGGATTTCGGCAGGGCAAGCGCGGGCTGATCCGGGTCTGTGCCAACAAGTCCGCGATCCTCGAAGCGCTGGCCGACGAGCTCAGCCTGTTCCTGGAACGGCATCCGCTGGTCCATATCGACATCGAGGAGGATCTCAGCCCCGCGATCGTGCGCGCGGTGGTGGAGAACCGGGCCGACATCGGCATTTTCGGCGGCAACATCGACGGACAGGATCTGGAATTGCTGTCCTATCGCAGCGACAGCCTGGTCGCGCTGGTTACGCGCGACCACCCGCTGGCGGCTCGGAGCAGCGTTCGCTTCCGCGAGCTGGTCGATTTCGACTTCGTCAGCCTGGAGAAGGGCAGCTCGATCGAGACGCTGTGCGTCAGGGCCGCCGCGGCGCTCGGGCAGCACATGAAGGTGCGCATCCGCGTCAGCAGTTTCGATGCGCTGTTCCGCGTCGTCGATGCCAGGATGGGGGTCGGAATCGTTCCGCTCGAGATCGTGCGCGACCGCTACGGCGTCGACAGTCTCGTCACCATCCCGCTCGATGAGTCCTGGGCGCGCCGCGAGCTGGTGATGGGCGTGCGCGATTACAAGTCGCTGCCGCCGGTGACGAAGCTGCTGGTGGACCATTTGCGGAGCCACGATGATGCCGGTCTCGTCACGCGCGGCGTCTCCGACCGGCTGACGGTGGTGCGCGGCAGAAGCTGACGTCGCGCGCGAGCGAGGCCTGCCATCGCCGGCCGCGATGGCTCCCTGCCCAACCGTCACTGCACATTTCCGCGACGGACTTCTATCCTGCTTCCCAACATCGCTGTCGGCCGGCATGATCGGCAGCAACACGGCACGTCAGATGCCGAACAGGGAGGACGGATCGTGGACACGCGTGGTCGCACGCTGCTGGCCAAAATCTGGGACCAGCATGTCATCGCGCAAGTCAGCGATGACACTGATCTGCTTCATGTCGATCGCCATCTGCTGCATGACCTCGGCGGCTCCCGCGGCCTGATCGACCTCAAGAGCCGCAACATTCCGGTCCACAATCCCGAGCTGACCTTCGCGACGCCTGATCACGCGATTTCGACCGCGTCCGGGCGCGCCGGCACCATCAAGACCGGTTGGGATCTGCTGGCGGCGTTGCGGGCCGAGACATCGGCAAGCCACATCCAGCTGTTCGATATCGACCAGCCCGGGCAGGGCATCGTCCATGTCATCGGTCCGGAGCTCGGTCTCAGCCTGCCCGGCTGCCTGATCGTCTGCGGCGACAGCCATACCTGCACCCATGGCGGGCTCGGCGCGCTCGCCTTCGGCATCGGCTCCAGCGAGCTCACGCATGTGCTGGCGACCCAGACCATCATCCAGCGGCGGCCCAAGACCATGCGTGTCACGTTCGACGGCCGCATGCCGTTCGGCGTCACCGCGAAGGATCTCATCCTCGCTCTGATCGGCCATGTCGGCGCCGCCGGCGGCACCGGTTACGCTGTCGAATATGCCGGCAGCGCGATAAGAGCCATGCCGATCGAAGGGCGGCTCACCATCTGCAACCTGTCGGTCGAGCTCGGCGCCAAGATGGGCTTGATCGCGCCGGATGAGACGACGTTCGAGTACATCCGCGGCCGTCCCTATGCGCCGAAGGGCGAGATGTGGGAGCAGGCCGTCGCGGCGTGGCGAACGCTGCAAAGCGACAGTGACGCCAAGTTCGATCGCGAGGTGTCGATCGATGTCGCCACGATCATCCCCCAGATCACCTGGGGCACCAGTCCGGAACATGTCCTCGGTGTCGATGGCCGTATTCCGGATCCCGCAGATATTGCCGATCCGGCGCGCCGCGGCGCGATCGAGATCGCGCTCGACTATATGGGCCTGACGCCGGGCGCGCCGATTGCCGGCACCAAGGTGGATTGGGTCTTCATCGGCTCCTGCACCAACAGCCGCCTCAGCGATCTCCGCGCCGCGGCCGAGGTCGCGCGTGGCCGCAAGGTGGCGCCGGGCGTGCGGGCCTGGGTCGTGCCGGGTTCGGAGACCGTCAAGCGCGATGCGGTGGCTGAGGGGCTCGACAGGGTCTTCATCGAGGCAGGTTTCGAATGGCGCGAGCCCGGCTGCTCGATGTGCCTTGCCGCAAATGGCGAAACCGTACCGCCCGGCCAGCGCTCGGTGTCGACCTCGAACCGGAATTTCATCGGCCGGCAGGGGCCGCGTGCCCGCACGCATCTGGCGAGCCCGGCCATGGCCGTCGCGGCGGCGGTCTCCGGTGCCATCGCCGATGTCCGAACGATGGAGCGCTAGATGGCGCAGGCCTTCACCAAGCTGACCGCGATTGCTGCGCCGATCATGCGCACCAATGTCGACACCGATGTCATCATCAGCATCAACCGGATGATCGGAAACTCCGTCCGCGGCAGTCTCGGCAAATGGGCGTTCGGATCGCTCCGCTATCTGCCTGACGGTTCAGACAATCCGGCGTTCATCCTGAATCGCGAGCCTTATCGCGCGGCGGAAATCCTGGTCACGGGTCCGAATTTCGGCTGCGGCTCGTCGCGGGAGGCGGCGGTGTGGGCGCTGCAGGAGATGGGCGTCCGCGCCATCATCGGATCCGGCTTCGGCGACATCTTCTTCGCCAACTGTTTCCAGAACGGCATCCTGCCGGTGGTGCTGGACAAGGCCGTCATCGATGGCCTCGCGGCCGAGATCGAAGCGAGCCAGGGCGCCGGGCGCCTCAGTGTCGACCTTCAGGAGCAGACGGTCACCTCACCATCGGGCGTGCGGCACGTCTTCGAGATCGATCCGCGCCGGCGCGCAGGGCTGCTCGAAGGCCTGGATGAGATTTCGCTGACGCTGCGGCGCGACCCCGAGATCCGCGCCTTCCAGGCTTCCGACCGCAATGCGCGGCCGTGGATTCATTTTTCAGGACAAACGGTATGAACACGCTCTCGAACACGATCAAGGTCGCTGTAGTCGGTGGTGAAGGCATCGGTCCGGAGGTGACCGACCAGTCCCATCGCATTCTCAAATGGTTTTCGGACCGCCGCGGTGCTCCGGTGGTCCTGCGCGAAGCGCAATATGGTCTCATCCCCTATCTCGCGACGGGCAAGGTGTTGCCCGATGACACCGTCGAGGCCATGGAGGAGGCCGACGCGATCCTCTGGGGCGCGACGGGTGGACCGGAAACCACGGAAGTGCCTCCGGCGGCGCGCAAGGCGGGAAGCCTGCTGTCGCTGCGTAGCAAGTACGACCTCTATGCCAATCTGCGGCCCATCGTCGCCAATCCGGCGTTGGCGGACTCTGCGCCGCTCAAGGCCGCTGTGCTGAAGGACGTCGACTTCATCATCATCCGCGAGCTTACCAGCGGCATCTATTTCGGCGAGCCCCGCGGCATCGAAACGCTGCCTGACGGCCAGCGTCGCGGCTTCAACACCCAGCAATACACCACCAGCCAGATCCGCCGGGTGGCGCGCACCGCGTTCGAGCTGGCGCGGACGCGCAAGGGCCGGGTCTGCTCCGTCGACAAGGCCAATGTGCTGGAAACCAGTGTGCTGTGGCGCGAGGAAGTCATCGCGCTGCATCAGGCGGAATTCCCGGATGTGGAGCTGACGCATCTCTATGTCGACAACGCCGCCATGCAGATCGTCCGCGCGCCCTCGCAGTTCGACGTCATGGTGACCTGCAATATCTTCGGCGACATTCTCTCCGATTGCGCGGCGATGGCGTCCGGCTCGCTCGGCATGCTGCCGTCGGTCTCGCTCGGCCCGCCGGACCGGCTGGGCCGCCGCAAGGCGCTCTATGAACCGGTTCATGGCAGCGCGCCTGACATTGCGGGCAAGGGCATCGCCAATCCGCTCGGCTCGATCCTCAGCGTCGCAATGATGTTGCGCATCACCCTCAATCGGCCCGATGATGCCACGCTGCTGGAGAAGGCCGTGGATACGGCGCTCGCCGGCGGCGCGAGAACGGCCGATATCGCCGAACCCGGCGCAAAAAGACTGTCGACCCAGGAGATGGGCGATGCGGTGCTGAACGCGCTCGACAAAGTCGCGGGCAAGGAGAGGGAGCACGCGTGATGAAGACCACGGTCACCAGACGGTCCGCGCTGACGATTGTCGCCGGAGCAGGCGCTTCCATCGCGGCAGGACGGGCGTGGGCGGACAGCCCGTCCGGTCGGGCGATCTATCCGGTGGCCATACCGATCTATCAGTCCCAATTCGTCGCCGACCGGGCCGGGTTCTTCAAGGACGCTGGTCTCGACTGCAAGCTGATCCAGGGCGGCAGTGGCGTGAAGACGCGCGAGATCATCGCCTCGTCGCAAGGCGATATCGGCATCGGCGACATCACCCACCCGATGCAGCTCAGCAATCACGGTCGCAGTGCGCGCGTCCTGATGCCGGTCGATACGCGCAGCAACGCGGCGATCTTCATCATCCGCAAGGACCTGTTCGATCAGGGCATCACCACGCTGGATGCGCTGGTGAAGTGGAAAAGGCCTGACGGGCGCAAGCCGATCGTTTCGGTGTCGTCGCTGGGCGGCACCAACCACGTCTGGGCCTCCTACTACATGGAAACCATGGGGCTGGACGACAAGGTGACCTGGATCGGCACTGGCAATGTCGACACCATGATGGGCACGCTGAAAACGAAACAGGTCGATGTTCTCATCAACTCGCCATCGATCCTGAAGGATTCGGTCGAGCAGGGCTGGGGCGCGCTGTTGTTCGATGGAACGGACGAGGCGGTCTGGGCCAAATATATCGGCGGCAAGGTCCCGGTGACGTCGCACTTCACGCTGCAGTCGACCATCGACAAGGACCCGCAGAAGATGCAGGCGTTCGTCACGGCGTTGTGGCGCGCCACCCAGTGGATCAAGGGGCATTCTCCGGAAGAGATCTATGATGCGATCGAGCCCTATGTCGGGAGTACGTCGCGCGAGGCGAATCTTCTCGACATCGGTGTCATGAAGAAGGTCACCGACTATGACTGCATCATCGATGCGGCGAGCTTTGCGCGCGGTGAGAAGGTCTGGTTCCGTGAAATGACCGGCATCAAGCCGCTCGCGATGGCCGACGTCGTCAACACCAGCTTCATCGAAGCGGCTCGCAAGGCCTATCCGGCTTGACCGTGCAGGCCATGCATGCGTCGGAGTTCGTTGCGTCGCCCGAGACGCAGCGCATCGACGTGCGCGGATTGTGCAAGACCTTCCAGCTGGCGGGGGCCGCCATCGAGGCCGTGCGCGACGTTTCCTTCAGTGTCCGGCGCGGCGAATTCGTCGCTCTTTTGGGACCATCCGGCTCAGGCAAGAGCACCGTGCTCAACATGATCGCGACGCTGCTCAAACCAACCAGCGGCGAGATCCTGATTGACGGAACGCCCGTCGTTCACGGGAAGGCGACGCCTGATGTCGGTTACGTTTTCCAGCGCGATACGATGTTTCCCTGGCGCACCGTCGCCGACAATATCGGTTATGGCCTCGAGCTGGCGGGCGTCCCGGCCGCTGAGCGGAAGGATCGGGTCAATGCCTGTCTGAAGCATGCCGGGCTCGAAGGCTTTGGTAACGCCTATCCGTCCGCCTTGTCGGGCGGCATGCGCCAGCGCGCGGCCTTGATGCGAACGCTGGTTGTCGAGCCGCAGGTTCTGCTGATGGACGAGCCGTTCGGGGCACTCGATACCCACACCAAGATTGATATGCATGATGTGCTGCTGCGCATCTGGGAACGCGAGCAGCAGACCGTGCTGTTCGTGACCCATGATCTCGGCGAGGCCCTGACGCTGGCGGATCGCATCATCCTGTTTTCTGCGCGGCCCGGCCGGATCAAGGAGAGTTTTGCGGTGGATTTTGCCCGCCCGCGTAACGCGGTGAAGATCCGGGAAACCCCGCGTTATGCCGAGCTGTTTCAGCTGATCTGGCACTCGCTTGGGGAAGAATTCATCAAGGGCCGCAAGCCATGAGACGCGCGCGCCATCCCGGCAGAACATTGGCATGGCAGGCGCTGATCTGCCTCGGCCTGCTGTCGATCTGGCAGTGGGGCTACGATCTGCACGGCCGTCTTCCCTGGCTGGTGCCGGATCTGCTCGATCCCTATTTCATATCCAAGCCATCGGACATCTTCGAGCACTTCCTGATCCTGAGCTGCCTCAAGTCGAAGCTCGGCGTGTTCAACGGCTGGTTCAATGGCGAATTCGGCCGCTGCATGGCGCGATCCGAAAACAATCTCTGGATCGCGACCGCCGTCACCCTGAAGAACACGTTTTTCGGTTTCGTCACCGGCGTCAGCAGCGGCTTTGCCGCCGGCCTCGTGCTCGGCCGTTCGGATCGGCTGAGCGCCATCTTCCAGCCGTTCATCACGGCGGTGAATTCGATTCCCCGCATCGCGCTGGCGCCGATCATCGTGCTGGCTTTCGGCATTGGCGATACCTCGAAGATCGTCACGTCGTGGATCGTGGTGGTGTTTCTCGTCTTCTTCAACACGTTCGAGGGTGCGCGCTCGATCGACGAGGGCTTTGTCAATGCTGCGCGGCTGCTCGGCGCCAGCGAGTGGCAGATCACCCGCACGGTGGTCATCCCCTCGACCATGGCCTGGGTCTTCGCCTCGCTGACGCCTGCGATTTCCTTCGCCCTGATCGGGGTGATCGTCGGCGAGTTCATCGGCGCGGAGCGGGGCATCGGGCGCCTGATCATCGAGTCCGAGGCGCGCGCCGAAGCCTCGGGAATGATGGTCGCCGTCATCGTGCTGATGCTGGTCGGTGTTGCGCTGTCCGCGTTGATCTGGCGATTGCAGGCCTATCTGCTGCGCTGGCAGCAGCACAATCTCGCGGAGTAGCGCTCACCCGGATCGCTGCGCCAGCACCGTTCGCGCCGTCGCCACAAAGGCCTGCGCTGCCGGCGACAGCGATCGACCCTGACGCTGAAGCAGCGACACCGGCCGCGTGATGGCCGGCCGCACCAGAGGCCTCGCGATCAGGGTCGGAAACTGATCGGCCGGCAGCATCGTGGCGGGAAGGATGGCAAGTCCCAGTCCCTGCGCCGTCATGGCGAGTGCGGTGTTGATGAGTGTCACTTCATGGGTGGGCGTGAGGCGCTTGCCCTGCGCGCTCAGCGCTTGATCGATCTGCATGCGGATGCGGGTCTCGCGCCGCATCGCGATCGTCGGCCGCTCCGCCAGCTCGTCCCATGTCAGGGAGCGCCGCGCGGCGAAGTCCGCCGTGCGCCGGCCGATTGCGCTCAGGCGCCCGCGGGTCAGGGTCTCGATCGTCATCTCGGGGAATTCACCTTCCACACTGCCGATCGCGAATTCCGCGTCCGTCGACATCATGCGTGGCACGAGATCGTCGGCCGCCATGTCGCGCATGTCGATTTCAATGTCGGGATGAGCGGTGCGGAATGTGGCTAGCACTCGCGGCAGCAGCGACGATGCGGCGCCGGCCGAGGCCAGAAACGCGACGCGGCCGGCGCGCGCCTGCGCGAGGTCGCGCATGCGACGTGACAGGCCGAGCGCGTCGCCCAGCATCCGTTCGGCGGAATGATAGGCCTCGTCGGCCGCGGGCGTCGGCTGCACGGAGCGCGTCGAGCGGTCAAACAGCCTGACGCCGAGCTGGACCTCGAGCTGCTGGATCAGGAGGCTTGCGGCGGATTGCGTGATTCCGAGCTCGCGCGCCGCCCGCGTGATGCTGCGCGTGCGGTACACGCCGGTGAAAGCCCGCAGCTGCCGCAGAGTGACATTCATAGGTCAAGCTCATGAATTGATGAGTTCTTTCCGGCTTATCTTATAAGCGAGCCTGCAATAAAATGCATGCTGCGCCAGCGGCAAAGTCCGCGGCTCTGGGATCGCGGTCTTGGGATGGAGACGAGCATGAGGACACAGGTCCTGATCGTGGGCGCCGGCCCGGTCGGATTGACCGCGGCCATGGATCTGGCCTCGCGCGGCATCGACGTCGTCGTCGCCGAGATCCGTCATGCCGGCGATCCGCCCAACGTCAAATGCAATCACGTCTCGGCGCGCTCGATGGAGGTGTTCCGAAGGCTCGGCGTGGCGGCCAAGCTGCGCGATGCAGGCCTGCCCGCGGACTTCCCGAACGATTGCTCCTACCGGACCACGGCGACCGGCATCGAGCTTTGCCGCATCGACATTCCGTCCCGCGCGCGCCGCTACAGCGCGACCGGCGGCCCCGATACCTGGTGGCCGACGTCGGAGCCGCCGCACCGGATCAATCAGGTCTATCTCGAGCCGATCCTGTTCGCGCACGCCGCCGCCCAGTCGCGCATCACCATTCTGGCGCGCACGGAAATCACCGAGATCGAGCAGGACGATGACCACGTGGTCGCGCATGGGCGCAATCTCGACAGCGGAGAGACGCTCCGAATCGAAGCCGGTTTTGTCATCGGGTGCGACGGCAGCCGCTCGCTGGTTCGCAAGTCGATCGGCGCGAGCCTGTCCGGAACGCCGGTGATCCAGCGTGTGCAATCGACCTTTATCGAAGCGCCGCAATTGAAGGCGTTGATGGGCGCGCACAAGCCGGCCTGGATGGTGCTGTCGCTCAATCCGCGGCGCTCGGGCACCACGGTAGCGATCGACGGCCACGACCGCTGGCTGATTCACAACCATCTCAAGCCCGACGAGCCCGAGTTCGATTCGGTCGATCGTGACTGGTCGATCCGGGCGATCCTCGGCGTTGACGAGCGTTTCGAGTACAAGATCCTGAGCAAGGAAGACTGGGTCGGGCGCCGTCTGGTGGCCGATCGCTTCCGCGACCGCAGGGTCTTCATCTGCGGCGACGCCGCGCATCTCTGGATGCCCTATGCCGGCTACGGCATGAATGCCGGCATTGCGGATGCCGTCGATCTCTGCTGGCAATTGGCGGCGCATCTGAACGGCTGGGCGCAGGCCTCGATCCTCGATGCCTACGAGGCGGAGCGCCAGCCCATCACCGATCAGGTGTCGCGCTTTGCGATGGATCACGCCATGAAGATGATGGCGCAGCGCGGCGGCGTCTCCGCGGAGATCGAGGACGATACGCCGCGCGGCCAGGCGGCGCGCGCGGCGCTGGCGAGAGCAGCCTATGATCTCAACGTGCAGCAATATTGCTGCGCCGGACTGAACTTCGGCTATTACTACGACACCTCGCCGATCATTGCCTATGACGGCGAGACCCCGCCTCCCTACGCGATGGGCAGCTTCACGCCCTCGACCGTGCCGGGCGCCCGCGCGCCGCACGTTTTCCTGCGCGACGGGCGATCGCTCTATGATGCCTTCGGGCCAGGCTACAATCTGTTGCGGTTCGATCCGGCGATCGATGTGGCGCGATTACGGTCCGCAGCGGACGCGCGTGGCGTTCCGCTCGCACTGATCGACGTCGCGCCAGACGAGGCCAACGGCGCCTATGCCGAGAAGCTCGTGCTGGTCCGGCCCGACCAGCACATCGCCTGGCGCGGGCAGGCGGCGCCGGAAGATCCACAAGCCTTGCTGGCGCGTCTCACCGGCGCGGCGGCGTAAGCAACTCATAAAAGGTACCAGGGAGGAGAGCGTGTTTCACGTTGCAAGGCGCCGTATTCTGGCCGTGCTGTCGGGCGCGGTTCTCGCCGCGCTGCCGTTGCAGGCAGTCGATGCGGCCTATCCGGAGCAGTTGATCAAGATCATCGTGACCTTCCCGCCCGGCGGCAGCGCCGACACCGTCATCCGCGCGCTCGAGCCGCTCGTCACCGCCGAGCTCAAGCAGAGCCTGGTGATCGAGAACCGTGCGGGGGCAGGGGGCAATATCGGCATGGCGGCGGTCGCGCAGGCCAAGCCCGATGGCTACACGCTCGGCGTCGCGCCGGCGGGCGCGCTGACAGTGAACCCGCATCTCAATTCGTCGATGCCGTTCGATCCGAAGGATCTCGCGCCGATCACGCTGCTTGCGGAAATCCCCTTCGTGCTGGTCTCGTCGGCCGACATTCCCGCGCACAATGTTGCGGAGGCGATCGCGCTTGCCAAGGCGAAGCCCGGCGCGCTGTCGATCGGCCATGGCGGCAATTCGACGGCGATGCATTTGACGGCCGCGCTGTTCACGCAGAAGGCCGGGATCGAGATGGAGCTGGTCCCGTATCGCGGCACAGCGCCCGCGGCCGTCGACGTTCTCGCGGGCCATGTGCCCTTCGCAGTGCTGGATATTCCCGCGTCGATGCAATTGATCCTCGACGGCAAGCTCAACGCGATCGGTGTGTCGTCGGCGCGTCGCGTTCCATCCCTGCCCAAGGTGCCGACGCTGGCCGAGAGCGGCATTGCGGGTTTCGAATCCGTCGGCTGGTTCGGGCTGGTCGCGCCCGCAGGCACGCCTCCCGACATTGTCGCCAGGCTGAACGCGGCTTTCGTGAAAGCCCTGAAGGACCCGTCGGTGGCCGAGAAGATCCGAACCCTCGGCGCAGAGCCCGCACCAACGTCTCCGGAAGAGTTCGGCCGCTTCATTCAGAGCGAGAGCACGAAATGGGGCAAGCTCATCAGCGAGGCCGGCATCAAGGCGAACTAGCCGCGGCGGCTACTCGATCCAGACCGTCATGCCGGGCTCGAGAGCCGTTTGCCGGCCGTCTTGATCGAGGCGCAGGCGAAGCGTGTTGCGGTCGTGGTCGCCGACGACGCGTTCAGCCTGCCAGGTCGCAAATACGCCGATCGGCCGTAGCTCGGTGATGACCGATTTGATGGCGGCTGCGTCGCCGTTCCGCAGCACGTTCACCGTCTTGCCCATCGCGAGCCCGCCGAGATGGTCTTCGCGGACGTTGAACGAGAGCCATTGTCTGCCTGATGCCTCGACCATCAGGATCGGCTGGCCGGCGCGAATGTTTTCGCCGATCTCGGCTGCGACGACGCTGACCACACCGTCGGCGGGCGCGCGCAGGGTCATTTTGTCGAGGCGCCGCTCCAAAACCGTGACCGCGGTGGCTGCGGCTTGCACCTCCGCATCGGCAATCGCGCGCTCCTCCCGGGTCGGGCCCGCGACAGCGGCATCATAATTCGCCTGAGCCTGCGCCAAATCGGCCTGCGCTGCGGCGACGTCGTTTTCGGCCTGATCGAGCGACTGTTGTGACTCGAAGCTCTGGCGCGCCAACGTGCTCGTTCGCGCGAACTGGGCCTGCACATAGTCGAGCCGCGCGCCCGCCTTGGAGATCGCAGCCTTGAGAACGTCGACCTGCTCGCGGCGCACACCGGCATAGATATTGTCGCGGCTTGCGACCGCGGACCCGAGCGCAGCGCGCGCCTGATCCGCCTGGGCCGTCAATTCCACTGCCGACAGCCGCGCCAGGACGTCCCCCGCCTTCACCGCGGCACCTTTCTTGACTTCGATCGAGACCAGCTGGCCGTTCACCTCCGGCTCGACCCGAATTTCCGTGGCGCGCACGACGCCGACGATGGCCGGCGACGATGCTGGACGGCGTGTCGCGTAGTACAAGAAGCCCGCGACGAGCACGAGCGCAACTCCGACGATGGCGGCACGCCTAGCCATGTCCCTGTCCCCTCTTGATCGCAAATGCCGAGATGACCGCGAGCGCGAAATAGGCGATCGCCAGGCACCATAGGCCGAGCCAGTCATGGCTGACCTCCCAGATGCCGGCACCGAGCTGGTTGATGCGGACGAGGCCGTCGATGGCGTGGTCGGCGGGGAATATCTGCCCTAGCGCACGGGCAGCCTCGGGGATCGCCTCGCGCGGCCATGCGAAGCCGGCGGTGAAGAACTGCGGCAGGCTGGTCGCCAGGAGAAGAAGCGTCGCGTTCTCCGGCCGTGTGAACCATGCCCCGACGGCTTGCCCCATGAAGCTCGTCGCCAGCAAGAAGATGGTGGCGAGCGCAAAGATCTCCGGCAAATGGCCGAGGGTCGAGAAGCCATAGATGCGCGGCAGCACGATGAGATAGAGCGCGAGCACCGGAAGGTAGATGGTCAGATGCGCGACACCACGGCCGAGCACGCCGGCGACCGCCCCGCCGGCCGATGCCAGCGCCGTCCCGGTCAACATCGCAGCACCAATCAGCAGCGTCTGCTGGAGGATCAGCATGAACGCAGCCGGGACGATGTAGCTCGCATAGCCGCCGACGGGATTGAAGATAGGCTGCAGCAGGACGTCGGCCGGGCTCGTGCCGGCGAGCTTTGCCTTGACCAGGCTGCCGTCAGAGCGCGCGCCGCGCGAAACCAGCTCGGACGTCAATGCGCCGATGGCGGTAGCCACGCCGCTGGCTGTCGATCTGAACATAAACAAGTAAGTGGCATCGGCGTAGATCGGGAGATGCGCGGTGATGCCCCTCAGCACGTCGCGCTCGGTATCTGCGGGTATCTCGACGGCCGCAAAGGCCTTGCCTTGATCGATGGCGTTACGGGCCTCCGCAACGGTGCGGGCGCGAACCACGACACTCAGCGCACCGCTGGCATCCAGATTTTCGACGATCCGCCGGCTGAGCTCGCTGAGATCGTTGTCGACGACCGCGATCGGAAGCTTACGCAGGATCTGGTTCAGATAGGGTTGCGGATAATAGATGCCGTAGACCAGCGGCGCCAGAAACATCACGCTGAAGGCGCTCTTCATTCCGAGCACGCGCCGCCACTCGGCGGTGAAGGCGCCACCGATGCCGCGCGGCGCCGGAGCTGTCTCGGCCGGTTCGGCGGGCCGTGCCGCCGCAAACCAACCGCTGCGATTGAGGCTCGCCATGCGCAACCAGGCGAGGCCCGCGAACAGCAGCGCGAGGCCGGCCAGTGCGGCGAACGGAACGGCTGATGCGGAGACGGGCAATCCCCGCGCCGCCTGTCCCAGCAGCACGGCCATGTACCAGCGCAGCGGCAGGATCGCGCTCCAGGTTTGCGCAAAGGCGTTCATGCCGATGGTGGGAAAGCCGACGCCGGCATAGCCGAACGCGGGAGACGCGATCAGGCCTGCAAGTCCAAGCCCTGACGCGAGGTCGCGCGTGAGCAACTGCAGCAGAGCGCCGAGCGAGAGATACGCAATGATCAGCAGCGAGCCGGCCGCGACGATCAACGGCAGATCGCCCCTGAAGGGAATCTCCAGGACGCCCTCCAGGACGAGCGGCTCGGCCAGCATGATCACGACAAAAATACAAAACAGCGGCGCGAGCTTGCCGACCAGCGCGACCAGTGGATCGCCACCCGCGCTCTCGAGCCAGGCCCGTGCGTCGCGGCGGCGAAATTCGGAGCCGACCGAATAGCTCGCGGCCAGCGTGATCACGACGTGGATGATCGTCGGCAGCAACGCACGCAGCAGGAACTGCGCATAGTTCTTTTGCGGATTGACGAGCGCGATCGTTTCCACCGTCAAGGTTCCCGTCGAGGCCGGCCCGGGTGCGGCGCGCGTGGCAGGCGCTGCAACGTTGGCCGCAGCGGACAACGCATCGTTCAGTCCCGAGGACGCAATGCCGGCAGCCGTGAGAAATTGCTGATTATAGAACCCGACGATTTGCGGGCGACGCTGAGCCTTCAGATCGCGCTCGAAGTCGGGCGGAATGTAGATCGCCGAGATCGCCCTGCCGGATCGTATGTCCTGGACAGCTGACGACAGATTGCCGGGACGGTCGACGATATCCAGGCTCGGTGACGCCGCGACATATTCGGCGATGGCGCTCGATGCGTCCGACCTGTCTTCGTCGACCACGCTGACGCCGAGTCCGCGGATGACCGGATGGCTGAAGACGGTCGTGAGCACCACAAATGCGAACAGCGGCACGCCGAAGATCAGCAGCAATGCCACGCGATCGCGAAACAGCCAGCGGCACTCGCGCTGCGCGACCAGAAAAAAACCAGGCTTTGCGCCGAGCCTCATTGCCGCGACCGCCAGTCGAGATAGGCGCTCATGCCCGGCCGCAGCTCCGGCACCGGTTGCACCGGGTAGGCGCGGATCGAAAACGTTCGCAAGTCGAAATCGCCCGAAGCGCGCGTCGCCCGCCAGCTCGCATATTCGCCCTTGGTGGCGATCAGCTTGACCTCGACGGTGACGTTGCGGTCGTTGAGCGCTGGAATGCGAACATCGAACTTGTCGCCGACCTTCAGCCCCTTGATCAGATCCTCGCGAAGGTCGAAATGGACCCAGACGTCACCCAGATTGATCAGGGTCACCAGCGGCACGCCCGGCGAAACGTATTCGCCTGGCTCGACGTTGCGCTGATAAATCTGCGCCGCGACAGGCGCGTAGACCACGAGCTGGTCGATGATCGACTGCACGCTCTGGATATCGGCCTCCGCCTTCTCGACATTGGCCTTGGCGATCGCGCGCTCTTCCTTCGTGTAGCCGTTCACCGCCTGCTCATGGGCGGATTTGGCCTGATCGAGCGCGCGCTCGGTCTCATGCAAGGCATCGGTGACCTGATCGAGACGGGCCTGCGGTGCGTTGCCCTGCTCGGTCAAGGTGCGGGTGCGGTCGAAGGTCTTTTGCGCCAGGACCAGAGCTGCCTGCGCGCGATCCATCTCCGCCTTGCGGGCGGCCACGACCTCGACCCGCGTTCCGACGAGAACGTTTGCGAGCTGGGCGTCCGCCACGGCCTTTGCGGCCTTCACCTGGTCATGCTTGGCCAGCGTCTCGGGATTGTCTATGCGGACGAGGATCGCATTCGCGGTGACATTCTGGCCGCGCTCGACCGGTATTTCCTTGACCCGCCCATCAACGCGCGCGGCGATGTCGAGCCGCGTGGCATCGACCTCGCCCTGCACCAGCAGCGGCTCCGGCCGCAGCAGATAGAAGATCGAAAGCCCGACGACGATTGCTGCAACAGCACCGACAATGATCGAAGGCGTGCGCGTCGCCGAGCGCGCATTTTCGGGCGGGCTGCCTGCCGCCTCTTGTGTGCCCTGAGGCTCATTACCAGAGGTCGGCACGTCCATGGCAAGCTCCCGTTGGCTCATCACCACGACCTCGACTATGTCGCGGTTGTCAAATCCTGTCCAATCGCGATGATGTTTTTCGCCGGCTGCGTCGGGCGATTCAGCAAAACCTTGATGATGTGACGCGCCCATGGCATCTGCTTGAATGTTCTGATGCTTTTTTTGGTCAGGGTTGTTGGCGATCACATCGATCGTCGGTCGCGATGAACCTGCCACCGGCGCGGTCCGACCAACCTCCCGCGGCGGCAGGAAGCCAGCCGTGGGCAGGCCGTCAGGTGATCAACGACGATGTTCGACAAGACCTATCGGCAGCGCCTCGAAGCCGATCTCGCCAGATGGGAGGCCGATGGCGTGATCGCGCCGGCGGCCGCCGCCTCCATTCGCAATGCGCTGCCGCCGCTTTCGCCGGGCATCAACATCGCGGTCGTCGTGGCCATCGTCGGCGGCCTGCTGATTGCAGCCGCATTCCTCGCCTTCGTCGCGGCGCACTGGACCGAGATCGCGCGGCTGTTGCGGTTCGCGATCCTGCTTGCCGGTATGGTCGTCGCCGGCGGCCTCGGGGCGTGGTTCGCCGCGACCGGGCGCATCGTTCTCGCCGACCTCTGCGCCAGCATCGGCGCGATCGTCTTCGGCGCCGGTATCGCGCTGGTCGGCCAGATGTATCATCTCGGCGACGATTTTGCCGGCGGCATGCTGTTGTGGTCGATCGGCGCATTTGCCGCGGCGCTGCTGACCGGCTCGCGCGGCGCGCTGGCGGTCGGACTCGCGGCCGCCTGCATCTGGACCTGCATGCGCGTCTATGATGCGCCGGACGCCCTCCATCTTCAGTTCGTGGTGGTCTGGCTCATCGCCGCCGCCGTCGCGCTCGCGTGGAATTCCCGCGTGGCTGCCCATCTCGTCGCGGTTGCGGTGCTTCCGTGGTGGGTCGCCACGTCGCTTCGCTTCGACTTCGACGGTGCCCAGCCGTCCTTCTTGCTGGCGAACGGCGCGGCCCTGCTGTTCGGCGCGGGGCTCGCGATCGCCGCGGCGCCGTCGCCGCGGGCGCGCCAGCTTGGATCTGTTCTGTCGATCTATGGCGCATTTTCGCTGGCTATCGTCGCCTTCCTGGAGGTGACGACGGTCGACGATCTCTTCCGCCTTCGGACGGCCACGATGGCGGCCCAGCCGCCGTGGGCGATCGTGTGCGGCGTCGCAGGTGTGATCCTTGCGCTCGCGTCCGCCGCGATCACAAAGCGCGTTGGCGAAGTCCTCGCAGCCTGTGCGATTGGCCTCGTGCTGGTCGCGGCCCCGATCTGGCCGGCATCCGCCGCCGGCGAGCCATGGTTCGCCTATGCCGCACTGCTCTGCGCCATGCTCTGTCTCGTCGTCTCCGGCGTGCTCGACGACGTTCGTCCGCGCATCGTCGCGGGTTGGCTCGGCATCGCCGGCGTCATCGCTGCGATCACCTGGGCGGTGAAGGGCTCGCTGCTGCGCCGCTCAGCCTTCCTGGCGGTGGCGGGCATCATCGCCGTCGTGTTCGCAACCGCGCTCAATCGCGCGCTGCGGAGGGCTGAACGATGATCAAGTTCGCCGCGCTGTGGCAACGTATCCCGAAGGCCGTGCTGTTCGGTGCCGCCATCCTGCTTCAATGCGCGCTGCTGGTTCTGATGGTTGTCGACCGCGTGCGGATCCTGCGCGAAGGCCGTGAGGTGACCTTGCAGACCCGGCCGGTCGATCCTCGCGATCTCCTGCGCGGCGACTATGTCGTGCTCGGCTACGATATCTCGCAACTGCCGGCGGGTGCGCTCGCCGGCCAGCCGACCGCCGAACGCAATCCCGTCGTGTTCGTCAAGCTCGCGCCGGATGCCAACGGCCTCTACCAGGCCGTTTCCGTGCATGCCGAGCCTGTGACGGTTGCGGCGCCCGAAGTCCTGATCCGGGGCCGCGTCAGCTATTCCTGCGGTTCGACCAGCCGTATCTTCTGCGACAAGCTGACGATCAGGTACGGCCTCGAAAGCTATTTCGTGCCGGAAGGCGAGGGCAGGAAGCTCGAGCAGGCCCGTAACCAGCAGAAGCTGCGCGTCGTCGCCGCCGTGCTGCCCTCGGGCCGCGCGGCCATCAAGCGGCTGCTGCTCGACGGCGAGCCGATCTATGAGGAGCCGTGGTACTAGCTGCCGGCTATCTGGAGCCCGCTTTCAACGCCCGCCGCAGCACGTCCCACATCTGCGGATCGCTCATATGCGCCACGTTGAATCGCATGGAATTCGACGCTGATTGCGACACGCTGAACACGTTGCCGGGCGCGAGCACGACGTCTTCCTCGAGCGCGGCACGCGCAACGGCGGTGGCATCCTTTCCATCGGCGAGACGGCACCACAGGAAGAAGCCGCCGCGCGGCATCAGCCAGGGCTCGATGCCCAGTGCCCCAAGCTTTCGCGCGACGTCACGACGCGTCCGCGTGAGCTTTTGCCTGAGCTCGTCCATGTGCTTGCGATAGCTGCCGCCGGCCAGCACTCTTGCGATGATGTCCGTCGCCACGGGACTCGGGCCGCCAAAGCTGGTCGCAACCTGGAGGTCGACGAGATGCTCGATCCAGTCGGCCCGCGCGGCGATGTAGCCGCAGCGCACCGAGGCCGACAGCGTCTTGGAGAAGCTGCCGATCCGGATCACCCGGTTCAAGCCATCCAGCGCGGCAAGGCGCGGCGATCGCTCCGGCTCGAAGTCGCCAAAGATGTCGTCCTCGATAATGGTGAGGTCGTGCGCGGCCGCCGCGGTCAAAAGCCGATGGGCGGTCTGCAGCGAAAGTGTCGCGCCGGTCGGATTATGCAGCGCTGAATTGGTGATGTAGAGCCGTGGCCGTTCGCTGGCAAGGATCTGCTCGAAGCGCGCGACGTCGGGGCCCGACGGCGTGTAGGGCACGCTGACGATCTTCGCCTGATGCGCGCGCAGCAGCGCACGGAAATTGAAGTAGCAGGGATCGTCGACCAGCACGGTGTCGCCGGGGCGGAGCAGGAAGCGGCAGATCAGGTCGGTTGCCTGCGTGCCCGAGCCCGTGAGCATCAGCTGGCTGAGCGAGGCCTCGATCTCGTCTTCGGCGAGGCGCGCGAGCAGCAGCCGGCGCAGCGCAAGCAAGCCGGATGTCGAGCCGTAATTGGTCAGCACGCTCGCGTCGGTGCGGGCAATCGCGCGGGCGGCGCGCCGCAGTGCCGCTTCCGGCATCCACTCCGGCGGCAGCCAGCCGCAGCCGGGTTTTGGCACGGCGGCGTCAGTGTCGAGCGATTGCCGGGAGACCCAGAACGGATCGACCGCCCGATCGCGGCGCGGCTCGACCTCGGTCAATGCGAGTGGCGGCGTGACCGTCGGCGACACATAGAAGCCCGAACCGCGGCGCGCGCGGATCAGGCTTTCGGCGGCGAGACGATCATAGGCTTCCACCACCGTGGACGGCGCGACACCCATCGTCGCGGCAAGGCTGCGGATCGACGGCAGCCGGTCGCCGGCACTGAGTGCGCGTCCGGCGATCTTGGCGCGGATCGCGCTCATCACGTCGATGGTCCGCGTACCGCCGCGACCCTTCATGCGGGCTTCGATGCTCAAGGTGTACTGCCTTCCACACCCATACAGTTTGGCGAGATTGTACTGGATTGTGGCTGGTCTTGCCACCGCCAAAGGCTGATGATGGCAACTCAAGACAGTGGGACGGACATGCAATCTGCGGGCAGCGGCTGGGGCAACGGGCTTCTCGGCGTCATCATCTTCAGCGGCTCGCTGCCGGCGACGCGCGTCGCGGTCGGCGGCTTCTCGGCGCTGTTCCTGACGTCGGCGCGCGCGATCATCGCGGCGCTGATCGGTGCGGCCGTGCTCGGCCTGCTGCGCCAGACGTGGCCGGAGCGCAGGGATCTCGCCTCGCTCGTCATCGTCTCCATCGGCGTCGCGGTCGGCTTCCCCCTGCTGACGGCGCTGGCGCTGCAGCACATCACCTCGGCGCATTCGATCGTCTTCATCGGCTTGTTGCCGCTGTCGACCGCGATCTTCGCCGTGCTGCGCGGCGGCGAGCGGCCGCAGCCGCTGTTCTGGCTGTTCGCGATTCTCGGCAGCGCCACGGTGGCGGGCTTTGCCCTCTCGAATGGCGGCACCGCATCGGTCGCCGGAGATCTCCTGATGGTGGCCGCGATCGTGCTGTGCGGGCTCGGCTATGCCGAGGGGGCCGCGCTGTCGCGCCGGATCGGCGGCTGGCAGGTGATCTCATGGGCCTTGCTGCTGGCGCTGCCGTTGATGCTACCCGTCATGATCTGGACCTGGCCACAGGCATGGAGCGGCGTCAGCCTGCCTGCCTGGATCGGGCTCGCTTACGTCTCGATCTTCAGCATGTTCGTCGGCTTCATCTTCTGGTATCGCGGGCTCGCGATCGGCGGCATCGCGCGCATCGGCCAGTTGCAGCAGCTGCAGCCCTTCTTCGGTCTCGCGCTGGCCGGCTTCCTGCTGCACGAGCCGGTCGCATGGAGCATGATCGCCGCGACCGCGCTCGTGGTCGTCTGCGTGTTCTTCGCACGGCGATACGCGTGAGGCCTTCGTGCCTCACTCTTGTGCCATCACCGTTCGCGTCTGCGTGTTTCTTGCGAACTTCTTCAGCGGCATCGGCTTGCCGAACAGATAGCCCTGCACCATGTCGAAACCGAGCTCGTTGACCGCCATCAGGTCGCCGCGGCTCTCGACGCCCTCGGCGACGGCGCGCGCGCCATAGCCCTGCGCGAGCTCGACGATGTGGCGGCACACCGTCCGCTTCAGGCGGTCGTTGCCGCAGCCGGTGACGAATTGCCGGTCGGCCTTCAGCTTGATGAAGGGGATCCTGTCCCGCCCCATCAGCGCCGGCCAGTTGGCGCCGAGATTGTCGATCGACAGACCGATATTGTGGAAGCGCATCTCGCGCGCGATCTCGGTGAGGAAGGCGAGATCGTCGAGCGCCTCCGCGCTGGCGATCTCGATCGTCAGCCCGCCGAAGGCCGGATGCGTTGGTACCCGGCGGCAGAGATCGCGCACCGCCTGCGGCTCCTTCAGATAAGGCGCGGGCAGGTTGATCGAGAGATCGACCGCGCTCTGCCGCTCCAGAAGATAGTGCCAGTCCTGCAGCGCGCGCTCGATCACGAACTCCGACAGGTCGCGGAAATGCGGATCGTCTTCCTCCGGGATGAAATAGGCCGGCGGCACCACGCCCCAGGTCGGATGCCGCATCCGCACCAGCGCCTCGGCGCCGCAGCGGACCAGCGAGCGCGCGTCGATTTTCGACTGGTACCAGAGCTCGAGCCAGCCCGCATGCAGGGCCTCGCCGACATGCACGGCCGGGCTCGGCGCCGGCTCCTCCGGCAGCAGCATCGCGACGCGCTCGCGCAACGTCTCCGCGGCAAAGGGCGTGGTGAGCGGCGGCAGCATCGCAAGCCCGTATTCCTCGCCGACCTGCTGCACGGCCTTCACGATGATCGACTCGCGGGCGCCGACGGTCAGAACCTTGCCGTCGAAGGCCTCGCGCACCAGGGTCTCCAGGAATTGGCCGGGCTCGATGCCGTCGGCGGCGATGCCGAGCAGGATCAGGTCCGGCAGGTCGGTGGCGAGCATGGTCTGCAGCTCGCTTGCACTGCTGCATTCGCTCGTGACGAAACCGAGGTCCTCGAGCACTTCGCTCATGAAGGCGCGCAGATGGCGCTTGCTGTCGGCCACGCATGCGCGCGGCATCATCTTCCGCCGTCCGAAGGTCTTCAGCCTTCGTCCGGCGAGCTCACTGATCCTGTCGTCCATCTCAAACCACTCCCGTTCCGCGGCCGGTGTTAGCGACGGGAGCAGTTTCAAATAAGGAGGGCTTCAGCCGATTGTTGAATTATCTGGGTAACGTTAAAGCCCCCATCATTCCTAAAATTGTTCGGACCTCTTTCGGGAAGTGTTTACGTCTGTCCGTGCGTTGCGCTCGTGCGTGCGACAATCATGCAGGATTTTCCCGGTGCTCTGTTCGGTGGCGCGTGGGGCCGTGTCCTGTAATTGGACGAAGCTGCGCGTGCTTCGCCCAATTGAATAATGGACGCCTCAATTGGCTGCCGCTTTGTCGTGTTCGGCGATGCCGACCGCCTTGTAGTCGTAGGTCGGATAGAACTCGGTGCGGTACGGACCCCACGCGGTGTCCTCGATGATGCGGTTGACCTCGCGCAACCGCGAGGCCGGCAGCCGCAGCGTGATCACCTGGCCTACGCCCATCATCACGTACCAGCTCACGACCTCTACGCCCGCCGGTGGAAAGGCTTTGCGGAAGCCTTGCTTGTCGAGTTGCGCATTCAGCTCACTGAGCGGGCGCGACTGGTCGTGCTTGAAGAAGACGGTGAGCAGAACGGCATTGTCGGCCGTCGGTGCGGCGTTGCCCGGGGGCGGTGCCGTCTGCGCCATCGTCGTTGACGCGAGCGCGCATGCACCAGCCAGCCACATCATGAGGGTCAACGTCAGTCGGATCGATCTCATCGCGAATGTCCTTCCATCGCAGCATGCGATGCGGCGCAGGATAGAAGCGATACACTCCGTCCACGAATTCATTTTCGCGCGATGCGCGCATGTTTGCCTGTCGCGCGTGACGGTTATGCGACAACTCGCGCAGGCGCCGAGCCGACAAGTGTGAAGCAGCTCACATGCGTATTGCGACAGCTGCGCTATTGGTTCCATCAGCCGGTGGTGGGCTGTCAAGGATTGCAGCTATGACGACGCGGCGGTTGATCTATTGGTGGTTCAGATTCGTGATGTCAGGGCGATTTCTCGATCGCTTCCTGTGCCTGCCGCACGCGCCCGAATAGCCTAGAGAGAATGCCGGGGAACTAGGTCGCCCCGATCAATTTGCGAAATGCCGCCGCGCCGTCCTGCATGGCGTCGCGGCCCTTCCAGGCCAGATAGCTCAGCTTGCCGCCCAGCGTATCCTGGCTGCGTAGCCGGCGCGATCCCAGGATGTGACCGACATTGGCGGGGAAGCGGCTGACCTCGGCCGACACCAGCGCCGCGATTGCGTCCATCAATTGCTGCAGCCGGACGCCCCATTCGCTCTGTTCGATGCCGTCGATGCGAAGCTTGAGCGAATATTCGGCGTCGTAGATTTCGGTGAGCAGATCGCGTGCGACGAGGAAACGGTTGTGGCGGAGTGCGATCCGCAGGGCGAGGCGCTTGTCGTCGAGCCGGTCGAGCACCATGGGGACGACGCAAGCATAGGGCGCCGCGGCAACCTCGGCAGCGCTCTTGCTCGCGGCCGCCCTGGTCGCAAGGTATGTGAGTTGCCAGAATGTCTTCAGGCGCCTCGCCACCAGCGCCAGCGCAAAGGGCAGCGCACCGGGATTGGCCTTCTTGAAAGCGTCGAGCTGCGCAGTGATCTGGGCGACCTGGCCGTCGTCGAATTTCGTGATGGTCTCGGGCAGCTTCTCGTTGAACTTCGCCAATGCGTCGCCGGCGCGCAGCACTTGCTGCATCTTCTTCACGTCGTCGAAGGCAGTGCGCGAAGCCGTGTATTGCGCGAGCTTGCCGCGCGCGAACTCGGTGCTCTCGGCTGAGGCGAGCGTGTTCTCGAGCACCTTGACGACCTTGCCCTGGAAGGTCGTCGCGATCTTCTGCACTTCCTTGGGATTGTTGGCGGTGACCTGGTCGTTGATCGCCTTGACGTAGTCGCGCGCCATGGTCGGCAGCAGGTCGCGGCAAATCCACTCCCAGATCGGGGTGAGCGTGTTGCGCGAGATCCGTCCCGCATTGGCGTGCTCGGGCGCACCGTCGATCAGCAACAGCTCGAGCGGCGCGAAGAAATAGCGCGAAGGATTGGTGGCGCGCGCCTGGGTCGATCCGTCCTTGCGGAATTCGGCGCGCAGCTTCGCCTGGATCTCGGTCGAGCCCGGCATGTCGATGCCGCACAGTTCGAGCCGTTCGAGTTCGCTCAGCAGACAGCTGCGCGACAACGGCGTCAGCTTCTGCAGGAACTCCGAAAGCTGGTCGATCTCGTCCATGGCACGCAATCTCTCGCAACGATTCCAGCAGGCCGACCGGCCCAATGCATGGAGGCATTTGCGCGCTCTCAATTGTGACAAAGAGAAGCAGGCCGCCGTTAATTTATCCGTAAAATCCGGGGGCGCCGCGGGCGCGCCGGGCCATGATAGTTAAGACGGCTTCGGGCGATATGCCTATGTTTTAGGCAGATTTATCAACCCTGACATAGTCAACGATGGGTCAATGCAAGCATAAATTGTGCCGCCGTCGTCATTTCAGCACAGAACTGACAAAATCACCGTAGTCTTACGGAGCAGAAAGTTAACCACAGATCGCCCCGGGTTCCGCTAAACGGGTCACATGGGGTCACAGAACGATACGGTTGCTGATTCGCGGCCGTCGGAATGGTTCGAAAGCAGCACTGCTCCGGCCGAAGAGGCTGATTTCGTTCGCCTGAACGCTGCCCGTGCCAAGGCGGCCGATGAGATGGCCGCGGCCATCGCCCGCGAACTCAACGGCCCCCTGACTGCACTCCTGCTCTACATGGGCGAGATCAAGCACCACAGCGACCAGCTCGCGCCGGTCTCGGCCGATCGCGCCTATTTGCAGCAGGTGGTGGAGAATGCATTGGCGCAGACCGAGCGCGTCTGCGGCGTGGTCAAGCAGCTCGCCGGCCCCCACAAGGGCGCGTTGCCCGCGCCGTCCACGACCGAGGATGCCGAGTTGAAGGCCGGGCGCGTGCTGCCGGCGCCGCGCGAGACCGGCTCCGAACTGTCGAGCCTGTCGGGCAAGCGGCTGACCAAGCGTGAGCGCGAAGTGCTGCGGCTGATCAGCGAGGGTTTTTCGAACAAGCAGGGGGCGCTGCGCATGCAGATCAGCCCGCGCACCTTCGAGAGCCATCGGGCCGAGGCGATGCGCAAGCTCGGCGCGCGCAACACCGCGGACCTCGTCCGCGCCGCGCTGCTGCATTCGATCGATTGAAGCCGTGATCTTGCGCCGCCGTGGCGGCAGCGCGGTCCGTGCCTAGAAGTAATCTTCGGCGAAGGGGCGCACGCGCGAATTGGGCCGTAGCGCCTTCGGCTCTTCCTTCGGCGCATTCGGGATGATGGTGATGGTCCAGCGCGGCGGGATCGTCGAATCCTGCTCCAGCACCGAGCGGACAAAACCCGTCACCGTGGACTCGCCCGCCTTCACCGTAGCCATCCGGCCGTTGAACTGTGCGATGCGGAAGCGACGGACCTCTTTCTGGTCCGCAGTCTCATAGGTGAACATGGAAACCCTCCTGGTTTCCGGCGACTATCGCCACCTATGATTAGTCATCTGTGAAAATTGCAAACCGTATAAGTACGGCGGGGTGCAGGCGGGTCAGCCCTGCGGCTCCTCCGCCTTCGCGGCGGCGAAGGCCACATCCATCCGCTCAAGCAGATCGCTGAATTCGGCGTCGTCGATTGTGTCGGCGGTGCTCTCGAGCCGCAACGCCAGCGCCGCGAGCCGAAGATAGCCGAACGTCCTGGCCGTGCTCTTCAGCGAATGGGCCTCGCGCGCGATCCGGCCGCGATGCTGGCCGAGCGGGAGTGCATGAAACAGCTCGAGCCGCGCACGCGTCTCGCTCCAGAACACCGCGCGCACTTCACTGGCGCCGTCCTCGCCGATCTCGCGTACCAGCACGTCGAACGCGCCGGGCTCGCGCAGCGGTTCAGGCTCGCGCAGGGGGGCGGTGTCGTGCGGGCCCTGCGTGGGCGCGAGAGCGGCGTCGAACATGGTGTCCCGGTCCCCGTGATGCGCGTCGGGTGCGACGCGTCCGGGAGATCTACGCCATTCCGATTTCGGTTCTGGTCACCAGATATGCGGTGTTTGCAGGTGCGGTTAAGCACTTGCTTTACCATGCGCCGCGCCCGTCAGGGCCCGAGCAGCCGGTCGTATTGGGCCTTGACCGTCGCGTAGCATTCGCACGCCGTCTGGCGCAGCCCGTCCAGATTGAGGATCTGGATGTGTCCGCGGCTGTAGTGGATGAAATTGGCCTGCTGCAAGGTATTGGCGACCAGCGATACGCTGTTGCGCCGCGCCCCGATCATCTGCGCCATGGCCTCCTGGGTCAGCAGCAACCGGAAGTCGCCGGACAGATCATGGGTGTGCAGCAGGCAGCGCGACAGCCGCGACTCCACCGGATGCGCCGCGTTGCAGCCCGCAGTCTGCTGCACCTGCGCGTAGACAGCGAGACCGTGGCGCGTCAGCAGCGTCCGCAGGGTGGGACTCTGTTCGGCCGCGATGCGCAGCCGGTCGAGGTCGATCACCGAGCCGACGCCGGGAACCAGCACGATCGCTGTGTTCAGCGCGCAGGCATCGCCCATGGTCGAGAGTGTACCGAGCAGGCTGTCGCGGCCGATCATGGCCACCTGGACATGCTCGCCCTTGCCAAGTTTCACGACCAGCGAGATCACGCCACGGTGCGGGAAATAGGCGCGCTTGAGCGTTTCGCCGGCTTCCACCAGCACGGCGTCATGCGGCAGATCGACCGTGCGCAGATGTGCACGGATCAGTTCATAATCGTCTGCCGACAGTGCCGACAGGAAACCGTTGGATGGGCGTACCATCGTCTCCAAATCTGCCTCCTGTCTCATCCGCCGGTGAAACGCCCGCCACCGAAACCGCCGTCCCCTGCACGGTAAGTTCCATCATGTTCACGGCGGGATATATTGGCAATTGGTGCATTGTTCACAGCCGTGCCCTCGATCGCCTGATACCGCTTGGTGTGCACAGCGGCATGCAGCCGGAGATGGTAGCGCTCACATCATCGCGGTCTCGCCAGCAGACGCGCGTCGTAAGCCTTCATCACGGCATAGCAATCGCATGAGGTCGCCTCCAGCGCCCGCTGATCGGTGATCACGATCTGGCCGCGGCTGTAGCGAATGATGCCGGCACGCTGCAGCGCGTGGGCGACCAGTGAAATGGCATTGCGGCGGACGCCCATCATCTGAGCCAGCGTCTCCTGCGTCAGCGGCAGGGTTTCGCTGTCGGACAGATCCTGGGCTCGCAGCAGCCAGCGCGCCAGTCGCGCCTCGACCGGGTGCAGCGTATTGCAGAGCAGGGATTGCTGTGCCCGCGCGAGCAGCGCCTGCTCATGCCGGATCATCAGGCTGCGGAACGGCGCGCTGGTCGCGGCGATGGTTCGAAAAGCCGCAATTTCAAGCATGGACGCGGTCCCGGGGAAGAGCACGACGGCATCTGACGCTGCGATCCCGTCGGCGAGTGCCGCACCGCCGCCGACGACGCTGTCGCGGCCGAGCATCGCCACCTCGATCGTCTGCCCTTCGGAGAGACCCACCGTGATTGAAACGGTTCCATCGTGCGGAAAGTAGACGTGTCGCAGCACCGCGCCTGCTTCACCCAAGACAGTCTCTCTGACCAATTCAATCGTGATGAGATGCGGGCGCAACAGATCCATGTCCCCAGCATCGAGCATTTGCAGCAATCGGTTCGGCGGTGGTCCGCTCGCGATCATGCAGAATCATCCAGCGCGATGAGACGTCTGGGTCGCGCATTCGACACCTGGTTGCGTGTCAAAATAAACTATCTTACTGGTTGTGTCACTGCCGATATACCCGTTGGGGGGCAGGCAGCTTGTCGCATTTGCAGCCGAAATGAGAACTGCGCGCGATTCGTGCACGCACCGGCGAGCCCGTCTTGCGTCATCAGCCGGGAAGGAGTGGCAAGGGGGCGTTCATGAGCCGGAAACGGGCCATCGACGGCAGACGTCGCATCCGCACCTCCATCGATCGTCCGCCGGTCTGCGCCACCTTTCTCCTTCGTCGATGCTTTTCAGCCGTCGGCAATTGCCTCGCGCCATTGCGTGGTCTGGCCGCGGATCTCGCGTCCATCCCGTTCGCGTGCTGCACAAGGCCGGCGCCGCGTGCTGCCTGCGCAAGCCGTTCACGCCGGATGCGCTGCTGGCTGCCATCAAGGACTGTCTTGCCGAGTCTCGCGCCGCTGCTGCGCGGCCGGGTTAGCGCGTTATTGTCCGTGACGCGCACGAGGTAAGAGTCCGTTTACCGCGAGCGCAGTCCTTGCGGATTTCAGCACGGCATCGAGAGACGGTCGCATGCGCGATTCCGATCGCGCGTGATTTGAGTCAATTCGCGCAAGCCGTGCATATCTCCCGATTCCGCCGGGATTTTTTTGCGCATGTCGCGACGCCATTATCGGCGCGTTTACTTGTTGCGTTTCAGGCCCGATGCCGCGTGCGGGATTTGCCGAAAATCGCAGCCTCGCGCGGTCGAACGGCAAACTTCGCTTCAATATCCGTATTAGCACGGAGGATGAAATTAACGGGACCGTGAAATGGGTTGTCTAACGATTTAAGAGCGGACTTCCGCCGATTCCAAGCGCGGCGCAGGCGTCGAGGTCCAGCTCAGTCAAGGCGTAGCTCATGGATGATCTGTTGCGGGAGTTTCTGACGGAGACCAGCGAGAGCCTGGACACCGTCGACAATCAGCTGGTGAAGTTCGAGCAGGAGCCGAACAACGCCAAGATCCTCGATAACATCTTCCGCCTGGTCCATACCATCAAGGGTACGTGCGGCTTCCTCGGACTGCCGCGGCTCGAAGCGCTGGCACATGCCGGCGAGACGCTGATGAGCAAATTCCGCGACGGCATGCCGGTGACCGGACAGGCCGTGACGCTGATCCTGTCCTCGATCGATCGCATCAAGGAGATCCTCGCAGGCCTCGAGGCAACCGAAGCCGAGCCCGAGGGCAACGACCGCGATCTCATCGACAAGCTGGAAGCGATGGTCGAGCAGGGCATGGCCGCGATGGCCGCCGGCGCCGCTGCGCCCGTCGCTGAAGCCCCGCCGCTGGTGCCGGAGGCACCCGTTGCGGCTGCGCCCGCTCCCGCAAAGGAGATGACCACGGGCACGCTGATCGACCAGACCCTGGAGCGTCCGCTGCGTCCCGGCGAAGTCTCGCTCGACGATCTCGAGCGTGCCTTCCGCGAGACCGCGATCGAAGCGCCCGCGCCTGTTGCAAAGGCCGAACCCGTTGCCGAGGCTCCGGCACCTGTTGCCAAGGACGCTAACAAGGACGCCAAGGTGCCCAGGGAAAAAGCGGCCAAGAAGTCGGCCGCCGACGAGACGGGCGCCGAAGGCGACCGCGTCGCCAACCAGTCGATCCGCGTCAACGTGGATACGCTCGAGCACCTGATGACCATGGTCTCCGAGCTGGTGCTGACCCGCAACCAGCTCTTGGAGATCTCCCGCCGCAACGAGGACACCGAGTTCAAGGTGCCGTTGCAGCGCCTCTCCAACGTCACCGCCGAGCTGCAGGAAGGCGTCATGAAGACGCGCATGCAGCCGATCGGCAATGCCTGGCAGAAGCTGCCCCGCATCGTCCGCGATCTCTCGTCCGAACTCGGCAAGCAGATCGACCTGGAGATGCACGGCGCCGACACCGAGCTCGACCGCCAGGTGCTCGATCTGATCAAGGACCCGCTCACCCACATGGTGCGCAACTCCGCCGATCATGGCCTGGAGACCCCCGCCGAGCGCCTCGCCAGCGGCAAGGGCGAGCAGGGCACCATTCGTCTGTCCGCCTATCACGAGGGCGGCCACATCATCATCTGCATCGCCGACAACGGCCGCGGCCTCAACACCGAGAAGATCAAGGCCAAGGCGCTCTCCTCAGGTCTCGTCACCGAGGCCGAGCTGGAGAAGATGTCGGAAGCCCAGATCCACAAGTTCATCTTCGCGCCCGGCTTCTCCACCGCGGCCGCCATCACCTCGGTCTCCGGCCGTGGCGTCGGCATGGACGTGGTCCGCACCAATATCGACCAGATCGGCGGCACCATCGACATCAAGTCGGTCGCAGGCGAAGGCTCCTCCGTCACCATCAAGATCCCGCTGACCTTGGCCATCGTCTCCGCGCTGATCGTCGAGGCCGCCGGTGATCGCTTCGCGATCCCGCAGCTCTCGGTGGTCGAGCTGGTCCGTGCCCGCGCCAACTCGGAGCACCGCATCGAGCGCATCAAGGACACCGCGGTCCTGCGCCTGCGCAACAAGCTCTTGCCGCTGATCCACCTGAAGAAGCTGCTCAAGATCGACGACGGCGCGGCTTCCGATCCCGAGAACGGTTTTATCGTGGTGACGCAGGTCGGCAGCCAGACGTTTGGCATCGTCGTCGACGGCGTGTTCCACACCGAAGAAATCGTGGTCAAGCCGATGTCGACGAAACTGCGTCACATCGACATGTTCTCCGGCAATACCATCCTGGGCGATGGCGCGGTGATCATGATCATCGACCCCAACGGCATTGCCAAGGCGCTCGGCGCCGCCGGCTCCTCGGCCCATGACATGGCCGACGACAATGGCGCGCACCACATCGGTTCGGGTGAGCAGACCACCTCGCTGCTGGTGTTCCGCGCCGGCTCGTCCCAGCCCAAGGCGGTCCCGCTCGGGCTCGTCACCCGCCTCGAAGAGCTCCCCGCCGACAAGATCGAGTTCAGTAACGGCCGCTACATGGTGCAGTACCGCGAGCAGCTGATGCCGCTGGTGGCCATGGACGGCGTCACCATCGCGAGCCAGGGCGCGCAGCCGATCCTGGTGTTCGCCGATGACGGCCGTTCCATGGGGCTCGTCGTCGACGAGATCATCGACATCGTCGAGGAGCGCCTCAACATCGAGGTCGGCGGCTCGGCTAGCGGCATCCTCGGCTCGGCCGTGATCAAGGGCCAGGCCACCGAGGTGATCGACGTCGGCCACTTCCTGCCGATGGCGTTCTCCGACTGGTTCACCCGCAAGGAGATGAAGCCGTCGATGCACTCGCAGTCGGTGCTGCTGGTCGACGACTCCGCGTTCTTCCGCAACATGCTGGCGCCGGTGCTGAAAGCGGCCGGCTACCGCGTCCGCACCGCGCCGACCGCGCAGGAGGGCCTCGCCGCGCTCCGTGCCCAGACCTTCGACGTGGTGCTGACCGACATCGAGATGCCCGACATGAACGGGTTCGAGTTTGCCGAGACCATCCGCTCCGACAGCAATCTGGGCGCGATGCCGATCATCGGCCTCTCCGCCCTGGTGTCGCCGGCCGCGATCGAGCGCGGCCGTCAGGCCGGCTTCCACGACTATGTCGCCAAGTTCGACCGTCCCGGTCTGATCGCGGCGCTGAAGGAACAGACCGCGGGTGCCGCCGGCGCCTCCGAGCTGAACCGGGCAGCGGCGTAACGACAGGGATCAGGAGATATCGATATGACCAAGAAGACCCAGTCCGGCGAAGGCGCCATGGTCGAGTACGTCACCGCGATGATCGGTGGCCAGCTGTTCGGCCTGCCGATCTCCCGCGTCCAGGACGTGTTCATGCCCGAGCGCGTCACCCGCGTTCCCTTGTCCTCGCGCGAGATCGCGGGCGTCTTGAACCTGCGCGGCCGCATCGTCACCGTGGTCGACATGCGCGCCCGCCTCGGCCTGCCCAAGCCGGAGGATGGCAAGACCCCAATGGCTGTCGGCGTCGACCTGCGCGGCGAATCCTATGGCCTCCTGATCGACCAGATCGGCGAGGTGCTGCGCCTGTCCGAGAACGGCATGGAAGAGAACCCGGTCAATCTCGACCCCCGCATGGCCAAGCTCGCCGGCGGTGTCCACCGTCTCGACGGTCAGCTCATGGTCGTCCTCGATGTCGATCGCGTCCTCGAGCTCAAGACCGACGTGCAAATGGCTGCCTGAACTTTCACAAAAGACATTTTAGCCGGAGATCCAAGATGAAGACCTGTTTGGTGGTTGACGATTCCAGCATCGTTCGCAAGGTCGCCCGTCGCATCGTCGAAGCGCTGGGCTTTCAAGTCATTGAAGCGGAAGACGGTGTCGAGGCGCTGGTTCATTGCAAGAAGGCGATGCCGGAAGCCATCCTGCTCGACTGGAACATGCCTGTCATGGACGGCTTCCAGTTCCTGGGAACGCTGCGCCGCATGCCCGGCGGCGATGAGCCCAAGGTCGTGTTCTGCACCACCGAGAACGGCATCGACCATATCACCAAGGCGATGGGTGGCGGTGCCAACGAGTACATCATGAAGCCGTTCGACAAGGAAATCGTGCTGGCGAAGTTCCAGGAAGTCGGGTTGGTCGCGCGCGAAGAAGAGACTGCTGCCTGAAAATACACCTGTTCGTAGCGTCAAGAGGTATCCTGTGAACGCGCCCGATTACGAGTATCTGCGTAAGTTGCTGAAAGAGCGCTCCGGTCTCGACCTGTCCGCCGACAAGCAATATCTGATCGAAAGCCGCCTGCTGCCGCTGGCGCGCAAGGCCGGGCTCTCCGGCATTCCCGAGCTCGTGCAGAAGCTGCAGGGTGGCTCGAGCGCCCTGATGACCAACGTGGTCGAAGCCATGACCACGAACGAAACCTTCTTTTTCCGCGACAAGGTGCCGTTCGACCATTTCCGCGACACCATCATGCCTGAGGTCCTCAAGGCCCGCGCCGGCCGCCGCAGCGTGCGGATCTGGTGCGCCGCCGGCTCGACCGGACAGGAGCCCTATTCGCTGGCGATGACCCTGAAGGAGATGAGCGCGGCACTGACCGGATGGCGTGTCGAGATCATTGCGACCGACCTCTCGCAGGAAGTGCTCGAGAAGGCCAAGGCCGGCGTCTACAGCCAGTTCGAAGTGCAGCGCGGCCTGCCGATCCAGATGCTGATGAAATATTTCAAGCAGACCGGCGAAACCTGGCAGGTCAATCCCGAGCTGCGCGCGATGATCCAGCACCGGCAGCTCAATCTGCTGCAGGATTTCTCCAACCTCGGTACGTTCGACGTCATCTTCTGCCGCAACGTGCTGATCTATTTCGACCAGGAAACCAAGATCAACATCTTCAACCGCCTGGCCCGCCAGATCGAGCCCGACGGCTTCCTGGTGCTCGGCGCTGCGGAAACCGTGGTCGGACTGACCGATACGTTCAAGCCGCTTGCCGATCGCCGCGGCCTCTACAGGCCGAACGATCCGCGTGCGGCGGCGGCGCCGGTCGGTGCCGGGGCGCCGCGCATGGCGGCGATGGCAGGACGATAAGAATGGCCGAGGAAGGCAAGGGCGCAGAGCGCGTCACGTTCAGTCGAGGTTATGATGTCTGCATCATGGCCATCGACGGCACGTGGCGGCGCGACTGCACCCTCAATGCGATTTCCGACACCGATGCCATCCTCACGGTGGAGGGCTCGATCCAGGGGTTGAACCTCAAGGAGTTCTTCCTGCTGCTGTCATCCACCGGCCTTGCCTATCGCCGCTGTGAGCTGGTGCGTGTCAACGGCGCCGAGATGGACATCCAGTTCCTGCGCGGCAAGAACCGCAAGAAGCGCGGCGCGGCCAGCCATGATGCGGTGGCGTGATCGCCACGCGCACCGTGACGCCCTTTGCCGACGCGTTGCTTCACATTTTCTGAAAACATCCCAACGAATTGGCAGAGGCGGCTTTACGTCGCCTAAGCGCGTGCCGTGTATCAACTGACGGTCGCAATTTCAGGGTCCGGCCATGCCAAGAAGCTCTCTTTCCCCCATCCCCTCAAACCTGCCCGACGTCGCCGAGCGGCGCGCGCTTCAGCTCCTGGTGGTCGATGACGACGCCACGCAGCGCAGCCTGATCACGGTCGCCGCCAAGCAGGCCGGCCACGAAGTCGCCGTTGCGCCGTCGGTCGCGGAGGCCATCGAGAAGCTGCGCGCCGCGCGCTTCGACTGCGTGACGCTCGATCTCGTGCTGGAGGATGGCGACGGCATCGACGTGCTGCGCGAGATGGCGGCGGCGAAGTTCACGGGCTCCGTGATCGTCATCAGCGGCATGGACGGCAAGCGCCGCAGCGCCGCGCGCAGCTTCGCCCGCTCCGTCGGGATCGAGCTTCAGAGCCTGCCGAAGCCGCTGGACCTCGCCGCGCTGCGCATCAGCCTCGCCAATCTCGGCAAGACGGCGATGGGGCTGCCGACCATACACACCTGGGGCGGCGTCGCCACCGACGCGATCGTGGAGCGGCACCGCGCCTGAGGCGCGGAACTGCCATGCAATCGGCTGCGGCAAAATCAGCCGCGCTGATTGCGGCCTACGCTGGATTGCCGGATTCCGACAGGTTCTGCAGGGCGTTGCCGAGCTCCACCCGGCAGGCATTGAGGGCGGCGCCCACCGTTGCGTAACGGGGCGTCACGTCGTCGAGCACGACAATCTCGGTGGAACCCGAGATAGCGCTATCGTCTTCAGGCTCCATCGCAGCGTCGATCAGACGCATGCTGATCTCGATGCGCGCGATCAGGGAGCGAAGCTCGGCCGCGATCAACTGACGGCTGTCGGTTTCAGCCATCGCGGCGAGCGGGGGTGTGCCTGCGTAATTTAGCATGGATATTCTCCGTCCCCCGCAATAAGGCACCTCGGCGCTACTTGTGCGTTAAGTTCATGTCCCGTACAAATGCGGGTGGGCCGAATCCGCGCCAAAAGCCATAGCGTTAGGCGCGGACGCGAGTCCTTGAATGCCGACGTGGCTTGGCGAATGGACATGGCACATGGTCGAACAAACCTCCCGTGGTGAGATCTTCGTGGTCGATGACGACCCGGCTGTTCGCGACACCCTGTCGATGGTGTTGAAGGCGGCGGGTTATGAGGTGATCTGCTTCGCGGACGGCGCAGCCCTGCTCTCGGTCGCGCGAAGCCGCACGCCGGCTGCGGTCCTGCTCGACGTGCACATTCCCGGAAAGTCCGGCCTCGACATCCTCAAGGAGCTGCACGGCGAAGACTATCCCGCGCCGATCTTCATGATCTCCGGCCAGGGCGACATCGCGATGGCGGTGGGAGCGATCAAGAGTGGCGCGCTCGACTTCATCGAGAAGCCGTTCCGCGGCAGCGAGATCGTCGGCCGGCTGGACGAAGCGATCGGCGCTTATGCACGTCGGCAGACAGAGAGTGTGTCGCCGAAATTCGGCTCGCTGCATTTCCCCGGCCGCGAACCGCTGACCCGCCGGGAGCGCGAGGTGCTCGAGCAGTTCGCTGCCGGTGCCTCCAACAAGGAAGCCGGTCGGACCCTCGGCATCAGCCCGCGCACCATCGAGGATCACCGCGCCAACATCATGAAGAAGCTCGGCGCCCGCAATGCTGCCGATCTGATCCGCATCGTGATGACCGCGGCCCAGCGCGCGTCGTAAGCGGCAGGCTCTTTCTCTCGTGCCCCGGACGCAGCGCGTCACGCAGTGATGCGCTGCAGAGCCGGGGCCCATCTCTCCTTACAATCGCAGAAGCTTCTGGGTCCCGGCTCTGCACAGCAGCGTTTCACGCTGCAGTGCGTCCGGGACACGAGCGCGCGTCTCAGCTGCCCAGCGCCTTGCGGATGATCCGCGCCAAGTCGGACTTGCGATAGGGTTTTGCCAGCAGTAGCACGCCTGAATCCAGCCGGCCGTGGTGGATGATCGCGTTCTCGGTATAGCCCGAGGTGTAGACCACCCTGAGGTCGGGGCGCGACTTCAACACCTCGTCGGCGAGCTGCCGTCCGTTCATCTTGCCGGGCATGATCACGTCGGTGAACAGCAGGTCGAACGGCTTGCCGCTCGCGACGATGGTGAGCGCCTCCGCGGCATTGGCGGCCTGCAGGGTGACGTAGCCGAGCGAATGCAGCTGGGCCAGCACGTAGTCGCGCACCAGCCGGTCGTCCTCGACCACGAGGATGGTCTCGTGTCCGCCCTCGATCGAGGCCGGCATCACGCCATCGGCGACGGCGGTCGGCGTCTTACCCGGCGGCAGATACATTTTGATCGTGGTGCCGTGGCCTTCCTCGCTATAGATCTTGATGTGTCCCGCGGACTGCTTGATGAAGCCGTAGACCATCGAGAGCCCGAGCCCGGTGCCCTTGCCCGGGCCCTTCGAGGTGAAGAAGGGGTCGAACACGCGCGCCAGCATGTTGGCCGGAATGCCGGTGCCGGTGTCGCTCACCGCGATCAGCACGTAGTGCCCCGGCCGGACGTCGTTGACGCTGGCATAGACCTCGTCGAGATAGGCGGCGCCCGTCTCCACGATCAGCTTGCCGCCGCCGGGCATGGCGTCGCGGGCGTTGAGCGCGAGGTTGAGAATCGCCGTGGTGAGCTGGTTCGGATCGACCACCGCGACGCAGCTCTCGTCCTCGAACACGGATTCGATCTGGATCTGCTCACCCAGCGTCGGCCGCAGCAGCTTCGCGGTGTCGATGATCAATGAATTGATGTCGATCTCGCGTGGCTGCAGCGGCTGTTTGCGCGCGAAGGCGAGCAGATGCTGGGTCAGCTCGGCGCCGCGGCCGGCGGCCTCGTCGATCATCTTGGTGATCGCGGCAAGTCCCGGATCCTTGGCCACGGCCTCGGCGAGGATCTCGATCGTCCCGGTGATGACGGTGAGGATGTTGTTGAAATCATGCGCCACGCCGCCGGTGAGCTGGCCCACCGCCTCCATCTTCTCGGCGTGGCGGATACGTTCCTCGGAGGCGATCTTGTCGGTGAGATCGCGGTAGAACACGTTGAACAGGACGCCCTCGCGGCGCCGCAGCGCCGTGACGCTGAGCTCCGCCTTGAACTCCTTGCCGTCGCGGCGGCGGACCATGAGCTCGCGGCGGCGATTGAGGGTCTGGCCGTCGGCTGACTCGAGGAAGCGCGCGAGGCCGTCTCTGACTCTCTCGCGCTCGCTTTCGGCGACGATCAGGTCGACCGCGTTCTTGCCCAGCACCTCGTCGCGCCGCCAGCCGAACAGCTCCTCGGCCCGCGAGCTCCAGCTCAGGATGGTGCTGCGATCGTCGGTCTGGACGAAGGCGTCGAGTGCGGTCTCGACGATATTGCGCGCAAGCTGCTCGCTATCGCGCAGGGATTCGGCGGCGCGCCTCGCCTCGGTCATGTCGCGCCCGACGAAGAAGAAACGCTTGGCCTGGTCGGACCAGTTGCCGAGCCAGGACAGCCAGACCTCGTGGCCGTCCTTGTGAATGCAGCGCGTGTCGGCGAGCTTCGGATGTTCGCCGCGCCGGAGCGCGCGCATCTCCTCGCGGGATTGATCGAGATGGGCGGGGTGGATGAAATCGGCGCCGCTGCGGCCGATCATCTCCTCGGGCTTGTAGCCGAGCACGGCCTCGCTGCTGGGGCTGATCTGAACGAGATGGCCGCGCGAGTTCATGATCATGATCAGGTCCTCGGAGGCGTCGAACAGTTGCCGCCGTTCCTCGATCTGCTGCCGCAGCGCGCGCTCGGTCTGCCGCGCATCGGTCAGGACGCGTGCGGCGCCGGACGCGCCGATGATATCGCCCGTAGGGCCCCGGATCGGCGACAGGCTCACCGAAATCTCGACCGGAGTGCCGTCCCTGCGGATCCGGACGGTTTCGAAATGGTCGATCCGTTCACCCCGCGCGATCCGCGCGAGATAATCGTTGCGCTCATCGTTACGGTCGGATGGAAGGATGATCGACGTCGATTGCCCGACGGCTTCCTCGGCCGAATAGCCGTAGAGGCGTTCGGCCGCTGCGTTCCACCCGATGATGGTGCCGTTGAGCGTCTGCATCACGATCGAATCGTCGGAGGATTCGACCGCGGCGCTGAACAGGCGCTCGCGCACGGCGAGCTGGTCGCGGGCCGCTTCCGTACGCCGCCGCTCCTCGATCTCGTGCTCCAGCGCCGAGGTCTTGGCCTTGGTCTCCTCGACCATGTGGGCAAAGGCCCGCGCCAGCATGCCGGTCTCGCCACCGGCGTCGATCGGAATCGTGGCCGGCTTGCCGCGCCCGATCGCCTCGACTGCCTTGGTGAGCCGTCCTATCGGCCGGGTCAGCGATCGCGCCAGCAGCAGGGCGAGCGCGGCCGCGACCAGCACCGCGATGATGCCGATCATCAGGCTCGTCTGCTCGATGATGACGGCGGGCGCCATAAACACGGCATAGGGGACGACGCGGATGATGCCGACCCATTGGCCCTCGGCCAGGATCGCCGGCGCAATCGCGGTGCCGCTCGGCTTGCCGTCACTTTCGGGCACGACTTGGGTTACCCCTTGCGTCGATCCGGTGACACCGGCGAAATAGGGGAAGTCGTCCTGCCAGCGCGTCGGTGTGCCCAGTTGCGAGCCGAATTCGCGGGTCCGGTCTGGGTGCACGATGTAGTCGCCGTTGCGGCCGACAACGTAAACCTGTTCACCCCGCCGGCCGGTGATCCTGATGCGGTCGAGCACCTGGCGCATGTCGACATTGATGACGACGATGCCGAACAGCCGGTGATCGGATCCGTACAGCGGCGCGGCGACGCGCAATGTCGGGACGTGAGGCAGCTGGATCGTGCCGTTGTCGACGTTCAGATCGACCGGAGAGACATAAATCTGGTCTTCGGCGAGCTTGATCGCGTCCTGGAAGAAGAAGCGATCGTCCTTGGTTTGCAGGGCTTCGTCGGGAACGACGCGGACCGTTCCATTCGATCCCGAGCGGTCGACGCGCAGATATTCGGTGCCGTCGGCGCTGATGACGCGAAATTTCGCGTAGGTCGGGTTGGCCTCGACGTCGGCGACAACGCGCGTCAGCAGCCGATCGCGCCAGGTCTTTTCGGTCAGATGATCAACCGGATCGATGCCGTTGTTGAAATGCGCATCGATCACGCCGCGCACGGCCGCGTTGGCGCGGAACGTCACGATATCGGCATGCGCGCCGTTGGTCTGGGCTTCGAGCTGGGAGGCGAGCAGCCCCGACTGGGTCTCGATGCGGTCGATCACGCGCGGCAGGAACGCCCGCTCCAGGCTGTAATGGCTCAGCCACCCGACCGCGGAGACCGCAACCGCGACCAGCAGAATCATCGCGATGGCCAGCCGGGTTGCGAGCGTCATGTCGGTCGTCGCGCCGCGTCAAGAATGGACCCGAATGTTTGATGCGACATCGATGGCCCCGTCATCGGCTGCCGGCGCCGGCATCGCATTGCGGCAGGGATGATGGCGCCGATGTCAGGCAACGGTCGACCGCCGCCAGCAGCGCGTCTGACCGGAACGGCTTCTGCAGGCTGGCGACGGCGCCGAGCTTGGTCGCCATCTTCAGGAAGTCCGGCTCGGCGTAGGCGTCCGGCGTGATCGAGCGGCCGGAAATGACGATGATCGGGAGCTTCGGCTGCAGCGCCCGGACGTGGCGCATCGTTTCCAGCCCGTCCATGCCCGGCATGAAGATGTCGAGGAACAGCAGGTCGAACTGGCCGCGCTCGAACAGGGCGAGCCCCTTGTGGCCGTCGCCGGCGACCGTCACGTGGTGACCGGCCCGCTCCAGGAGCAGCCGGATCGTCAATTGAACGGCCGGGTCGTCATCCACGATCAGGATGTTGGCCACGTCAATAACCTCCGGGTCGGGCAGGGCGGTTCCCTGCGACCCAAATCAAAGCATCAAATGCGAAATTGTTGCGCGGATCGTGCCTGGCCTGCAAGCACTTCGCGGCTGTAGCGAAGTGTGGTCGCCGGGCCATTAATTGGGTACGGATCATATGCATGTTTACGTGCAGATGACCACGGCGACCGCGCCTAGTCGGAGAGATATTCCGGATAGCGCTCGCGGATCCGATCCAACTCGCTCAGCGTGCCTGATAGATGTTTCCGCAGATGTTGCTGCGCAGCATCGGCATCTTTCGCCTCGATCGCGCGCGTGATCAGCTTGTGATGGCGCAGGATGTTCTGGGCCTTGCCGGGCGAGGGCAGGTGCAGCCGGCGCAGCCGGTCGATATGTCCGCTGCGGCTTCGCACCAGCGTCCAGAGATCCTGCTTGCCGGCGGCGGCATAGAGCTGGGCGTGGAAATCATTGTCGGCGACCATGAAGGCCTGGAAGTCGCCGGCCTTGGTGAATTGCTGTTGCAGCATAATGGCGTGATCCAGGCGGATGATCAGCGCCGGATCAGGATGCTCCGCGAGGAGCCGGACGATCTCCAGCTCCAGCGCCTGGCGCAGGAAATGTGCCTGTTGCGCGCGGTCGACGTCGATCCGGCTGACCACGGTGGCGTGCTGGGGAAACACGTCGACCAGGCCTTCTTCCTCGAGCCGCATCAGCGCGTCGCGCACCGGCGTCGAGCTGACGCCGAATTGCCCGGCGAGTTCAGCCCGCGACAGCGGCGCGCCCGGCGGCAATTCCAGCGCAATGATGGCATTGCGCAGCCGCTCGAACACCTGCGGCGCGGCCTGCCGGGCTCGGTCGAGCCGGGCGGCCCCGCGCGGGGCTTGATGGGCTGATTCCATGGCGGGCTTGCTCCGGCGGACTTGCCTTTGATGCACTAATGCATTAGTGCATCAGCTCGGCCGCGCGTCAATGCCGACCGGAGGAAACGAACAACAATGATCAAGCAATTCCAGATGGGCTGCGCAGCCCTCGCCCTGATCGCCGCGGCAGTCCTGTCGGCATCGTCCGCGCAGGCACAGCAGAAATCCGAGATCTCCCTGTCGCGGCAGCCCGGCATTTTCTACATGCCGAGCCACATCATGGAGAAGCAGAAGCTGATCGAGAAGCACGCAGGCTTGCTTGGCGTGCCCGGCGTGACCACCAAATGGGTCACCTTCTCGGGCGGCGGCGCGCAGACCGATGCGCTGCTCGCCGGCGGCGTCGATATCCTCAACACCGGCACCGGCAATCTCCTGCTGCTGTGGGATCGCACCCGCGGCGGCGTCAAGGGCATCGTCGCGACGTCGGCGCAGCCGATGACGCTGATCAGCCGCGACGCCAACATCAAGTCGATCAAGGATTTCGGCCCGAGCGACAAGATCGCGGTGCCGACCGTCAAGGTGTCGACGCAGGCCATCGTGCTGCAGATCGCGGCGGCAGAGGCCTTCGGCGCCGACCAATGGTCGAAGCTCGATGCCAACACGGTGCAGCTCGGTCATCCCGACGCCTATGCTGCGCTGTCGAACCCCAAGCACGAGGTGCATACGCACTTCTCGATCCCGCCCTTCACGTTTCTGGAGCTGAAGAACGTGCCGGGCGCGCATGTCGTGCTGAATTCGCCGGACGTGATGGGCGGTCCGCTCAGCCAGGCGCAATTCTTCACCACGACTAAATTCGCCGACGCCAATCCAAAAATCATCCAGGCCGTGCGCGATGCGACCAAGGAAGCGCAGGACCTGATCCGCAGCGACACCAGGCAGGCGGTCGAGATCTACAAGGAGATCACCGGGGACAAGACCTCGGTCGAGGAGCTGCTCGATCTTCTGAAAGAGCCCGGCATGATGGAATGGAATCTCGAGCCGCAGGGCACGATGAAGTTCGCCGCCCATCTCTACAAGACCGGCACGCTGAAGACCCAGCCCAAGGCCTGGACCGACTATTATCTCCCCGTCGCGCACGACCTGAAGGGCAGCTGATGGCACTGCTCGACGTCAGTGGGGTGACGCTGCGCTACAAGACCTCGAGCGCCGTCGTCACCGCCACGGAGAGGGTGAGCTTCACCGTCGACAAGTCCGACCGCTTCGTGCTGCTCGGACCGTCCGGCTGCGGCAAGTCGACCCTGCTCAAGGCGGTCGGCGGCTACATGTCACCGAGCGAAGGCCGCATGACGATCGGCGATCGCGAGATCCGCGGTCCCGGTGCCGACCGCATGATGATCTTCCAGGAATTCGACCAGCTGCTGCCCTGGAAGAGCGTGCTCGCCAACGTCATGTTTCCGCTGCTGACCGCGCGAAAGCTGTCACGCAAGGACGCCGAGATGCGGGCGCGGGCCTATATCGAGAAGGTCGGCCTCACCCGCGTCGTCGATGCCTATCCGCACACGCTCTCCGGCGGCATGAAGCAGCGCGTCGCGATCGCGCGCGGCATGGCGATGGAGCCGGACATCCTGCTGATGGACGAGCCGTTCGCAGCACTCGACGCGCTGACGCGCCGGACCTGCCAGGACGAGCTGCTCCAGCTCTGGAGCGAAACCAAATTCACCGTGCTGTTCGTGACGCATTCGATCGCGGAAGCCATCCGCATCGGCAACCGCATCCTGCTGCTGTCGCCGCATCCCGGCCGCGTCAAGGCCGAGGTGGTGGACGTCGACAAGGTCGGCAATGACGACGGCAGCTCCGGCCGGCTGGAGAAGGAGATCCACGATCTCCTGTTCGCCGGCGAAGCCACGGCGCATTAGGGGGAGCCGCTCATGGGCGAAGCGAGAATCTTGCTGCGTGATGCGCCGATCGCTGCTGCCAGCGGCGCGGGTGAGGTCGAGCGCAAGCTGAGCGTAGCCGAGCTGCTGTGGAACGACGGCTTTGTCCGCAAGACCGTCATCATCCTGTTCCTCGGCGCGGTCTGGGAGGCCTACGGCGTTTATCTCGACAATCCCCTGCTGTTTCCGACGCTGCACGACACGATCATGACGCTGTTCGATCGCGTGAAGGACGGCACCATCCCGATGCGGGCCTGGACCTCGCTGAAGGTCCTGTTCATGGGCTATTCGGCCGGCATCGTGCTGGCCGCTGTTTTCACCGTGCTCGCGATCTCCACGCGCATCGGCACCGACTTCCTGGAAACGGTGACGGCGATGTTCAACCCGTTGCCGGCGATCGCGCTGCTGCCGCTGGCGCTGATCTGGTTCGGGCTCGGCAATGGCAGTCTCGTTTTCGTGCTGATCCATTCGGTGCTGTGGCCGGTCGCACTCAACACCCATTCGGGCTTCAAGAGCGTGTCCAACACGCTGCGCATGGTCGGCCGCAATTACGGTCTGCGCGGGCTGCCCTATGTGGCCAGAATCCTGATCCCGGCGGCCTTCGGCTCGATCCTGACCGGCCTCAAGATCGGCTGGGCCTTCGCCTGGCGCACGCTGATCGCGGCCGAGCTGGTGTTCGGTGTGTCCTCCGGGCAAGGCGGGCTCGGCTGGTTCATCTTTGAGAACCGTAACCTCCTCGACATACCTGCGGTCTTCGCAGGCCTCTTGACGGTGATTATCATCGGGCTCTTTGTCGAGAACCTGATCTTCCGCGCCATCGAGCGGAACACCGTGCAAAAATGGGGCACCCAATCATGACCAAGAAGAAAACACCCGACCAGCTCCGCAGCGCCCGCTGGTTCGCACCCGATGATCTCCGCTCGTTCGGCCACCGCTCCCGCGCCATGCAGATGGGCTACGCCCCCGAGGAGTGGAAGGACCGGCCGTGCATCGCGATCATCAACACCTGGTCCGAAGCGCAGCCCTGCCACATGCACTTCAAGTCGCGCGTCGACGACGTCAAGCGCGGCATCCTGATGGCCGGCGGCCTGCCGGTGGAATTGCCGGCGCTGTCACTCTCGGAATCGCTGCTGAAACCGACCACCATGCTCTATCGCAATCTGCTTGCGATGGAAGCCGAGGAGCTGCTGCGCAGCCACCCGGTTGACGGCGTGGTGCTGATGGGCGGCTGCGACAAGACCACGCCGGCGCTGCTGTTGGGTGCGACCTCGATGAACATTCCGGCGATCTATCTGCCGGCAGGTCCGATGCTGCGCGGCAACTGGAAGGGCAAGACGCTCGGCTCCGGCTCCGACGGCTGGAAATACTGGGACGAGCGGCGCGCCGGAAAGATCTCCGACAAGGACTGGCTCGACATCGAAGCCGGCATCGCCCGCAGCTACGGCACCTGCATGACCATGGGCACGGCCTCCACCATGACCGCGATCGCCGAAGCGATCGGCATGACGCTGCCGGGTGCCTCCTCGATCCCCGCGGCGGACGCCAACCACATCCGCATGGCCTCCGAATGCGGCCGGCGCATCGTCGAGATGGTGTGGGAGGACCTGACGCCGAAGACGATCCAGACCCGAAAAGCCTTCGAGAATGCGATTGCGGTCGCGATGGCGATGGGTTGCTCGACCAATGCCATCATCCATCTGATCGCGCAGGCCCGCCGTGCCGGCCAGGACATCGGGCTGGACGATTTCGAGATCGCGAGCCGCAAGGTCCCTGTTATCGCCAACGTCCGTCCGAGCGGCGATGCCTATCTGATGGAAGACTTCTTCTATGCCGGTGGCCTGCCGGCCTTGATGGGCCAGATCAAGGACCATCTGCATCTCGACTGCATCACGGTGAGCGGCAAGACTCTCGGTGAGAACATCGACGGCGCCGAGGTGCACAATGCCGATGTCATCCGCGGCATCGACAATCCCATCTACAAGGAAGGCGCGCTCGCCGTGCTCAAGGGCAATCTGGCCCCCGATGGCTGCGTCATCAAGCCGTCCGCCTGCGCGCCGCGTTTCCTCAAGCACACCGGTCCCGCGCTAGTGTTCGACGATTATCCGTCGATGAAGAAGGCGGTCGACGATCCCGATCTGGACGTCACCGAGGATCACATTCTCATTCTGCGCAATGCGGGCCCGCAGGGCGGTCCGGGCATGCCGGAATGGGGCATGCTGCCGATTCCGACAAAACTCGTGAAGCAGGGCGTGCGCGACATGGTGCGCATCTCGGATGCGCGCATGAGCGGCACCAGCTACGGCGCCTGCATCCTGCACGTCTCGCCGGAGTCCTACATCGGCGGCCCGCTGGCGCTGGTGCAGAACGGCGATCGCATCACGCTCGACGTTGCCGCGCGCACCATCAATCTCGATGTATCAGAGGCCGAACTCGACAAGCGCCGCGCCGCCTGGAAGCAGCCGGAGCGCCGCTTCGAGCGCGGCTACGGCTGGATGTTCACAAAACACATCAAGCAGGCCAATGACGGCTGCGACTTCGACTTCCTCGAGACCGATTTCGGCGCGCCGATCGGCGAGCCGTCGATTTACTAGAGAGAACAATATGTCCAAACTCAGCGAAGCCACCCGCAACAAGCTCAAATCCGTCTCCACCGCGACCGTCGCCACCGCGCTGTTCAAGCGCGGCCTGCGCATCCAGATGATCCAGGATGTGCATCCGCTCGGGGCCGACCAGCCGACCATGGTCGGCGAGGCCTTCACGCTGCGTTACATGCCGGCGCGCGAGGATCTCAACACCATCGACGTCTTTAGGGATCACTCGCATCCGCAGCGCAAGGCGGTCGAGGATTGCCCGCCGGGCGCGGTGCTGGTGATGGACAGCCGCAAGGACGCGCGCGCGGCCTCGGCCGGCGCGATCCTGGTGACGCGGTTGATGAAGCGCGGCGTCGCCGGCGTCGTCACCGACGGTGGCTTTCGCGACTCCGCCGAGATCGCCAAGCTCGGCATCCCCGCCTATCATCACCGCCCCTCGGCGCCGACGAACCTCACGCTGCACCAGGCGATCGAGATCAACGTCCCGATCGGTTGCGGCGATGCGCCGGTGTTTCCCGGTGACGTCGTCCTCGGTGATGCCGACGGCGTCATCGTGATCCCCGCGCACCTTGCCGATGAGATCGCCAACGAAACGTTCGAGATGACCGCGTTCGAGGACTTCGTCACCGAGGAGGTCGGCAAAGGCCGCGGCATTTTCGGTCTCTATCCCGCGACCGATCCGCAGACGCTCACCGACTTCGCGGAATGGCGGAAGAAGAACGGCCGGTAAAGCCACGCATCACGACCACGTCAAGAAACAGGCCGGCCACATCAAGGTGCCGGCCTTTTACAAGCAGGGAGGACTTTTATGAATTTCACGCGACGCAATCTCTTGACCGGCGCAGGGAGCGCGGCGGCTTCGATGCTGCTGGCCCGCGCGGCCGGCGCCCAGTCGTTTCCGTTCACGCCGGCCCAGCGCTATCCGGACCCGGCCGTCCAGATCCTCGATCCGAGTTTTACAAAATACCGACTCTATTCCTCGACGCTGGAGCAGGTTGCGACCGGCCTCCGTTGGGCCGAAGGCCCGGTCTACTTCCCGGAAGGCGGCTATCTGCTGTTCTCCGACATTCCCAACAACCGGATCATGAAGTTCGACGAGAAGACCGGGCAGACCAGCGTGTTCCGCGCCAACGCCAATTACGCCAACGGCAATGCGCGCGACCGTCAGGGTCGGCTCGTCACCTGCGAGCACTCCGTCACGCGCCGCATCACCCGTACCGAGAAGGACGGCAAGATCACCGTGCTTGCCGACAAGTTCGAGGGCAAGCGGCTGAACGCGCCGAACGACATCGTGGTGAAGTCGGACGACAGCATCTGGTTCACCGATCCCACCTTCGGCATCGGCGGCGAGTGGGAGGGCAAGAAGGAGAAGCCGGAGCAGGCCACCACCAACGTCTACCGCATCGCCAAGGACGGCAAGCTCACCGCCGTGCTCACCGATCTCGTCAATCCCAACGGCATCGCCTTCTCGCCGGACGAGAAGAAGCTCTATGTCGTCGAGTGGAAGGGCACGCCCAATCGCAGCATCTGGAGCTACAATGTCGGCGACGACGGCTCGCTGAGCGGCAAGACCAAGCTGATCGATGCCGCGGATCAAGGCTCGCTCGACGGCTTCCGCGTCGACCGCGACGGCAATCTCTGGTGCGGCTGGGGCTCGAACGGCGCCTTGCAGTCCGAGCCGAGCGACGTCGGCGGCCGCAAGGTCTATCAGCTCAAGGGCAAGTCGGAAGACCTCGACGGCGTCATGGTGTTCAACCCCGAAGGTAAGCCGCTCGCCTTCATCAAGCTGCCCGAACGCTGCGAAAATCTCTGCTTCGGCGGTCCGAAGAACAACCGCCTCTATATGGCGAGCTGCCACTCGATCTACGCGCTCTATGTCGAGACGCAGGGCGCGGTGTGAGGACGGCTGTGGGGCGGTAACTCGCCCCACAAACTCCGCCGTCGTCCCGGCGTTCGCCGGGACGACGTCTGTGGATGTCGCTACACCCCGGCCTCCGCCATCCCCGTCGCCCACAGCGCGAACGCATAGACGATCGCGACCTCGTCGAGCCGGTCAAAGCGTCCCGAGGCGCCGCCGTGGCCGGCGCCCATGTTGGTGCGGAGCAGGACAGGGCCGCCGCCGCTCATGGTCGCGCGAAGACGCGCGATCCATTTGGCCGGCTCCCAATAGGTGACGCGGGGATCGGTCAAGCCGCCCATCGCCAGGATGGCCGGATAGTCCTTGGCCGCGACATTGTCGTAGGGCGAGTAGGACAGGATGGTGCGGAAATCCTTCTTGCTCTCGATCGGGTTGCCCCATTCCGGCCATTCCGGCGGCGTCAGCGGCAGCGTGTCGTCGAGCATGGTATTGAGCACATCGACGAACGGCACTTCGGCGACGATGCCGGCGAACAATTCACCGGCGCGGTTCGCGACCGCGCCCATCAGCATGCCGCCGGCCGATCCGCCATGGCCGACGATACGCTTGGCGCTCGTGTATTTCGCATCGATCAGCGCGCGGGCACTGGCGGCGAAATCGTCGAACGAATTGGTCTTCTTCTCGCGCTTGCCGTCGAGATACCAGCCCCAGCCCTTGTCGGCGCCGCCGCGGATATGGGCGATGGCGTAGACGAAGCCGCGGTCGACCAGCGACAAACGGTTGGCGTTGAACGAGGCCGGCATCGCCATGCCGTAGGAGCCGTAGCCATAGAGCAGCAGCGGCGCCGCGCCGTCGAGCTCGAGCCCGCGACGATAGAGGATCGAGACCGGCACCTCGGCGCCGTCCTGCGCCTTCGCCATGATGCGCGTGGTGACGTAGTCGGCCGCATCGTGGCCGGACGGAATCTCCTGGCGCTTGCGCAAGGTGCGCGTGCGCCTGGCCATGTCGTAGTCGTAGACCTCCGACGGCGTCGTCATCGACGAATAGGCAAAGCGCAAAGTCGTCGTGTCGAATTCGTAGGAGCCCATCGTGTCCAGCGAGTAGGCGGCCTCGTCGAAGGCGATGGCGTGCTCTTCTCCGCCGGCGAGTTCGCGGATCACGATCGCCGGCAGCGCGTTGGCGCGCTCCAGCCGCACCAGATGGCCGGCATAGAGATCGAGGTCGATGATGTAGATGCCGGGACGATAGGGGATCAGGTCGCGCCAGTTCTTCCGCTCGGGTTGGCTGAGCGGCGCGGTGACGATCTTGAAGTCGATGGCGTCGTCGGCATTGGTGAGGATGAAGAGCTCGTCGCCGCGATCGGCGAGCGAATATTGCACGCCCTCTTCGCGCGCCGCGACGAGACGCGGCGGCGCGTCCGGATGGGTGAGATCGATCAGCCGCTGCTCGCTGGTCTCGTGGTCGCCACCGGCGATCACGCAGAAGCGGCCGCTGGTGCTCTCATGCAGATGGGTGAACCAGCCGGAATCCTGTTCCTCATAGACCAGCGTATCGTCGGCCTGCCTGGTGCCGAGCCTGTGCCGCCACACCTGCATCGGACGGTGATTGTCGTCGAGCTTCACATAGAAGAAGGATTTCGCATCCTTGCTCCAGACCACGCCGCCGTCGGTCTCCTCGACGACGTCGTCGAGGTCGTTGCCATCCGCCCAGTCGCGCACGCGGATCGTGAAATATTCCGAACCCTTGGTGTCGGCGCTCCAGGCCTGTAGCTTGTGATCGTCCGAGTGGCGGCTGCCGCCGAACTTGAAGTATTTGTGGTCCTTGGCAAGCGCATCGCCGTCGAGCACGATATGGCTTTCGCCGCCGTCACGCGGCATGCGGCCGAACAATTCATGCTGGCCGCCCTCGCGAAACTTGCGGAAATAGGCGAACGGTCCATCCGGCGACGGCACGCTGGAATCATCTTCCTTGATACGCCCGCGCATCTCGCGCACCAGCGTCTTCTGCAGGCCTGCCGTGTGGCCGAGCAGGCTCTCGGTGTAGCCGTTCTCCTCATCCAGATATTTGCGGATGTCGGGATCGAGCACCTTGGGATCGCGCAGCACCTCCTGCCATTTCGCGTCCTTCAGCCAGGCATAGTCGTCGGTGACGGTGATGCCGTGGTGGGTGAAGGAATGCGGCCGGCGCGGGGCGACGGGAGCGGTCGGGGTCGTGCTGGCGGATTTGGGCAAATCGATCCTCGATACAGCCGGAGTGTCTGGCCTCTATATCAGATCGAATGTGGGGGATTTAAAGAAGGCGAATGTGGCTGTGAGGCTCAGGCCCTCGCCACACATTCCGCCGTCGTCCCGGCGAACGCCGGGACCCATAACCCCAGCGAGGAGTTTGGCGAAGACTGGCAGTTAAGAGGTCTTCCCGCGGTACACCCACCGCGGGCAACCGATAGATCACGCGGTATGGGTCCCGGCTTTCGCCGGGACGACACCGAGTGTGTGGCGTGCGCCTGCGCCTACACCGCCACCTGCTCGCCCAGATACGCCACCGCCGCCTCGAGCCCGCCCTTGCCGTGCGGGATCTTCAGCGCGTTGAGGCCGACCTCGATCACGCCCAACGTGCCGAGCAGCATCGGTGCGTTGACATGGCCCATATGGGCGATGCGGAACGCTTGTCCGGAGAGATCGCCGATGCCGGTGCCGAGCACGACGCCGCATTTCTCCTTGCAATAGCGCTGCAGCACCGCGGGATCATGGCCGGTGGTCATGGTCACCGTGGTCACGGTGTTGGAGCGCTCGTGAGGTTCGGCGACGTTGAAGCCGAGCACCTGGCCCTCCGTCCACGCACCGACGGCGCGTCGCGTGGCCTCTCCAAGCAGGGCGTGGCGGCGGAACGCGTTCTCCAGCCCTTCCTCGTGAATGAGATCGATGGCCTGGCGCAGCGCGAACAGCAGATGCACCGGTGCGGTGCCGGCATATTTGCGATAATTCTCCGTGCCCTCGCGCTCGCTCCAGCTCCAATACGGCGTCGCCATGTTGGCGCGTCTGTGGACCTCCTGCGCGCGTGCGCTGGCGGCCACGAAGCCAAGGCCGGGCGGTGTCATCAGGCCCTTTTGCGAGCCGGACATCGCGACGTCGACGCCCCATTTGTCCATCTCGAACGGCATGCAGCCGAGCGAGGCGACGGTGTCGACCATGTACAGCGCGGGATGGCCGGCCGCCTTGATGGCCTTGCCGATCGCCTCGATGTCGTTCTGCACGCCCGAGGCGGTGTCGATCTGAACGACGACCACGGCCTTGATCTTGTGCTCGGTGTCGCGGCGCAGCCGCTCCTCGACCTCGTGCGGCCGCACGGCGCGGCGCCAGTCGCCCTTGAGCACCTCGACCTCGGCGCCCATCAAGGCTGCCGCATTGCCCCAGCCGATCGCAAACCGTCCGCTCTCCAGCACCAGCACCTTGTCGCCGCGCGACAGCACGTTGCTCAGCGCGGCTTCCCAGGCGCCGTGGCCGTTGGCGATGTAGATGTAGGACTTGCCCTTGGTCGCGAACAAACCAGAGATGTCGCGCAGCAGGCTCTCGGTCAGGTCGAGCATCTCCCTGGAATAGATGTCGATCGCCGGACGATGCATCGCCTGCAGCACCGCGTCGGGCATCGTGGTGGGCCCGGGGATGGCCAGAAATTCCCGGCCCGCGCGAACGGTCATTGCTATCTTCCTTGTGTCGTGAAGACTGTCTGGAGGGTTGCTTCGTTACGCTTTTACGCGCCGGCGGCCTGCAAGAAAAGCGCGCAAAACGCAGGTCTGGGGCTCTTTGTTTTGAGCATGGTCTGGTCGGAAAACCGCGTCACACTTTTCCGGACCATGCTCTATCTCTTGGTTTCCCGGCAGCCGGCGGCCTCGGCCTCCTCGACCGAACAGAACCAGCGGGTGCCCTTGCTGATCTTCATCTTGATCTGGGTGTACCAGCGGCTGGTCGGGGTATGGTAGATGCACTCGCCGGCGGTGTTGACGTTGCCCTTGATGGTGCAGTCCGGCGAGGGCGCAACCGGCCCCGAGGCCGAGGCGAGCAGCACCGAATGGGCGCCTTCGGGCGGCTTGGTGGCGCCCAGAATCGTCGTCTTCTTGTTGCGCACGCGCCAGTCCCAGGGGGCGATGAAGGCGCCCTGCCACATCCCGGCTTTCGCCTCACGCGCGGCAGCTTCGTCGGCCTCGTAGTCCTTGGAGATGCGGACATAGGCCAGCGCCCA